>NZ_JAMYNH010000002.1:0-582810 GCF_040318975.1 Mesorhizobium sp. M0983 | reverse complement strand
TTGGGGCCGTCCCCGCACCGGGCGCCGCGGGCCCATTCCCGCCCGCGGCCCCCGCCTTTTTTGGCCCCCCTCCCCAATGTAATTGGCGGGGCCGCGGCTCGGGGGCGCCACGCTTTTCCAAAGGGTCAAAATTCCACGTGAATTTTGTTTCGGGCCGTGCCAGATTGGCCCGAAGCGGGAGGAAGACACTCCTGCCTGACGCCGAATGCCTGCCGGAGAACCGGGCCGGCATGCGGTGCATAATGGACAAATAACCGACAGGGGTGTGGATCACATGAAACGTATCGTACTCGGCCTCATGGCCGCAGCTGCAATGGTTCTTCCGGCCTTCGCCGCGGACATTCAACCCGCGCTTCTCTATGATCTCGGCGGCAAGTTCGACAAGTCGTTCAACGAGGCGTCCTTCCACGGCGCCGAAAAGTTCAAGACCGAGACCGGCATCCCCTATGTGGAATTCGAGGTCAGCAACGCCACCCAGCGCGAGCAGGCGCTGCGCCGTTTCGCCGAGGACGGCCGCAATCCGATCGTCATGGCGGGCTTCTCCTGGTCGGATGCGCTTGACAAGATTGCCACGGAATTCCCCGAGACCAAATTCGCCATCATCGACATGGTCGTCGACAAGCCCAATGTCCGCTCCCTCGTCTACAAAGAGCAGGAAGGCTCCTATCTCGTCGGCGTGATGGCGGCGATGGCTTCGAAGTCGAAGAAGGTCGGCTTTATCGGCGGCATGGATATTCCGCTGATCCGCAGATTCGGCTGCGGCTTTGTCGGCGGCGCCAAAGCGGCCGGCGCCACCGACGTCATCCAGAACATGACCGGCGATACGCCCGCAGCCTGGAACGATCCCGCCAAGGGCGGCGAGATCGCCAAGACGCAGATCGACCAGGGCGCCGACGTGATCTATGCTGCGGCTGGCGGCACCGGTGTCGGTGTGCTGCAGGCGGCGGCCGACGCGGGCAAGCTCGGCATCGGTGTCGATTCCAACCAGAACGGCTTGCAGCCCGGCAAGGTGCTGACCTCCATGGTCAAGCGTGTCGACGTTGCCGTCTACAACACCTTCATGGATGCCAAGGACGGCAAGTTCACGGCCGGCATCAACGATCTCGGCCTCAAGGAAGGCGGCGTCGACTACGCCATGGACGACAACAACAAGGCGCTTGTCGACGATGCGATGAAGGCAGCGGTCGAAAAGGCCAAGGCCGACATCATCGCCGGCACCATCAAGGTGCACGACTACATGTCGGACAATGCCTGCCCGTATTGATCGACAGACATTGCTGAGCTGACGAGCCGCCGGGTGAAAGCCCGGCGGTTTTGCATTGTCAGGCCGCTCACCAGTGCGGCGGCTTAGTCACCGGCACGTCGGGTGCGGCCTGTTCCTCCAGCGCCAGGAAGCGCTCGGCCAGCGCGTCGAGCTTGCGCTGCATGCGCTCGATCACCTTCCACTGCTCGGCGATCTGGCCGGACAGTTCCTCGATGGTCTTCTCCTGCTCGGCGGCGCGGATTTCCAGCGTCGTCAGCCGGTCGTCGGGCATGGTCATTTGAAATCCTCGATCAGGCGATTGTGCAGGGTGCGGCCACGTTGGAAATTGACAAGCATGACGGGATTTGTCGAGAGTGAACCGTGCTCCGGCCAATTGGCACAGACCCAATTGGCACAGACTGGGCGTCATGCTAGGCGTTTGACCAAGCGGTAAAAAAATAACAGTGGGAACAGGCTGCATGGCGCAAGCCGCAATCGAGCTGATCGGCATCGACAAGAGCTTTGGCGCCGTGCGCGCCAACCGCGACATCAATCTGGAAATTACGCGCGGCACCATCCATGGCATCGTCGGCGAAAACGGCGCCGGCAAGTCGACGCTGATGTCGATCCTTTACGGCTTCTACCAGGCCGACAGCGGCGAAATCCGTGTCGGCGGCCAGCCGGCATCGATCAAGACACCGAACGATGCGATCGCGCTCGGCATCGGCATGGTGCATCAGCACTTCATGCTGGTCGACAATTTCTCGGTGCTGGAAAATGTCATTCTCGGCGCCGAAAGCGATGCGCTGCTGAAGAAAAGCATCGCCAAGGCGCGTTCCGAGCTGGAGCGGCTCGAGCGCGAATACGGGCTCGAAGTCGATCCGGACGCGATCATCGAGGAGTTGCCGGTCGGCCTGCAGCAGCGCGTCGAAATCCTCAAGGCGCTCTATCGCGGCGCCGAGATCCTGATCCTCGACGAGCCGACCGGCGTGCTGACGCCGGCCGAAGCCGACCATCTGTTCCGCATCCTCAGGCAGTTGAAGGAGCAGGGCAAGACGATCGTGCTGATCACCCACAAGCTGCGCGAGATCATGGCGATCACCGACACGGTCTCGGTGATGCGCCAGGGCACCATGGTGGCGACACGCGAAACCAGGAAGACCACGGTCGAGGAGCTGGCCGAGCTGATGGTCGGCCGGCGCGTGCTGCTGCGCGTCGAGAAAGGCGAGGCGAAGGCCGGCGGCGTCAAGCTCGCGGTCAAGAACCTGACGGTCAAGGATTCCCGCGGCGTCACCATGGTCGACGACGTCTCCTTCGATATCCATGCCGGCGAGATCGTCGGCATTGCCGGCGTCGCCGGCAACGGACAATCCGAACTGCTCGAGGCGATTTCCGGCATCAGGCGCGCCGTTTCGGGTTCGGTCACGTTGGACGGCAAGCCGATCGACCTCACCGGCGCCGCCGATCCCGGTGAACTGCGCGAGCGCGGCCTTGCCCATGTGCCGGAGGACCGCCATCATGTCGGCCTGGTGCTGGCCTTCGAGGAGAACGAGAATTCGATTCTCGGCTACCAGGACGACGAGCGCTATCTGAAGGGGCCGTTTCTCGACATCGATGCCATCCGTAACGATGCCAGGGACAAGATCGTCAAATACGACATCCGACCGGCGGACTGCCGCCTCAAGACCGCCAATTTCTCCGGCGGCAACCAGCAGAAGATCGTGCTGGCGCGGGAAATGGAGCAGGATCCCGGCGTGCTGATCGTCGGCCAGCCGACGCGCGGCGTCGATGTCGGCGCCATCGAATTCATCCACAAGCGCCTAATCGCGATGCGCGACCAGGGCAAGGCGGTGCTGGTGGTTTCGGTCGAGCTCGACGAGATCCGCTCGCTTTCCGACCGCATTCTGGTGATGTTTGCCGGCCGCATCGTCGGCGAGCGCGGCCCCGACGCGACCGAGGGCGAACTCGGCCTGCTGATGGCCGGCGTCGAGCACCGGGAGGCCGCGGAATGAGCACTCCCTATGCCAAGCTGCCGGCCTGGGCCGATTATGTGCTGATCCCGCTGATCAATCTGTTCGTCGCCTTCGTCGTTGCCGGTTTCGTCGTCATATTGGTCGGCGAGAACCCGCTGCGTGCTGCGGTCATCCTGGTCGAGGGTGCCTTCGGTCGCGGCCAAGGCATCGCGTTCACGCTTTTCTATGCCACCACCTTCATCTTCAGCGGGCTGTCGGTGGCGGTTGCGGCGCATTGCGGCCTGTTCAACATCGGTGGCGAGGGCCAAGGCTATATCGCCGGTCTCGGCATCGGCATCGTTTGCCTGGCCTTCGACAGCGTGCTGCCTTGGTGGCTGACCTTCCCGATCGCCATTATCGCCGCCGCGGCGATGGGCGCGCTGTGGGCGCTGATCCCGGCCTATCTGCAGGCCAAGCGCGGCTCGCACATCGTCATCACCACCATCATGTTCAATTTCATCGCCGCCAGCGTCATGGTCTATGCGCTGGTGGGCATGCTGAAGCCGCCCGGCTCGATGGCGCCGCAGACGCGCACCTTCCTCGAAGGCGCACAATTGCCGAAGCTCAACTGGATCATCGAATTGTTCGGCGCCAAAATCCGTTCGGCGCCGTTCAACGTCAGCTCGCTGCTGGCGCTGGCCATGGCCTTTCTGGTGTGGGTCCTGATCTGGCGCACCAAGCTCGGCTACGAGATGCGTACCTACGGCCACAGCCCGAAAGCGGCGCGCTATGCCGGGATTTCGGAAATCCGCATCATCATCATTGCGATGATGATCTCGGGCGCGCTGGCCGGCATGATGGCGCTCAACCCGACGATGGGCGACCAGCACAATGTCGCGCTCGAATTCGTTTCGGGCGCCGGTTTCGTCGGCATCGCGGTGGCGCTGATGGGGCGACTGCACCCGGTCGGCATCGTGCTTGCCGCAATCCTGTTCGGCATGCTCTACCAGGGCGGCGCCGAGCTCGCCTTCGAGATGCCGGCGATCAGCCGCGACATGATCGTCATCATCCAGGGCCTGGTCATCCTGTTCGCCGGCGCGCTCGAGCATATGTTCCGGCCCTATGTCCAGGCGCTGTTCGCCTCGCTCAGCCCGAGATCGGTCGGCATGGAAGCGGTCAAGGGGAAGGGCGCCTGAGATGGATTTCTTCAACGCCATCGTACAGGTCCTGGACTCGACCATCCGTCTGTCGGTCCCCTTGCTGCTCGCCTGCCTCGCCGGCCTCTATTCAGAGCGGGCCGGCGTCTTCGACATCGGGCTCGAAGGCAAGATGCTGGTTGGCGCCTTCGCCGGTGCCGCCGCCGCCTCGGTCTTCCACTCGGCTTATGTCGGCCTCGGCATGGCCATACTCATCTCGGTCGCCTTCGCGCTGATCCATGGCTTTGCCTCGATCACCCATCGTGGCAACCAGATCGTTTCCGGCGTCGCGATCAATTTCATCGCCGCCGGATCGACGATCATGCTCGGCCAGGCCTGGTTCCAGCAAGGCGGGCGCACGCCGGCGCTGGCCGCCGGCGAGCGCTTCGAGACAATCATCTGGCCGGGCGCGGATGCGCTCAGGAGCGTGCCGATCCTCGGGCCGATCTATTCGGAACTCATCTCCGGCCACTCAGTGCTGGTCTATCTCGCCTTCCTGGCCGTGCCGTTCACCTGGTGGGTGCTGTTCCGCACCCGCTTCGGCTTGCGCCTGCGCGCCGTCGGCGAGAACCCGGCCGCGGTCGATACCGCCGGCATATCGGTCGCCTGGCTGCGCTATCGGGCGCTGATCTGCACCGGCGTGCTCACCGGCATTGCAGGTGCCTATCTGTCGATGGTGCAGAATGGCGGCTTCGTGAAGGACATGACCGCCGGCAAGGGCTACATCGCGCTGGCCGCGCTGATCTTCGCCAAATGGAAACCGGTCAACGCCATGTTCGCCTGCCTGCTGTTCGGCTTCCTCGACGCGGCGTCGATCCGCCTGCAAGGCACGCCGCTGCCGCTGATCGGCAAGGTGCCGGTGCAATTCATGCAGGCGCTGCCCTATGTGCTGACCGTCATCCTGCTTGCAGGCTTCATCGGCAAGGCAATCCCGCCGCGTGCCGGCGGCGTGCCTTATGTCAAGGAACGCTGATCTATCATGGCTCATGATCTGTTCGAAGCGGCGAAAGCCGCCATGGCCAACGCCTATGCGCCCTATTCGAAATTTCCGGTCGGCGCGGCGCTGCGCACCGAGGACGGCCGTGTCTTCACCGGCGCCAATGTCGAGATCGCGTCCTATCCGGAGGGCTGGTGCGCCGAAACCACCGCGCTCGGCCACTACATCATGGGTGGCGGCGGCAAGATCACGGAAATCGCCGTGATCGCCGAACGCGTGGCAAAATGCTCGCCCTGCGGTGGCTGCCGGCAGCGGCTGGCCGAATTCTGCCGGCCGGAAACGAAGTTCTATCTCTGCGATGATAGCGGCGTGGTCGAGACCGTGACCATGGGCGAGTTGCTGCCATACGGCTTCCAGGGCGATGTGTTGAAATGAAGGAAGCACTCGATCACCTCGTCGAAAGGCTGGACGGGCTGGCGCCGACCACTGCGCTGGTGCTGGGATCGGGGCTTGGCGGGCTTGTCGACAAGGTCGAGGATGCGGTGCGCATTTCCTATGCCGACTTGCAGGGCTTCCCCAGAAGCGGCGTCAGCGGCCATGCCGGCGAGGTGGTGGCGGGGCTCTTTGCCGGCACGCCGGTGCTGATGCTGTCCGGTCGCGCACACTATTACGAGCACGGCAACGCGGCGGCGATGCGGCCTGCACTCGAGGTGCTCGCCGGCCTCGGCATCTCCAGGCTGATCCTCACCAACGCCGCCGGTTCGGTCGATCCCGGGATGGGCCCGGGCTCGGTGATGCTGATCACCGACCACATCAATTTCTCAGGCTCCAACCCGCTGATCGGCGAGCCGAGCGACCGCCGCTTCGTCGGCCTGACCGAAGCATACGACGCCGGTCTCCGCTCCGCCATCGAGCAAGCCGCGAAGGCCACCGGTACCAGGCTGCACAAGGGCGTCTACATGTGGTTCTCCGGCCCATGCTTCGAGACGCCGGCCGAGATCCGCATGGCTCGCATCATGGGCGCCAACGCGGTCGGCATGTCGACGGTGCCGGAGGTCATTCTCGCCCGCTTCCTCGGGCTGCGCGTCGCAGCCTGTTCGGTCGTCACCAACCTTGCCGCCGGCATGACCGGAGCCGAGCTGTCGCACCAGGAGACCAAGGACATGGCGCCGGTCGGCGGCGCGCGGCTGGCGACCATTCTGCAGCGTGTTTTTCAGGACGGGCTTCCGGAGCACAGGGTAGACGCCTGATGCTTCCCCAGGAAATCATCCGCCGCAAGCGCGACGGTCAAAAACTCTCGGCTGAGGAGATATCGGCTTTCATCGAGGGCCTGACCGCCCGCACCGTTACCGACGCGCAGGTCGGCGCCTTCGCCATGGCGGTGTTCTTCAACGGCATGAGCCGCGACGAGGTGGTGGCGCTGACTATGGCGATGCGCGATTCCGGCGATGTGCTCGACTGGTCGGATCTGCCCGGCCCGGTCACCGACAAGCATTCGACGGGCGGCGTCGGCGACAATGTCTCCTTGATGCTGGCACCGATCGTCGCTGCCTGCGGCGCCTATGTGCCGATGATTTCCGGCAGGGGCCTCGGCCATACCGGCGGCACGCTGGACAAGATGGATGCCATCCCCGGCTACATCAGCCAGCCGGATGTTGCACGCTTCCGCAAGACCGTGCTCGAAACCGGCTGCGCCATCATCGGCCAGACCGCCGACCTCGCACCCGCCGACGCCAGGCTCTACGCCATCCGCGATGTGACGGGAACGGTGGAATCGGTGCCGCTGATCACCGCTTCGATCCTGTCGAAGAAGCTGGCGGCCGGCATCAATTCGCTGGTGCTCGACGTCAAGGTCGGCAACGGCGCTTTCATGGAGAAATCGCGCGATGCAACGGTGCTGGCCAACAGCCTGGTCGACGTCGCCAATGGCGCCGGCCTTAGGGCCTCGGCGCTGGTCACCGGCATGAACGAGCCGCTGGCGTCCGCTGCCGGCAATGCGGTCGAGGTGCGCAACGCCGTCGACTTCCTCACCGGCCGCTTCCGCGACCGGCGGCTGGAGGAAGTGACGCTGGCGCTGGCCGCCGAGATGCTGCAATCGGCAGGCCTGGTGCCGTCCAACCAGGACGGCCTGCGTCGCGCCGCCGAGACGCTGGCCGGCGGTCGCGCCGCTGCCATCTTCGCGCGCATGGTGGCGGCACTTGGCGGTCCCGCCGATTTCATCGAGAATCCGGAAAAATATCTGCCGAAAGCGGCAACGGAATTCGCCGTCAAGGCGAGCGCGAACGGCTTTGTCACCGGCATAGCAACCCGCGAGATCGGGCTTGCCGTGGTCGGGCTTGGCGGCGGGCGGACGCGGCCGGACGACAGGATCGATCACGCCGTCGGCGTCACCAGGCTGCTGCCGGTCGGCGCTGAAGTGCGGACCGGCGAGGCGCTGGCGCTGGTCCATGCCCGCAATGCCGGGGATGCCGAGGCGGCCGCGGCCGCCGTGCTTTCGGCCTATACGATCGGGACTTCCAAACCGGCCGCGGAGAAAACCGTCATCCGGCGGATCCTGCCGCGCTGATAGTCACTGAACCAGCAGCAGCGTGCCGTCTTCGACCTGATATTTTTCGAGCCGCTGCAGAAAGCTCATGCCGATCAGGTTGGTGTGCAGCGCCCTGTCGTCGAGTACGACGGCCTCGACGCCCTCGACGGTGATCCGGCCGATCTGCAGGCGGTCGATCGTCACCACGGCGGCCTTGATCGCACCGTTGGCGGTGTTGACCTGATGGCTGAAGTCGGTCGAATTGAGCGAGATGCCGATCCTGCGCGCGGTCGAGCTGTTGATGGCGACGAGCGTCGCACCGGTATCGATCATGCCTTCGATCTGGCGGCCGTTCAACTTGAAGACCGACATGAAATGCCCGCGCGCGTCCGCGGTGACGACGACCTTGCGGCCGAGCGGCTGCGGCGTCGCCGGCCTGTCCGGGACGGCGGCGAGGTTCAGGTCGGTTTGGGTGTCGGCCGGCTTGGCTCCGATGGCGGATTTCAACAGCCGCTCGATCGTCTGTGGATTCGACTGATAGACGATCGGCAGCGATGCCGACGTTCCGGCAAACACGCCAAGGATGAGAAGCTTGCGCAGCATGGACCGGCCTTTGTGGTTGCCGATCCTTAGTCCGACAAGGTGTTTGCCGCTTTAACGAATGCGGAAACCAGCCGTTTGCGTAAACAATCGGTAAACGGACCTATTTGGTGCCGTACATACGGTCGCCGGCATCGCCGAGGCCGGGCATGATGTAGCCCTTCTCGTTGAGTTGGCGGTCGATGGAAGCGGTGAAGACCGGAACATCGGGATGCGCCTGGGTAAAACGCTCGAGGCCCTCTGGTGCCGCCAACAGGCAGAGGAAGCGGATGTTGGTGGCGCCGCGGCCTTTCAGCTTGTCGATCGCCGCGATCGCCGAATTGGCGGTCGCCAGCATCGGATCGACGACGATCACCAGCCGGTCGGCGAGGTCGCCCGGCGCCTTGAAGAAATATTCGACCGCTTCCAGCGTCTCATGGTCGCGGTAGAGGCCGATATGGGCGACACGCGCCGCCGGCACCAGATCGAGCAGGCCTTCGAGCAAGCCGTTGCCGGCGCGCAGCACAGAGGCGAAGACGAGTTTCTTGCCCTCCAGCGTCGGCGCCTCCATCGTCTCGATCGGCGTCTCGATCGTCGTCGTGGTCAGTTCGAGGTTGCGGGTGACCTCATAGCCGAGCAGTAGCGAGATCTCGCGCAGCAGCCGCCGGAACCCGGCCGTCGAGGTTTCCTTCTTGCGCATGATGGTCAGCTTGTGCTGGACAAGCGGATGGTCGACGACGGTGACGCCCTTCATGGTGTTCTCCGAACTGCGCAGGTGAATAGTGAATGGTGTATGGTGAATAGTGAATAGTGAACTGGTTTGCGAGTCCTTGGTTGCGCGGAAAAACTCGCGGTTGACGGACCGAAGCGCCAGGCTCGCAATTCACCATTCACCTGCCCTTGGCGCCGAGCCTGCCCAGCAGCGCCGCCCTGGTCTTCCTGTCGACGAAAGCTGCCTCGATGGCCGTCCTGGTGACGGCGGTGAGCGCCTTGTCATCCATCGCAAAATGTTCGGCGGCGATGTCGTATTCGCGCTTCAGCGAGGTCCAGAAATAGGGTGGGTCGTCGGAGTTGAGCGTCACCTTGCAGCCCGCCGCCCTCAAAGCAGGAAAGGGATGGTTGGCGAAGCTGTCGAAGATTTTCAGGGCGATGTTGGAGCCGGGGCAGCATTCGAGCACGACGCCTTCGTCGGCGATGCGCCGCACGAGATCGGGGTTCTCGATGGCGCGCACGCCGTGGCCGATGCGAGAGGGGCGGATATGGTCGAGTGCCGCCTCGACGCTCTCCCAGCCCATCAATTCGCCTGCGTGCACGGTGATGCCGAGGCCGGCCTCGCGGGCGATCTCGAAGGCCCTGACATAATCTTCCAAATCGCCAATCCGCTCGTCGCCGGCGACGCCGAAGCCGGTGACCAGCGGATGCCCGCTGCGGGCGGCGAAACGCGCCGCCCGCTCGATCGATTCGACACCGAAATTGCGCACGCCGGTGACGATCATGCGGCCTTCGATGCCGGTCTTCGCCTTGGCGCGGGCCATGCCTTCGCCGAGCGCATCGGTATAGGCCTTCGGCG
Source organism: Mesorhizobium sp. M0983 (assembly GCF_040318975.1). NCBI lineage: Bacteria > Pseudomonadati > Pseudomonadota > Alphaproteobacteria > Hyphomicrobiales > Phyllobacteriaceae > Mesorhizobium > Mesorhizobium sp. M0983. The sequence goes on along the minus strand of NZ_JAMYNH010000002.1, from coordinate 572,806 downwards.
ACAGCCCGGCCTTGCCGGCATGGTCGGGCGAGGTGAAAACCTCGGAATAGATGGCGCCGTCGCGGGCGAGGCTGGTCAGGTAGTGATCGGCCAGCCGCGCATAGTCTTCTTCGGTGCGGAACAGGTCGGAGGAGAAGTCGTAGGCGGCGAGGAAAGAGGTGAAATCGTGCCAGACGAAGGAGCCGTTCTGGATATAGGGCGAGGCATCCCTGCCGTATTTCTCGGCCTGGCGGAGGACGAGTTCAGGCGCCGCTGCCCCTTCGATGTGGCAGTGCAGTTCTGCTTTCAAAGGCATTCAATTATCCCGTCAGGCCTTTTTCTTATGACGCAGGTTCTGGTCGGAAAACCGTGCGACGCTTTTCCGGAACCTGCTTCGAAGCGCGGCCGAACACCGCGCCTTAAACAATAGCGTCCGCACCATCGATCGGCTATGGTCCCGCCGATTTTATGGCGGATCAAAACGATGTCGGTTGAAAGAACCACGGCTGCGGGCGGCATGGAAACCTCCTATGGTTTCAAGCGGGTAGGGCCAGGCGACAAGCAGCCCCTGGTCAATGATGTTTTCCACAAGGTGGCGAACCGGTACGACCTGATGAACGACCTGATGTCGGCCGGGTTGCATCGGTTGTGGAAGGACGCCATGGTCGCCTGGCTCAATCCACCGAAGCGGCCGGGCTGGCGCGTTCTCGACGTTGCCGGCGGCACCGGCGACGTCGCCTTCCGCATCGTCGAGGCGAGCGCCAGGCACGCCCATGCAACGGTTCTCGACATCAACGGCTCGATGCTCGCCGTCGGCCGCGACCGAGCCGAGAAAAAGGGCCTGTCGGCAAATACCGATTTCGTCGAGGCCAATGCCGAGGAACTGCCTTTTGCCGACGCTACTTTCGATGCCTACACCATTGCTTTCGGCATCCGCAACGTGCCGCGCATCGATGTGGCGCTTGCCGAAGCCTATCGCGCGCTGAAGCCTGGCGGGCGCTTTCTCTGCCTTGAATTTTCCGAGGTCGAGATGCCGCTGCTCGACAAGGTCTATGAGGCATGGTCGTTCAACGCCATCCCGCGGATCGGCAAGGCGGTGACCGGCGACGGCGAGCCCTACTCCTATCTGGTCGAATCGATCCGCAAATTTCCCAATCAGCAGAATTTCGCGGCGATGATCTCGCGCGCGGGCTTCGAGCGCGCCTCATTCCGCAACTATTCCGGCGGCATCGCCGCGCTTCATTCGGGCTGGAAGCTTTGAGGCTGGCCCGCATTTTCATAGCCCGACGTGCCTTTCGCCAGTTCAGGAAACCGGCAAGGCAAAGCCAGCCATGAGCAGCATAGGCGCTGGTTTCAGGCTCGTGCGGGCCGGCTGGGTGCTGGTCCGCGAGGGTGTCATCGCGGCGTTGCCCGGCGACGAACTCTTCGGCCTGCCGAAATTCGGCTGGCGCATGGCCCGGCTGTTCACCCGTCGCCGCGCGCTTGCCTACGAGCGCGGCGACCGGCTGGCCAAGGCGGTCGTGCGGCTCGGCCCATCCTACGTCAAGCTCGGCCAGTTCCTGGCGACGCGGCCGGACGTCGTCGGCAACGACATAGCGCTCGATCTCGCCATGCTGCAGGACAAGATGCAGACATTTCCGAAGGCCGAAGCCATAGCGGCAATAGAGGCCTCGCTCGGACGCAAGGTCGGCGAGCTCTATGCCAGTTTTGGCGAGGCCGTCGCCGCCGCCTCGATCGCCCAGGTCCATACCGCCGAAACCCTGCAGGACGGCGTCGTTACCCGGGTGGCGGTGAAGGTCATCCGGCCGGGCGTGCGCCGCCGCTTCTTTCGCGATCTCGAGAGCTATTTCCTCGCCGCCCGGCTGCAGGAAAAATATATCCCGTCGTCGCGCCGGCTGCGGCCGGTCGAGGTGACGGAGACGCTGGCCCAGACCACCAAGATCGAAATGGATTTGAGGCTGGAGGCGGCGGCTTTTTCGGAGCTCGCCGAAAACACCAAGGACGATCCCGGCTTTCGCGTGCCGTCGGTCGACTGGGAGCGCACCGGCCGCGATGTGCTGACCATGGAGTGGGTCGACGGCATCAAGATGAACGATATTGTCGGCCTGACCGCCGCCGGCCACGACCTGAAGGCGATCGCCGCCAATCTGGTCCAGTCGTTCCTGCGCCATACGCTGCGTGACGGTTTTTTCCACGCCGACATGCATCCGGGCAACCTGTTCGTCGAGGCCGACGGCACCATCGTCGCCGTCGACCTCGGCATTGCCGGCCGGCTCGGCAGGAAGGAGCGCCGGTTCCTCGCCGAAATCCTCTACGGCTTCATCACGCGCGATTATCAGCGCGTCGCCGAGGTCCATTTCGAGGCCGGCTACGTGCCGCGCCAGCACAATGTCGCAGCTTTCGCCCAGGCGATCCGGGCGATCGGCGAACCGATCCACGGCCAGCCGGCCGAGACCATCTCGATGGCCAAGCTGCTGACGCTGCTGTTCGAGGTGACCGAGCTCTTCGACATGGCGACGCGATCCGAGCTGGTGCTGCTGCAGAAGACCATGGTCGTTGTCGAGGGCGTCGCCCGCACCCTCGACCCGGCCTTCAACATGTGGAAGACGTCGGAACCTGTGGTCAGCGGCTGGATTGCCCGCAATCTCGGCCCGCGCGCTTTGCTGGCCGATGCGCGCGACGGCGCCAACGCGCTGCTGGCGCTGGCCCGCCAGGCGCCGGACCTCGCCGCCCGCACCGAGCGGCTGTCGCGCGAGATCGACCTGATGGCCGAACACGGCCTGCGCTTCGACGAAAGGACCGCGCACGCGATCGGCAAGGCCGAGGCGCGCTACACCCGCTCCGGCCGGCTGGCGCTGTGGGTAATCGCATTGACGCTGGTGTACATCGCCTGGAAGCTGCTTTAGCGGCTTGTTCCCGATTGATCGCATTGATATCATTGCTTGCAGCGATCTCGGGCAAAGTGCAATCACATGGCCAGCATCACCATCCGCAACCTTGATCACGAGGTCAAGGATATGCTGCGCCGATTGGCTGCGGAGAATGGCCGGTCGATGGAAGACCAGGCGCGGGTCATGATCCGCGCAGCGGTCGAAGGTCAACTCGGTTCGTCCGGCCGCATCGACCAGATCGAGAAAACGTTGCGCGAACTGACAAGCTTGCAGAATCCTGCAGCTCCGGTGGTCGCGGTCCCCAGCCAAGTCGCGCGAGGTGTCCTCTCCGGCAAGCGCATCCTGCTGATCATCGGCGGCGGTATCGCCGCCTACAAGGCGCTCGACCTGATCCGCCGGCTGCGCGAGCGCGGTGCTTCGGTGCGCGTGGTGATGACCGCCGCGGCGCAGCAATTCGTCACCACGCTGTCGGCCGGAGCGTTGTCCGCCCATCATGTCTTCACCGAGCTGTTCGACCGGCAGGACGAGCACGACATCGGCCACATCCGGCTTTCGCGCGAGGCCGACCTTGTGGTCGTGGCGCCGGCCACCGCCGACCTGATGGCAAAGCTCGCCAACGGCCACGCCAACGATCTTGCCTCGACGGTGCTCATCGCAACCGACAAGCAGGTTTTGATGGCGCCGGCTATGAACCCGAAAATGTGGACACACTCGGCGGTCCGGCGCAACCGCTCGACGCTGGGCAAGGACGGCGTCGCATTCGTCGGCCCGGCGAAAGGCGAGATGGCCGAAAGCAACGAAGCGGGCGAGGGCCGCATGGCCGAGCCGCTGGAGATCGTGACCGCGATCGAGGCGCTGCTCGACAGTCGGCCAAAGCCGCTGGCGGGCAGGAAGATCCTTGTCACTTCTGGGCCGACGCATGAACCGATCGACCCGGTCCGCTACATCGCCAACCGTTCGTCGGGCAAGCAGGGCCATGCCATCGCGGCGGCGCTGGCCAGGCTCGGCGCCGACGTGCGTCTCGTCTCCGGTCCGGTCGGCATTGCGGATCCGGCCGGCGTCGCCACGCTGCATGTCGAAACGGCCGTCGAGATGAAGGATGCGGTCGAACAGCTGCTGCCGGCCGACGCGGCAGTGTTCGTCGCGGCTGTCGCCGACTGGCGCACTCAAAGTTCGGCCGGGGAAAAGATCAAGAAGGTGGCGGGCGAGGGGCCGCCGGCGCTGCAGATGGTGGAAAATCCCGATATTCTTGCCGGTGTCGGGCATCACAAAAGGCGGCCGATGCTGGTGGTCGGTTTCGCCGCGGAGACGCAGGACCTGGTCAGGAATGCCGAGGCCAAGCTTGCGAAAAAGGGTGCCGATCTTATCGTCGCCAATGATGTCTCGCATGAAGATGGTTCCCCGGGCGTGATGGGCGGCGACCGCAACAAGGTGCGGATCGTCTCGAAGGCCGGCGTTGAGGAATGGCCGGAGATGAGCAAGGACGAGGTGGCGACGCGGCTCGCGGCACTGATCGCCGACCGGCTGAAGACGGTCGTGGTTTAGCGATCTCCCCTCGGGTGTTTAGCCGATCTCACCTCTCGTGGGGGAGATTGGCAGCTTCGCCGGCCGCGCGTCGTCGCGAGCCCCCGAAATCCGCAAGGCGGCAAGGCATCCCAGGATGCCGAGCGGTATGAAGGCGAGGAACAGCCAGGCGGCGACGTTTGCCGCGGCCTCGCGGTTCAGGCCTTCGGAAAAGCCGCTGGCGTTGGCGACGATGCCGGTCAGTGCCGCACCCACGGCATAGCCGATGCGCTGCATGGTCGGCACGGCGGCCGAGGCGATCGTCTGCTCGCCTTCCTTGGCCGATGCCACGATGACACGCGTGACAAACGGCCAGGCGATGCCGAAACCGCCGCCTTGCAGCAAGGCACAAAGCAGGATCAACGGGATCGAGCCCGCCGGCACCGTGTAGGCGAAACCCGCGACGCCCGTGGCGATCATCAGCGCCCCGCCGACGATGATCAGCCGCTCGCGCTCCGGCGGGGCATTGGCGACGAGGATCGACAGGATCGACCAGGCGATCGATTCGGCGGCGATGATATAGCCGGTGGTGAGGATCGGAATGTCGTGCAGGCTGGTCAGGAGCAGTGGCCCGTAGACCGCAAACGAGCAGGTCGCCACCGAAAACGCCGCGACCATGGTCATGCCCGCGCCGACCGGCGAGCGCCATGAAAACAGCCGCGACGGGAACAGCCGCGAGCGCGGCTTCAGCGCGTCGATATAGACGAACAGCGCCAGGCCGATCATGCCGAGGGTGAGCAGCAGCGACGAGCGCAGCAGGGCGATGTCGACGCCGGCGGTGGCGATCAGCACGACGCTGACGGCAAGACAGCCAAGTGCCGCAAACGGGAAGGGCGGCGCCGACCCGCCGGTCGCCTGCGGCCTTGTTGCTTTAGGTGTATCGAGCACGAGGAAGCTTGCCAGCGCCATGGCCGTGCCGCCGAGGGTGAAGACGCCGAAGGCCCAGCGCCAGGACAGCAATTCGGTCATGACCGCGCCGAGCACCGGCCCGCTGAAGGCGGCGACGCCCCAGATCGCCGACATAACGCCGAAAAGCTGCGGCCAGATCGCGCGGGCAAACAGCCGCTCGACCGAGACGAAGGCCAGCGACACCAGCGCGCCACCGCCAAGCCCTTCGATCAGGCGGCCGGAGAGGAACAGCGGCATCGACGGCGCGGTGGCGCAGACCAGCGCGCCGGCGGCATAGAGCAGGGCGGCGGCCGTCATGTTGGTGCGCAGCGCGACATAGCTCACCAGCCGTCCGGCGGCCGCACCGGCAACGATGGCGCCGAGCTCGTAGATCGCCAGCGACCAGCCGACCAGCTGCACGCCGGCGAGCTCGCCGACCATGGCCGGCATGACCGTTGCCACCATGGTTTCGTTGGTGGCGTGCAACAGGATGCCGAGGCTGATGAAGCAGAAGCGCGCCAGATCGCCGCTCGCCCACAGCGCGCGCCAATCGACCCTGTTTGTGCTTGTTTTGGTCACATCGATCTCCCCGCGCGCTGTCCAAAACGTCAAATTGTCGTCCCGCGTGTCCAAGGACGCGCGGCGCACTGCCTGAAAGGGCTTGTAAAACCTCAACCGCGGTTGAGCTCAAGGGTTCTTTTGAATGTGCTTGCGCGACGCGGGATCGCGGTCGAACGGCCACTCGCCCAATGCGCCAAAAGCGTGCGGCCTTTGCGCGGATTCACGCGATGCGCTTTAAAGTCTTAAGTCTTTGTTTTAGGAAATTATCTCTTGAGCCAAGTGTCGCAATTTAGCCAAGGATACGGCGCACTTGCTCACTCGCCACATGGAGAGTTCTTGTCGTGTCGCAGCGCATGTTTGGAATGGCCTTTCAGAATTGGCAGGTTGAACGCCCGCGCGAGAAGGGTCCCTCGATTTACGATGTTGTCAGCGCCGAGATTGGAAATCGTTTCCAGATGAAACCTTGGCCGCGACCGTGGGAAGACCAGTGTCAGGCGCTTATGCAATTGTGCGAAAAGCATATCGAGGCTAATCATTGGCCACCGGCAATCGAATGCCTCTGGGCAGCTATCAATATCTGCAATGATGCGGGTCGAAAAGGCTTGGTTCCCGGATGGGTTGAGCCGCCGCCTGCCTAAGGACGCCGGTCCCGTCTATCGCCCGACGATCGTTTATCGATTTGATCTCATGTGATGCGGGCCAACGTCTACCCACATGCGGCGGGTCGGCTTTTGTTCGCTGAAACCCCATTCATGCTGGATCAAGGACATCGCTTGCTCAAGCCGCTTTGCCGCCAACACCTCATTGCAGCACAAGCGAATGACGCTCAGCGTGTCGAAGCGATCGCCTTTCGGTGTAACGCCGTATCGCTTTGCGATCTGCTTCATGTCGCCGTCAATGGCGACCAATATTGCTTTATTCTCCAGCGCCGCTGCACATACAGCTTCGTCCGGCGTTCTCTCAGGCAATGCATTGCGATGATAGATGACTTTGCATCCGTGCTTAGCAAAGACTCCGCCAACTGAATCGGGTACTCCCGCATCGAGAAATACCCGAATTTTGGGGGGCGCCGGATTCAAGCGGCGGCGGCGGTGTGAGCTATCGCCGCGCGAATATCGTCTTCAGTGAGGGTCGGGTACTCCTTGGCGATTTTCTCGACGGAGTATCCAGCGTCGGCAAAGGCCTTGACGCTTCTCACCGGAATACGCGTGCCGGCTATAACAAGCTGATTATGTGCCACCCCGCGCCGACGGTCGAACTTCCCGATTGACGATGCATCGCGATGGCTGAGCTGCTTTACGGCCTCCTTCATATCCCCGGTGACCACCTTAAGTGGGATTTGAAGAACGCCCTGTCCCGACACAACTTCCTCTTTCGCCCGCGTCTTTGGGTTGTCAACAACCACGCGCTTCTTGAGAACATAGAGCGTCGTTTTTGCCCACATGTCGTCGCCAAGGTGAGACAGTTTTTCCTTCACCTCGCGGAGGTGATCAAGCGGCACCCTCGACTCATTTCGAAGTTCATTGAGAACCTTAAGCGAAACCACATCCCGGAAAGAGTAGAGGCGGCTGTAGGGGCGGCTGCGATCAGCATAGGCCAGGGTCGGAACGAAAAACTGATCGTTATCCCAATAGCGAAGTTGGCGCTTACTGACTCCAGTAAGACGTTCGACGTGATCTTCGGTGAACGCCGAAACCAGGGTTTTCGAATCAGCCTTGGCCATTGCCACTCCCTCACGTTGCATCGTATTCCTTGTGCTGTAACGCGCAAGGCGGCATTTTAAACCGATGGAATAGTCTCAATTCTCACTTACGGAAGCATTGAAAAGTGGGCGTTTGGAGGAATTTATTGTCCAGCAAGAAGCTAAGGGCGTCGGCCTGTTGACGAGGCCGCCTTCCTGTCTGCGGCCCCCAAAGTCAACAAACCCGAGCAACAATCAGATCAAACATCGCGTTATGCATCACGCGGCGGTTCGACTGGAAAGTGAACTCTGCAAGATAGCGGTCCCTGTACTTGGTCGACACGTGAGACCGTGCCAGCGGTCAGGTAACGTTGCCGCCCGCGCGCAAGCGAAAGCGCGACGGACTATCATGCCGTGGAACGTCGAAAGATTGAGGCACTTCCGGCAAGGTGCGTCATGCCGACGCGACGTCCATGACATGCTGAAGGCACGCATCGTATGTTGGCCGCTCGCTATTTGAACGAATGGATCAAGTCCAGCGAAGTGACGGCGACCGCCAGATTGACGCCGGTCTGCGCCTGGACACTGAGCGGCTGCAGCGAAAAGGCGCTGCCGAGGCCGCCGACCAAAAGGTTGGCGCCGCCACCGGTGACCACGCTCGCCTCGGCATTCACGCCATAGTAGCTGCCGGCAAGATCGCCTTCATCGTGGTTGCGGGTTGCCGCCAGAACCGCCCATGCCAGTTGGCCCTGATGCGTCCGGCCGACGTCGACGCCGAGCTTGGAAATTACCCCGGTATAGACTTCGGGTGGGCCGCCACGATGCGGACGAAAGACACAGGAAACACCCTTGTTGGAGGTGACCAGATAGGCCGTGCCACCGTCGATGGTGCAGTCGAGCACGCCGAGCTGGAGCTTGCCGGCGCTGGCGGGAGCGGCAACGACGGTCGTGGCGAGTGCGGCGGCACAGGCAAGTTGCTTGATCATGGGAGGGTCCTTTCCAAATGGCTTTGAACAACGGCTGACCACGCCGAGCGTTCCGCCGAAAACTTGGCGCCAGCAAGGCAAGGCTAAACGCAGGGTTGTCGGAGTGCGGAAACGGAGGCCCGATAAACCGGCCCGGTCAGCCGGCGCTGGTGCGGGCCAGACCGTCCTTGGCCGGTTGGTAGTTCGGATTGAGGTGCACTGCCTCGCGGTAGGACTTCGCGGCCCTGACCTTGTCGCCGCGCCGCTCGTAGATCAGCGCCTGGTTGGACCAGGCCTCGGCGTTCTTGCCGTCGAGCTTGATGGCCATGTTGAAGTCGGCGAAGGCATTGTCCTCGTCGTTCATGGCAAGGTAGGAGAGGCCGCGTCCGTTGTAAGGCTCGGAAGCATCCGGCGCCAGCGAAATGGCGGTCGAGAAATCCTCGATGGCAAAGGCGTGCTGGCCCTGGCTCTGGTAGATCAGGCCGCGATTGTGATAGGCGCGCGCGTCGGTCGTGTCGAGCTGGATCGCTTTCTGGAAATCGTTGAACGCCTCCTGGACCCGGCCTGCCTTGCGGTAGAGATTGCCGCGGCCGATATAGGCGGCGTCGTAGTTGGAATTGATCTGGATCGAGCGGTTGTAGTCGGCAAGCGCGCTTGCCTGATCACCGAGGAAGCGCTGGATGAGCGCCCGGTTGGAATAGGCCTGGTAGAAATTCGGATTGAGCTGGATGGCGGTGTTGAAGTCCTTCAGCGCCGCCTGGTACTGGCCGCCGCGGCCATAGGCCGAGCCGCGCACATTGTAGGCTTCCGGATCCTGGGGGTTGCGCTGGATCACCGCCGACAGCGAGGAGATGTTCTCGGTCGAGGCTTGCGCCTTGTCGATGTTGTTGAACTCGCCGGTCGGAACGCTCTGGCAGCCGGCAAGCGCCAACCCGGAGAGCAGGGCTGCCGTCAGGGCGAGGCCGCGCCACGCGGTTCTGCGCTTTACGGTGATTGCGTCCATGTCTGCCCTGTCCTTACTGCGCCGTCTGGTCCGTTCCCCCTCCGAACCGGCATCTCTCCCAACCGGTCCTCTCGGACCGGGTCGAAATCACAACAAAAAGGTGGCGGCGATTCCGCATCGCGCCACCTTGGATATCCTTGGAAAAGGACGAAAAATTGACGTCAGAACCGCGGCGGACGCGGAGCACCGGCACCGGCAGCACCGGCTGCGACCGGACGTGGCGTCATCGGCAGCAGGCCTTCGCGCTGGGCGCGCTTGCGGGCCAGCTTGCGGGCGCGGCGCACGGCTTCCGCCTTTTCACGGGCGCGCTTCTCGGAAGGCTTCTCGTAATGTCCGCGCATCTTCATTTCGCGGAAGATGCCTTCGCGCTGCATCTTTTTCTTGAGCGCGCGAAGCGCCTGATCAACATTGTTGTCGCGGACGAGTACCTGCACGTGCAATCCTGTCTTTCGGTTTGAAATCAACAGGCAAGCGGCCATAGCCACAAGCCTCCGCGGCGCGTTACACCACGAATTGGGGCGGCTGATAGCAGAATCAAGGGGCGCTGTCCACAGCCGATTGAGAGGCGGTGCCGATCACGAAACGAAAAACCCGCCTCGGCGGCGGGTCTCTGGTGTGAATCAGCACCATACGCAGTTTAGTAGCATAGCTGCCGGCACAAAGCAAGAACCAAATTCGCCTTGGGCCAGATAGACGCCGCTATGCCGTGGCCAGGGCCGTGGCCAGGTGGAGCTGCTCGAAACCCTCGAAGAACTCGCCGTAGTCGCAGGTTATCTCCTCGCCGGCGGCGATATCGCGGATCGCCGTGGCCCCGCCATATTGCGAAAAATCGGTGTTCGGCTTATCGGCATGGTTCATGAAGCGGCCATTGTCGACCTCATAGACCATGAAGCCCGGCCGGTCCTGGCTGGGATAGGCATATCTGTCGAGCAATTCCTTGAGGTGCGGCGGCGCCGTCTCGTATTTTTCCATCGGGATCAGCCGGTCGAAGTCCGGATCGAGACGCCAGATCTGCGCGCCTTTCCGGACCGGCTCGGCGGCGAACACGCCGACGCCTTCGATTGCGCTTGCAGCGATATAGGTCCTGATCAGCAACATGTTTCCAACCCGTTTTCGAGGAGAAGACGGAATCGTCAAATCGCCGAAAAAATCAAGGGCCGGTTCGCGACATTTCGGCTGGCGGGCATGCGTTGCGCCCTCCGAACCCTCACGTCCGGGTGATCGAGACGCCGCCGTCGGCGAACAGCGCCGCGCCGGTGGTGAAGCTCGATGCGTCGGACGCCAGGTAGAGCGCCGAGCGGGCGATCTCCTCAGGCTCGGCGACGCGCTTCAAGGCATGCAGGTTTTCGACGAAGGCTCGCGATTCAGGTGTCTTGAACGTCGCCGAAGGCGTGTCGGTGCCGCCCGGCAGCAACGCGTTGACTCGAATGCCCTTGGCGCCATATTCGGCGGCCAGCACCTGCGTCAACCCGATCAGTCCGGCCTTGCTTGCGGCATAGCTGGTCATGCCCGGCATGCCGACGGTGTGGCCGACGAAGGTGGAGGTGAAGATCAGCGAGCCGCCGCCGCGATCGATCATCGCCGGCACCTGGTATTTCGCGCCGAGAAAGGCGCTGGTCAGATTGGTATCGAGCGTCTCGCGCCAGCCCTCCAGCGACAGCTCCGAAACCGGCCCCATCCTACCGACCGAGCCGGCATTGTTGAAGGCGATGTCGAGCCCGCCGAATTTCCCGACCGCCAGGTCGACGAGGGCTTTTGCGTAGGCTTCGTCGCGGACATCGCCGGCAAGAGCGACGGCGGTGCCGTCGGGGTCTTCGATTTCGGCAACCAGCGCATCGAGCTCCGCCTGGCGGCGGGCTGCGACGACCACCTTGGCGCCTTCCTCCGCAAACACCTTGGCCGTGGCGCGGCCGATGCCGGAGCTGGCGCCGGTGACGATGGCGACTTTGTCGGTAAGTGCGAACATTTTCTGCATCCTTTTCTTCGCGCCAGCCCTTGCCGGCAATCGGGATGCTTGGTCGCAGATCGAGGCGGCGCGGGCCACCCGATACCCGCGAGGTGCTTCGGATTTGGTTTGATCGCCCGTCACGTCGCATACCTCTTTTTCGTCACGGCGCAAAACGGCAAGCGCCGTCGCAAACAGTGCAAGGCTGGCAGTGCGGTTTCGCTAGTGATACAGCTCGCGCGCCGGGGTTGGCTGATCTGCCCGGCCGCCATTTGCGAGGCCTGCAACGTTGAAGAAATACTCGGTATTCGCTATCGCCCGCGAGGCCATGCGCGGCCACAAGGGCTGGGAGGAACAGTGGTCCTCGCCGGAGCCGAAGAAGGAGTATGACGTCGTCATCGTCGGCGCCGGCGGCCACGGCCTGGCCACAGCCTATTACCTCGCCACCGTGCATGGCATCACCAACGTCGCGGTATTGGAAAAAGGCTGGCTCGGCGGCGGCAATACCGGCCGCAATACCACCATCATCCGCTCGAACTATCTCTATGACGAGAGCGCCGGCATCTACGACCATGCGCTGAAGCTGTGGGACGGGCTCAGCCAGGAGCTCAACTACAACGTCATGTATTCGCCGCGCGGCGTCATGATGCTCGCCCACAACATCCACGACATTCAGGTGCTGAAGCGCCACGTCCATGCTAACCGGCTGAACGGCATCGACAATGAATGGCTGACGCCGGAACAGGCCAAGGAATTCTGCCCGCCGCTCAACATTTCGCGCGATGCCCGTTATCCCGTGATGGGTGCCGCGCTGCAGCGCCGTGGCGGCACGGCGCGGCACGATGCTGTCGCCTGGGGCTATGCGCGCGGCGCCTCGGCGCGCGGCGTCCACATCATCCAGAATTGCGAGGTCACCGGCGTCAAACGGGCGCCGAACGGCGCGGTTACCGGTGTCGAGACGACGCGCGGCTTCATTGGCGCCAGGAAGGTCGGCGTGGTCGCCGCCGGCCACTCCTCGGTGATCATGAACATGGCCGGCGTGCGCATGCCGCTGGAAAGCTATCCGCTGCAGGCGCTGGTGTCGGAGCCGGTCAAGCCGGTGGTGCCTTGCGTGGTGATGTCGAACACGGTGCATGCCTATATCTCGCAATCCGACAAGGGCGAGCTGGTCATCGGCGCCGGCACCGACCAATATGTCTCCTATTCGCAGACCGGCGGGCTGCACATCCTGCAGCACACGCTCGACGCGATCTGCGAGATGTTCCCGATCTTCACCCGCATGAAGATGCTGCGCTCATGGGGCGGCATTGTCGACGTGACGCCGGACCGTTCGCCGATCCTGGCCAAGACGCCGGTGCCCGGCCTCTACGTCAATTGCGGCTGGGGCACGGGCGGCTTCAAGGCGACGCCGGGTTCGGGCCACGTCTTTGCCCATACGATCGCCAGGGACGATCCGCACCCGATCAACGCACCCTTCACCATCGAGCGCTTCCGCACCGGCCGCCTCATCGACGAGGCGGCGGCGGCGGCGGTGGCGCACTGATGATGACCGAGATGGCCGTCGCCATGCCGCTGATGCTCGCCGGCGAGCAAGGCCTGTTTCATTTTCCGTCACCGGACGAGGTGCGCACGCAGCCGATCAGTCGCGCCGGGAACGAGGCCGACTGGCCGTTTTCCATCGATGACGGCATGCTGACCTGCGTCTGGAGCGGCGGGCGAAAGATCGTCTTCTTCTTCGAGGCCCGTCCTTCCGATCTGGATCCGGACGAGCCTTTCCAACCGCGCGGCGTCATCGTCACCACCGATCCAATCCAACTGACCATCGGCAACATGGCCAATCGCGCTCTGTTTCGCCCTGCGGCAAGCATCGAGGAGCGCATCCGGCTCGTCGCGCCTTTCGTCACGATGGGTCAGAGGCTTTGCGACCAACCTGCCGGCGCTCGCGTCGGCCACGGCGAACTGTAGGACCAACCATGCTTCTCATCCGCTGCCCCTATTGCGAGGAAGAGCGTCCCGAGCTCGAATTCCGCAACGCCGGTGAGGCGCATATTGCGCGTTCCCCAAACATCGCCGGCGAGAGCGACGACGACTTCGAAAAGTTCTTCTTCATCCGCTCCAATCCCAAGGGGATCATCTATGAGCGGTGGCGGCACATGCATGGCTGCGCGCGCTTCTTCAACGCCGTGCGCGACACCGTCAGCGACAGGTTCCTGATGACCTACAAGGCCGGCGAGCCAAAGCCGGCGAAGCTGCCGGGAGCCGCCAAATGAGCGCGACGTTCCGCATTGCCGGCGCCGGGCGGCTCAAGCAGGCAAAGATAGCTGGCTTCAGCTTCGACGGCCGCCCCTATACCGGCATCGAGGGCGACACGCTGGCCTCGGCGCTGCTTGCCAATGGCGTCCATCTCGTCGGCCGCTCGTTCAAATACCACCGGCCGCGCGGCTTCCTGTCGGCCGGCGCCGAAGAGCCGAACGCGCTGGTCGAGATCAAGCGCGACGCGGCACGCAAGACGCCGAACGTCCGCGCCACGGTGCAGGAACTCTATGACGGGCTGACGGCACAGTCGCAGAACCGCTGGCCGTCGCTCGCCTTCGACATCGGTGCGGTCAGCAGCATCGCCTCGCCGATGCTTTCGGCCGGCTTCTACTACAAGACCTTCATGTGGCCGAAGGCTGCGTGGAAGAACCTCTACGAGCCTAAGATCCGGGCCGCGGCCGGTCTCGGCGTCGCCCCCGACCAGCCGGATCCCGACCATTATTCGGCGCGCTTCGCCCATTGCGAGGTGCTGGTGCTTGGCGGTGGTGCGGCGGGTATTGCCGCGGCATTGGCTGCCGCCGAAACCGGCGTGCGCGTCATCCTTGCCGACGAGCAGGCGGAATTCGGCGGCAGCCTTCGCTTCGAGAGCGGGGCGAAGATCGAAGGCCAGGACGGCTTTTCCTGGGCGCAATCCGCTCTCGCCAAGTTGAGCGCGATGGACAATGTCCGCGTACTGCCGCGCACCACGGCCTTCGGTTATTACGCGCAGAATTTCGTCGGACTGGTTGAGCGCGTCAGCGACCATCTGCAGAGCCCCGGCCGCGACCTGCCGCGCGAGCGGCAGTGGCAGGTTCGCGCCAAACGCGTGGTGTTGGCGACCGGCGCCATCGAGCGCCACATGGTGTTTGCCGACAACGACCGTCCCGGCGTCATGCTGGCGTCGGCGGCGCGCACCTATCTCAACCATTACGGCGTCGCAGTCGGCAGGAATATCGGCGTCTATACGGCGAACGATTCCGCCTATGCGGCGGCGATCGACCTGAAGAAGGCCGGCATCAACGTGGCGGCGATCGTCGATCTGCGCGACAATCCGACCGGGCCGGCGATCGACGAGGCGAGGGCGCTTGGCATCGAGGTTAATTTCGGTCGCGCGGTGATCCGCGCCGGCGGCAAGCTGCGGGTGTCGTCGATGACTGTGCAGCCGAAGAATGGCGGCGGCGAACGCACCATCCCGGTTGACGCGATTCTGATGTCGGCCGGCTGGACGCCATCGGTGCATCTGTTCTCGCAATCGCGCGGCAAGGTCGCCTTCAACGACGAGACCAAGCGCTTCGTGCCCGGAATTTATGCGCAGGACTGCGTATCGGTCGGCGCCTGCAACGGCACCGACGGGCTGTCGGCGACGATCGACGAGGCTTATGCAGCGGGCGCCAAGGACGCCGGCAGCAAGCCAGCCAAGGGAACCAAGCCGAAAGTCGATGCCAGCGAGAGCTGGTCGCGCGGCATGCTGGGTGCGGCGCCCGGCGCCGGGGCGGATGCGACGGTAAAGGCGTTCGTTGACTTCCAGAACGACGTCACCGCCAAGGACATCCGCCAGGCGGTGCATGAGGGCATGCGCTCGATCGAGCACGTCAAGCGCTTCACCACCAACGGCATGGCGACCGACCAGGGCAAGACCTCCAACATGCACGGCCTGGCGATTGCCGCCGAGACGTTGGGCAAGCCGATCCCGCAGGTAGGGCTGACGACGTTCCGTGCGCCCTATACGCCGGTGACGTTCGGCTCGATCGTCGGGCTCGCGCGGGGTCCCCTGTTCGACCCGACCCGCAAGACGGCGATCCATCCCTGGGCCGAGCGTCAAGGCGCGATGTTCGAGGATGTCGGCCAGTGGAAGCGCGCCTGGTATTTCCCGAAGCCGGGCGAGGACATACATGCGGCCGTCGACCGCGAATGCGTCACGGTGCGCAAGACGGCCGGCCTGTTCGACGCGTCAACGCTGGGCAAGATCGAGGTGGTCGGGCCGGATGCGGCCAAATTCATGGAACTGCTCTACACCAATCCATGGGAGAAGCTCGAGCCCGGCCGCTGCCGCTACGGCATCATGCTGCGCGAGGACGGTTTCATCTATGACGATGGCGTGGTGGGAAGACTCGCTGCGGACCGTTTCCACGTGACGACGACGACCGGCGGCGCGCCGCGCGTCATGAACCATATGGAGGACTATCTCCAAACCGAGTTCCCGCATCTCAACGTCTGGCTGACCTCGATCACCGAGCAGTGGGCGGTCATTGCCGTGCAGGGGCCGAAGTCTCGCGACATCATCGCACCGCTGGTCGAGGGCATCGACATGTCGGATGAGGCGCTGCCGCATATGTCGGTGCGCGAAGGCCGGATCTGCGGCGTACCGACCAGGCTGTTTCGCATGTCGTTCAGCGGCGAGCGCGGCTTCGAGGTCAATGTGCCGGCCGATTACGGCGAGGCGGTCTGGGAAGCGCTATGGGCCGAGGGCCAGAAGCATGGCGCCTGTGCCTACGGCACCGAGTCGATGCATGTGCTGCGCGCCGAAAAGGGCTACATCATCGTCGGCCAGGATACCGACGGCACAGTGACGCCGAACGACGCCGGGCTCGACTGGGCGGTCGGCAAGAAGAAGGCCGACTTCGTCGGCATTCGCGGCATGGCGCGGCCGGATCTGGTCGCCAAGGGCCGCAAGCAGCTTGTCGGCCTGAAGACCAGGGATCCCAAGGTGGTGCTGGAGGAGGGAGCGCAGATCGTCGCGGACCCGAAGCAGGCAATCCCGATGAAGATGATCGGCCATGTCACGTCGAGCTATTGGTCGCAAAATTGCGGCCGCTCGATCGCACTGGGGCTGGTCGCCGGCGGCCGCGATCGCATGGGCGAGACGCTCTATGTACCGATGCCGAACGGGGTGATTGAGGTGGAGGTCACCGGTATGGTGTTCTTCGACGAGAAGGGGGAGCGCCTCAATGGCTAAGGCCGCTGTGAAAACCGCCGTCGCCGGGCCGTCGGTCGAACGCCGTCCGGCTGTCGCCGGCCAGTCGCTTTCCGCCACCGGCGTCACACTTGTCGTGCTGCCGCCGGCCGAACGCATATCGCTGCGCGCGCCGGACGCCTCGATCGCGGCACTTTCGAAAGCACTTGGCATCGCCCTGCCGCTAAGGCCGAAAACCTCGGCGGCAAAGGCTGGACGGACCGCCTTGTGGCTCGGGCCGGACGAATGGCTGGTCATCGATGAAAGCGGCAAAGATCCACTCGCCGATTGCGCCAAGATTTCCGCGCTGCATTCGGCGGTCGGCATCTCGCACCGCAACGTCGCCGTATCGGTCACCGGACCGGCTGCCGCGACGACGATCAATGCCGGCTGCCCGCAGGATTTGTCGCTCGACGCCTTTCCGATCGGGGCGGCATCGCGCACCATTCTCGGCAAGGTCGAAATCGTGCTGTTGCGCACGGCGGCCGACGCGTTCCGCGTCGAATGCTGGCGTTCCTTCTCCGACTATGTCTTTACTTTTCTGTCGGAGGCAGCGCGCGACGCGGCAGCATAGCAATGTTCGCCGCGCCCAGCCGTTCTGCGACAGCGAGCCGAGGGAGAATGCAAATGCCGTCGAACTCCGCGCCGAAGTTGCCGGCCAAGACGCCGGCCGTGCGCTCTTTCGAACACGAGCAGCGCACTGAGGCGGATGTCGAAGAGGAACTCGAGGAAGGCCTCGAGGATACGTTTCCGGCCAGCGATCCGGTGTCGATCACCGGAACGGCCATTCCCGGCGCGCCGGCAAGACCCGGCAAGGCGAAGAGGGTGGCGGGACAGAAGCGTAAGAAGTGATCTGCACGGCGCGATAAAGCAGGGCTGAGGCCGGCAAGATAGGCGGCCGGAAATTGCTGCCGCCCTTTCGGTTCATCGCCGCATATTATCGCCGGTCGGCTCAGAAGCTGCTGGGCACGATCCACGGGTCGATGCCGATGCCGAGCCTCGGGCCCTTGCTGCCGGCCTTGTGGGTCTCGGTATCGGCATTTTCAAGCGATCCGGTCGGCGCGCAATCGAGCTTCACATCGGTCTTGGTGTCGATGCAGGCCGCTTCTTGCTTGCCTGTCTGATTGCTGCCGGCAATTGCGGCGCCAGAGAGCGCCAGCAGGGCGGCGAGCGTGAGAATTGCCTTCTCATGATCGGTCTCCGGTTCCAGCTAGTGAATTCGTACATGTACGGTATTGCGTACAGATACGCCCAAGCTGAGGGAGTTCAAGCAAAAATCGTACACGTACGGAGAAATTAGGCGCAGGAATTGCCGGACGCTCGGCACCGGAGCGCGGATCGTTCGGAGAAAGATTTTACAGATCGGGAGGAGCGCCGCTCCTCAGCAAGTTGACCGGCGGGCCGAGGGGCGCAATCTCGTGCGCGGCGATGGCTTCGAGCATGATGTCGCCGATCCGTGTGATGAACGTCGTCTGGTCGCCGAACGGGTAGAACGGGAAGGTGATCAGCAGCGAGATGGCGCCGTGGCCGACCGCCCACAGCATGGTGGCGATGGCGCGCGGATCGCCCTTGAGCCTGCCGGCGGCAACGCAGGCCTCGACCCTCTCGATCAGCACTTTCATCGCCGGGTTGCCGCTCTGCATTTCGGCGAACGTCTTGCCGGCCGGCGGCCTGACTTTTTCGGTCATGAAGACGGTGCGGTATTCGTTGGGATTCTCGAGCCCGAAGGCGGCATATTCGACCAGCACCGCCTTGAGCGCCTCGATCGGGTCGTCGGCCGTATGATTTTCGATGTGCCTGGCCAGGGTCTCGAAGGCGTTTTCGGCCAACGCGAACAGGATGTCCTGCTTGTCGGCGAAATAGGAATAGACCGACATCGGCGCATAGCCGACGCGCTTGGCGAGCTTGCGGATGGTGAGGCCGTCATAGCCTTCTTCCTGGACAAGCTTGTGCGCGGCGTCGACAAGTTCGGAACGCAGTTCGGCCTTTTGTTTTTCGCGGCGCTCCTGGACGCTTAGCTGCAATTGTTCGACTGCCTTTAATAACTGATGGCTGGATGCAGCATATATACGCTGTACGACGTCGGGCAAGGGTGGCACGAAGCAGAAGCTTGACGTCACAAAACGATGTAACCCGGCAATAAAGCCGGCAACATCGGACTGTTACAGACAAACGCTAATTCGCGGCTCTGCAAGAATTGTGATCTGGGAGGCCAACATGGCCCTGACTGAGCTTTCGTCCGGCGTGCCGGACGTGAACCCGCTTTCCCATCGCGCCAGGATGGCGCTCAGGCGCGTCGTCATGGTCGCATGGCTGGCGATCGCGCTCGGCTTCGCCATGGAGGCTCTCATTCTGACCGTCAGATTTGCGGCAGGTTCCTACCCGGCGACGACGCTGATCCTGATCGAACTGGCGCAAGGCGTGACCTGGTCGTTCTTCGTCTGCGCCGGCGTCAGCCTCGGCACGGCGCTCGCCAAAGTGCGAGCCTCGCTCGGCGGCCTGATCGCCGCGATCTCGGCACCGCTGGCCATGGGCATCGCCAAGGGGACGCAAAAGGTCATGGTCAGCGCGCTCGACGCGGCGGCAAAGCCGGCCATCCTGTCGCTCACGACGCTGGGCGTCCTGCGGGCGATCGAATACGGGCTGCTCGGCTGGATACTGGCGTCGCTGGCATCGAAGGAAGAACCCCGACCGCTTCATTTCGCGCTGGCAGGCGCCCTGATAGGCGCGGTATTCGGTGGCGGCATCACGGTGCTGACGATTGAGACGGCCGCGGCGAACGACGCTGCCCTGGCACTGCCACAGGCTATCGCAACCGGCCTCAACGAGATCGTGTTCCCAATCGGTTGCTCATTGGTCGTCTACATTGCGCTGCAGGTGAGCCGCCACATGAAGTACGTCGCGGCCGAAGCCAAATAGATTTAGGTTCCCAGGCCCGGATGCCAGTCAAACCGCTTCCGGCTGGCGTTCGATCAGCGTCAGCGTCAGCCAGCGCGCGGTCAGCGCCGGTTTTTTCGAGCCCTCGATCTCGATCGTCACGTCGTGCGCAGTCTGCACCCAGCCCGACGGCCTGACCTTGACATCGGCCAGCACGAAGCGGGTGCGGATGCGCGAGCCGGTTTTCACCGGCGCCAGGAAGCGCAGCGAATCGAAGCCGTGATTGACGCCCATCTTGCTGTTTTCCAGCGGCGGCATGGTTTCGAAGGTCATTGCCGACAACAGCGAAAGCGACAGGAAGCCGTGCGCGATGGTGCCGCCGAACGGCGTCTCGCGCCTGGCGCGCTCCGGATCGCAATGGATGAACTGATGGTCGTCGGTGGCATCGGCGAACTGGTCGATCATGCGCTGCGTGACCACCCGCCATGGCGACACGCCGACTTCCTTGCCGACGTTGGCCAGAAGCACATCGAGACTGATCGGTTCCACGCTGATGTCCTCCATCTTCACCCCCGGCATTTCACTCGCCGGATGGCGTGCGTCTCATTCCTTGAACAATGTCAGCCCGTGTTGCACCGACTGCCCGCCATCGATCAGCAGGATGGCGCCGGTGACATAGCTGCCGGCACGGCTGCACAAATAGAGCGTTGCGCCGGCAATGTCATCCGGCGCGCCGATGCGGCCGATCGGAACGTGGTTGCCGACATGTCTTGCCTGGTCTTCGGTGCCGGTGGCGAAGGCCGTCATCCGGCTCTGGAAAGGGCCGGGCGCAAAGGCGTTGACGGTGATGCGTCGGGCGGCCAACTCGATCGCCAGGATGCGTGTCAGGTGGTGAACCGCAGCCTTCGAGGCCGAGTAGGAGTAAGCGTCTTCGGCCAAAGGCTGCGTGCCCATCACCGATCCGAGATTGATCACCCGGGCCGGGTCGGCCTCGCTGGCAGCAGCCTCGAGCAGAGGCAGCAATTCGCGCGTCACATAGAAGACCGCAGTGACGTTGACGCCGAACACCTTGGCCCAGGCATGATAGGGAAAGCTTTCCAGCGGCGCGCCCCAGGAGATGCCGGCATTGTTGACCAGGATATGCAGCCGTTCGGTCCGCGCCCTGACCTCGGCGACAAGCGCTGCAATGCCGGCCTCGCTGGAGACGTCGCCGGCGAAACCCTCGGCCCGGCCGGATGCCCCAAGCCCGTTCAGCTCGTCCGCTACCTTGGCGCAATCCTCGCCCTTGCGCGAGGCAATCATCACCGAGGCGCCGGCCCTGACCAGAGCGGTCGCCGCCATGCGGCCGATGCCGGTGGCGGCGCCGGTGACCAGCGCCGTCTTGCCGGCGACTGAGAACAGCTCGTCCAGATAGCTCATCGAATTCCTCCGCGCAGTTCACCGCTGTTTGATGGTGGGTCAATGAGCGGCTTCGCGTCGCCAAGGCTAGCCGAACTTCGATCACCCTTGCCACGGGTAAAGTAGCTGGAGTGGGGCGATGGCACGCCTTGCGGCTGAAATGGTTAAGCCCCAGCAGCAAGGTGGTCATTCGGCCGTGACATGGGTCGGATGAATGATGCAGCCGTCCCCCTAAGCGAGCACCTTGGCCAGCGGTTCATTTCGCGCGTGAAGCAACTCGTCATTACTCCTCCGCCCAAGCCGCAGGCAGATCTTGAGGACTTGGGACGGTAGCCGAGCGATAGGCAGGACTGACGTTCGTGATCGTGGGGGAGCTATGCCTTCCCGAGGGAGCTGTGGGTAAGAAACAACGCATCGTCCTGTTGGCAGCGGTCTTTGCGTCTGTCTTTGGCGTCTTTTTGCTGATCCTGATCCTGCAGATGGTCAGCCTTTTGGTTGACTAGACCCCAACGAAGACCGTTCGCCCGAAGGGCCGCTCTACCGTAGGCTTTCCAACTCGCGGATGCGTTTGGTGCCGTCGGCCTCGAGCTGCCTTGTGACGGCGCCGATCAGCGTTTCGACGACGACGAAAAGTGCGGCGGATGAGTCCCAGGCCGAAGGCACGGCGGTGCGCCCGGCGATGACGTGGCGGGCGAAGCGGGCGATCGGCGACAGCCACTGGTCGGTAAACAGCACGATCTGCACGCCACGCTGGTTGGCCGTCTCGGCGAAGCGGACAAGGCTGTCCTGGTAGCGCCTGATGTCGAAGATCACCAGCACGTCGCGTTTACCCATGTCGATCAGCCGGTCGCGCCAGACGCTTTCCTGCCCGCCGAGGTGAAAAACGTTGGGCTGGATGATGGCGAGGTGGGCGGCCATGTAGCGCGCCAGCGGGTCGGTGAAGCGGCCACCGATCAGGAATGTCTTGCCGCGCCGGTCGGCCAGCTTGGCGACGATGTCGGCAAGCTGCTTATCCGAAAGGTGCCGGAAGGTCTCGCGCATATTGTCGAGCGTCGCTTCCAGCATCGGCGACACGGCGCTGCTGCCCGGCGATGGCGGATTGAGCGTGCGCGAGGCCGGCGACTGCAATTGCGCCGCCAGTTCGTCCTGCAGCGCCGACTGGAATTCCGGATAGTTCTGGAAGCCGAGCCGGGCGACGAAACGCAGGATCGTCGGCGACGATACGCCGGCGGCAGCCGAGAATTCGGCGACCGTCTTCAGCCCGATCAGCGGATAGCTGGCGATCAGCGTTTGCGCTGCGCGCCGCTCGCCGGCCGGCATGGTGCCGATGCGGTCGGAGATCAGTTCGGCAATGCTGGAAACCATGTTTTTCCCCACCCTGGCCGGGCCGTTACCGCATTATCGAAATCGCGTTTGACAAAGCCGGCCAAACTGTATGAAATCATCCGTAGGGACGCAATGAGGCAAAATACGTAACATACGGTACAGCGCTCCCCGGGGACGGCAGACAATGGAGACAGCACGGCCCGCCAGCCTTGCATCGCCTGAAACCGTAAGGGTGACGAACCCCGGCGGATTGAGCCCTTTCGTGCTAACCTGCGACCACGCCTCCAATTTCCTGCCGCCGGAATTCGGAACGCTCGGACTTGCCGCCGAGGAGCTTTCCCGCCACATCGCCTGGGATCCCGGCGCCTTGCCGGTGGCGCGCCGCATGGCCGAGGCACTCGATGCGACGCTGGTCGAGACCTGCATTTCGCGGCTCGTCATCGACTGCAACCGCCCGCTCGATGCACCGGACCTGATAGTGACGGTCAGCGCCAGCGAAAAAACCGTGGTCCCGGCCAATCAGGGGCTTTCGGCCGATCAGCGGGAGGCGCGCATCGCGCTCGCTTGGCGGCCGTTCCACGACCGGATCGCGACGATCATCGACGAGCGCCTGGCGGCCGGACGGGAGACGCGGCTGGTCTCGGTCCATTCTTTCACCCCGGTCTACAAGGGCAGCAGCCGGCCCTGGCATATCGGCGTTATCCACGACGAGGACCGCCGGCTGGCGGCGCCGCTGATCGCGGCGCTGCAGCGGGTCGCCGGCGTCACCGTCGGCGTCAACGAACCCTATTCGCCGGCCGACCGCGTCTATTTCACGCTGGAACGCCATGCCCGCTCGCGCGGGCTGCCCTGCGCAATGATCGAAATCCGCAACGACGA
This sequence comes from Mesorhizobium sp. M0983, assembly GCF_040318975.1. Lineage (NCBI taxonomy): Bacteria > Pseudomonadati > Pseudomonadota > Alphaproteobacteria > Hyphomicrobiales > Phyllobacteriaceae > Mesorhizobium > Mesorhizobium sp. M0983. The sequence goes on along the minus strand of NZ_JAMYNH010000002.1, from coordinate 549,602 downwards.
GATCTCCGGCGCAGCCGGGCAGCGGAAATGGGCGGATCTGCTCACGGGTATTTTTCTCAATCTGGAGCCCGAAGCGGCCAAGGCCTCCAGACCAAGCGCAGTCGGAAAGTCAGTTCAATCGGCCAGCTAAGAAACCAAAAGGGGACTTCAAAATGGTAGCACCGGGTTACAGCGAAGGTGACAAGAAGGAGGACCTGAAAGTTCTCCACGGAATGGGCTATGCTCAGGAACTGTCGCGAAGCATGAGCCGCTTCTCGAATTTCGCGATCTCGTTCTCGATCATCTGCATCCTCTCAGGCGGCATCAATTCCTTCGCGCAGGCGACATCGTCCATCGGTGGCGCCGGCGCTGGTATCGGCTGGATCGTCGGGTGCATGGTTTCGGGATTTTTCGCGCTCGCCATGGCCCAGATCGCCTCGGCATTTCCGACCGCCGGCGGCCTCTATCACTGGGCATCCATTCTGGGGAACCGTTTCACTGGCTGGCTTACCGCATGGCTCAATTTGCTCGGCCTGATCACCGTGCTCGGCGCGATCAACATCGGAACGTCTTTGTTTTTCTACGGGACCTTCGGCGCAGGGCTTACCACCGACGGTGTTGCGTCTCCGGCTCAAGTCGTTGGTTTTGTTGCCATTATCACGGTCCTTCAGGCGCTGTTCAACCATTTCGGCATCAAGCTGACCGCCATGCTGACGGATGCGTCCGGCTTCCTGATTCTCGGAGCGACGGCGGTGCTGATCGTCGCCTGCCTGGTGTTTGCTCCAGCGATCGACATCACCCGGTTGTGGACGTTCACGAACTATTCGGGCGATGCGGGCGGCGGTGTTTTCCCGCAGTCCGATTCCATGACGTATCTCTTCCTGCTCTGCCTGCTGCTGCCGGTTTACACCATTACTGGCTATGATGCGTCGGCGCATACCTCGGAAGAAACGTTGAGGGCGGCGCACTCGGTTCCGCGGGCAATCGTTTCATCCGTGCTCTGGTCGTCGCTGATCGGCTGGGTGATGCTGTGCGCGATCGTGCTGGCAATTCCGGATATGGCGGCAGGCGCCAAGCAAGGGTGGGCCGTGTTCTTCGAAACCATGAACGCGATCTTGCCAGGATGGTTAAAGACACTGCTCTATCTGGCCATCCTGATCTCGCAGTTCCTCTGCGGCCTCGCTACGGTGACCTCGGCCTCGCGCATGCTGTTTGCCTTCTCTCGCGACGGCGGCATGCCGGTCGGTTCGGCCGGGCTCGCCAAAGTCAGCCCAACCTGGCGCACGCCGGTCAATGCCATCTGGACAGCTGCGATCCTCGAGATCATCTATGTCTTTCTTGCCCAGTTCATTTCGATCGGCGGCACCAACATCTACACCATCGTCGTCAATTCGACGCTGGTGTTCCTGTTCCTGTCCTTCACCATTCCGATCGCGCTCGGCATGATGGCTTTCGGAACGGCGAAATGGCCGAATCCCGGCCCATGGAATCTCGGTGCCGGCCTGTTCAAGCTGTTTTGCATCCTGTCGGTCATCGGCATGGCGATCATCTTCTACATCGCCATCCAGCCGCCGAACGACAAAGTGCTCTATATCACCCTGGGCTTCATTGTACTGACTGCGGTGCTTTGGTTCGGTTTCGAGAACCGCCGCTTCCAGGGTCCGCCCATCGGCGACCAGATCGCGAAGCGCCAGGCGGCGATCAAGGCAGCCGAGATAGCTGTCGGCGAAGCCGGCGCCTGACGCTCTCTCATGACCATGGCCGGCATCGCGCCGGCCATGGTTTCATTCCCTTTTCAAAACGACAAGCGCTGGAGTGCCGTAAGAATGGCCGGAAATTTCTCGTTCGATCAGTTGAAGCAAGCGGTTTCCAGCGGTGAGGTCGACACCGTGCTGGCCTGCATCGTCGACATGCAGGGGCGGCTTGTGGGAAAGCGGTTCCTGGCCCGGTACTTCGTCGATTCCGCGCATGACGAGACGCATGGTTGCAACTACCTGCTGGCCGCCGATATCGATATGGAACCGGTGCCCGGCTACAAGGCGGCGAGCTGGTCGAAGGGTTATGGCGATTTCGTCATGAAGCCGGACCTTGCGACGCTGCGGCGCATTCCGTGGCTGGAGAAGACGGCGCTGGTGATCTGCGACGTGCTCGACCACCACACCCATGACGACCTGGCGCATTCGCCGCGCGCCATGCTGAAGAAGCAGGTCAAGCGGCTGCAGGAGCGCGGCTATATCGGCTATTTCGCGTCCGAGCTCGAATTCTACCTGTTCAGCGAGACCTACGATTCCGCCCGCAGGAAGCACTGGCAGGGCCTCGAGACGGCATCGCCCTACATCGGCGACTACCAGATCGGCATCACCACCAAGGAAGAAGGCGTCATGCGCCGGCTGCGCAACGAAATGGAGGCGGCTGGCATTCCGATCGAGAATTCCAAGGGCGAGTGGGGTCCCGGCCAGGAAGAGATCAATGTTCGCTATGCTGAAGCGCTCGACATGGCCGACCGCCACGTCATCCTGAAGAACGGCGCCAAGGAAATCGCCGAGTCCGAAGGCAAGGCGATCTCGTTCATGGCCAAGTACAATTACGGGCTCGCCGGCAATTCCAGCCACATCCACAATTCGCTGTGGAGCGCCGACGGCAAGACGCCGTTGTTCTACGACAAAAATGCCGAGTGGACGCTGTCGACGCTCGGCCAGCAATGGGCAGCCGGCCAGCTCAAATATGCCAAGGAATTCACCTGGTTCCTGGCGCCCTACATCAACTCCTACAAGCGCTTCCAGGCCGGCACCTTTGCGCCGACCAAGATCATGTGGAGCGAGGACAACCGCACCGCCGGTTTCCGTCTTTGCGGCGAGGGCACCAAGGGCATCCGCATGGAATGCCGCATCGGCGGTGCCGATTTGAACCCCTATCTGGCTTTCGCCGCGCTGATCGCGGCCGGGCTTGCCGGCATCGATGAAAAGCTTGAACTGCAGAAGCCCTTCGTCGGCGACGCCTACCAGGCCTCGCAGTTGCCTGAAATTCCAAAGACATTGCGCGACGCTACCGCGACGCTGGTGGAATCGAAGATGCTGAGGCAGGCACTCGGCGACGATGTGCTGGAACACTACGTCCACACGGCACACTGGGAACAGTTCGAATACGACCGCCGGATTACGGACTGGGAACTGCACAGGGGGTTCGAGCGGTATTAAATGACCTGGCAATGTCGGCGCCGCCCGTCCCTCACCTTTACCCGCTCGCTGTGAAGAACGGGGCCAACGCCGGTGTTTCGTCCCTTCCAGAGCGGCGTGACCAACGAGAATTATTGTAGAATGCGAGGACCCAAGGCATGACCGAAACGGTCAAGATAAAATCCCCCATCGACGGTTCGATCTATGCCGAACGGCCTCTGGCCACGGACCAGGCGATCGGTGCCGCGGTCGAGCGCGCCAAGGCGGCGCAGGAGAAGTGGGCGCAGACGCCGGTCGTCGAGCGCGGCAAGTACATGCTTGCCATGCTGGAAGCGCTGGTCGCCATGAGCGACGAGATCGTGCCGGAGATCGCCTGGCAGATGGGCCGGCCGGTGCGCTATGGCGGTGAGTTCGGCGGCGTCAGGGAACGCGTCAGCTACATGGTCGAGATCGCCGAGGCGGCACTGAAGCCGGTCATGGCCTCCAACCCGAAGGACGGCTTTCGCCGCTATGTGAAGAAGGTGCCGCTCGGCGTGGTCATGGTGATCGCGCCGTGGAACTATCCCTATCTCACTGCCGTCAACACGATCGTGCCGGCGCTGATGGCGGGCAGCGCCGTCATCCTCAAGCACGCGGCACAGACATTGTTGGTCGGCGAACGGTTTCAGCAGGCGTTCGACAGAGCCGGCCTGCCCAAGGGCCTGTTCCAGAACCTCGTTCTGAACCATGCGCAGACCGAAAGGCTGCTCGGCTCCGGCAAGATCGACCATGTCAACTTTACCGGCTCGGTCGCCGGCGGCCGCGCCATCGAAAAGGCGGCGGCGGGCACCTTCATGACGCTCGGCCTCGAGCTTGGCGGCAAGGATCCGGCCTATGTGCTGCCGGACGCCAAGATGGACCATGCCGTTGCCAATCTGGTCGACGGCGCCTTCTTCAATTCCGGCCAGTGCTGCTGCGGCATCGAGCGCGTCTATGTCCACGAGAAGGTCTACGACGAATTCGTCGAAGGCTTCATCGCCGAGACCAGGAACTACGTCGTCGGCAATCCACTCGACCAGGCGACCACCATGGGGCCGATGGCGCAGGCGCGCTTCGCCGACCTGATCCGCGAGCAAAAGGCGGAGGCGCTACGCAAGGGCGCCAAGGCGCACATCGACATGAAGGTGGCTAACGACAGGCAAGGCTCGCCCTATCTGGCGCCGGAAGTGCTTACCCAGGTCGACCACCAGATGAGCGTGATGCGCGAGGAAAGCTTTGGCCCGATCGTCGGTATCATGAAGGTGCGCAACGATGAGGAGGCGATCGCGCTGATGAACGACAGCCCCTATGGGCTGACGGCCTCGATCTGGACGCGCGACACGGACCATGCGGCGGCGATCGGCGACCGCGTCGAGACCGGCACCGTGTTCATGAACCGCTGCGACTATCTCGATCCGGCGCTGGTCTGGACCGGCGTCAAGGACACCGGCAAGGGTGCGGCACTGTCGGCCATCGGCTACGACAATCTGACCAGGCCGAAATCATACCATCTGCGCGAGGTGATCTAAGGTGGCGATCGGCAAGCCAACGATCGCTGTTGAGAGGGAGTAATGGCGGATACGCAACAATCGGCGCTGCCGGATCGTGAAGGTCCCGAGGGTATCGGCGGCTGGCTTGTCCTGCCGATGCTCGGGTTGATGCTCACCCCGATACTAGGGTTGGTACAATTGCACAATACCGACTATCTCGGCATGTTACAGAACTGGCAGGCCTTCAGTTTGTCCCAAGGTGTGCTGATTGTTGCCGAATTGGTGATATCCGGCATACTAAACCTTACAGCCCCGGCCCTATTATTGTTCTTCATGTTCAAGCGCTGGCAGATATTCCCCGGCTGGTACATGATTTGGGCATTCGCGATGCCGATATATTCCGTTCTCGATTCATGGGCCGGGTATCTGGCTTTTCCCGACAGCTTTCCATCGCTGGACGATGCGTTCGATAAAGAAACGATGCGCGACATTTACCGTTCGGTCTGGGCCGCAGCCATCTGGATTCCGTATATGATGCGGTCAGACCGTGTGGCCAATACCTTTGTGAATTAACGACATCCGAGAGCATGAAAGCAGTCAGAAGGTCGAAATGACAAAACTCGTTTCTAAATGGAATTACCCTACGACCGTCCGCTTCGGCGCCGGACGCATCAAGGAACTGCCGGAGGTGCTGGCGGCGACCGGCATCAAGCGGCCGCTGTTCGTCACCGACCCGGGACTGGCCAAGCTGCCGGTGGTGGCCTCGACGCTGAAGATCCTCGACGACGCCAAGGTGCCGTATGGCGTGTTTTCCGAGGTCAAGCCGAACCCGGTCGATTCCAACCTGACCGCCGGCATCGCCGTGTTCAAGAAGGGCAAGCATGACGGCGTCATCGCCTTTGGCGGCGGCTCGGCGCTCGACCTCGGCAAGCTGATCGCCTTCCAGGCAGGGCAGACGCGACCGGTCTGGGATTTCGAGGATGTCGGCGACTGGTGGACGCGCGCCGATGCCGATGCGATCGCGCCGATCATCGCCGTGCCGACCACGGCCGGCACCGGTTCGGAGGTCGGCCGCGCCGGCGTCATCACCAATGAAGCGACCCACACCAAGAAGGTCATCTTCCATCCGAAGCTTTTGCCGGCGATCGTCATCGCCGATCCGGAGCTGTCGGTCGGCATGCCGGGCTTCATCACCGCCGGCACCGGCATGGATGCGCTCGCCCACTGCCTCGAAGCCTATTGCGCGCCGGGCTATCACCCGATGGCCGACGGCATCGCCGTGGAAGGCATCAGGCTGGTCTTCGAAAACCTGCCGAAAGCCTATGCCAATGGTAAGGATCTGGTTGCCCGCGCCAATATGATGAGTGCCGCCGCCATGGGGGCCGCCGCCTTCCAGAAAGGGCTTGGCGCCATTCATTCGCTGTCGCATCCGATCGGCGCGCTTTACGACACCCACCACGGCATGACCAACGCCGTGTTCATGCCCTATGTGCTGGCCTTCAACCGCGAGGCGATCGAGCCGCGCATCGCCCGGCTCGCCGCCTATTGCGGCATCAAGGGCGGCTTCAACGGCTTTGCCAAGGCGATCGTCAAGCTGCGCAAGGAGCTCAAGGTGCCGCACGCGCTGCCCGGCCTGATCAAGGGGCTCGACATGGACAAGAAGCGCAAGGGCCTGATCGCCGACATGGCGGTGGTCGATCCGACCGCCGGCGGCAACCCGGTCAAGCTGACCAAGAAGGCGGCGCTGACGCTGCTGGAAAACGCCATCGCCGGCGCCGTCTGAGGCAACTTCAGCATTGCAAATCCAATTGGGAAAAACGAGGCGAAGAAAGGGGGAAAGGATGAAAGGCAAGGCCGAAACTAGTTAGCCGGAAAAATAACGGCGTAGCGATTGCTACAGCCGGTTAAAAAGAGTTTACTTTTTCGTACTGCAGGGCATCGCTTTCACAAAGCTTTCATCTGGCTGTCACACGAAAACGATACCGCATCGCAGGCGTCCAACGGCGTCAGTTCAACGGAGAGAACACATGTTCAAATTCACGGGAAAACTGCTTTCCCTTTCGGCCGTCGCCCTGATGGCGACCTCTGCCATCTCGTCGGCCCAGTCCATGGATGAACTGGTCGCCGCAGCCAAGGCGGAAGGCCAGCTCACCACGATCGCGCTGCCGCACAGCTGGTGCGGCTATGGCGACGTCATCGCCGGCTTCAAGGCAAAATATCCGGGGATCACCGTCAACGAACTCAATCCCGATGCCGGCTCCGGCGACGAGATCGAGGCGATCAAGGCCAACAAGGACAATAAAGGCCCGCAGGCGCCTGATGTCATCGACGTCGGCCTGTCTTTCGGCCCGTCCGCCAAGGCAGATAACCTGATCCAACCCTACAAGGTGTCGACCTGGGATACGATCCCTGACAGCGCCAAGGATGCCGATGGCTTCTGGACCGGCGACTACTACGGCGTGCTCGCCTTCGGCGTGAACAAAGCCGTCGTGCAGAACGCGCCACAGGACTGGGCTGACCTGCAGAAGCCGGAATATGCCAACTCGGTGGCGCTCGCCGGTGACCCGCGCACGTCGAACAACGCCGTCATGTCGGTCTACGCCTCGGGCCTCGCGGCTGGTGGTACCGGCGGCCAGGACGCCGCCGCCAAGGGTCTGCAATTCTTCAAGCAGCTCAACGATGCCGGCAACTTCGTGCCGGTCGACGCTGAAGCGGCAGCTGTCGCCCAGGGCACGACGCCGATCGTGATGAACTGGGACTACAACCTGCTTGCCATGCGCGACAAGATGGCCGGCAATCCGGAAATTGAAATCGTCGTGCCAAAGGGAGCGGTGGTCGCAGGCGTCTACGTTCAGGCGATCAGTGCCTATGCGCCGCACCCGAATGCCGCCAAGTTGTGGATGGAGTATCTCTATTCGGACGAAGGCCAGCTCGGTTGGCTGAAGGGCTACTGCCACCCGATCCGCTTCAACGATCTCGCCAAGAAGGGCGTGATCCCGAAGGAGATGCTGGACAAGCTGCCGGCCGCCGAGAACTATGAAAACGCGGTCTTCCCTACTTTGGACGAACAGAACGCTGCCAAGAAGGAAATCAGCACGAACTGGGATGCCATCGTTGGCGCCGTCGTGAAGTAATTCATAGGGCGCTGGGCGGTTCGCCGCCCGGCGCCCTATGCCAACTTCGGGAACTCCATGGCAGATTCCACAATGTCCCAGACAGCCAGCGTCAGTCCTGGCGCGCCGGAGATCAGCCGCCTTCGGCTGCCACTGCATTGGTTAGGCGTAACTCCGTTCTTCATTTTCGCGCTGCTCTTTCTGATCTTGCCCACGGTAGGGCTGGTCGCGGGCGCGTTCAAAAATGCAGCTGGCGACTATACGCTCGATAACATCATAGCGTTGTCGCAACCCAAGCTCGCGGCGGCCTATTGGGTATCCATTCAGATCAGCTTTGTTTCTGCGATCCTTGGCGCCTTGATCGGCCTGGCAATGGCCGTGGCAGTCGTTCGCGGAGGTTTGCCGTCGTGGTTACGCTCGGCGACCTTGACCTTCTCGGGCGTCGCCTCGAATTTCGCCGGCGTGCCGCTGGCATTCTCGTTCATCGCGACGCTAGGTCGGCTCGGAGTGGCGACAATCCTGTTGCGAGACATTTTCGGCATCAACATCTATTCGCTCGGCTTCAGTATCTTTTCGTTTTGGGGCCTAATCCTCACCTACCTTTATTTCCAGATTCCATTGATGATTGTCATCATCACGCCGGCGGTCGATGGGCTGAAGAAGGAATGGGGTGAAGCTGCCGCCACGCTCGGCGCAAGCAATTGGCAATATTGGCGCATGGTGGTCATCCCGGTCTTATGGCCGAGTTTTCTCGGTACGACGGTCCTCCTCTTTGCCAACGCGTTCGGGGCGGTCGCAACAGCCTATGCACTGACGGGGCCGTCACTCAACATCGTGCCCATCCAGCTGTTCGCGCAGATTCGCGGCGACGTGCTTTACAATCCGAATCTAGGCTACGCGCTTGCATTCGGCATGATAGTCATCACCGGCTTGGCCAACCTCTTCTATATCTTGTTCCAACGGCGAGCCGAGCGGTGGCTGAAATGAAGCAAGGCAGCCGCTTTTGGGCTTGGCTCGTTTTTGGCGTGGGAACCGCCTATTTTGTCCTGCCGCTTTTGGCGACCTTTGAATTCTCCTTGCGTAAGCGGCGCGGGGAATACTCCTTTGACGCCTACCGCTCAGTCTTCGAAGATCCGAATTTCCAGACGACATTTACCTACTCCGTCGTTGTGGCGGTTTTCACCATTCTTTTAGGCGTGCTCCTCGTTGTCCCGACGGCCTACTGGATTCGGCTGCGGCTACCGAATCTGCGGCCGCTCGTAGAGTTCATCACTCTGCTGCCGCTGGTTATTCCCGCTATCGTCATCGTCTTCGGCTACATCAGAATGTTCGGTTCGAATTCAACGCTGCCTTTCCTGGCGACAGCGCGCGGCACCGATGTTCTGCTGGTCATCGGCTATGCAGTGCTGGCGCTGCCTTATATGTACCGGGCGGTCGATACCGGTCTCAGGACCATCGACGTCAGAACGCTCACCGAAGCCGCACAAATCCTCGGCGCCGGCTGGACCACCATCATCGCCCGCATCATCCTGCCGAACGTACTGATCGCCGTCTTATCCGGCGCGTTCCTGAGTTTTGCCATCGTCATCGGCGAGTTCACCATGGCCTCGCTGTTGAATCGCCCAGCCTTCGGCCCCTATTTGCAGAACATCGGCGCCAACAGTGCCTATGAGCCGTCGGCACTGGCGATCATTTCGTTCGCCATCACCTGGGGCTGCATGTCGCTGATCCAGATCCTGTCGCGCTTCGCGCCGAAATCGGCAAACCGCCCGAACTGATCGAAAGAAAAAGTCATGGCCGAGCCATTCCTCTCAATACAGCAGGTGCAAAAATCCTTCGGCGCCACCACCGTGGTGCAGGATTTCAACCTCGACGTCGAGCCGGGCGAATTCGTCTCCTTCCTCGGGCCATCGGGCTGCGGCAAGACGACGGTGCTGCGCATGGTCGCCGGCTTCGAGGAGCCGAGCGCCGGCAAGATCGTGGTGGCCGGCAAGGACATCACAAGGCTCAAGCCCAACCAGCGCAATGTCGGCATGGTGTTCCAGGCTTACGCGCTGTTTCCGAATCTGACCGTGGCGCAGAACATCGGCTTCGGGCTGAAGGTCGCGGGCATGCCCAAGCCCGATGCCGACAGGCGCGTTGCCGAGATGCTCGACCTCATCAAGCTGCCGCAGATGGGCGATCGCTATCCCTATCAGCTCTCCGGTGGCCAGCAGCAGCGTATCGCGCTGGCGCGGGCCATCGCGCCGAAGCCGAAGCTCCTGCTGCTCGACGAGCCGTTGTCGGCGCTCGATGCCAAGGTGCGCGTGTCGCTGCGCGAGGAAATCCGCTCGATCCAGAAGAAGCTCGGCATCACCACCATCTTCGTCACCCACGACCAGGAAGAGGCGCTGTCGATTTCCGACCGCATCGCTGTGATGTATGGCGGCAAGGCCGAGCAAGTCGGCACGCCGTTCGAGATCTACAACCGGCCGGCAACCAAATTCGTCGCCAATTTCGTCGGCACGCTGAACGTGCTGGAAGGCACGGTCACCGACGCGGCTTCGGGCAAGGTGCGCGTCAACTCGCAAGAGGTCTCGCTCAAGGGCAAGCTCAACGGTTCGAAGTCGGGTGACACGCTGTCGTTGGCGCTGCGGCCCGAGGCGATTTCGCTAGGCCGCCATCCCGGCCGCGATTCCAGCCTTTCGGGCGAGATCGCGGAGGTGCATTTCCTCGGCTCGGTCATCCGGGTGCGCGTCGGCATCGGCGGCAGCACGGTCTCGCTCGACACGTTCAACAGCCCGGCCACGCCGCCGCCGGCCGTTGGCGAAAAGGCCGAGATTTCCTTCTCGTCGGGCGACATGCTGGTGCTGCATTAAGGACGGGCGCCTAGCGAGGTCAGCGCGGCCGATTTCCGGGCTGCGCCACAGACGCATAATAGGCGCTGAAAAGCTGTGGGACAGCCTCGATACGGCGCGACTTTGCCACTGCCAATAATCCTGCTTCACCGCTACGATAGGGCATGGCGCTTTTCGAACTGACCCTTGTTCTGCTGTTGATAGCCGTCGCGCTGACGGGGCTGTCGCGACGCTTGCAGGTTCCTTATCCCTCGCTGCTGGCACTGGTCGGGGCGGGGATTGCCTTCCTGCCTGGCGCGCCGACGATCGAGATCGACCCGGAACTGGCGCTTGCCCTGTTCATCGCGCCCGTGCTTCTGGATGCTGCCTATGACACATCGCTGCGCGACCTCAACCGATACAGGCTTCCGCTTGCGTTGCTGGCGCTCGGCGCCGTCGTCTTCACCACCGTGACTGTTGCGCTGGTCGGCTGGAAAATGGCGGGCCTGCCGATCGCTGCGGCCATCGCCCTTGGCGCCATCGTGGCGCCGCCGGACGCGGTCGCGGCGAGTGCCGTGCTCGGGCAGTTCAAGGTGCCGCACCGCATCACCGCCATCCTGGAAGGCGAGAGCCTGCTCAACGACGCCACGGCGCTGTTGATCTACAGGATGTCGGTTTCCGCAGCCGCCGGCTCCATCCTGTTCAGCAGTGCCGTACCAATGATCCTGCTGTCGACGGTTGGCAGCCTTGCCGCAGGCTATGTGCTCGGCCGGTTGTCTCTCGCGATACTCGGCCGCATCGACGACCCGGCGAGCGGCACCGTGGTGCAATTCGCCTCAACGTTCGGCGTCTGGATCCTGGCCGACAGGATAGGGCTTTCCGCCATCATCACGATCGTCGTCTATGCCATGACGATCGCACGTACGTCGCCGCGCCGCATGCCGGCAAGGAATCGTGTCAGTTCCTACTCGGTCTGGGAGACGGCGGTGTTCGTGCTCAATGTCTTGGCCTTCGTTCTGATGGGACTTCAGGCACGGTTGATCGTCGGCCGCCTTGCTGAGCAGGGGCAGGTCGAAGCATTCATCTTCGCCGCAGCCGTGCTGGCTGTCGTCATCGTCTCGCGGCTGGTCTGGGTGCTGGGCTGTGGCGCGATTCTCAGAAGGCTGGCACGTCTGGGCGATGAGGACAGGCGGAGAGACGCTCCGACATTTCGCGGCGGCGTGCTCATCGGCTGGTGCGGCATGCGCGGCCTGGTGACGCTTGCGGCAGCCTTCGCCTTGCCGGCCGATTTTCCCGGCCGCGACCCGATCGTGCTCGCCGCTTTCACTGTCGTGCTCGGCACGCTGGTGCTGCAAGGCGTCAGCCTGAAGCCGTTGCTGCTTCTGCTCAATTTCGACCCCGACCAGACCGTCGACCGGGAGGTCGCGCAGGCGCGCGTCGCCATCATGCAGGCGGCGCTGGACGTGCTGAGCGGCAAGACATCGAGTGCGGCAGGGGCGGTGCGAGAGCAATATGCGGCGCAGCGCGCCATCGCCGAAAACCCGGAGGATGCCCAGGCCGCGACCGAGTATGACAGATTGCGTCTTTATGCCATCAAGAGCCAGCGCGATGCGCTGGAGCGTTTGCGCATCGACGGAACGATCGGCGACGAAGCCTACCACCGCCTTGAGGAAGAAATCGACTGGTCGGAACTGGCAGCATCCCCGCCCGGTCGGTTCCAGCCGCTGACCACTTAAAGCGCGTCGCGTTTGGACAGCCTCTTGCGACGCGCTTTAAGTTTTTGTCTCTATGCATGTCGTTATCCCAAAACCGCTGCGCACTTTTGGGCGACAAGCATTAGCATCTGGCCCAAGCTCCCTCCGCCCGGCTGCACATTGCAAGGCCGTCAGCGAACGGCTACTGCCAGCAGGAAACTGAGCCGGATAAGCAATGAAGCTGGTCAGCTACAACATCCAGTACGGCTTCGGCAGCGATGGCCGCTACGATCTGGCGCGCTGCGCCAAGGTCGTTGCCGGCGCCGACATCATCGCCTTACAGGAAGTGGAGCGGCACTGGTTGCGCAGCAACGAGGACGACCAGCCGGAACTTCTTTCGCAATTGCTGCCCGACTACCATTGGGTCTATGGCCCGGCCTTCGACATGGATGCCAGCCGACGGCGTGAAGGCCGCATCGTCAACCGGCGGCGGCAATTCGGCACCATGCTTCTGTCGAAGCTGCCGATCGCCTGGTCGCGGCTGCACACGCTGCCGCTCAGGCGCACGCTGCGGCCGCTCAACACCCGCAATGCCGCACTCGAGTGCATGATCCGCACCCCTGCCGGCCCGGTGCGGGTGCTGTCGCTGCATCTGGCACATATTGCCGCCGAGGAGCGGCTGGAGCAGATCGAATACCTGCTCGCCGAGCATCACCGGGCGCCGTCCGAGGGCGGGCCATGGAGCGGTGCCGACGATGAGCCGGCGCGCAACTGGAGCAATGGCGAACAGGAGCCGGAAAGCCCGCTGGCGGCGATCTGGATGGGCGACTTCAACATGGAGCCGGGCAGCGCCGAGTACCGCCGCATCGCCGGCAGCGCGCCCTATCATCGCGGTGCCGCCTATCTCGACGGTTTTGTCGATGCCGCCGCCGTCGCCATGGAACCGACAACGGATTTCCATACCCATGTGAAGACCATCGACGGCAGAGTAGCAAAGCGCCGGCTCGACCATTGCTTCGTCGGCGGCATGTTTGCCGGGCGCGTGCGTTCGGTCAGTGCCGATGTCGGCCAAATCGCCTCCGATCATTTTCCGCTCTGGGTCGATATCGACATGGAAGCGCCGGTAGCCACCGGGATCGGCGGCGGATGAGCCGCCGATGAGCCTGTTTGTCTTTTTCGCGGTGCTTGCCGCTGCGGCCATGCATGCGATCTGGAACGCGCTGGTCAAGGTCCATCTCGACCGTTTCCTGTCGATTACGCTGATGACGGCCGGCATGGGTGCCGCCGCGCTGGTGACGTTGCCTTTCGTCGAGGTGCCGAAGCCGGAAGTGTGGCCATACATCCTCGCCTCGGTTGTCTTCCACATGGGCTACAGGACGTTCCTGATCGGTGCCTACAAGGCCGGCGATTTCGCCCAGACCTATCCGCTGGCGCGCGGCACCGCGCCGCTATTGGCTGCTTTGGGGGGCATTGTGGTTGTGGCCGAGATGCCGGCGCCGCTCGCTATCGTCGGCATCGTCTTGTTGTCGGCGGGCACGCTGGTGCTGTCGTTTCGCGGCGGCGCGCATCTGGAGAAGTTGAACCTGCGCGCCGTCGGCTTCGCGCTGGGCACATCGATCTTCATCGCCAGCTATACGCTGTCGGACGGCAGCGGCGCGCGGCTCGCCGCCACCGCGTCGAGTTATGCGGCCTGGCTGTTCGTCTGCGACGCGCTGTGGGCGCTGGTGCTGTGCGTCGTCTTTCGCGGCCCACGGGCGCTGCCGGTGCTGGCGCGCGACTGGAAGGCGGGAATCTATACCGGCGTGCTCAGCGGCGGCGCCTACTGGATCGTGATGTGGGCGATGACCAAGGCGCCGATCGCCTCGGTGGCGTCGCTGCGCGAAACATCGATCCTGTTCGCCATGATGATCTCGGTGTTCGCGCTCGGCGAGAAGATGACGGCATGGCGAGGTGCTGCGGTGCTTAGCATCGTCGCCGGCGTCGTTGCGCTGAGACTGGGATAGTCACGCGATCTCCAGGTCGCACACTATCAGCCCGTCCGTGCCACCTTCGAGCGCCGCGACCAGTCTCGCGCCGGCTCGCTGGTGCGCTTCATGCTCCAGATAGGCATCGCGTGCCGCCGCATCGCGAAAGTCGATGGTGAAGCCGTGCGTGAAGCCGCGGGCGAAGGGTTCTGGGCTGGTGTTGGCGCTGAACTCGACCTTGCCCATGCCGTCGATCACCGGCCGCAACGCTTCGAGATCGCCATGGATTGCCGCGCGCTCGGCGATGGCGACATCGTTGCGGAATCTGACGAAAACACAGTGCCTGATCATTCTTTGTCCCTCATGCCGCTCGGTTGGTGGAAAACACCGCCGGCGGCAGCGGCTCCCGGCCAAGGATCAGATCGGCGCCCTTTTCGCCTACCATGATCGTCGGCGCGTTGGTGTTGGAGGAGGGGATGCGCGGCATCACCGAGGCGTCGCAGACGCGCAGGCCCTCGATGCCGCGCAGCTTGAGATCGGGCGTTACCACGCTCATCGCATCGTGGCCCATGCGGCAGGTGCCGACCGGGTGGTGGTCGGTCTTGGAACTGCGGCAGGCGTAGTCGAACAGTTCGTCGCCGGTCTGCAGGTCGGGTCCCGGTAGTACCTCGCGCAGCACGTAGGGCTGCAGCGCCTTCTGCCGCATGATCTCGCGCGCCAGCCTCAGCCCCTTGATCGACATGTCGCGGTCATAGGGATCGGACCAATAGTTCGGATCGATCAGCGGGCGGTCGGCCGGGTCGGCACTGTTCAGCCGCACCGTGCCGCGCGAGCGCGGTGGCAGGAAGGCCGAGTTCAGTGTCACGCCCGGATTGTTCAGCTTCTCGACGCCGGCCTCGATGCCGGAGCCGAGGCCGAGATGCAGCTGGATATCGGGAGAGGCGGCGGTCGGATCGGCGTACCAGAACCCGCCGGTCTCGAACAGGCTGGAGGCCACGGGGCCCTTCTTCAGGAGAAGATACTGCAGGCCGGCCCACGCCGTCCAGTGCAGCTTGGCGTAGTTGTCATAGGTGTGGTTGCCGGTGCATTCGGCGATGACGAACAGGTCGAGATGATCCTGCAGATTGGAGCCGACGCCGGGCAAATCGTGCACCGGCGTCACGCCGACCGCCTTCAGATGGTCGGCCGGGCCGATGCCCGACTGCATCAGAAGCTTCGGCGAGCCGATGGCGCCGGACGAGACGATCACCTCGCGTTCGGCGTGCAGGATCGTTGGCTGGCCGCCCGGCTTGTCGACGATCTCGACGCCGACAGCGCGGCCTTTGTCGACGACGATGCGTGTCACCAGAACGCCGGTCCTGATGGTGAGATTCTTGCGCTCGCGGATCGGCCTGAGATAGGCGACCGAGGCGGAGGAGCGTTTTGCGTCCTTCTGCGTCAATTGGTAGTAGCCGACGCCCTCCTGGCTGGCGCCGTTGAAGTCGGGATTAAAGGGAATGCCCATCTCTTGTCCGGCACGGAAATAGGCCTCGCAGATCGGCAGCGGCGCGATCGGGTTCGATACGCCGAGCGGGCCCTGGTCGCCGTGAAAATCGTTGGCATAGCGCTGGTTGTTCTCGGCGCGCTTGAAATAGGGCAGCACGTCGCGATAGCCCCAACCGGCAAGGCCTTCTTCCTTCTCCCAGGCATCGTAGTCGCGTGCGTTGCCGCGCGTGTAGATCTGGGCGTTGATCGAAGAGCCGCCGCCGATCACCTTGGCCTGCGTGTACCGGAAGACGCGATCGTTCATGTACTTTTGCGGCACCGTCGACCAGCCCCAGGCGGCGATGCCCTTGGTCATCTTGGCAAAACCGGCCGGCATGTGGATCAAGGGATGCCAGTCCTTGCCGCCGGCTTCGAGCAGCAGCACCTGATGCGACGGATCTTCGCTCAGCCGATTGGCGAGTACGCAGCCGGCCGGGCCGGCGCCGACAATTATGTAGTCAGTCATGGGATGTAGTCGATCATGGCGTCACCTGTTCATAGCCTCGGCACGGACAGCGCGCCGTCGACATTGATGACCGAGCCGGTCGAAAAGCCGAGCTTGCCCCCGGCGAGCGCCGCCACGGCGGCACCGATATCCTTGCTCTCGCCCCAGCGCATTGCCGGCACCAGGCCGCCGTCGATCAATCCGTCATATTTGGCGGTGACACCCGCGGTCATGTCGGTGCGGATGATGCCCGGCCGCACTTCGAACACGGCGATGTTTTCGGCGGCAAGCCGCAGCGCCAGGTTCTTCACCCACATCGAAAGCCCGGCCTTGGAAATGCAGTAATCGGAGCGTTCCGGCGAGGCCATGGCGGCACTGACCGAAGTGATGGTGATGATCGACCTCGCACCATCGCTCGGCAGGTCGAGCATCGCTTTGGCAACGGCCTGGCTGAGGAATACGGTGCCGCGCAGATTGATGCTGAGCACCCGGTCGAAATTTTCCGGCTTGAGTTCAAGCAGGTCGCCGCGCAGGACGGTTCCGATGCCAGCATTGTTGACCAGGCAGTCGATGCGGCCGAAGGCGCTTGTCGCGGCATCGATCAGCGCTGCATGGTCGTCGAGGTCGGCGATGTCGCCGCTGACATAGGCGAACTTCGCGCCGCGCCCGGTGATGTCGGCGGCGAGCCCGTCGGCGGCTTCGTTGGCAAGGTCGGCGACGAGGATGTCGAAGCCGGCGCTGGCCAGCGCCTCGGCGCAGGCAAGGCCGATGCCGCGCGCGCCGCCGGTGACGATCGCTGCCGGGCGGCTCATGTTGCGAGCTCCGTCTTGCGGATGTGGTCGGCGACGCGCAGCGCCTGTGCGGCGATCGACAGCGCCGGATTGACGGCGGCCGAATTCGGCAGGAAGCCGGCATCGACGACGAACAAATTGCTGTGGTCGAAGGAGCGGCAGAATGGGTCGAGCGGCGAGGTCGCCGGGTCATTGCCCATCTTCACCGTGCCGCACTGGTGCGAGGGCGTGCGCTTGTCGAACGGCCGCGACAGGACGATCGGATAGCCGCAGGCGCGGAAATTCTCGCGCATCACCTTGGTCAGCCCGTCGAGCGACTCCATGTTGGAGCGCCGCCACTGCATGACGATGTCCTTGCCGTCGACCATGATGCGGCTCTCGGGATCGGGCAGGTCCTCGCACATCAGATACCAGTCGACGGCGCGGCCGGCCATGAAATCGAGCGCGAATTTGGGCGCGCGCCTGACATTGGCCTTGAGGATGTTGCCGTCGATCTTGCCGAGGAGTTGGACATTGCCGAGCGGCTTGCCGCCCTTGCCGTCGGACAGATAATAGTCGTTCAGCATCAGCGTCTTCTGGTAGACGGATTTGTTCCGGCGGCGCGGATCGATCGCCAGCATGGCGCTCGAATTGTGGTTCATGAAGTTGCGGCCGACCTGGTCGGAGCGGTTGGCCAGGCCTTTGCCGCCGCCTTTGCCGTTGGGGGAAGGCGAACGCAGCAGGATGGCGGCGGAATTGACCGCGCCGGCCGACAGGATGACCAGCTTCGGCGCGACGCTCTTCAGCGTACCGTTCTGTCGATAATGGACGGCGGCGATCGTCCTGGCGTCCGGCGATGCTTCGAGATGTTCGACATGCGCGCCGGTCTCGAGCTTGATGTTCTGGTCGGCAAGGGCCGACGCCAGCGGCCCCGTTTGCGCGTCGACCTTGCCGGCGCCGGTGTTGGGAAACGCATCCCACGGCGTGCTGCCGTCTTTCAGCCAGGCTTCGATGTCGACGCCGAGCGGCAGCGATGCCGGATGCAGGCCCAGGCTCTTCAACTCGGCGCGCGCACGCGCGATAGGCGGCTCGTCGGGTACCGGGCCGAAAGGGTAGGGCGTCGAGTGGAACGGCTCGGTCGGGTCTTCGCCGAGCGCACCACGCACGCGAAAAAGCTGCTCGGCCCTGGAATACCAGGGTTCGAATTCCTCATAGGAAAACGGCCAGGCCGGCGAGATGCCGCCATAGTGCTCCATCTCCGAAAAGTCTTGCCTGCGGTAGCGGATCAGCACCGCGCCGTAGAATTTCGAATTGCCGCCGACATAGTAGTAATTGCCAGGGTTGAACGCGGCACCCCCGGCCTCGAGCCACATCTCCTTCGGCCGGTAGTGGCCATCGACGAAGATGGCGCGGGTGTCGCGTGTATGCGGCGTCGCCGGCAGCGGTTCGCCGCGCTCCAGCATCAGGATCGAGGCGCCACCGCCGGCAAGGCCGGAAGCGATCGTGGCGCCGCCTATGCCGGAGCCGATGATGACGATATCTGGATTTGTCATGGCCGTCAGACGATGCGTCTCTCGGTCGCCGGATCGAAGAACACCGCCTTGGTCAGGTTGAAGGCGAGCGGCGTGACCGTGCCGGGCTGGATGTTGGCGTCGGCGCGCAGCCGCGCCACCACCGCCTTGCCGCCGAGATTGGTGACCGCGAACGTATCCGAGCCGGCCGGCTCGATGACCTCGATGTGACAGTCGGCGCGGGCGATGTTCGAGGCGTTGCGTTCGGCCCCTTCGGGATCGGTCAGTGCTTCCGGGCGGACGCCGAAGATGATCGGTTTTCCCTGGAACGCCGACAGGCCGGCCGGCGCATTGGCCAGCGGCAGCGAGATCGGCTGGCGCGCCTCGCGCTCCATGACGACGGAGAAGCCGCTGCCGTTGCTGCCGATCGTCGCCGGGATCAGGTTCATCGCCGGCGAGCCCATGAAGTCAGCAACAAACAGGTTGACCGGATTGTTATAGATTTCGGCCGGCGTACCGAACTGCTGCACCTCGCCGTCGCGCATCACCGCGATCTTGGTGGCCAGCGTCATCGCCTCGATCTGGTCGTGCGTGACGTAGACGATGGTGGTGCCGGTGGTGGCGTGCAGGCGCTTGATCTCGATGCGCATGTCGACGCGCAGCTTGGCGTCGAGGTTGGACAAAGGCTCGTCGAACAGGAACAGCTTTGGATCGCGCACCAGTGCCCGGCCCATGGCGACGCGCTGGCGCTGGCCGCCGGAAAGCTGGCTTGGCTTGCGCTTCAGCAAATGGCCGATCTGCAGGACCTTCGCCACCTTGTCGATGGCCTTCTGGCGCTCGTCGGCCGGCACGCCGCGCATCTCCATGCCGAAGGCGATATTGCCGGCGACCGTCATGTTCGGATAGAGCGCGTAGCTCTGGAAGACCATCGCGATGTCGCGCTTGGAGGGGTGGAGATCGTTGATCGTGCGTCCGTCGACGCGGATTTCGCCTTCGGTGATGGTCTCCAGGCCGGCAATGGTGTTGAGCAGCGTGGACTTGCCGCAACCGGAGGGCCCGACCAGCACGAGAAAGCCGCCCTTTTCGAGGTCGAGATCGATGCCTTTCAGGATCTCGACCGCTCCGAAACGCTTCTTCAACCCGTCAATTTCCAGAAAAGCCATGCGATTATCCTTTGACGGCGCCGGCCATCAGGCCGCGCACGAAATAGCGGCCGGCGAGCACATAGACGAGGAGCGTCGGCAGCGCGGCGATCATCGCCGCCGCCATGTTGACGTTGTATTCGACGACGCCGGTCGAGGTGTTGACGACGTTGTTCAGCGCCACGGTCATCGGCATCACGTCGCCGGAGCCGGCATAGGCGGAGGCAAAGAGGAAGTCGTTCCAGATATTGGTGAACTGGTAGATCACCGTCACCACGATGATCGGCAGCGAGTTGGGCAGCATGATGCGCCGGAAGATCTGGAAGAAGCTGGCGCCGTCGATCTGCGCCGCCTTCACCAATTCATTCGGAAACGCTTCGTAGTAATTGCGGAAGAACAGGGTGGTGAAGCCGATGCCGTAGACGACGTGGACGAACACCAGGTTCACCGTCGGATTGCCGAAGCCGAAGGTGAGGCCGGTCGCGTTCTGCAGTTTGACGCCGAACCGGCCGAAGCTGCCGAGGATCGTTGCCATCGGCAAGAGAACCGATTGGAACGGGATGAAGCAGGCAAACAGCATCAGCCCGAACACCAGCGTCGCCCCGCGAAAGCGCCACTTCGTCAGCACATAGCCGTTGAGCGCGCCGAGCAGGGTCGAGATGACGACCGCTGGAACCACCATCTTGATCGAGTTCCAGAAATAACCCTTCATGCCGACGCAGGTGAGACCCGAGCAGACCTCGCTCCACGCCCTTATCCAGGGTGCGAAAGTCGGCGCTTGCGGCAGCGCCAGCATGTTGCCGTTCTGGATTTCGTCCATGGTCTTGAACGAGGTCACCAGCATGACGAATAGCGGCATCAGGTAGAACAGCGCGAACAGCGCCAGCAGCCCGTAGATGACGATGCGGTTGACCGTCCTGGCGCGGATACCGCCAGTGTTCTGGCGAGCAGGAGTGGCCACGGCGCTCATCGCGGCTTCTCCCGGAGCTCGGAATAGAGATAGGGAACGATGATCGCGGTGATGGTCATCAGCATGATCACGGCGCTGGCCGAGCCGACGGCCATTTCGTTGCGCTTGAAGGTGTACTCATACATGAAGTTCGACGGCAGCCAAGCCGAGCCGCCCGGCCCGCCGCTGGTCAGCGCGACGACCAGATCGTAGGACTTGATGGCGAGATGCGCGAGCACGATCAACGCCGAAAGGAAGATCGGCCGCAGCAGCGGAATGACGATGCGGCGGTAGAGCTGGAAGGTGGTGGCGCCGTCGATCTGCGCCGCCTTCATGATCTCGCCGTCGATCCCGCGCAGGCCGGCCAGGAACATCGCCATGATAAAGCCCGAAGCCTGCCAGACGCCGGCGATGACCACCGTGTAGATGACGAAATCCTTGTTCTTGATCCAGTCGAAATGGAAGCTCGTCCAGCCCCACTGGTGCAACGTCTGCTCGAGGCCGAGGCCGGGGTCGAGAAACCATTTCCAGGCAACGCCGGTGACGATGAAGGACAGTGCCATGGGGTAGAGATAGATCGGCCGCAACATGCCTTCGCCGCGGATCTTCTGATCAAGCAGGATCGCCAGGAACAGGCCGAGTGCCAAGCAGATGGAAATATAGAGGAAGCCGAAAATCCCCATATTGGTGATCGACGTGTACCAGCTGGACGGCGGATCGCTTTCGAAGGTCCAGCGCCATAGCCGCTGATAGGCGCGTGGCCCGGTGATGGCGTAGGAGGGAAAGGTCTTGGAGTTGGTGAAGGACAGATAGATCGTCCACAGGATGAAGCCGTAGACGAAGACGACGGAGGCGGCAAAGCTTGGCGCTAGCACGAGCTTCGGCAGCGCGTCCTGAAGGCGCGAGCGCACAGAGGCGCCCGGACGGGCATCGTGCTCCGGCGTCAGCGTGATACTGGTTTCAGCAACTGTACTCATCTGTCCATTCCGTATGGCGGGTCCGGAATTCGGCTGTCGCGGGCTCTGCGGCACGAAAGCGTGCCGGTCGGCGCAACCGCAAAACCTCGCCGCAGGGAAATCTCCCCGGCTTGCGCCGGGGAGATCATTCACATCGGCGGTGCCTTACTTGGCGTCTTCGATCGCGCTGACCAGTTGGGTCACGGCCTCGTCCGAGGTCTTGATCTGGCCGTGCACGAACTTCGAGACGACATCCTTGTAGGCGTTGGCAACCGCCGGAGGCGCGCCATAGCCTTGCGCCAGCGAACCGAACAGCGTGCCGCCTTCATTGGCGGCCTTCAAATCGGCCATGCCCTTCTTGCCGCAAGCGTCGAAATCGGTGTCCGGCACGTCGGTGCGGGCCGGAACAGAGCCCTTGACGACGTTGAAGGCCGACTGGAAGCTCTTCGACAGAGTGGCGGTGGCCAAGGCGATCTGGGCGGCCTTGCGGTCCTCCGGAACGTTGAACATGCCGAACATGTCGGAGTTGTAGACGACGCTGCCATCGGTGCCGGGGAAGCGGTAGCACAGGAAGTCGGTGCCGGGGACCTTCTTGGCGGCGTTGAATTCGCCCTTGGCCCAGTCACCCATCACCTGCACCAACGCATCGCCCTTGATGACCATGGCGGTGGCGAGGTTCCAGTCCCGGCCCGAGAAGTTCGGGTCGACATAGGTGACGAGCTTGGCGAGATTGTCGAACGACTTCTTCATCGTGTCGGACTTCAGCGACTCCTCGTCGAGGTCGTTGAAGGCCTTCTTGTAGAACTCGGGCCCGCCGGTCGACAGCACGACCGAGTCGAACATGGTGGCTTCCTGCCAATTCTGGCCGCCCAGCGCGAGCGGGATGACGCCCGCCGCCTTGGCTTTGTCGAGCAGCGCGATGAAGTCGTCGAAGGTCTTGGGCTCGGTGCCGCCGATCTTGTCCATCACCGCCTTGTTGATCCACAGCCAGTTGACCGAGTGGACGTTGACCGGGGCCGCGACCCACTTGCCGTCATAGACCGAGAATTTCTGCAGGGCCGCGGGAACGGACTTGTCCCAGCCTTCCTTTATCGCCGTCTCGGTCAGGTCGCCCATGACGCCGGCTGCGGCGTAGTCGAGCACGGTATAGCCAAGCATCTGCGAGGCGGTCGGGTAGTTGCCGGCCGCCACCATCGCCTTCAGCGCGGTCATGGCGGCGTCGCCGCCGCCGCCGGCCACCGGCACGTCCTTCCAGGCAAAGCCTTCCTTGGCCAGATCCTGCTTGAGCACGTTCAGAGCGGCAGCTTCGCCGCCCGACGTCCACCAATGCAGCATCTGGACTTCCTTGACGTCCTCGGCATGGGCCGCGAACGCAACGCCCGACGCGAGTGCCGTCCCGATAAGCAGTTTGCGCAACATGTACTTCCTCCCTTGTTGAACTTACAACGACCGGCGGATGGCCACCGGGTTCTTCCCAACTCAGCCGACCCACCATCCGGTGCGCTGGCCGCGATGAAACTGGATTGTCTTTTCCTCGGTATAATCCTCGACGGCGCGCTTGCCGAGTTCGCGTCCCAAACCGGACTGCTTGTAGCCGCCGAAAGGCAGTTCGGGGTAACCCTCCATGAACGTGTTCACCCAAACGGTTCCCGAACGCACATTCCGCGCCGCCGACATGCAGGTATCGATGCTGGCGCTCCACACGCCCGCCGACAGACCATAGGGCGTGTTGTTGGCGATGTGCAACGCCCTTTCAATCGATTCAAAAGTCAGCACCGAGAGCACCGGACCGAACACTTCCTCGCGCGCAATGGCCATGTCTTCGGTGACGTCGCGAATGATGGTCGGGTCGAGATACTGGCCGGCGCTGGAAGCAAGTTGCTTGCCGCCAGTATAAATCCGGCTGCCGTCGTTTTCCGCTGCCGTCACGTAGCCGGTGACCTTGGCCACATGGTCGGCGGAGATCATCGCGCCAACCTTGGTGCGGTCGTCGAGCGGGTCGCCGACAACCACCTTGGCGGTGAGGGCTTTGACGGCGCCGAGGAACTCGTCGGCGATCGCCTCATGGACGATCAGCCGGCTGCCGGCATTGCAACATTCGCCGGCATTGAAGAAGCCGCCGAATACCGCCGCGTCGGCGGCGGCCTCGAGGTCGGCGTCGGGAAAGACGATCTGGCCGTTCTTGCCGCCGAGCTCCATCGAGACTTTCTTCAGCGAGTTGGCGGCAGACGCCATGGTCATCTTGCCGACGCGGGTGGAGCCGGTGAACGACACCATTTCGACCAGCGGATGGCTGACCATCGGTGCGCCGACATCGGCGCCCAGCCCGGCAAGGATGTTGACGACGCCATCGGGCAAGCCGGCCTGCATCAGGATCTCGCCGAGCACGAAGGTCGAGGCCGAGGTCATCTCGCTCGGCTTGACCACCGCCGTGCAGCCGGCGGCGAGCGCGAAGGGCAGTTTCTGGCTGACGATAAGGAACGGGAAATTCCACGGCGTGATGATCGAGACGACGCCGATCGGTTCGCGCAGCACGACACCGAGCATGGCATCGCCGAGATTGGCGTAGCTTTCGCCGTGAAGCGTGCGGGCGAGTGCCGCAGCATAGCGCCAGATGTCGATGGCGCCGCCGATCTCGCCGCGCGCCTGGGCAATCGGCTTGCCGGATTCCAGCGCGTCGAGCCGGGCAATCTCGTCCAGTCGCGCCTGGATCAGGCCAGCCGTCTTGAGCAGGATCGCGGCGCGCTCGGCGGCTTTCATGCGCGGCCACGGGCCGGTCTCGAAGGCCTTGTGCGCGGCCTGTACCGCCGCCTCGACGTCCGCCGCGCCGGCTTGCGCATAGCGCGAAACGGTGAAGCCGTGGCCGGGGCTGCTGCGCTCCAGCGTGCGGCCGTCCTGGGCGCCGACGAACTTGCCGTCGATCAGCAGCCGGTAGCTTTTCGGCGCTGCGGCTGCCTCGGCGGGCATGGTGATGTTAAGAGGCGCGTTCATGTGAGTTTCAGGTTCCTATGATCTTGAAAACGCCGGTTTCTGCTTGGCTTTGAAAGCCTCGACGCCGGCCCTGAGATCGCTCGTCAGCGCAACGAAGCCGCTGGCCAGCGCTTCGGTCGCGGCGGCACTCTCTTCGCCTTCGGCGATGGCAATCATCAGCTTGGCGGCTTCGGTTGCCAGCGGCCCGCGCTCGGCGATCTTGCCGGCCCAGGCCTTGGCGTCCGCGAACGCCTTGCCGGTCTCGACCGCCCGGTCGACAATCCCCAACGCCATCGCATCGGTTGCCAGAAACACCTCGCCGCCAAGCGCCATCCGCCGCACCGCCTGTGCACCGAACCGGCGCACGGCGCGCTGTGTGCCGGACCAGCCGGGAACGACGCCGATCGAGGTCTCGGGGAAGCCCAGCTTCACCTGTGTTTCTGCCACGCGAAAGTCGCATGCAGCTGCCAGTTCCAGCCCACCGCCCAGCGCATGGCCGGCAAGCACGGCGATCGTCGGCTGCCGCAGCCGCGCCAGCCGGTCGAAGACGCGGTGGCCGTGGCGCACCCATTGCACCTGGAAGTCGACAGCGCTCATTTCTGCCCATGCTTCGACATCGCCGCCGGCGCAAAAGCCCTTGCCTTCGCCGCAGACCAGCACGACGCGGACGCCATCCGCCGCCTCGGCCTCGTCGAGTGCTGCTTCCAGCGCCCGCAGCATCGGAATGTCGAGCGCGTTGAATTTCTCCGGCCGGCGCAGCGTGACAATGCCGATGGCGCCGTCAGTTTCAAAGGTTACTAGACGCTCAGCCATGTGCGCCCCCAAGCGAGGCGCCGCTATTAAGCAACAGGCCGATCGGTCGGTCGTGGTAGAGCGCGTCCGGCGTCACTTTGAGGTCGTTGGCGACAGCAAGCGGGATCTCGGCCTGCGCCAGCACATCGCGTTCAAGGTCGATGCCCGGCGCCAGCTCGGTGACCATCAGCCCTGCCGGCGTCAGCTTCATCACGCAGCGCTCGGTGATGTAGGTGATGTCCTGCCCTTGGGCGACGGCACGCTTGCCCGAGAAGGAGATGTGCTCGACCTCGCCGACGACTTTCTTGACCTTGCCCTCCTGGTCGATGCGGATGCCGCCATCGGCCAATGAGAGTTTGGCACCGGCATTGAAGAAACCGGAAAAGACGATCTTCTTCGCCCGCGCGGTGATGTCGACGAAGCCGCCGGCGCCGGCGGTGACATGCGGCCGCGCCGAAAGCTTCGAGACATTGACAGAGCCGTGGCGGTCGATCTGCAGGAAGGACAGCAGCGAGGCGTCGAAGCCGCCAGCCTGAAAATAGATGAACTGGTGCGGCGAGGGCATGAAAGCGTCGGCGTTCGACGAGCAGCCGAACTTGAAGTCGAGCAGCGGCACGCCGCCAACCGCGCCCTGTTCGATGACCCAGGTGACCTTGCCGTGCTGGCCTTCCTCGAGCAGGATGCGCGGCACATTGGCCGAGATGCCGAAGCCGATATTGACGACCATGCCGTCGGCAAGCTCCATGGCGACGCGGCGGGCAATGACCTTCTGGACGTTCATTTCAGCGTTGCGAAAGCTCGACAGTGGCCGGAAGATCTCGCCGGAGATGGCCGGATCGTAGGGCGTCAGCGTCGTCTGCAACTGGTCGGGCGCCACCACGATATGATCGACCAGCACGCCGGGCACACGCACATCGTGCGGCTTCAGCGTGCCGTTCTCGACGACGCGCTTGACCTGCGCGATGACGATGCCGCCATTGTTGCGAGCGGCCAGCGCCTGTTCGAGGCCGCCGAGATAGGCGCCTTCATGCTCATAGGTGAGGTTGCCGCGCTCGTCGGCGGTGGTGGCGCGGATGATCGCGACCTGCGGCACGATCGAGCGGAAATAGAGCCACTCCTCGCCATCGAACTGCTGCACGGAAACGATCGGCTCGCTGGCGGCGGCATTCATGGCGCAGCCTTGGTGGCGCGGGTCGGCGAAGGTGTCGAGCCCGACCTTGGTCAGCACCCCGGGGCGCTTGGCGGCGGCCTCGCGATGCATGTCGAACAGGATGCCGGACGGCACGTTATAGGCGGCGACCGAATTGTCGCCGATCATCTTCCAGATCTGCGGCGGTTCGGACGAGGACGGCCCGGATGGATAGGAGCCGCACAAAGTGCGCTTCAACAAGCCGGGCTTGGCGAGATGATCAATGCCCTTGATGCCGTACATGTCGCCGGCGGCGATCGGGTGCAGCGTCGTGATATCCTTGGGATGCCCATCCGCGTCGAAGCGCTCGCCGATGGCGGCCAGCACCGCGTCCGGACAGCCGAGGCCGCTCGACGATGACACGGAAACGACCATACCATCCTTGATCAGGCCGGCAGCCTCAGTCGCGGAGACGAGCTTGCTCACCCAGCACTCCCGAGCTTCGGGTCGATGGCAACGGCCTTGCCGGACCTGGCCGACTGCAATGCCGCTTCGGCCGCGGTCAGCGACCAGACGCCGTCCTCGCCGGTGGCGGAAGGCTGGCCCTCGCCGCGGATCGCCGCGTGGAATTGGCGCAGCGAACGGGCATAGAGGTCTTCGCGATCGAAGCTCAATTCCTCCTCGCCCTGTGCCGTTCGCAGCAACACAGAGCCGACTGGCTTCTGCGTCATCACGTCCCTGCCGATCAGCGAGCCTTCGGTGCCATGCACCTCGAAGCCGGTCCCGGCGAATTTTGTCGTGAAGCCCTCATGCGACTGGGCGATGACGCCCGATGCGAAGCGCCAGAGGCACATGGCGCCGTCTTCCAGCCCGCCGGCGGCCATGCCGGCCGATTGTGTGAAGGCCGAGATCCCGACTGGATCGTCGCCGAGCACGAAGCGCAGCGTATCGGCATCGTGGACGGTGATGTCGAGCACCACGCCGCCGCCGGCGTCCGGCCTGGTGATGCGCCAGCCCTGCAGGTTTTCCGGCAGATAGACAGAGTGGAAGACGCGCGCGGCGATCGGCCTGCCGATGCGGCCGGCAGCGATCGCTGCGCGCATCGCCCGATGCGAGCCGGCATTGCGCAAATGGTGATTGGTGCCGAGCACGACGCCGGCAGCCCTGGCGGCGGCGACCATCTTGCGGGCGTCGGCGCTGGTCAGCGCCAGTGGTTTTTCGCAAAGCACATGCTTTCCCGCCTCGATAGCGGCGAGTGCCTGTTCGAGATGCAATTCGTTGGTGGTCGAGATGTAAACGGCGTCGATGTCGGAGCTGAGCAATTCATCAAGCGCCGAGACCGCCGCCGGAATGCGGTTTTCGCTGGCATAGGTGGCGGCGCGCCCCGGGCTGGAGCTCATCACTGCGGCGATCTCGCCGTCCGGCTGCGCGCGGATGGCGCCGATCATGAACTGTCTTGCGATCGTGCTGGCGCCGATCAGCCCCCAACTGACGGTCATGCCGCGTCTCCCATTCCTGCGCAGCTATGTCCCTTGCGATCGGGGCCGCAGCTTTCCCTGACCACGAGGTTGACGGCGCCGATATGATCCTCGGCGCGCGTGGTGCGCGATTGGATCATCTTCAGCACGACATGGGCGGCGCGCTCGCCGAGACCGGCGGTGTTCACCGCGACGCTGGTCAGCGCCGGCATGTAGTGTTCGGCCTCGGCCACGTCGTCGAAACCGACGACGGCAAAATCCGCGCCGGGTTCCAGGCCGCGCTTGCGCAGGGCCAGCAAGACGCCGAAGGCGACCGCATCGTTGAAGCAAAGCGCCGCGGTCGGCGGCGCGGCCATGGCGAGCGCGGTTTCCAGGCAGGCAATGCCGCCCTTGCGGCTGGTTTCGCCCTCGAAGACCAGCCTGTCGGCCGGTGCGATGCCGAGCGCTTCACAGGCCTCGCGAAAGCCGCCCAGCCGCTCGTGATAGACGACAAGATCGGGCGAGCCGCCGAAGAAGGCCAGCCGGCGATGCCCCTTGCCGATCAGATGGGCGGTGGCAAGATAGGCGCCGCGATGGTTGTCGGGCGCGATCACCGGAATGCGGCTTTCAGGAAGCCGGCGCATGACGAAGACGACCGGAACGCCCGCGGTCTCAAGCCGGCGGAAGGCGCCAGGCGCGGTGCCGCGCGCCGGCGACACGACGAGCCCGGCGACCCCTTGCTCCATCAGCGATTTCAGCACCTCTTCCTGGCGCACCGGGCTCTCCGCCGTGTTGGCGATGAAAGGCACGATGCCAGCCGACTGGAAGACGCGCTCCATGCCGACCGCCATCTCGGCGAAAAACGGATTGGTAAGATCGTTGATGACCATGCCGATGACGTTGGAATGGGCCTTGCGCAGATTGGCGGCGCCGCGGTTGTAGACATAGCCGACATCCTCGATCGCCTTGCGCACCTTGAGCGCAGTTTCAGGCCGGATCAGCCCGCTGCCTTGCAGCACCAGCGAAACCGTCGATTTGGACACGCCCGCCTCACGGGCTATGTCGAGTATCGTTGCCTTGGCCCGGCTGGCCATCCAGATCTATCCTCCCGATGGTTTCTTATGCGATTTATTGGAACGATCTAATCCCTCCTATGGATTTGAGTCAATCGCGTTTTTGCGAATCCGTGAAAATGCGGCTCATGGCGCCCAATTGCGAAGGAGTGTATGGCTTTCTGCTGTTGCGCTGCCGCAATTCGACCGGCGCACGGCGGAGCGGCAAAGCATCTTGATTTACTGGAACGTTCCATTTAATAGGCGCTGGGAAGGGAGAGAGCCATGGACATCACCTTGCCAGGGGAAGGCGGCGGCCGCATCCGCTACCGGCTTGTCGGCCAGCCGGTGCAGCCTGCGGCCGGCGCGCGGTTCTCGCGCATCGCCTATGCCGCCGCCCATGTGGTCGCCGATCCTGTGGCGATGACCGATCCGTGGTCCCGGCCGGCAGTCGACTGGGACAAGACGATGGCGTTTCGCCGTCACCTTTGGCGGCTCGGCTTCCGCGTCGCCGAAGCGATGGACACCTCGCAGCGCGGCATGGGTTTCGACTGGGCAAATGCCAGGGAATTAATCCGCCGCTCGATCGCCGAGGCGCGCAGCGTCGACGGCGCCGATCTCGCGTCGGGCGCCGGCACCGACCATCTGGCGCCGGGCGCCGCGAGCACGCTCGCCGATGTCATCGCGGCCTATGAAGAGCAGCTCGGCTTCATCGAAGGACTTGGCGGCAAGGCGATCATGATGGCCAGCCGTGCACTGGCGGCGGTCGCCAAAGGGCCCGACGATTATGTCAGTGTCTACGACCGCATCCTGTCCCAGTCCTCCGGCAAGGTCATCCTGCACTGGCTGGGCGATATGTTCGACCCGGCGCTGAAAGGCTACTGGGGCAGCAGCGATTTCGAAACTGCGCTCGAGACGGTGATCGCGATCATCGAACGCCATGCCGGCAAGGTCGAAGGCATAAAGATATCGCTGCTCGATGCCGGCAAGGAGATCGCGCTCAGGGACCGGCTGCCCGAGGGCGTGGTGATGTTCACTGGCGACGACTTCAACTACCCCGAGCTGATCGCCGGCGACGGCGACAGGCATTCGCACGCGCTGCTCGGCATTTTCGATGCCATCGCGCCCGTCGCCAATGCGGCGCTGGCAAAGCTGGCCGACGGCGACCGCGCCGGCTATGACGCGCTGATGGTCCCGACAGTGCCGCTGTCGCGCAAGATCTTCGAGGCGCCGACCGAATATTACAAGGCCGGCATCGTTTTCATGGCATGGCTTAACGGCCATCAGGAGCACTTTTCGATGATCGGCGGCATGCAATCGGCGCGCGGCATCCGTCACTATGCCGATGTCTTTCGCCTTGCCGATCAGGCGGGGTTGCTGGCCGAGCCGGAACTCGCCATCGCCAGAATGACAAGCCTCTGCGCAGTAGCGGGTGTCTGATCGCTAGACGTTACAGCGTCTGATCCAAACGCCTGGTTTGGGCGGTTTTGCGATTTGGCTTGTCTGGATAAATCTGTATGCGGTATGCGTCCGGCAACAGAGAAGCCGATCCGGCGCTCCGCCGGCCACTGGCAAAGCTGCCGTTCTGCATTGGGGTGAGTTGATGACCTTCGACCTTCAGGGCAAGCGCGTTTTTGTCGCCGGGCATCGCGGCATGGTCGGCTCGGCCATCCTGCGCAGATTGGCCGACGAGGATTGCGAGGTCCTGACCGCCTCGCGCGCCGAGCTCGATCTTCTCGACCAGGCCGGGGTGCGGCGCTGGATGGCCGACCGCAAGCCGGATGCAGTGGTGATGGCAGCGGCCAAGGTCGGCGGTATCCTGGCCAACGACAGGCTTCCGGTCGATTTTCTGCAGGACAACCTCGTCATGCAGAACAATGTCATCGACAGCGCCTTCCGTAACGAGGTGCAGAAGCTGCTGTTTCTCGGTTCATCCTGCATCTATCCCAAATTCGCGGCGCAGCCGATCTCCGAGGACGCCTTGCTGAGCGGCCCGCTCGAACCCACCAACGAATGGTATGCGATCGCCAAGATCGCCGGACTGAAACTGTGCCAGGCCTACCGGCGCCAATACGGTGTCGACTACATCTCGGCGATGCCGACCAATCTCTACGGCCCGGGCGACAATTTCGACCTCAATTCCAGCCATGTCGTGCCCGCTCTGATGCGCAAGGCGCACGAGGCCAGGCGCGCCGGCCGCAAGAGCCTGGAGGTGTGGGGATCGGGCACGCCGATGCGCGAATTCCTGCATGTCGACGACGCCGCCGACGCCCTGGTCTGGCTGTTGAAGAATTATGCCGGCGACAGCCACATCAATGTCGGCTCTGGGGAAGACATCACCATTGCCGACCTTGCCCGCACCATCGTGTCGGTCGCCGGCGCCGATGCCACGATCACATTCGATCCGACAAAGCCGGACGGCACGCCGCGCAAGCTGATGGACGTATCGCGCCTGTTCGCCACCGGCTGGCGCCCGCGCTACTCGCTGCGCAGCGGATTGGAACAGACCTATGCGTGGTTTCTGGAGCACGTCGAGACTGGCGATCTTCGCCTCGGCGCGGCCTGAGGTCGGTATTGGCGAGCTCGGCGTCAGGATCGGATCAGGCCGAGAACGTCAGCCGATGAAAACACCGACGGCCGATTGAGGGATTGTCTGGATGGTGGGCGTGACAGGGATTGAACCTGTGACCCCTGCAATGTCAATGCAGTGCTCTCCCGCTGAGCTACACGCCCATCCGAAGCCGCGCATACACCATTTTTGGTTCTGCACGTCAATAGCGGGAAAAGGGAAAGAATGGCTGGCTTGCCGGGCCGGTCAGGACGGGACAAAAAGCGCGTCAGGCGGCCTGCAGCATCTTTTCGACTTCGTTGACGAGGTCGCGCAGGTGGAACGGCTTCGACAGCACCTTGGCGTCTTTCGGCGCCTTCGAATCGGGGTTCAGCGCGACGGCGGCAAAGCCGGTTATGAACATCACCTTGAGGTCGGGGTCGATCTCGGTGGCGCGGCGGGCGAGTTCGATGCCATCCATCTCCGGCATGACTATGTCGGTCAAAAGCAGCGAAAAAGGTTCCTCGCGCAACCGCTCATAGGCGCTGGCACCATTGTCGAAATCGCTGACCTGATAGCCGGCGCGCTCCAGCGCCTTGACGAGGAACCGGCGCATGTCGTCGTCGTCTTCCGCCAGCAGAATGCGTGCCATCTTGTCCCGTCCGAATCACCCAACCGACAATGCCGTGCGGCAAGCCCGTTAACCATGCTGTATATGAGGAGGTGACGGTAAACATCAAGTGAACGTTGGGCGCACAATCCTGATTTGGCTAGCGCTTCGGCGGCTGGACATGCGGGCGGCGAGGTGGCACTTTCCTATCATGATGCATTGGTATTTCCGGGTTCGTTCAAATTGAAAACGGCAGCCGAGGATTTTTCGGTCGTTCCACCCTTCGAAATCCGATCGGGCGCCGAACAGCGCGTTCCCTTCCTCTTCAACTCGCCGCATAGCGGCCGCTACTATCCGGACCGGTTCATGGCGATGGCCAAGCTGGACCGCAACGCCATCCGCCGCTCCGAGGACTGCTATGTCGAGGAATTGTTCGGCGGTGCCGTCGCGCTCGGGGCGCCGATGCTGGCGGCAAACTTCCCGCGCGCCTATCTCGACGTCAACCGGGAGCCGTGGGAACTCGACCCGCGCATGTTCGCCGAACCGGTGCCGTCCTTCTGCAACATCCGCTCGGCGCGGGTGGCCGGCGGGCTCGGCACCGTGCCCAAGCTGGTCGGCGAGGGGCTCGACATCTATTCCGGCCGCTTGCCGCTGGCAGAAGCCGTCGCGCGCATCGAAGCGGTCTACAAGCCCTATCACGAGACGCTGAAGCGGCTCTTGACCAGAACGCATGCGCGCTTCGGCTACGCCGTGCTGATAGACTGCCACTCGATGCCGGCAAGCATAAGAGTTGGCGACAGCGGATTGCGGCCGGATTTCATCGTCGGCGACCGTTTCGGCATCTCGGCCGCGGCGGCGTTGACCGAGACGGCGATCGGCCTGCTCACCGGCATGGGCTACAGCGTTGCGCACAACAAGCCCTATGCCGGAGGCTTCATTACCGAGCACTATGGCCGGCCCGTGCGCCATCTGCATGCTCTGCAGATCGAGGTCAATCGCGGGCTCTACATGAATGAGCGGACGTTCCAGAGATCAGCTGGTTTCGACGCGTTGGCCGACGACCTGGCGCGGTTTTCGGCCGAGTTGATGGCAATGCCGGATCATCATTTCGTCGATCTGCCGCTGGCCGCCGAATAGCGGCCGGAATCGCGGCATTCGCCGCTCATGTGGCAGCGTAAAAAGCGTAAAAAAAGACCGCATCGTTTGCACGACACGGTCGAAGTCTAGGGAGGAAACGCCCAAGGAGGGCATGGACAGGAACCCCTGTCCGAGAACAAACGTATTGTGCGCTGCACAAATGTCAAGGCACGTTCCGGCTTTTTTAATTCACTGTGAAGTGGAAATTGCATTTCCATGATGACTGCGTTGCATTCGAGCAACAGTTGGCGTCGTGCGAAAGGCTCCGAATGCCCTTGTTTCGGTACAAAACGCCCTTGTTTCGGCACAAATCCGTAGGCAAACCGGCATCTCAAACATGCTGGAGCGGGAGAATCAGTTGGACATCAGCATCGAGTTCATGCGGCGCATTGCGCGTGCCGCCGCAGCCGAGACCTTGCCGCGCTTCCGCAATCAGGGCGCGGTCACCAACAAGGAGCGCGGCAGCTTCGACCCGGTCACCGAGGCCGACCGCGAGGCCGAGCGCGCCATCCGGGTGCTGATCAGCGAGCAGTACCCCGATCACGGAATTCTCGGCGAGGAACATGGCAGCGAAAACATCTCCAGCCGGCATGTCTGGGTGATCGATCCGATCGATGGCACACGCGCCTTTATTTCCGGCCTGCCGGTATG
Source organism: Mesorhizobium sp. M0983 (assembly GCF_040318975.1). Lineage (NCBI taxonomy): Bacteria > Pseudomonadati > Pseudomonadota > Alphaproteobacteria > Hyphomicrobiales > Phyllobacteriaceae > Mesorhizobium > Mesorhizobium sp. M0983. The sequence continues at coordinate 515,709 of NZ_JAMYNH010000002.1, read as the reverse complement.
GGGCACGCTGGTCGGGCTGACGGTCGACGGCGATGCCGTCGCCGGCATGATGTCGCAGCCCTTCACCGGCGAGCTGTTCTACGCCAACGCTTCCGGCTCGCATTATGAAGGTCCTGGTGGCCCGCGAAAACTCACGACGCGCAAGACCACAAATCTCGCCGACGCGACGCTGTTCACCACCACGCCGGCGCTGTTCAAGGGAGACGCGCGCCTGCGCTACGACTTGTTCGAGCAACAGGTCCAGCTCGCCCGCTACGGCACCGACTGCTATGCCTTCGCCATGGTGGCGGCAGGCAGCGTCGATATCGTTGCCGATCCGGGATTGAAGCCCTACGACATCGTTGCGCTTATCCCGATCATCGAGAAGGCAGGCGGCGTCGTCACCACTTTCGAGGGCGGACCGGCGGAAAAGGGCGGCGACATCCTGGCGGCGGCGACGCCGGAGCTGCACGCAGCAGCGATGGCGGCGCTGCGCGGCTGAGGATCCGTATACCCAAGCGTCTGTTTTGCGCAAATCCGACGGAAACCGTGGTACGGTTCTAAAGCGCGTCGGGTTTGAATCGACTCATGGGAGACGCGCTCGTTTGGATGTCGTATCGCAAAACCGCTGCGCACTTTTGCGGGGCATGCATTAGCTATCGGCAGGCCAAGCGTCCGAGAGACGCAGGCCCCACAAAATGAGCACGAAAGAGATGAGGCCGGTCGGCGCAGACGAATACGCCACGCCTTTGATGACGGTTTCCTGAAAGGCACTTCCGTGGAAGGCTCCGGCCGCCAACGGCATTGTCTCGTTGCCGGCCCCCCAGGCGCTGGCGATCACGTAGGCGGCCAGGATCGCCAAAGCCGAATAGATCAGCAGCCAGAACGCAATCCGCGACATCGCCGCGCCGAGATTGAGCCTAGACCATGTGAGGCCTAGCGCCAGCAAAAGAACGCCCTCCAGGGCGCTGAGCGTGTGCGCGGACAGTCCGAGCCGCGGTGCGGCGAGGTAGGGTATTGCAAACCCTTCGAATGACGAAAACAGCAGCAGCGCGACGCCAATCTGCAGTAGCCGATGCCCCTGACGTGACAGCGTGTTCGATGCGTTCATGGTCGTTTTTCTCCCGGTCTCTGCCGAATTGCCGCCAATCTCTTTGGCCGCTACCTAGCGCTCGATGCCTGAACGGGAATAAGGGGCAAGCTGCGCCGGGCAAGCAACCCGCGCAGGCTTTGTTGCCGGGCGCGGGCGAAGCGGTCAAACAGCGTCGCCGGTTCCTGGGATGAAAGCATCGAATGCCGCAAGCAGTTGCTCGCGATAGAGGTCGGCTTCCTGCAGGATCTCGTGGCGAGCGCCGTCGATCATCACTAGCGAGCCGACGCGCAGACGTCTTGCATAGGCTTCGACTGCCCTGGTCGAGACGACCTGGTCGGCGCCGGCGGCGATCATCAGCAATGGCACCTGGACCTTGGCCATGAAATCCCGGTCGCTGACGATCAAGGACGCCTCCGTGGCCGCCTTCAGCCAGCAGATCGTCGGTCCGCCGAGCGCCAGCTGCGGATAGGTTTCGTAGATCAGCGTGTTGCGTCGATAGCGTTCCGGGTCGCTGGTCAGCTTGTTTATGGCGAAGGGCACCGATTCCTTCGGCCGCGGCCCCCATGCGGCATAGAGCCGGCCAAGGCCGAGAAGGCAGAACAGCGAACAGATGCGGCGAACGGTTTTTACCGAAACCGGGAGGTCAGGCACGGTGAAGAACGGTGCGATCAGCACCATGCGACGTACGCGGTTCGCCATTGAGGGTGCGGCGAGCAGCGCAATTACCGCCCCGGCCGAATGGGCCAGTATGTAGTAGGGTCCCCGGCAATCGGGCAGCACGATCTCTTCGAAGAACTGCTCGAGATCGCCGGTATAGTCGAAAAAGCTTCGGACGTAGCCGCGCTGGCGATCGCCGATCATCCGGTCGGAAGCGCCTTGGCCGCGCCAGTCGAGGGTCGCCACGCCAAAACCCCGGTCGGCAAGGTTGCGAATGGTCTCGAAATACTTCTCGATGCACTCGTTGCGGCCGGTCAGGACGACGACGGTGCCCTTCATCGGGCGGGCAACCGCGGCAAACAGCCCATAGCGGATCTTCTTGCCGTCGCGCGTGGTGAAGAAGCCGCCGGCCGCGTTTTCCGGCAGCGGATTGCCTGGAGTTTCGTAGAACAGGGAGGGCTGGGGGAACAGATCGGTCATACGGTGTTTGCTTGGCGTCGGTGACGGCGTGGGCGCAAGTCAGGCATAAACGCCCATGCGCCAAAAGCAAAGGAATTCGGGACGCCGGGGACGTCGACCCAGGCAGCGAACAAGTAAGGCCGGAAGCAGCCTAGGGCGTGCTTCCGGCCTCTGTCGACCCGGGAGGAAGGGACGTTACACCCGGTTCGGCCTCGTCGTGTCGCCTTCTCAGGCGACCTGTTTCTGATCTCGAGAACAGTTTTAATGCCGTCTGGCTGAACGCTCGCCGAAGCCACGGTTCATCTGCCGTTCATCGGCATCGGGACGTGATCAGGGGCCGATGCGGTTCGGACGCGGGCAAATCTTGAAATGCCGTCGCCCGCTTCCCAAATTTGTTATGCGGCCGCCAATGTCGGGGCCGCTGGCCCATCCGGAACGCCGTCACGGGTTTCGCACCGGCCATACGCAAACCTTGTTGCTCAACAGGAGAACACACCATGCGTCACGTTGATTTTTCCCCGCTCTACCGTTCGACCGTCGGTTTTGACCGGCTGTTCACCATGCTCGATTCGCTTGCGCAGCCGGAAGGCCAGACCTATCCGCCTTACAACATCGAGCGCACCGGCGAGGACGCCTATCGCATCTCGATGGCTGTGGCCGGCTTCTCGGAAGATGAGATTTCGATCGAAGCTCACCGCAATGTGCTGACCGTCAAGGGTGAGCGCAAGGAGGAAGGCAATGGCGAAGGCTCCGAACTGCTCTATCGCGGTATCGCCAGCCGAGCCTTCGAGCGCCGCTTCCAGCTTGCCGATCACGTCGAGGTTGTCGGCGCCGCGCTGAAGAACGGCCTGCTTTTTGTCGACCTCAAGCGCAACATCCCCGAAGAGCTGAAGCCGCGCAAGATCGCGATCACCTCGGCTCCGGCCAAGGCCAAGCAGATCGAGGCCAAGACCGCCGCCTAAATCGGGCAGCTAAACTCCCCGGGACGCCAACTCCCCGGGAAAAAGGGGCGGTGCAGCAAATGCGCCGCCCCTTTTTGCTGGTGGTAAGACTTGCTATCCGGCGAGCAGGTAGCCGAAACGGTCGACCTCGTCGGCCGTGGTCGCGAAGCTGGTGACGAAGCGATAGAGAGCTTCGTCCTCGCCGACATGGTTGTCGTAGCCGAGCGGCCTATGCCAGTCGTGGAACACGGCGCCTGCTGCTTGCACTCTTTCGGCCTCGGCCTTTTTCATGACCGCGAAGACCTCGTTCGCCTGCGGTAGCCAGGCCAGCCGGGCTGAAGGGGAATCTTCGATCGCCGCGGCTAGGCGTGCCGCCATCGCATTGGCGTGCCGTGCCGTGTCGAGCCATAGCCCACCCCTGAAATAAGCATCGAATTGCGCGGCGATGAAGCGCGATTTCGAGAACAGTTGGGCGGCGCGCTTGCGCAAAAACGCCAATTCCTTGGCTCGCTCGAGGTCGAACAGCACGATCGCCTCGGCGCACCAGCAGCCATTCTTGGTGCCGCCGAAGGAAAGGATGTCGACGCCGTGCTTCCAGGTCATTTCCGCCGGCGTCGTTCCCAGCGCGACGAGCGCATTGGCAAAGCGGGCCCCGTCCATGTGCAGCGGCAATCCGTGCTGCTTTGCAATCGCCGAAATCCTGGCGATTTCGTTCAGCGTGTACACGGTGCCGACCTCGGTCGATTGGGTGATCGAAACCGCCATCGGCCGCCCGGAATGGACGTTTTCGGGTGCGAAACGGTCCACTGCCCGTTCCAGATCGCCGGCATCGATCTTGCCGAGTGCGCCGTCGATTGTATAAAGCCGCGAACCGCCGGTGAAATATTCCGGTGCACCGCATTCGTCCTCGATGACATGCGATTCGCGATGGCAGAAGGAAATGCCGCCTGGCTTGTTGTAGGTAGTCAGCGACAGCGAATTGGCTGCGGTGCCGGTGGCCACGAAAAACACCGCGACCTCGCATTCGAAGATTTCATTGAAGCGCTGGTAAACGGCCTTATCGAGTATACCGTCGCCATAGGCGGTGGAGAAGCCGTCGGTATGGGCCGACAGGCCGGCAGCGATACGGGGATGGGCGCCTGCCCAATTGTCGGAAGCGAAAATCATGCGTCTGCCTATGCTGGGGAAATTGGTGCGAGCTTGGCCGCTTTCGCATGCCGGCCGCAAATGGCAGATGCCGAAAATCCGCTAAAGCCAGTGAAAGCCGGACCGTAAATGCAGCGACTGAAGGTTACGCTGTCGCCGCGTTCCGCGCAATTTTCTGTCGCCAACGCTCCAATAATTTTGTGAATCGGTCTTGTATGCGCTCAAGATTTCTGTCATAAAAATTTAGGACAGTAGTGCTGTCTTATTTTGTCGCACAAAACTGGCCGCATTGGCATATGATTGCGCCTCTACGGCCATTGCCGCGAGCGACAGCTAGACAGCCTGGCTCTGGCCTGTACGAATACCATATGCGAGCCATGCGGAAAGCCGCACGGTCGGCAAGAATTTCGCCAGACGTGCCGCAAGATTGAAAGGGGAGCCACGCGCTTCCCGACGGAAACCAGCGCCCGAAGGGGACGGAACGGAGGACAGGACGATGACGGACATGACGCCATCTGCGACGAAGGCCGCGCAGACGAAAGCGGCAGCCGTCAAAAATCCGTCCCTGACCAATATTGGGCGAACCAGCACCGGCTATGCCGCGCACGGCCTCTACGATCCGCGCAACGAGCATGATGCCTGCGGCGTCGGCTTCATCGTCAACATGAAGGGCGTGAAGTCGCATCAGATCGTCGAGGACGGCCTTGCCGTGCTCGAAAACCTGACGCATCGCGGGGCCGTCGGCGCCGATCCGCTGGCCGGCGATGGCGCCGGCGTGCTGGTGCAGCTTCCAGACCGTTTCTTCCGCGAAGAGATGGCAGCCCAGGGCATCGAACTGCCGCCGGCCGGTCAGTACGGTGTCGGACACTGGTTCATGCCGCAGGATGCAGCACTTCGTGCTCACATCGAGGACATCATTGCCGAATCGGCGCAGTCCGAGGGGCTTCCGCTCATCGGTTTCCGTGATGTGCCCGTCGACAATTCGTCCTTGTCGACGGCGCCTGATATCGTGGCGTCCGAGCCGTTCCATCGTCAGATATTCATCGGCCGTACAGCCGACATTCTTGACGACGAGGAGTACGAGGCCAGGCTCTATCTGTTGCGCAAGGTGATATCGGGCCGCATCTACGCCGAGAACGACAACAAGGACATCGGTTCCTACTGCGTGTCGCTGTCGGCGCGCACCATCGTCTACAAGGGCATGTTCCTGGCCTACCAGGTCGGCGCCTATTACAAGGACCTCACCGATCCGCGCTTCGAAACCGCGCTGATCCTGGTCCACCAGCGCTTCTCGACCAACACGTTCCCGTCGTGGAAGCTGGCGCATCCCTACCGCATGGTCGCACACAATGGCGAGATCAACACCGTGCGCGGCAACAACAACTGGATGGCGGCGCGACAGGCGTCCGTCGATTCCGAACTGTTCGGCAACAACATCTCGAAGCTTTGGCCAATCTCCTACGACGGCCAGTCAGACACCGCCTGCTTCGACAATGCGCTCGAGTTCCTGTTCCAGGGCGGGTACAGCCTCAGCCACGCCATGATGATGCTGATCCCGGAAGCCTGGGCCGGCAACAAGCTCATGGATGCCGACCGCAAGGCTTTCTATGAATACCATGCCGCGCTGATGGAGCCGTGGGACGGACCGGCGGCGGTGGTCTTTACCGATGGCCGCCAGATCGGCGCCACGCTCGACCGCAACGGTCTGCGCCCGGCACGCTACATCGTCACCGACGATGACCGCGTCATCATGGCCTCGGAAGCCGGCGTGCTGCCGGTGCCGGAGGAGAGGATTGTCAAGAAGTGGCGGCTGCAGCCCGGCCGTATGCTTCTGATCGACCTCGAGAAGGGCCGCATCGTCTCTGACGAGGAGCTCAAGTCGGAGATTGCGACCAGGCATCCGTACAAGAGCTGGCTCGCCAACACGCAGCTCATCCTCGAAGACCTGAAGCCGGTCGAGCCGCGCGAATTGCGCAGGGATGTCAGCCTGCTCGATCGCCAGCAGGCGTTCGGCTACAGCCAGGAAGACACCAAGCTGTTGATGTCGCCGATGGCGACCACCGGCCAGGAAGCCGTGGGATCGATGGGCACCGACACGCCGATCTCGGCGATGTCGGACAAGTCGAAGCTGCTCTACACCTATTTCAAGCAGAACTTTGCTCAGGTCACTAACCCGCCGATCGACCCAATCCGCGAGGAGTTGGTGATGAGCCTGGTGTCCTTCATCGGGCCGCGGCCCAACATCTTCGACCTGGTTGGCAATTCGCGCCGCAAGCGGCTCGAGGTGCGCCAGCCGATCCTGACCAATGGCGATCTCGAAAAGATCCGCTCCATCGGCCACACCGAGGACCGGTTCGACACCAAGACGATCGACATTACCTATGGCTCGAACGAGGGCGCAGCGGGCATGCAGGGTGCCATCGACCGCTTGTGTGAGCGGGCGGAGGCGGCGGTCGCCGGCGGCTACAACATCATCATCCTGTCCGACCGCCAGGTCGGGCCGGACCGGATCGCCATCCCGGCGCTTCTGGCGACAGCCGCGGTGCACCACCACCTGATCCGCAAGGGATTGCGCACTTCGGTCGGGCTGGTCGTGGAATCCGGCGAGCCGCGCGAAGTGCATCATTTCTGCTGCCTTGCCGGCTATGGCGCCGAGGCGATCAACCCTTATCTTGCCTTCGACACGCTGCTCGATATGCACAAGCGTGGCGAACTGCCGAAAGAGGTGGACGCCTACGAAGTGGTCTCCCGCTACATCAAGTCGATCGGCAAGGGCATCCTCAAGGTGATGTCCAAGATGGGCATCTCGACCTACCAGTCCTATTGCGGCGCGCAGATCTTCGACGCCATCGGGCTGAAGACCGATTTCGTGCAGCAATACTTCACCGGCACCGCGACACTGATCGAGGGCGTCGGACTGGACGAGATCGCGGCCGAGACGCTCAGCCGCCATACCGATGGTTTCGGCAACGACCCGGTGCTGCGCAACAGCCTCGAGGTGGGCGGCGAATACGTGTTCCGCATGCGCGGTGAAGCACACATCTGGTCGCCGGATGCGGTGGCCACCTTGCAGCACGCCGTGCGCCAGGGCTCGTGGGAAACGTTCAAGGACTATTCCGCCCAGATCGACAGCGAGACGGCCCGTGCCCAGACCATTCGCGGCCTGTTCAAGATCAGGCTCGCGGAAGAAACTGGGCGCAAGAAGGTTTCGCTCGACGAGGTCATGCCGGCGGCCGACATCGTCAAGCGGTTCTCGACCGGGGCGATGTCCTTCGGCTCGATCTCCAGGGAAGCGCACACGACGCTGGCGCGCGCCATGAACGCCATCGGCGGCAAGTCGAACACCGGCGAGGGCGGCGAAGAGGCCGACCGCTATCTGCCACTGCCGGGCGGCGGCAAGAACCCCGAACGCTCGGCGATCAAGCAGGTCGCCTCGGGACGCTTTGGCGTCACGGCGGAGTATCTTGTCAATTCCGACATGATGCAGATCAAGGTCGCGCAAGGGGCAAAGCCCGGCGAGGGCGGCCAGTTGCCGGGCCACAAGGTCGACGCGACCATCGCCAAAGTCAGGCATTCGACGCCGGGCGTCGGCCTGATCTCGCCGCCGCCGCATCACGATATCTATTCGATCGAGGATCTGGCGCAGCTCATCTACGACCTAAAGAACGTCAATCCGGCGGCGGACGTATCGGTCAAGCTGGTCTCGGAAGTCGGTGTCGGCACGGTTGCGGCCGGCGTCGCCAAGGCGCGTGCCGATCACATCACCATATCAGGCTATGACGGCGGCACTGGCGCTTCACCGCTGACCTCGCTCAAGCATGCCGGCAGTCCGTGGGAAATGGGCCTTGCCGAGACGCACCAGACGCTGGTGCTCAACGGCCTCAGGTCGCGCGTCGCGCTGCAGGTCGATGGCGGCCTGCGCACCGGGCGGGACGTTGTCATCGGCGCGCTGCTCGGCGCCGACGAGTTCGGTTTCTCGACCGCGCCGTTGATCGCGGCCGGCTGCATCATGATGCGCAAGTGCCATCTCAACACCTGCCCGGTCGGCGTCGCGACGCAGGACCCGGTACTGCGCAAGCGCTTCAAGGGCACGCCCGAGCACGTCATCAACTTCTTCTTCTATGTGGCGGAAGAGGTCCGGGCGCTGCTCGCCGAGATGGGCTACACCCATCTCGACCAGATCATCGGCGACACCGACCTTCTGGAAAAGCGCGAGCTGATCCAGCACTGGAAGGCGCGCGGGCTCGACTTCAGCAAGATGTTCTACAAGCCGGATGCGCCGCACGAGGCGGTGCACTGGACCGAGCGGCAGAAGCATCCGATCGACGACGTGCTCGACCGCAAGCTGATCGAACTGGCAAAGCCGGCGCTCGAAGCCAGGCAGCCAGTCAGCATCGAACTGCCGATCCGCAACGTCGACCGTTCGACCGGCGCCATGCTGTCGGGTGAAGTGGCAAAGCGCTTCAAGCACAAGGGCCTGCGCGAGGACACGATCTCGGTCAAGCTCACCGGCACGGCCGGCCAGTCCTTCGCCGCCTTCCTGGCGCGCGGCGTCTCGTTCGAACTGGTAGGCGCGGCCAACGACTATGTCGGCAAGGGCCTGTCGGGCGGCCGCATCGTCATCCGTCCGCCGGAGAACACGAAAATCGTTGCTGCCGAGTCCATTATTGTCGGCAATACCGTGCTCTACGGCGCGACCGAGGGCGAGGCCTATTTCTGCGGCGTCGCCGGCGAGCGTTTTGCCGTGCGCAATTCGGGCGTCGCCGCCGTCGTCGAAGGCGTCGGCGACCATGGCTGCGAATACATGACCGGCGGTATCGTCGTCGTCATCGGCCAGACCGGTCGCAACTTCGCCGCCGGCATGTCGGGCGGCGTCGCCTATGTGCTCGACGAGGCGGGCGATTTCGCCGAACGCTGCAACATGGCGATGGTCGAGCTGGAGCCGGTTCCGGAAGAGGACGACCTGATGGAAAAGCTGCTCCACCATGGCGGCGATCTCGACCACAAGGGCCGTGTCGACGTATCCGGCGATATGACCAGCCATGACGAGGAGCGGCTCTACCAGTTGATCTCCAACCACGTCCACTACACGGGCTCGGTACGAGGTCGCGAAATCCTCGACGATTGGGCGATTTTCCGGCCGAAATTCCGGAAGATCATGCCGGTCGAATACCGCCGCGCGCTGATCGAGATGGAACGTATGCGCATGAACGTGGCGGCGGAATAGATTTGGAAATTGCCGGGAAGCCATGCGTCCCGGCAACCATCTTCATCAACAATCCTGACCTCGGACTGAAGGTTGCCACGGCTGCCTTATGAGGTTAACGGGTGCGTCGCCAGGCGTGCCTTCCGGACAGCAGGGACTGGACTATGGGCAAGGTAACAGGGTTTCTCGAGATCGATCGGCAGGTGCACAAGTACCAGCCGGCTTCCGACCGCATCCGGCATTTCCGCGAGTTCACGCTGCCGATGTCGGATAAGGAGGTCGAGAAACAGGCGGCGCGCTGCATGGATTGCGGCATTCCGTATTGCCATGGACCGACCGGCTGCCCGATCCACAACCAGATCCCGGACTGGAACGACCTCGTCTACAATGGCGACTGGGACAACGCGATCCGCAACCTGCATTCGACCAACAATTTTCCGGAATTCACCGGCCGCATCTGTCCGGCACCTTGCGAGGAAGCCTGCACGCTGAACCTCGAGGACATTCCGGTCGCCATCAAGACGATCGAGCAGGCGATTGCCGACAAAGCCTACGAAACCGGCCATATCCGGCCCTATCCGCCGGAACGGAAGACCGGCAAGCGCGTCGCGATCATCGGCTCGGGGCCGGCCGGCATGGCGGCCGCCCAGCAACTTGGCCGCGCCGGCCATGACGTTCACGTCTATGAGCGCGAGAGCCGGCCGGGCGGGCTGATGCGTTACGGCATCCCCGATTTCAAGATCGAGAAGCATTATATCGACCGGCGCATCGAGCAGATGCAGGGCGAGGGCGTCAGCTTCCATTGTGGCGTCAATGTCGGCGTCGACAAGCCGGTCGCCGAACTGCTCGCCGAATACGACGCGGTGCTCTATTGCGGCGGTTCCGAAACGCCGCGCCCGGCCAACATCCCGGGCGACGATCTCGACGGCGTGCACGACGCGATGCCGTATCTGGTGCAGCAGAACAAGCGCATCGGCGGCGAGCCGATCCAGTCGGTGGCATGGCCGTCGCGCCCGATCGTCGCCGGCGGCCAGCATGTCGTCGTCGTCGGCGGCGGCGACACTGCCTCCGACTGCGTCGGTACCGCCTTCCGCCAGGGCGCGGTGCGCGTCACCCAGCTCGACATCCGGCCGCAGCCGCCGGAAAAGGAAGACAAGCTATCGGTCTGGCCCTACTGGGCGACCAAGATGCGCACCTCGTCCTCGCAGGCCGAAGGCGCTGAGCGCGAATTCCAGGTGGCGACGCTTGAATTCATCGGCGAAGACGGCCAGCTGACCGGGGTCAAATGCTGCGAGGTCGACGAAAAGCGCAAGCCGATCGCCGGCACCGAATTCGTCATCCGCGCCGATCTCGCGTTCATCGCCATCGGCTTTGCCGGGCCAGCCGCTCGAGGGCCGGTGTCGGAACTCGACGGGCAGATGACGATCGTCACCGACAGCCGCCGTTCGAAGAACGTCGAGGCCAATGACCGCGATTACAGAACCAGCGTCGAAAGGCTCTATGCGGCTGGCGACGTGCGGCGCGGCCAGTCGCTGGTCGTCTGGGCAATCCGCGAGGGCCGCCAGGCGGCGCGCGCCATCGATGAGTCTCTGATGGGATCGAGCGTGCTGCCGCGCTGAGTCCGTTCCGAAACTCTACAGAAAGAGTCGCCAGTTTTACTGCCGGATCGCCGTCGTCGTGTCGGATGCAGCAGCCGCAGTCGCAGGTTGTATCTTGGGCGGCCACGAGAAATCGTCGGCGCGGCCGGGCGAGGCGTCGGTCGCCTTGCCCTCGACGATCAGCTTTTCGCCGGGCAAATTCTTGTCCGCCTTTGCCGGCGGGGCGGCGCCGAGAAGTTCCGAGCCGCCGTCCAGCGCCGGATCGCTGAGCAGCATCGGCACAGTGCGATCGGCGGCTATCGGTGCGGCAGCAGGTGCCGGCGCCTCGACGGGAGCGCCGGCCGGGGCAGAAGCTGTGACCACGCTTCCCGGAGCGGCCAGCCCAAGGATCTTCATCAGCGGCTTTTCGGTGTAGAAGGCGAGCTTGCGCTTGCCGGCCTTCGACATGTTGATGCCGTCGTCGGAGCGCAGGCGCACCGATTGGCCGTTTATGTCCGGTCCGCTGGTGATAAAGGCGCCGTTCTCGTCGACGAACCCGTCCCAGACATCGACGAATTCGCCGCCGTGGCTTTCGGCGGACGAGCGGTAGATGTCGTTGAAGGCCAGCATGTCGGAGGTCATTTTCGAGACCCGGAAGGCCGGCATGCCAACCCACAGATACGGCACCTTGGCTGAAGCGATGGCTTTGCCGAGCGCTTCGGTCCGGCGCTCGTACTCCTTGGTCCAGTTTTCGGATCGCGGCTGCTCACGCACATCGCCGACGCGCATCTGCTGACGGTCGTTCGATCCGAGCATGACGACGACGGCTGCCGGTTTTTCGGCAGCGATCAGCGACTTGACCTGTTCGGGCCAGTTGTAGACATCGTCGCGCACGAAGCCGGACGAGCCGTTGGCGCGGACGACAATCCTGACGCCGGTGTTTTCGGCAAAGGCGGCGTCGAGCCCCTCAGCCAGTCCAGACGCCATGAAATCGCCGACCACCAGAACGACGCGCGCATCGGGCGCCTTCTCGGCCACCGGGGTTGTCGGCTCGGCCGGCGCCGGCCGGCGAACGGACCGGGGCTTCCTCAGCTTGGGTCTGGGCTTTGTTCTCTGGAATTCTCTCGGGAATTCGGGCGGCGGCTGCTCAAACCGCTCGCTTCTGCGCGGAAACAACAGGTCGCGCAGCGACCAGCCACGACTTTCCGGCTCCTGCGCCATGGCCGAGGTATGAAAGGCGCTGGCCGCGCCGACTGCCAGAACGACGATCGCCAGAACGAGGATCGGCACGCGACGAACGATCAACCGGATGCGCGCAGCCGAAACCAATCACCCTCTCCATCCCGTAACCGGCTCTAGTTTTGCCTGAGCCATTTGAGCACTTCCTTGCTCGGATACCCGTCCTGGGTCAAGCCGGCCTTTGCCTGGAAGGCCATGATGGCGGTTTTCGATCCGTCACCGATCTTGCCATCGAACTTGCCGTCGTAATAGCCGTGCTCGGAAAGTCGCTTCTGAAGCTCCTGCCTTTCCTCGAAGGAGAGCTTGGTAAACGGTCGCTTCCAGTCCTGCACAAGCCCGCCATAGCCGGCGATTTCGTCGGCAAGAAGGCCCACGGCGAGCGCATATTTGTCGGCATTGTTGTAGCGCTTGATGACCGAGAAATTCTTGATCATCAGGAAAGCCGGCCCGCCCCGGCCACCGGGCAGCTTCAACGTCGCCTTGTCCCCACCGTTCTTGAATGGCTTGCCGTTGGCACGGGTGACGCCAAGCGCCTGCCATTGCGACAGCGACTTCGAGCCCCCGGGCAGCTTCTTGCCGTCCGGAAGGCTGACCTCATAACCCCAGGTCTTGCCTGCCTGCCAGCCGTTCTTCCTCAGCAAATTGGCGGCTGTCGCCAGTGCGTCGGGAATCGAATTCCAGATGTCGCGCTTGCCGTTGCCGTCCATATCGACCGCATAGGACAGGTAGCTGGTGGGGATGAACTGGGTATGACCCATCGCGCCGGCCCAAGAGCCGCTGAGATGGCTTTCGTCGATGTCGCCGGTCTGCAGGATCTTCAGCGCCGCGATCAGCTGGGTGCGGGCAAATTTCGCGCGCTTCGGGTCGGCATAACCAAGCGTCGCCAGCGAGCGCACGACATTGCGCATGATGTCATCGCGCTTGAGGGTTTCGCCGTAGTTCGACTCCATCGACCAGATGGCCAGCAGGATGTAGCGGTCGACGCCGTATCTTGCCTCGATCCTGTCCAGCCACGGCTTCCATTTCCTTGCCATCTGCTGGCCGACGGCGACCGACTGGTCATGGACGCGGTTGTCGAAATAATCCCAGGCGGGTGCGGTGAATTCGGGTTGAGTACGGGCCTTTTCCAGCACCATCGGATCAGCATCGCTGATGCCCTTGAATGCCTGGTCGTAGACGGAGCCGGAAACGCCGCTCGCCACGGCGGTAGCACGGAAGCTGGCGACCCATTGGCGGAAGCCGGCATCGGCAAAAGCCGGCCCGCTGGGCATGAGCAAGGCAAGCGAGAGGCTGGCGGCCGTCAGGACGCTGGTGAAGCGCCTTGCGACGTTGCGAACGGACATCTTTTCCTCCTTCTTTATCTCAGGAAGACTATTCATCGCCGAACCCGGTTAGCATTTGGTTTACCATAGGTGCCGTCCGGGATGAAAAGATGCGTCGACGCTTTACCAGCTGAGATTTCTGTCCCGTCGTTCAGTAATGCTCGATTTCGGCATGAAAATGTCTCGAATCGGGATTGCCGAACCGGCATGCAAATGGATAATTGGCACATGAAGAGAGTTCGCAAGGCAGTATTCCCGGTTGCCGGTCTCGGCACGCGCTTTCTCCCCGCCACCAAGGCCATTCCCAAGGAAATGCTGACGGTCGTCGACAGGCCGGTCATCCAGTATGTGGTCGATGAGGCGCGCGAAGCCGGGATCGAGCATTTCATCTTCGTGACCGGCCGCAATAAGGCGGTCATCGAGGATCACTTCGATGTCCAGTTCGAGCTCTACGACACGCTTGCGCAGCGTGGCAAGGATGATCAGCTCGCCCGCCTGCAGCGGCTGCAGCCGGCGCCGGGGCAGACCAGCTTCACCCGCCAGCAGGTGCCGCTCGGCCTTGGCCACGCCGTCTGGTGCGCGCGCGAGCTTGTCGGCGACGAGCCCTTTGCGCTGCTGTTGCCCGACATGATCATGCAGTCGGAAAAAAGCTGCATGAAGGACATGGTCGAGCTTTACGCCGAGACCGGCAACAACATCGTCGCCGTGCAGGAATGCGATCCCGCCGAGGCGCACAAATACGGCATTGTCGGCCGCGGCGAGGACGCCCATCACGGTTTCAGCATCACCGGCATGGTGGAAAAGCCGAAGACCGGCACCGCGCCGTCGAACCTCTTCATCAACGGGCGCTATATCCTGCAGCCGGAGATATTCAAGATACTCGAAGGCCAGGAAAAAGGCGCCGGCAACGAGATCCAGCTCACCGATGCAATGCTGAAGCTGCAGAAGCAACAGCCCTTCTACGGCTACCACTACCGCGGGCGGACGTTCGACTGCGGCTCGCCCGAAGGCTTCGTCGAGGCCAACGTTGCCTTCGCACTGTGGCGCAGCGACATGAATGCAAGCATGGCCGGTGTCATTCGCACGCTTCTCGACGAACTCGCGCCGTCAGAACGCCGCGGCGTAGCCTTCTAGCTTCAACACCGGTTCGCGCTGACTGGCTAAAGTGCGCCGCATTCGACCAGCCTTATGCGATGCGCTTTAGGTTCTTGTTTTATGCATGTCGTTATCGCAAAACCGCTGCACACTTTTGCGCGACATGCATTAGCGCTGCAACTTCAAGCCGACGAAGATACTGTTGGCCGTGTAGTCGCGTCCAACCAGGTTGCTGGTCAGTTTTTCAGTCCTGACGCGGGTGGTGAGCCCGGCATAGCGGTTCAGCCACCATGTCAGCCCAGCCTCGGCGCTCAGCGTCAAATCATGATCGTCGGAGCCGGTATAGTCGCGCCATTCAACGCCGAGAGCGGCATTTCCGGTCAGGTTGGCGCGGATTTGCCGCTCGCCGGTGAGGCTGCTGGAATAGAGCATGTCGCCGCTTTCGCCCGCGTTCGTCGTGTTCTCGGCGGTCGTCTGTGCGGTGAGGCCGATCGTGGTGCCGCGTTCCGGCGACCATTTGAGATCGGCATTAACCGTCGCGCCCGAAATCGCCGGCAGGGCGTTGTCGTCGATAGCTTCGCGCAGCCAGCCGACCGAGAACTCGCCGGTAAGCTTCTCGCGGAGATCGAGCTCGACGCCGGCCCGTGCGCCAAGCCGCGTCGAGGAGCGCTGGAAGCCGTTTGGATCGACGCGCAAATCATAAGCGCGCCGGCCGACCTCGATTTCGGTGAACGGAGTGATGGCAGGCGAGATCTCGTAGCCGGTGCGCAAAATGGCCGTATAGAGCGTCGAGTCGCGGCCCTTCTGCGACAGCGATCCCCCCGACGAAAGCTTGGCGTCACCAAAGATGTCGTGCTCGACCGCGCCGGTCAGCGCGAAGCGCATCTTTCCCGCATCCTTCTCGACGGCGAGGCTGCCGCTCACGGTCTGGCGCACCGGCTGCCCAACGGCGCCGACGATGGCGTCCGGCGCCGAGGCCGATTCGGGCACGGCCTCGTAGCCAAGTTTGGCGATGGCGCGCAGATCATTGTCGAGATCGATGTTGAGCGTGCCGTCGACGCGGCCTTGCGCCTCGTGAACGTCATAGCCGGACAACGTCTCGCGGAAGATGCCATAGCCCTCAATCGTCGCCGAATTCTCCCGCCAGTCGGAGACGGCGTTGAAGCGCAGCGTCGTTTCCGACAGCAATGCCGGCTTGCCGAGGCTGCTCGAATCGGCGTTTGTTGAATACGTCAGGCCTTGCTCGAGCGTCGGCCGGATCACGAAGGAGCCGAGCTGGATGCCGGTGGCGGCGAACGGGTCGTCCTCGTTCTTCTTGTCCTGGCCTTCGATGGCTTCGGTGCGCTCGGCGCCGGGGTCGAGCTTGAGCCTTTCGGCGGAATCGATGGTCACCGCACGGCGGTTGGCCGTATCCTGCTCGTCTATGGCGGCGGTGTCGGTGTCGTCGGTCGTCGGCGTCGCTGCAGTCGCAGTGGCGCCTCTCTTGCTCTTCTTGTTGTCCACGGCCTCATCTTTGGCCTTGCCTTCTTCGACGGCGCGTTGCGTTGCGCTCGGCCGCCGTCGTGGCGGCGGAGCAGGGTCGGCAAACGGGTCGTCGCTGGCCGCTGGTGGATCGAAAGTGCCGCCGGTTGTGGCCGCCGCCTCGCCCGTGCCGTCGTCAGGCAAGGCCCCCGGGCTGGCCGGACGATAGGTAGGCAGCGGCGTATCGTCGTTGGCGGTTGCAGCAGCCATGCCCAACTGCCTGATCCTGTACTGCTGGTCGTCCAGGATTGTCGATTCCGAAACCTCACCGCGCAGCTCGGTTTCCTGGGCGCAAAGCAGTGCCGGACGCGACAACGCAAGAACACTGGTTGCCAGCAGCAAAGCGCAAACCGCCTTGCCCTTTCGTCCTATTTTGTTTTGAGGCTGAAACCCGGACATCGGCACCACTGCTTGCGCGGCGCACGCGCGCCATACTTACGAAACCGTAAATGGGGATGGTTAACGGAGCGTTGAGGGATCGCCCGCCAAGGTGTTCTGGGCGGCAATTCCGTTGGACAGGCGCGCGCCGAAGCGCTAATCGCATCGTCCATGGACGTGAAATCCCCAGACAGGAAGCCGCTCGACGAGCAGGCCGCGATTGCCTCGGCGCTGAGAACGGTGGCGACAGAGCAGGCCGGCGTCGCGGCACTGGCAGACGCGCTCGAAAACGGGCTGGCCGAGCCGTTCGCACGGGCAGTCGACATGGTGTCGCAGATCGATGGCCGCGTCATCGTCACCGGGGTCGGCAAAAGCGGCCATATCGGCTCGAAGATCGCCGCAACGCTCGCTTCGACCGGCACGCCGGCCTTCTTCGTCCACCCTGCCGAAGCCAATCACGGCGACCTCGGCATGATCGCTCGGAACGACGCCATCATCGCCCTGTCGTGGTCGGGGGAGAGCCTTGAGCTCAAGGGCATCATCGCCTATTCCAGGCGCTTCTCGATCCCGCTGGTCGCGGTCACCGCCGGCGAAAAATCGGCTCTGGCGCGTGCGGCCGACGTGGTGCTTCTGCTGCCGCGAGCCCCGGAAGCCTGTCCGCACGGCCTTGCGCCGACGACCTCGACGCTGCTGCAAATGGTGATGGGCGATGCGCTGGCCATCGCGTTGCTCGAGGCGCGCGGCTTCACCCCGGACCATTTCCGCACGTTCCATCCCGGCGGCCAGCTCGGAGCCAACCTGACGCAGATCCGCGAGATCATGCATGTCGGCGACAGGCTGCCTCTGGTGTCGTCCGGCACCGGCATGCGCGAGGCGATCCTCGAATTGTCGCGCAAGGGGTTTGGCTGCGTGGCGGTCACTTCGGCGGACGGCAAGCTGATCGGCATCATCACCGATGGCGACATCAGGCGCCATATCGGCAGCGATCTTCTGGCCATGAGCGTGGATCAGGTGATGACCAGAGAGCCAAAAATGGCGGCGCCCGACACACTGGTTGCGACGGCGCTGCAGACGATCAACGATTCTGCCATTACCAGCCTGATGGTGGTCGAAGGCAGACGGCCGATCGGGCTCGTCCATCTGCACGACCTGCTGCGCATCGGTGCTGCCTAGCGGGCTTCTAGACTGCCTCGACCGTCAGTTCCAGGTCGGTGTCGGCGGCACCGGTCACGCGCACCTGCGTGCCGGCCGGCAGGTCAGGGCCGGAGACGCGCCACAACGTGTCGCCGAGCTTGATGCGGCCGCGCCCATCCTTGATCGGCTCGGCAAGGGTCGCCGTCCGGCCGACCATCTGCGCGCCGCGCCGGTTGAGCAGCGGCTGGTCGGTTTCCTCATGCCGCCCGCCCACCAGCCGCTTGCCGACATAGGCCGAGACCAGCGACAGCGCGAGGAAGGCGAGGACCTGGACCTGCCAGCTCCAGAAACCGGCGTCCCAGATGAGCAGCGAGACGACGCCGATCAACAGCGCGGCAATGCCGATCCACAGCATGAAAATGCCCGGCGCGACGACCTCCATCACCAGCAGGACGAAGCCGAGGACCATCCAGCTCCACGGACCGAGTTCGGAAATGATGCGATCGAACATGGCCTCAGGTCTCGCTGGGACGAACCACGGGCGGGCGGGCCTGTCGTGCTGGACTGGCGGTGCCTTCGCCCTTGAAAACTTCCCTGGCGATTTCACCAATGCCGCCGAGCGTGCCGATCAGTGAGGAAGCCTCTATCGGCATCAGCACGAGTTTGCTGTTTGTCGCTGCACCGATCCTGGTCAGCGCTTCGGTGTATTTCAGCGCGACAAAGTAGTTGAGCGCCTGCACGTCACCCTTGGAAATCGCCTCCGATACCACCTGCGTGGCGCGTGCTTCAGCCTCGGCCGAGCGCTCGCGCGCCTCGGCATCGCGGAAGGCGGCTTCCTTGCGGCCCTCGGCCTCCAGGATCTGCGATTGCTTGAGGCCTTCGGCGGCGAGGATCTGGGCGCGCTTGTTGCGCTCGGCCATCATCTGGCGGCCCATCGATTCGACGAGATTGGCCGGTGGATTGATGTCCTTGATCTCGACACGGGTGATCTTGATACCCCAGGGGTGCGCGGCCTCATCAACGACGCGCAGCAGGCGCTCGTTGATGGCATCACGGTTTGACAACAGCTCGTCGAGGTCCATCGAGCCCATCACGGTGCGGATGTTGGTCATCGTCAAATTGAGGATAGCGTTCTGCAGGCCGGCGACCTGGTAGGCGGCCTGCGCCGCGTTGAGCACCTGATAGAAGGCAACGCCGTCGACGGCCACGGTGGCGTTGTCGCGGGTGATGATCTCCTGGGTCGGAACGTCGAGCACCTGCTCCATCATGTTCATCTTGGCGCCGATACGGTCGACGAAGGGCACGATGAGGTTGAGGCCCGGGCTCAATGTCTTGGTGTAACGGCCAAAGCGTTCGACGGTATAATTGTAGCCTTGCGGAATTGTCCGGATGCCCTTGAAAAGCACCAGCACGACAAGGGCGACAAGAACAAGAAGCGCAATATCGAAACCACTGAAACCCATTTTGGCTCTCCCCTCAAAGGCCATGTTGGACATTGCCACGCGGCCGATTCCACCAAACACTTAAGTGTGTTCAGCAATGTTACAATCAGGTGATCTCGGATTGCGGGTGCATGGACTGCGGGATCCATTCAGGCCCAGCCGGACAGCTCGCGCCGCACCATTGCCTCGATCACCGCCATGCCCTCTGCACTGTCGTTGAGGCAAGGGATGTGTGCGAACTTTTCGCCGCCGGCATGGTGGAAGGTCTCGGCCGCTTCCCTGCCGATCTCGTCCAGCGTCTCGATGCAGTCGACGGAAAAGCCCGGATTGACGATGGCGATCGATTTCACGCCTTCGCGTCCCAGTCTTTCGACCGTCTTGTCGGTGTAGGGCTGCAGCCATTCCTGCGCGCCGAAGCGCGACTGGAAGGTGGTAATCAGCTTGTTCTCATCCCAGCCGAGCTTTTCGCGCAGCAGCCGCGTCGTCTCCAGGCAATGCGCCTGGTAGGGATCGCCCTTGTCGGAGTAGGATTTCGGAATACCGTGATAGGAGGCGATGACGATTTCCGGATCGAAGTCGAGGCTCGCCAGATGCCCTTCGATCGAACGGGCGAGCCCCTCGATATAGGCCGGCTCGTTGTAATAGGGGGGCACGCTGCGAATGGCCGGGGCGCGGCGCATCTTCATCAGCGCGCGAAACAACTGGTCGTTGGCGGTCGCAGTCGTCGTCGCCGAATATTGCGGATAGAGCGGGAAAGACAGGATGCGGTCGCAGCCTTGCTCGACCAGTCTGTTGGCCACGCTCTCGGTCGAAGGGTTGCCGTAGCGCATCGCCCAATCGACGATCACATGGGATAAATCGCCGAGCGCAAGCCCGAGTTTCTCGGACTGGGCACGGGTATAGGTGCGCAGCGGCGACTCGTTGCGCTCCCGGTTCCATATCCTGGCATAGTTGGCGCCCGACTTCTTCGGCCGGGTGGTGAGGACCAGGCCGTAGAGGATCGGATACCAGACCGCCTTGTTGAGTTGGATGACGCGCGGATCGGACAGGAATTCCCTGAGATAGCGCCACATCGGCTTGAAGTCGGTGCCGTCCGGGGTGCCGAGATTGATCAGCATGACACCGATCTTGCCTGTCCCGACCGGAGGGTGTCCTGCCGGGAGCGCGCCGGCGGTCGTTTCGGCTTTGCTTTCAGCAGGGTTGGCAAGCGTCATGGGGTTCTCCAACACCGCGAAACCAGCGGTGCCGCGGCGAAGGTAGCGATGCCGCGCCGGTTTTCAAATGCAGCGTCTGGCCGCACCTTATCCCAGAAATGCAGCACCCGCCCGGTTTGCCGGGCGGGTGCATTGCGTTCCTGCGGCCGGATTACTTCGAGGCCGCCGGGATAGTCAAGGTTGCGCCGACCGGCAGCCGGCGTGGCTCGTAGGCTTTGTTGGCATCGAAGATCATTTTCCATTTGGTGCCGTCGCCATAGGCCTTCACCGCGAGATCCCAATAGGTATCGCCGGCGACGATTACATGGCTGCTTTCGGCCGGTGCCGGCTCAGCCGGCTTGGCGGGCTCGGCAGGTTTTGCCGGCTCACTTGGGGCCGGTTCACTCGGGGCCGGCTGACTCGGGGCAGGCGCCGTCTCGGCCGGTTTGGCCGGTACAGCCGGAGCAGGGGTGGCCGGAGCCGGTGTGGCCGGAGCCGCAGGTGCCGCCGGCTGGGCCGGCTCGGCGGGTGCGGGGGCCGCCGGCGCGGTTTCAGCCGGGACGGCCGGTGGTGTTTTGGAAATGTCGCCGGAACCGGCCGGCATTTCGGGCATTGCCGGCTCAGCAGGCTTTATCGGCGCTGCCTCAGCAGGTTTTGGCGGTTCGGCCGGGTTGGCTGGTTCCGCGGCCGGGGCTCCGGTCGCGGCGATCTCGGTGATGCGGCCGTCGAGCTTCGGCGTATAGGGCCGGTGCGCGCCGAGGTAATCGGCGACGACCTGTTCCAGCCCCGGGCCGTAATCATAGGCGTTCTTGGCCTTCTCGGCGAATACCTTGTAGCCGTCACCGCCCTGGCGGACATAGTTGTTGGTGGCGACCAGATAGTCCTTGTCCGGTTTGATCGGCGTCCAGGCGCCGCCTTCCATGACCTCGACCGATTTGACGCGTCCATTAGGCGGCGCCGATTTGTCGAACGCATATTTCAGGCCGGCAACCTGCGGGAAGCGCCCGGCGCCGTCCTCGACCTGGCTGAGGCCGCTTTCCAGGCCGGCAACCAGATCCTTGCCGGTGATCTGGAAGGTCGCCAGCGTGTTCTGAAACGGCAGCACAGTGAGAACCTCGCCCATGGTGACGGTGCCTTGGTCGATCGAGGCGCGCAAGCCGCCGCCATTCGAGATGACGATCTCGACACCTTGGCCCTTGACCCGGTCGAGGACGGCGTCGGAGACCAGATTGCCCATCTCGCATTCGCGGGCGCGGCAGTTTTCGCGGCTGCCGTCGATCGCCTTGGTGGTCTCGGCGACTTCCTTGTTCTTCAAAGCCTCGATCGGGGCGCCGAGTTCCTTGATGCGGGCAAGCACGGCGGGGTCGGGCGTGATCGATTTGTCGAGATGAATGGGATCGCCGCTTGCCTCTTCGACGACGCCATTGTCGTCGAAGACGACCTTGAACTCGCCGAGATATTTCGAATAGGACGCCGCCTGCACGACCGGCACTTTGTAGCCGTCCGGATTGTCGACCATCGTCGGATAAGGGCCTTCCGCCTTGGGGTCGGTGTTGGACAGCAGCGAGTGGCTGTGGCCGCCGACCACCACGTCGACGCCCGGGATCTTGGCGATCACGTCGCGTTCTCGCTTGTAGCCGATATGGGTGACCGCGATGATCTTGTTGACGCCCTCTCGCTTCAGTTTCTCGACCTCGGCGGTGATCGACTTGACGTCGTCCTCGATGGCGATGTTCGGGCCAGGCGTGGCAAGCTCCGGCGTGTCGTTGGTGACCGCGCCGACGATGCCGATCTTCTGGCCGCCGACCTCGACCACGATCGACGGCTTGACGCGGTCGCCGAGCTTGGATTGCGCATTGGCCTTCACATTGGCGCCGAGCACCGGAAACTGGATCATGTCGAGGAACGGCGCCAGCGCCGACTCGCCATCGTCGAACTCATGGTTGCCGACCACCTCGGCATCGAATTTCATCTGGTTGAGGAATTCGCCTTCGGTCTTGCCCTTGTAGGTCGTGTAGAAGAGCGAGCCCTGGAAATTGTCGCCGGCGCTGAGCAGCAGCACGTTCTGGCCTTGCAGCTTCTTGCGCTCCTGCGCGATCGCGGTGACCAGGCGGCCGGCGCCGCCGACGCATTCGCCCTTGGTCTCCTCCTCGGCCGAGCAGGTCGATTCATACTTGTTGTTGCTCTCGATGCGGCTGTGCCAGTCGTTGATGTGCAGGATGTTCAGCGTGTAGTCGGCAAAGGATACGCCTGCCGACAGGCCAAGCGCCGATGCCGACAGCGCGGCGATGGCAGCGATCTTCTTCATTCTCGTCTCCCGGATAACTTGAGTACAGCGCCGCGCGTCATTTGGGACGCGCAAAGTACCAATTTTATTTTGCGCATGATCCTTTCCGAAAATCGACTCCGATTTTCGGGGTCATGCGCAGACGCGTTTAAAGCTCTTGTTTGACTGGGATGTAACAGCCCTCTCGGGCCATGTTCACATCGCGTTTCAGTCGATGCAAGCGGAAATCGGCATCAGCTTTGCCGGCGTAAAAAGGCTTTGCCGGCGTAAAAAGCGGCGGCTTCAAGCCGCCGCCCTTTTGCAAAGTCAATTCGGAATCGGATTTCAGGTGCGCCTGGTCAGCACAAAATTCTGCCCGCTCGCGCTGGTGCAATTGAGCTGGCTTGTGGAGACCATCAGGCAGTTGAAGCTGATCGGCGTCTGGCGGATCAGCGAAGTGCCATGGATCTCGACCGAGGTGCCGCCGGTCATGGTGTAGCTGCCATCGGCAAGCTTCTGGCCGGTGTCGGTTGCGACGGTCGCGAAGCTGCCGCCCTTGAAGGTGGACAAGCCCGTGCCCTGCGCGTCGATCCAGGAGCCTTCAACCCCTTTGGCCGTGATCACCGGCGGCTCGCCTGGGCCGGTTGTGGTGCAGGCCGCCAACGCGACCGTAGCGGCCGCGGCAATGCCAGCCGAAAGCAGTCTTTGCGCGATCGTCATCTTCAAAATCCTCTCCTCTCGCATCGGCCCGAAAATCGATCCGATTTTCGGAAAGCACGATGCTCACATTCAAAGTGCTAGAGCGTACTTTGTGCGTCCAAATGGACGCACGTCGCTCTAGGCCGCTCCTCTTCAATCGCCCGATTTCCGGGCGATTGCAAGCTGGCGGAGTGTCGACGCAACGCTGCTATCGAACGAGGATGTTGCGGAATTGCCACGGGTCTTTGGTGTCGAGGTCCTCGGAAAACAGACCAGGTCGATTGTCGAGCGGTGTCCAGTCGGTATAATAGCTCCTGACCGGCCCGAGATATGGGTTCTGCACGTCGAGGCAGCGCTTGTAATCCATCTCGTCGGCTTCGACGATGCCGGCCTCGGGATTTTCCAGCGCCCAAACCATGCCGGCCAGCACCGCCGACGTGACCTGCATGCCGGTGGCGTTCTGGTAGGGCGCCAGCTTGCGCGCCTCGGCCAGCGACAACTGCGAGCCGTACCAGTAGGCGTTCTTGGCGTGACCGTAGAGCAGCACGCCGAGTTCGTCGATGCCATCGACCAGTTCGTTTTCGTCGAGCACGTGATGCACGGGCTGAGCCTCGCCGGCGGCACCGAACATCTCGTGCAGTGACAGCACGGCGTCGTTGCAGGGATGATAGGCGTAATGGCAGGTCGGCCGGTACTGCACCTTGCCCTTCTTGCCGCGCAAGGTGAAGAAATCGGCAATTGAAATCGCCTCATTATGCGTCACCAGGAAGCCGTATTGCTGACCGGGCGTCGGGCACCATGTGCGCACGCGCGTGTTGGCGCCGGGCTGCTCCAGAAAGATCGCGGCCTTCGAGCCGTTCTTGTGTTTTTTGGCGTTCTTCGGCATCCACGTCTCATGCGTGCCCCAACCGAGCTCGGCCGGCTGCAGGCCTTCCGAAATGAAGCCTTCGACCGACCAGGTGTTCCAGAACACGTTCATCGGCTTGGGTTTCTTGGTGCGCTGGGTGTCGCGCTCGGCGATATGGATGCCCTTGACGCCGGCTTTCTTCATCAGCCTGGCCCAGCCTTCGCGATCGTGCTGCGCGGGCTCCGAGAAATCGAGGCCAAGATCTGTGGCGAGGTTGACCAGCGCCTGCTTGACGAACCACGAGACCATGCCCGGATTGGCGCCGCAGCACGAGATCGCCGTGGTGCCGCCTGGGTTCTTCGCGATTTCAGTACGCACCGTCTCGCGCAGCGCATAGTTGGTGCGTGAGGCATTGTCGGCCTTTTCGTCGAAATAAAAGCCGAGCCAGGGCTCGACCACCGTGTCGATATAGAGGACGCCAAGCTTGCGGCAGAGCTTCATGAGTTCGAGCGAGGAAGTGTCGACCGACAGGTTGACGCAAAAGCCCTGGCCGCCGCCATTGGTCAAAAGCGGTGTCAGCAGCTTCTTGTAGTTCTTCTTGGTCACCCCGTCCTGCATGAAGGTGATGCCGCGCTCGTCGAGCAATTTGCGGTCGGTGTTGCGCGGGTCGATGACCGTCATGCGCGACTTGTCGAATTTGAAATGGCGCTCGATCAGCGGCAGCGTTCCCCGTCCGATCGAGCCGAAGCCGATCATCACCACAGGGCCGGTGATCTCACCGTAAACGGGCCAGTTTTCATTCGCCATTTATCGATTACTCCCTCAAAAAACGCTTCGGAACAGCGGCTTGGCCGCGGCGCGACAAACCATAGATCATTGTCACAATAAAGCGAAAATCGGACGGCCGGCGTTACGCCGCGCCATCCCGGCTACGGCTCGACCAGACTTGCAAACTCCGGCTTGAAGAGGGCACGTGCCTCGGAGACCGGCAGTTCCAGCAGATCGTCGGCGCAGGCCTGGATGGCATGCGGCAGGGTCTGGAGCCCGAACACCAGAACCTGCTTGTCGCCCTCGCGCCAGAGGCTGGCAGCCAAATTTTCGTCGATCAGATCGTCGATGCCGCATTCGGCTTCGTGATCAATATCGGTCTGATCGCTCGGTTTCTTGCGCCGCTGCTTGACGAAGGAGGCGAGGGAAGGACCGGGCTTGCCATCTATCGTATCCAAGAAAATGTCCTGAAGGCCGAGCAGGACGCCGCGCCGCACATCCATGATGTAGGCGTCCGAATAGTTGGTCGGATGCGCTCCGCCGCAGAAGATGCTGCCGGACTCCCGCCAGCTCATCAGCCGCGGAGTCAGCGAGGTCACTTCGAATGTGCTGTCCTCATAGCCGCCGAGTGTGCCGCCGTTCACACCGTCAATCGGCCCGCCTTCGTTGAAACCGGCATATTGCGCCGCCACGCAGCCCAGTGCGCCGATGTTGGCGCGCCAGTGCCTGTCTTGCAGCAGAGCGTTCGCGGCCTCGATTGGAACGTCGCCGGACAGTTCGACAATGCGCGGCGTGGCAAATTTGGTGCGGGGGTCGACGACATAGCGGTAGGTTGCGTCCGGCCAACCAGTCGTCTTGCCGTTATCGAGCTGAGTGTCCACCCGTAGATAGTCATAAGGGGACGTTTCCATGGTGAGCGGCGTGTCATTGCCGAAGAACTTCATGAAGCTGAAATCGTAGAGATCGAGCGGGCTGCTGGGCTCGTTCTCGGTCACCTGCCGACTTGCGACCCGTTCCAATCTGAGCGGCAGCGCGCTCTTTCCGTTCCAGCTGCCTTCAAGGGTTTTGCCGTTACTGGATGAGGCCAGGCGCCAGACGGCGGCAATCGGCGCAGCCTTTCCGTCATCGCAATTGTCGGCGCCGCATGCCTCCTCCTCGGCCAGTTCGAACTTGCTGCCCTTTTGAGACCGGGCCTGCAGCGGGATGTCGACGCCCTTCGAGCGGTAGAAATAGCGGCCGGCCAGCGGGCCGCCGGGCGCGGCGGGGTCGCCGGTGAATTCGACGACGATATCGCTCTTTCCAAGCTTGCCGGCATAAGTCACCGGCTCCGCCTCGGCTGCTGTCGACAGTACCAGGATCGCGGCCATTAACGTGACCGGCCTGCTAAGATGCTGGATCATTTTTCCCCCAAGCCGCGAGTTACAGCTGTCTTGCGCCAGCAGTCACGGTCGGCTGTCAGGCCCTTATAGTCAAGTTGTGCCTCGTCCCGCACCTGAGGCTGCTCAGCGAAAAGACGCGGCGAGCGCCGCCCCTGGTGCGGATGGCGCATCCGCCCGTTTCAGCGGGTTTTTGTCCTCGGCGCGGCTGTGGAGGCTCGAACCACCAGTTCTACCGGCAGAACGACTTGGCGGGGGGCTTCATTGTCAAGGACCATTCGGGCGGCAAGCCGGCCTTTTCCGATCACGTCTTGTGCGACAGTGGTCATCGGAGGCGTGGTGCGTGCGGATTCAGCGGTGCCATCGAAGCCGACGACCGACACGTGGCCCGGCACGTCTATGCCGCGACGAACCGCCTCGTCGAGTATCGTGATCGCCTGCCAGTCCGACATGGTCAGGATCGCGGTTGCTTCAGGCGCCCTGTCGAACACCACTGATCCGGCAGATGGCTCGCCTGGGATTGTCTCGATGATCGGGACATCGTCGATCGACAAATTTGCCTCCGCCAAACCCTGTTTGAAACCGTCGAGCCTTTCATCGTCGAGCGGGAAGCCGGCCAGAAGCGGGCGCGTTGCCTTTCCGGGCATGTGGACAATCGGCGGGCCGGGAGACCGGCGCACCGAAAGGATGGCAAAATGCCGGTGCCCCAGCCCGGTCAAGTGCCGGACGGCAGCAACCGCGCCACTCCTGCCGTCGATCTTTATCGAATTGATGTCGGGACCTGCGTCGCTTTCGAGAATGACGAAGGGCAGACGGCGTCTCTGGACCGAAATTATGAGACCAATGTCGGCGCTGTGACCAAGGATAAAGCCGTCAACCAGGGCATCGCGGATGCTGGCGAAGCGCGTGTTGTCGGTGCCGTTTACAAGGCTGAGCGTCGTTCCAGCCTCGTCGCAGGCGAGCGAAACGCCGAGCACCAGCTCGCGGCCGTATGGGCTTCTCATCACTTCGGAGATGGCGTAGGCGCCAGGCGGCATGAACCCGATGGCATTGAACTTGCCGTCCCGCAGCAATCGTCCTTTCGGATCGGGGCCGCCAAACCCGAGCGCTCGCGCGGCCGCTTCGACGCGCTCGCGCAATTCGGGCCTGACCAGCTCCGGCCGGTTGAAGACGTTGGAGACAGTCCCCCGGGAAACTCCGGCAGCCTTGCCGACATCGGCTAGGGTGGGCATTGGCGATTCACTCGTTTTCCCTGAGGTAGACCATTTTTTGGAGCGCTCCAAGAATTTTATTGACTCAAAACCAAAATAGGGGGATCGTGCTCCTTGGAGCGCTCCAAGAGCATATACTGAGGGTGTTTCTGCGACTGAGACACCGAGAATCGTCACATGGCATGGTCGCAGCGGCCAATGCCCAAGGAGAGGATGATGGCAGAAACCGATGCTTTTCCAGCCTCGCTCGTAGGCAAGACTTTCGACTGCGTTTTCGGCCCCTTCGTACCGCGGCTGACGTTTCTTTCGCCGCAGGAATTGCATATCCAGGCGTCGATCGGGACCACTGAAATCGACGAGGTGGTCAAGGTCGGCCTGACCAGCGTGCGTCCGAATCTCGTGCTCGCGAGTTGGACGGAGCAGAGCGGCAACTTCATTGTGCAGTTGCAGGATCACGAGAACCGGATCGTCCATAATTATGCGCGGCTGGCCGATGGGCAGCTCTTCTGTGCTCAGGGCGCCATTCAAGCCGTTCCGGCGTGAGGGGAGGAAAATGCGATGGAACTCGCTTATGACAGTCATCTGCTTGCTCGAATTCTGCTGAGCGTCGCGACCGTGGGTTACGGTGTAGCGACGATCAAAGCCGACTTGAACGCCACCCACGCCACCAATCCACTGTGGACTCCCCATGCCCGGTTTCACGTCGTCTGGCAGGTGCTGAGCTATACCGGGGTGGCGCTGATTGCCCTCGGACTCATCTGGATCAAGGGGCAACTCGAAGCCGAGCGGCT
This sequence comes from Mesorhizobium sp. M0983, assembly GCF_040318975.1. Lineage (NCBI taxonomy): Bacteria > Pseudomonadati > Pseudomonadota > Alphaproteobacteria > Hyphomicrobiales > Phyllobacteriaceae > Mesorhizobium > Mesorhizobium sp. M0983. The sequence continues at coordinate 487,369 of NZ_JAMYNH010000002.1, read as the reverse complement.
CTATCTCGCCGGCGGATTGGCCGCGGCCATGTATGGGGCATTCTTCGCGGCCATGCTCTCGCGGTCGATCTATGGTGGCGTGCTGTATGACGAGAACGGCTACCCGCCGTTCCGGCCGCCGTTTGGACCGGCGGGCTGGCGGTGGGATGTCAACGTCACCGTCTTTACCGCGATGTCGGCGATCCTGCTGCTGGGCCTGGCTGCGATTTAGGGCAATTCCGGGAAAAGTGTGAGACGGTTTTCCGTCCGGAATTGCGCAAGAACAAAGAGGTGGAGCGGTTCGGCGTTTCCGTGAAACGATGAACTGCTCTAGGACAGCGCCAGCGCCCTAAGCCACGCGACCAGCCGGTCACGATCGGCGGTCATCCCCTTGTAGTCGAGCTGGGCCTCGTCCAGCGCCAGAAGTTGTTCGGCCAAGGACGCTGCGAGCGCCGCACGGTCGCGGTGGCGCTCCAGCACGGCGAGCGGGTCGAGATGGATGCGGATGGTGAAGAGTACGTCGCCCGAAACGGGGAGTTTTCTCAGCGTCTGCCGCTCGACGCGGATAAAGGCATGGGCGTCGATGTCACCGTCCGGGAATCTCGACGGGCGACTGCTGGCGCGGTCGATGCGTTCGACATTGGAGAGCGGATGGTAGAGCGCGTCGCCCGCCTGGATCGACCAGTTGTAGCGCTCGACGGCTTGGCCCTGGAGGCCGTCGAACATGCGGTTGATGAGATCGGCCGGGCGTGTGCCTGGACCGAAACCCGGTACCGGCGCGTGGATCTGCTGCAGCGGCTTGCCGAATTTTTCGGTCAGCGACCATGACGAGGGGAAGCAGAGCGAGCCGGCCGCCAGACGCCAGCCGCTCTCGTCGCGGCGCATCAGGATCAAATCCTCCTGGACGAGCAACGAGGCCGCGACAAGCGGCGCATCGCTGAAAGAAGCTGCGGTGCCTGAGCCTACAAGACTGTCGGTGCCGCCGATCACCACGATCCCGTTGTCGGTACGCCTGTGGGTCCCAGGAAAGTTCGCCGCCAGATGCGCACCGAGCAGATCGAGCACTTCGCGTTGGGCGTCGCGTGTGGCTTGCTCCTCGACAAAAACCTTGTCTGGAATTTCGGCATAAAGCCGGCGTTTCTCGGCAAGATAGGGCAGCAGATATTCGTCGATCTCGATCCATCTATCTAGATCGAGCGGCTTCAGCCCGATGGTGAACAGTTTCGACGAGCCGTCATAGGGTGTGTGGGTCGGTGGGCGGAAACTCATGCTTCTTTGTAGGCTTCCAGTGCGGCGGCGGCCATTCTCGCCGTGAATTCGGTGATTTCGTAATCGGCGGCGCCTGCCTTGGCGAAGGGATCGTCCGCCAGTCTGGCATCGAGCACGTCGCGTGGACCGCGCGCGATGATGATGCCGCCGGTCCTCGGCCGCTTCGGCCCGGAGGCGACAAAAATGCCTTCCGCATAACAGGCCTTCAGCCACTCGACATGCGCTTGCTGCAGGCTGTCGATCTCGGTCAGCGGCACCGTATACTTCAGCGAAACCACGAACATTGTTGTCTCCCGATGCTTCAGCCCAGCCGCGCCGGGATCAATCCGCGCAGCGAGTTGCCGACGAACAGCGCCTTGGCCGATTTCAGTTCGCTCCATGTGTAGATTGCTTCGCGGGCGCGGCCTTGATCCAGCAGTTCGCCGCGCAGGACGCCAGGCAGCAGGCCGCAATCGAGCCGCGGCGTGGCCAGCACGCCGTCGCCGAATTCGGCAAAGACATTGGTGATCGTGCCCTCGCAGATTTCGCCGCGCTCATTGGCGAGCAGCACCTCGTCGGCCCGGCCGGCGAGATATTCGGCGCGGGCGCGCGTATAGATTTGTCGGCGGCTGGTCTTGTGGCGCAGCAGCATATCGCTCGAATCAAGCCGCACGCGCGCCAGCTGCACGGTCCAGACCTTGTCTGCGGCGAGCGGCGCGTAGGGCTGCACCGAAACCGCTACATCGCCCTTGCGCGACAGGACGAGGCGAGTGCGCAACGCAATGTGCTGGCGGCCGACCGCATTCATCAGCGCTTCACCGACCCGTTGCGGGCCGCAGCCGAAGCCGAGTTCGTCTGCCGAGCCGTAAAGCCGCGCGAGATGGCGGTCGAAACGGAGGAAACCCGAGCCGGGTTCCCAGCGCATTGTTTCGATCAGTTCGAGATCGGCAGTGTTCCCGTCGCGAAACGGGCTTTCAGCAGACACTCCTGGTACTCCTCTTCGGCTGTCGAATCGAAGACGACGCCACCGCCGACATTGTAGACTGCCTCGCCATTGGCAAAGAGCGAGATGGTGCGGATCGCCACCGAAAAGCGCATCCGGCCGCCGGGGGCGATCCAGCCTATGGCGCCGCAATAGACATCGCGCGGGCCACCTTCCAGCTCGCGCAGGATCTCCATGGCACGGATCTTCGGCGCGCCGGTGATCGAACCGCAGGGGAACAGCGCGGCGAAAATCTGGCGGATGGCGAGGCCGGGCAAAAGTTTCGCCCGCACGCGGCTCACCATCTGGTGGACCGTCGGGTAGCTCTCGATGCGGAAAAGCTCCGGCACATCGAGCGTGCCAACCTCGCTGATCAGTGAGATATCGTTGCGCAGGAGATCGACGATCATCCGGTTCTCGGCCTGGTTCTTCTCGTCGTTGCGCAAGAACGCTTTCAGGCGATCGTCCTCCGCCTTGGTGGCGCCGCGCGGCGCAGTGCCTTTCATCGGATGCGTCTCGATCATGCCTTCCGCGTCGACCTCGAAGAACAGTTCCGGCGAACGCGACAAGACGATCGGATCGCCAAGCGCGACCAGCGCCCCATACTTCACCGGCTGGCGTTCGGTCAGCGCGTTGAAGGCGTCCAGCGGATCGCCCGACCATTGCGCGTGGACCGGAAAGGTCAGATTGCCCTGGTAGCAGTCGCCCTTGCGGATGTGGTCATGCAGCCTGGCAAAGCGTTTGGCGTAGTCGTCCGAGGACCAGGCTGCCTTGGGGTCGAAGATTGGGCCGTTGCTAGCCGGCAGATCGCCTGGCGCGACGGTCTCTTCGACCGGCGGGTCGAACACGCCGAGGCAGAAAAGCCGGGCGCGGCGGCCGGCTGGCAGCAGCGGAACGAGCTTGGGCTCGAGCAGGTAGCCGGCCTCGTAGGAGAAATAGCCGGCCAGCCATTTGCCGCCATCATGTGCAGCCTGCGCGGCTTCAAGCGCCGGCAGGAAGTCCGCCTCGCCATGCGCCGAGATGATCTCGGCCGGCCGGTCGAAAACGAGCTGACGCGCGGTCTCGTCGTTCCGGAAAATTGCAAAGGGCAGGGGCAGGGACATAAGGCTCGGATGCTGCGGTCACCAGCGATCGATCTATATGGGGGCTCGACCGTGCGCAATCGAGGGAACGGCGTCTCAAGACGCAAAGGCGCGGCGGGGCAAAAACAAAAGCGGCGCCCGAGAGCGCCGCCTTGTTCCAAATGCCGCCTTGCGATGGATCAGGTGTTGCTGGCTTCCCCCGCGGTCGGGAAGCGGCGCGCAAATTCCTTTTCGTCGCCGGCGGCAAGCAGTTTCGCCTGCTCGATCCAGCGTTCACGTTCGATGCGGCCGTCGAAATTCAACGTCGCCTCGATCCGCCTGACATCGTCGGGCGTCCAGGCGGCGATCTGGGCATAGGTCGTGACCCCAAGCCCTTTGAGCAGCCGCTCGTTGGTCGGGCCGATGCCGATCAGGCGACGCAGATCGTTGGCTTTGCCCGCCGCTGCGGTCGTTGCGTTGCCGGTCGCGGCTTTCTTTGCCGCCGGCGCAGCCTTGCTTGCCGCTGGCGCAGTCTTTTTTGCCGCTGGCGCAGTCTTGGTGCGGCGCTCGCTTTCGATGCAGCCGGCTTCGGCGTCGCCGTTTTCGCCGCACTTGCGCGTGGCGCGGTCGCAGCCTTGGCCGTTGCAGATTTCTTCGGCGCCGGTTTGGCCGGCGCGGATGTCGACATCAGGGTTGACGGTGCCTGCATCGCCGCCTTGGTTGCGCCGGCCTTGGCGGCTGGCGCCTTGGCTGTTGCCGCCTTCGCGGTTGGCGCCTTGGCGGCCGGCGCCTCGCCCAGCCGCCGCTCGAGGTCGGCGCGGGCGCGGCCGCATTCATCCAACTCACCGGTCAGGCGGTCGCTATCGGCCCGCAATCTGTCACGTTCGCTGCGCGTGCGGTCGAGATCGCCGCGCAAACTGTCGAGTTCGCCACGCAGGCGTCCCCAAATGAACCAGCCAACCAACACACCTACCAGGAACGCCAGGAGCATGTAGAAAAAAGTGCCCATTGTCTTTCTCTCTCCAGTCCGATCCGTCCGCCCTGGCCTGTGGAGCCATGACCTCGGCGAAGGACCATTCGATGGTGGTTCCGCAATTTGCAGAACAGCCGGCTTCGATCGAGCTGTCGGCGACCGGTTTGCCCCTGGCCAACAACCGTTGTCGCATCCGCCGACGCGCCATGACCGGTCGGGACTTTCCGACCGGATCCATTCGTGCCCGGCTGAGCTTGAGGGCGGACGCTATCATACAGCTTACGGGAATCTAACGGAAAACTTCCATGGAAAGTTATTTAAGAACAAATATCCAAGACAAGAATAGAACCATCGTCAATATGCATTGCAGCTAAACTGTTCTGGAAAACCCGGTCACCCGGTGTTGCGCATCACCCAGTGTTGCGCATCACTTGTCCAGTGCTTCCAGCTCGTCGATCAGTCCGCTGATCACACCAAGCCCGATCTGCCAGAAGGCAGGGTCCGCCGCGTCAAGGCCGAACGGCGCCAGAAGCTCGGAATGATGCTTGGTGCCGCCGGCGCGCAGCATGGCAAAATATTTCTCCTGAAAGCCGCGCTCGGCGTTCTGGTAGACCGCGTAGAGCGAGTTCACCAGGCAATCGCCGAATGCATAGGCATAGACGTAGAAAGGCGAGTGGATGAAGTGCGGGATATAGGTCCAGAAAACCTCGTACCCCTCGCGTAGCTTGATCGCCGGCCCGAGGCTTTCCGCCTGCACTTCCAGCCAGAATTGGCCGAGCTTGTCGGAGGTCAATTCGCCGCTCTTGCGCTCGGCATGCACCTTGCGCTCGAACTCGTAGAAGGCGACCTGGCGCACGACCGTGTTGATCATGTCCTCGACCTTCTGGGCGAGCATGGCCTTGCGTTCGCGCTTGTCGGTGGTCTGCTCGAGCAACGAGCGAAAGGTCAGCATTTCGCCGAACACCGATGCGGTTTCGGCCAGCGTCAGCGGCGTCGACGCCATCAGGGCGCCCTGGCCGCCGGCCAGCACCTGGTGCACGCCGTGGCCGAGCTCGTGCGCCAGCGTCATCACGTCGCGCGGCTTGCCCATGTAGTTGAGCAACACATAAGGATGCGCCGAAGGCACGGTCGGATGGGCGAAGGCACCAGGCGACTTGCCGGGTCTCACCGGTGCATCGATCCAGTTGCGGTCGAAGAAAGTTCTGGCGATCTCCGCCATGTCGGGTGAAAAGCGCTGATAGGCGGAAAGCACGGTGTTCTTGGCCTCGTCCCAGCCGATGACCGCCTGCGGGGTCTCCGGCAGGGGCGCGTTTCGGTCCCAATGGTTCATCACGTCCATGCCGAGCCAGCGCGCCTTCATCGCATAATAGCGATGCGACAGGCGCGGATAGGCGTCGCGAACCGCCGCGGCGAGTGCGTCCACCACGCTGCGTTCGACGCGGTTGGCGAGATGGCGGGAATCGGCAATGTCCTCGAAGCCCCGCCAGCGGTCGGAGATCTCCTTGTCCTTGGCCAGCGTGTTGGTAATCAGCGTGAAGACGCGCAAATTCTTGCGGAAAGTTGCGGCCAGCGCTTCGGACGCCCGGCGGCGCACCTCGCCGTCGGCGTCCTGCAGGCGATTGAGCGCCGGCTCAAGCGTCAACTCCTCGCCGTCGAGGCCGAAGCGCAAATCGGTCATCGTCTCGTCGAACAGGCGGTTCCAGGCCCCGCGCCCGGTGATCGACTTTTCGTGGAAGAGTTGCTCGATGCGGTCTTCGAGCTGATATGGCTTGTCCTTGCGCAGATCGAGCACCCAGGGCCGGTAGTGGGCGAAGGCCGGATCGGCGGCGAGTGCGTTTTCGATCGCGCCATCGTCGATGAGGTTCAGCTCGAGCGCGAAAAACAGCAGGTGCGCGCTGGCATCGGTCATCTTTTCCTGGATGTCGCCATAGAGCTTGGCGCGCTGCGGATCCGACGTGTTGCCGGCATAGACAAGCCCGGCATAGGAGACGATCCGGCCGATCAGCTCCTCCAGCGCTTCATAGGCCTGGAGCGCCTCGCCCAGCCTGCCGGCGCTGCCACGCCCGGCCTCGGCGGCGAGCGTGCCTTTCCAACGGCTCTCGAAGGCGATGGCATCGGCGGCGGCCTTGGCGATGTCGCGCTTCAACTCGGGCGCTTCCATGCCCGAATAGAGATCGGCCAGATTCCATTCCGGCAGGTCGCCAAGCTCCGCCACGCCCTGACTGGACGCCGCCGCCAGCTTTCGAGCAAAAACCATGCGCATTGCCGATCCTTCCAGACACGAAAATTCGAGGAAACGAGAAGCCGGTCAAATCCTAAGGAATTCATTCACCGGGTTTTTTGAAAGCTTATTTAGAACCCTGTGCCAAGATGATCCATAGGGGCGCGTTCTTGGGCGGGCACGGTCGGATCAGTCATGGCAGCTTCCATACTCATAGTCGATGACGATCCGGTGCAGCGCAGGCTGCTCGAGGCGGCGGTGACGAAATTCGGCCACACCGCGATCGTCGCCGATGGCGGCGAGGCCGGTCTCGATGTTGTCGACGGGCCTAATGCGCGCGACGTCTCGGTGGTCATCCTCGACCTGATGATGCCGGGCCTCGATGGCATCGGCGTGCTGAAGGCAATGCGCGAGCGCGGCATCCACATTCCCGTCATCGTGCAGACCGCCCAGGGCGGCATCGAAACCGTCGTTTCGGCAATGCGTCACGGCGCCTTCGACTTCGTCGTCAAGCCGGCCTCTCCCGACAGGCTGCAGGCGTCGATCGGCAATGCCCTCAAGGTCGAAGCGCTCGAAGGCGAAGTGAAGCGCTCGTCACGGCAGCGCGGCGGCCATCTGACGTTCAAGGACATGATCACTCACAGTCCGGCGATGGATCGGGTGATCCGGCTCGGCCGCAAGGCGGCGGCGTCCAACATCCCGATCCTGATCGAGGGTGAATCCGGCGTCGGCAAGGAACTGGTGGCGCGCGCCATCCAGGGCAGCGGCGACCGCCGCTCGAAACCCTTCGTCACCGTCAATTGCGGCGCCATCCCCGACAATCTGGTCGAATCGATCCTGTTCGGTCACGAAAAGGGCTCGTTCACCGGCGCCACCGAAAAACACACCGGCAAGTTCGTCGAAGCGCATTCGGGCACGCTGTTCCTCGACGAAATCGGCGACCTGCCGCTCGACGTGCAGGTCAAGCTGTTGCGCGCCGTACAGGACGGCGAAGTCGATCCGGTTGGCGGGCGCTCGACCGTCAGGGTCGACATCAGGCTGATCTCGGCAACCCATCGCAACCTGCTGCAGCAGGTCAAGGACGGCAAGTTCCGCGAGGATCTGTTCTATCGTCTGAACGTCTATCCGATCTTCGTGCCGCCATTGCGCGACCGTCGCGACGACATTCCCCATCTGGTCGAGCACTTCATGGAGAAGGTGGCGCCCGCCGATCCGCGCCACCGTCTGCGAGGCATCTCGGCTGCGGCGCTCGCCATGCTGCAGGCCTATGACTGGCCGGGCAATATAAGGCAGCTCGAAAATGCCGTCTTCCGGGCTTCGGTGCTCGCCGAGGGCGACATGCTGACCGAAGAAGAGTTCCCGCAGATCCGGGCGCAGGTCGAGGGCACGGTCAATCTCGATGCGGATATCGCCTCGCCAGCTTCAGGGGGGCCAGCTTCAGGGTGGCCAGCTTCCGGATTGGCTTCGGGCAGCCTGCCGCGTGATAACGTCCCGGCCGCCGTCGGCGCCGCCGTGGCCGAGCCCGACGCGCCGGCCAGACACCGCTTCGGCACGCTGCGGGCGCTCGACGAGCGCGGCAATGTGCGTGCGCTGGCCGATGTCGAGCTCGAAATGATCAAGCTCGCCATCGACCACTACAACGGCCAGATGAGCGAGGTCGCCCGCCGCCTCGGCATCGGCCGGTCGACGCTCTACCGCAAGCTCAAGGAATACGGCATCGACCCGGAGACCGGCCGTGTCGAGAGGCTCGCTTCCTGAGTCACAGGGCCAAGCCGGTTCTCATCCGGACATCATTCCAGGCAACTGGGTCTCGTAATGACGTGTTCGCCGCAATGTTCACGTATTAAGGCGGACGGTAACAGATCGTGTTTCGAGCTGGCGCCAAAACATGATCTAAACCAGCGGTTTACCAAGATCTCCTGCGCAATATTTTTGGCGGGATATCGCCACGGTGTTACCGCATTTCGGCTTCAATAAGCGATGATTAACCATTAGGATCGATATTCGGATGCACATCTAACGCATCCGTTTGGTCAAATCCGGGGACAAAACGGCAGCCTGCAAGGCCTTTTGATTTGAACAGAATCGAACGACACAAAAACGGGCGGCATTATCACATGAGCGTCTGGCCGAGATGGCTGGCAGCGGTGATTGTTGCCGTCGGGTTCCTTGCAGCGGCGGCAACCGGCGCCAGCGCCGAGACACGTTCGCTGAAGCTCTATCATCTCCACACGCATGAAAAGGCGGAGATCGTCTACAAGCGCAACGGCCGCTACGATCAAGCGGGCTTGCGAAAGATCAACATCATCCTGCGCGACTGGCGTCGCAACGAGCCGACCAAGATGGATCCGCGCCTGCTGGACCTGGTCTGGGAAGCCTATCGGGAGAGCGGCGCCACCGACTATATCCAGGTCGTCTGCGGTTATCGTTCGCCGTCGACGAATTCGATGCTGCGCAGCCGCAGCAGGGGCGTCGCCGAGAAGAGCCAGCACATGCTCGGCAGGGCGATGGATTTCTACATTCCCGGTGTGCCGCTGAAGAAGCTGCGCGACATCGGCCTCAGGATGCAGGGCGGCGGCGTCGGCTATTATCCCAGCTCCGGCTCGCCCTTCGTGCATATGGATGTCGGCAATGTGCGCCACTGGCCCGGCATCAGCCGCCAGGAACTGGCGCGCGTGTTCCCCAACGGCAAGACGCTGCATGTGCCGAGCGACGGCAAGCCGCTGCCCGGTTATCAACAGGCGCTCGCCTCCTACAAGGCCCGTAAGGGCGCCGGCGCGCCGGCCATCGAACTGGCCAGCGCAAGCGGCGGTGGAAAAAAATCCCGCAGCTTCCTGGCAGCCTTCTTCGGCGGCGGCGACGACGAGGCGGACGACAGCGCCGATGTGGCGATGGCCGAGCCAGCGCCAAAGCCCCGCAACGTGAAGCCGGCGCCGTCGGCCAAGAGCAGCAATCTGCCTGGCATCGCCATCGTGGCGCCTCGGGATGCCAAGCGTGCCGAGATTCCGGAAGTCGCCGATGCTCCGGCGCCTGCGCCTGAACCGGAGAACGACACGCCGGAGACGATCATCGCGGCATTGCCGGCGCGCAGCATTCCGCTGCCGGATTTTGCTCCGCGCCCGAAGGCCGACATCGGTGCCCAGCCGCCTGAAAACGTTCCGTTCGGCGTGGCGGATGCGACTGCATCCACCGAACAGGCGGTGGCAACCGCGCAAGCGCCGGCAAGTGTGGCGTCGGCAAGTGTTCCGTTCGGCATGGCAGACGCGTCGGCTACGGCCGGCCCGGTGCAGGTCGCGACAAACAACATTCCCGTGCCGAGTTGGCGGCCCGATCATTCGCTGCCGGCCGATCTTTCGTCGGCTGGTCTTGCGCCGCAGGACAAGCAAGTATTGCTGGCGCTCGCGAGTGCGGCCGAGCGGAGCAACACCGCCACCGATGCATTCTCGGTATTGCCGTCGGCGCGGCCCGACAGTTCGCAGCCCGACGAGGTCAAGGCCGTTCTGGAACGGGTCAGCGCGACCGACGAATACAAAGTCGCTTCGCTTTCCGAGCAAGCGTCGGTGTTCGAGGAACCGGCGAGTGACGACGCATCGAGCGACGGGGCGTCGCCGCGCAAGGCCATCGTTGCCCGCCCGGCCGGCTCCGACCCGACGGCCGTCATCGGCGCGGGCGTGAAGACCACACGCAAGGAACCCAGGGCCACCGCCCGCGACCTGAAACCAGGCCCCAAGCCGGTGGTGGTCGCTGCCGCGCCGCAGGCTGCCCGTTGGGCGCTGCACAGCGGCGAGTATGTCGCGACCGTTTCAGACGCGACAACGGCGCCGCGCTACGCTTACGACTTCGTCCGTACGGCACCGAGCGAGGTCTATACCGTCGGCTTCCAGCCGGGCAACGAGATGGCCGACGCCAACCGGTTCACCGGCAAGGCCGTCAAGTTCATGTCGGTGGCCCGCTTCCAGACCGAATAACAGCTGGGCAAATATCGTAGAGGCCGCGCTGGCAACCGGCGCGGCTGCCGCCACCGCCGGCACTGGCTTCCTTCGTGCCGGGATGCTAACCAAGGTCAGCATTCTCCCGCTTCGTCTAATGGTAGGACAGCGCCCTTTGAAGGCGTGAATCGTGGTTCGAGCCCATGAGCGGGAACCAGCCGGCGAACCAGATCGGCAGCAGGCCAGATCGGCGGCGATGCTAGCGCCCGAGCTTGCTCGCGGCGCGCGCCAAGGCTTCGATCTCGTCCCATTTGCCGGCCTTGACCAGATCGTCCGGCGCCACCCAGGAACCGCCGACGCAGATGACGTTGGGCAGGCTGAGATAGTCGGCGGCATTCTGGCCGGTGATACCGCCGGTCGGGCAGAATTTCACGTCGGCGAGCGGCGAGGCGAAGGCCTTGAGCGAGGCGATGCCGCCCGACTGTTCGGCCGGGAAGAATTTCAGAAAGCGCAGGCCGGCTTCGCGCGCGGCCATGACCTCTCCCGGCGTGATGGCACCGGGCAGCAACGGCACTTCGCTGTCCTTGGCTGCCGCGAGAAGCTCGCGGGTGATGCCGGGGCTGACGATGAACTTCGAACCGGCGGCCGCCGCCTCGCCGAACTGGCGGGCGTCCAGGATGGTGCCGGCGCCGACGACGGCGTCTTCGACCTCGCCCGCCACCCGGCGGATCGCCTCCAGCGCGTCGGCGGTGCGCAGCGTAATCTCGATCGCCGGCAGGCCGCCGCGGGCCAACGCCCGGGCCAGCGGCACCGCGTCGGCGGGATTGGCGATCTTCAGCACCGGTATGACCGGCTGGCCGTTGAGGAGCGACAGGAGCTTTTCGGTCGTGCTGGGCATTCGTCGTCTCTCCTCTGTTGATCAAGTCGACCGGTTAGCAGAAGGCGGTTTTTCTGTCCACGAAACGCGGCGTGTCGCGATGTCACGCGTGGTGTTCGAAACCCGTCGCGGGCAGACCGCTCCCGGCTCTGCCTTGATCCGGCTGTCGTGAGCGTTTAGTGGCTTGGAGATGACACTGTCCAGCCAAGCCTTCCGTGTTGCCGCGCTTTACCGCTTCGCCCGGCTCGACACCTTCGAGGCGCTGCGCGCGCCGCTCGCCGCCTTCTGCCGCGCATGCGGCATCAAAGGCACGCTGCTTTTGGCGCGTGAGGGCATCAACGGCACGGTCGCCGGCAGTGAAGCGGCAATCGCCGCGCTCATCCATCATCTCGAATCCATCGAAGGTCTCGCCGGCCTCGAGATTAAATACAGCAGCGCCGCAGCGATGCCGTTCCACCGCATGAAGGTGCGGCTGAAGCGCGAGATCGTCACCATGGGGGTGGACAATATCGATCCGGCGGCAGGTGCAGGCAGCTATGTTGCGCCGGCCGACTGGAACGCATTGATCTCGGATGCAGGCACCATCGTCATCGATACGCGCAACGCCTACGAGGTATCGCTCGGCACCTTCAAGGGCGCTGTCGATCCCGCCACTGCCAGCTTTCGCGAATTCCCGGCCTGGGTCGAGCAGCATCGGCATGAGCTCGAGGGGCGCAAGGTCGCCATGTTCTGCACCGGCGGCATACGCTGCGAGAAGGCGACGGCCTATGTGAAGTCGCTTGGCTTCGAGGATGTTTTCCACCTCAAGGGCGGCATTCTGAAGTATCTCGAAGACGTGCCCGCCGAACAGAGCCTCTGGCAAGGCGAATGCTTCGTGTTCGACGAGCGCGTTTCGGTATCGCACGGGTTGGTCGAAGGCGAGGCCGAACTCTGCCGCGCCTGCCGGCATCCGCTAGCCGCAGAAGACCGGCTGTCGCTGGAATATGCAACCGGCGTTTCATGCCCGCATTGCTTCGATGCCCGCTCGGAGGAGGATCGCGCCCGCTATGCCGAGCGCCAGCGCCAGGTCGAGCTGGCGCAAGCGCGCGGCGATCGTCACATCGGAAGTTAGCTTCACGTCAAGCAACTTCACGTTAAGCAACAGAGAAGCGATCGATGACCCACAGCCATGTCCCGTCGTTCTGCCGGCGTGCGACCTCGGTGGTGATCGTGCCGTCGGGAAGCCGGGTCGAGGTGAGCGCGAGGTCGCCATTGATGACAGCCGGACGCTGATCTCCGGACTGAAATTTTCGGCCGGTTGCGGTGATCTCCGCGAACAGCGTTTGGATGGCTTCGCGGCCGAACGTCAGTTGTCCGCCACCGCTGTCGATGACTGCATGCGGCTCAAAAAGCGCGGCCATGCCGTCAATGTCTCCGACCCATTGCCGTGAAATCAGCAGGCGCTCCAGTTCCTGGGGATCGCGTGCCGGCTGGCGGTCAGTCTCATCGGTCATGCCAGGCTCCTCGCAAGCGACATGCCGCGACATTACTCGAAGTCGGGGCTGGTTTCGACACTTCCAAGGTCCACAGCACTGCATGTTTTTAGGGTGCGGAAGGAGGCTGAAGCAGTTTGATTTCCGTGTGAAATCCCAGCAGATGTCGGTGCGAGGTCACGCGTGGCAGCGGGCAAAAGGATGCACCGCGTCATTGTAATGTCAAACTGCGGGACCTAGGTCTTCGACGTGCAAACCTGCCCGCGCACCTTCGGCCGGGCCAATTCTGGAGGCATAGATGTTCGATCCCAAGAAGCTTCTCGACGACCTGCTCGGCTCGCAAGTTCCCGGTACCGGATCGACCGTCCGCGACAAGGCGGGGCAGGCGGTGCAGATGGCCAAGGACAATCCGCTTGCCGCCGGTGCGCTGGCCGCGGTGCTGCTCGGAACCGGCCCAGGCCGTCAGGTCACCGGTGCGGCGGTGAAGCTCGGCGGCCTGGCCGCGATCGGCGGCCTCGCCTACAAGGCCTACCAGAACTACAAGAATGGCAACGCGCCGGCCGAAACGCAAGCCGCCGGCGAACCGGAATTGCTGCCGCCGCCGGCCGATACGGCCTTCCATCCGTCGCAAGCGCCGCAGGGCGAAGACGAATTCACGCTGACGCTGGTCAGGGCGATGATCTCGGCGGCGAAGGCCGACGGTCATGTCGATGACGAAGAGCGGCAGAAGATCGCCGGCAAGCTCAGCCTCGCCGGCGTCGGCGCCGAAGCGGAGAAATTCCTGATGTCGGAACTGGACGCGCCGCTCGATCTGGATGTGCTGATCGCCGGCGCCAAGACCGATGCGCAAAAGCTGGAACTCTACACCGCCTCGCGTCTTGCCATCGATCCGGACACGCGGGCCGAACGCGGCTATCTCGACCTGCTTGCTGGCCGCCTCGGCCTGCCGGACGCGCTGGTCGACCATGTCGAGGCGACGGTGACGGCGGCGAAGGTGCCGGCAGCGGGCAGCACGGCCAAGCCGGTGACCGGTTCGCGCTGGTAGCTTGAAGGGGAGAGCCTCGGAGCGCTCGGCGGCATTGGCGTTAGCTCTCGTTAATCCGGTGAGCGCATGATTTCAGGCAGTCGGATCGGCTTTCCTCCTCCCAAGCCCGGTTCGGATCAGGGGCGGTCGCCAATGGCCGCCCTTTTTGCGAGCACAGGCCTTGGGCCGGCTTGCCATGGTTCCCGGCATTTGCGATGGCTCATCCCTTTCAGGGAGTACAGCCATGAGCGACTATAAAACCGCCATCGTCACCGGCGCCGGTACGGGCATCGGCAAAAGCGTCGCCACGGCGCTGCTCAAGGCCGGCTGGAATACGGTCTTCTGCGGTCGCCGCAAGCCGGTGCTGGAGGATGCGATCGCCGCGGCCGGGCCGACACAGGCCAAGGCATTGGCGGTCGCCTGCGACATCAGCAAGGCCGATCAGGTCGACGATCTGTTCGAGACGGTGGCAGCGGCCTTCGGGCGCGTCGACCTGCTCTTCAACAATGCCGGCACGAGCTACAAATCGACATTGATCGACGATATCCCGGTCGAAGTGTGGAACGACGTTGTCGGGGTCAATCTCACAGGCTCGTTCCTGTGTGCTCGCGGCGCGTTCGGCGCCATGCGCAGGCAGCAGCCGATGGGCGGCCGCATCATCAACAACGGCTCGGTATCGGCCTATGCGCCACGGCCGGGCTCGGTGCCCTATACGGCGACCAAGCACGCCATCACCGGGCTGACCAAGACGCTGGCGCTGGACGGCAGGCCCTTCGACATTGCTTGCGGTCAGATCGACATCGGCAACGCGCTGACCGACATGGCGCAGGCGATGACGGTCGGCGTGCCGCAAGCCAACGGCACCATTGCCGCCGAAGCGGTGATGGATGTCGAGCGCGTCGCCGATGCCGTCCTCCATATGGCCAGCCTGCCGCTCGACGCCAACGTCCTGTTCATGACCGTGATGGCGACCAAGATGCCGTTTGTCGGGCGAGGCTAAATTAGTCTCAACTCGGTCCTAAAAGCGCGTTGCGTTCGACCGGCCTCATGCGACGCGCTTTTAGATTCTTGTTTTTATGCATGTCGTTATCGCAAAACCGCTGCACACTTTTGCGCGACATGCATTAGGGCCGCGTGACCCGAAGCGGCACGCCGGGAAGATACAGCGAAATCGGGCGGATTTCGTAGACGGCGGTCGGATTGACGCGGCGAAGGTCGCGCGCAATGTCGACAGCGGCGTCACGGTTGGCGCAGTCGACAACATAAAGTCCCAGCAATTGTTCTTTGGTCTCGGCGAAGGGGCCGTCAACAACCATTCCGGTGCCTGGCCCGCGCAAGGTGCAGGCGTCTTGTGTCGCGCCGAGCCGCGCCGCCGGTCCGAGGGTGCCTTGCCGGTAAAGCCGATCGTTGATCTGGAGAAGATCGGTCATCAGCGCCGAATCCTGCTCCGGCGTCAGCGCCGTAATCGCTTCTTCCTCGTGATAGGCTAGAATGGCATAGAACATCTGGCGTCTCCTTTCGTCGATCGTGGCCTCACTTCGTCAGAAACGTCTCGATCCGCTCCAGCGCGCGCAGGATGTTCTCTTCGGAATTGGCGTAGGATAGCCTGACATAGCCTTCGCCGAGAATGCCGAAATCGGGGCCGCCGATCAGCGCCACGCCGGCATCCTCGAGCAGCGCCGAGGCGAGCTTCTTGGCCTTCCAGCCGGTCTTGGAAACATTGGGGAAGGCATAGAAGGCGCCTTTCGGCGTAATGCAGGAAACACCGGGCAAGGCATTCAACCCCTCGACCACGACCTTTCTGCGGCGGTCGAAGGCGCGCATCATCGTGTCGACATCGTCCTGCGGGCCGTCGATGGCGGCTATGCCGGCATACTGGCTCGGCGCGTTGACGCAGGACCAGCAATTGACCGCCAGCTTGCGCACCTTATCGTAGAGATGCGCGCCCTTGTCGCCGTTCGGCCAGATCGACCAGCCCATGCGCCAGCCGGTCATTGCCCAGGTCTTCGACCAGCCGTTGAGCACGATCAGCCGGTCGCGGGTTTCGGGGAAAGCGAGCAGCGAACAATGCGTCTCGCCGTCATAGGTCATCACGTCGTAGATCTCGTCGGAAAGGATGGCGACATCCGGGTGCGCTTCCAGGCCCTTGACCAGCTTCTCGATCTCGGCGCGCGGTGTGACGCCGCCGGTCGGATTGGCCGGCGAGTTGAGGATCAGCAGCCTGGTCTTCGGCGTGATCAGCGCCAAGGTCTCCGCGGCCGAAAAGGCAAAGCCGTTCTCCTCGCGCATCGGCACCGGGATGGGGGCGGCACCGGTGAACTCGATCATCGAGCGGTAGATCGGAAAGCCGGGATCGGGATAGAGAATTTCGGCACCCGGCTCGCCAAACATCAGGATCGCCGCGAACATGGTCGGCTTGCCGCCGGGCAGGATCATCACCGCTTCCGGCGAGACTTCGACGCCAGTGGTGGCCAGCGTGCGGCGTACCACCGCTTCGCGCGTCGCCAGCAGGCCGTTGGCCGGCGTATAGCCGTGATGGCCATCGCGTAGCGCCTTGATCGCGGCCTCGACGATATGCTGCGGCGTCTTGAAGTCGGGCTGGCCGATGCCGAGATTGACAATGTCGCGGCCCTGGTGGGCAAGTGCAGTGGCACGCGCCAGCACTGCGAACGCATTTTCCTCGCCGAGGCGGTCGAAGGCCGAAATCGTGTGGAGCATTTTTCCCGTCCGTGTGGTTCTTTCAGAGAGCGTGCGTTTTTGTGAGCGTCCGCCCGCAAAAGTCAAACGGATTGGAGTTTCGGTGTCGGAAAATCTCAAGAATTGGCAACCGCGCCCGCGGCCCGAACGCAAGTTGCTGGAGGGGCGCACTGTCAGGCTGGAGCCGCTCAACGCCGAAAAGCACGGCGACGGCCTGTTCGAGGCCTCGTCAGTGGTCGATGCCGGCGGCCGCTTCGCCTGGCTGTTCGACGACCCGCCGCAGACCCGCGCCGCCTTCCAGCCATGGCTGGACAAGGCCGAAGCCAGCGATGACCCGCTGTTCTTCACGGTCATCGACAAGGCCAGCGGCAAGGTCGCCGGGCGCCAGACGCTGATGCGCATCGATCCGGCCTATGGCGTGATCGAGATCGGCAACATCTATTGGGGACCGCTGATCTCGCGCAAGCCGGCGGCGACGGAAGCGCAGTTCCTGTTCATGAAGTACGTCTTCAACGAGCTTGGCTACCGCCGCTACGAATGGAAATGCAACAATCGCAACGAGCCGTCGAAGCGCGCGGCGGAACGTTTCGGCTTCAAGTTCGAGGGCGTTTTCCGTCAGCATCTTGTGGTCAAGGGCGAAAACCGCGATACCGCGTGGTATTCGATCATCGATAAGGAATGGCCTGATCTGCGCAGAGCCTATGAGGCGTGGCTCGATCCGGCCAATTTCGACAGCGATGGCCAGCAGAAGCGGCGGCTCGAGGATTTCCGCGCCGAGTTTGGCGCGTAGCAGGAGCTCATAGATGGCGCATACCCACGACCATGCCGCGCAGGGCCACGACCACAGTCACGGTGCCGGGCATGTGCATGGCTCGACCGACAAGAAGCGCGTGCTGATCGCGGCTTGCCTGACCGCCGGCTTCATGGTCGTCGAAGCGCTTGGCGGTCTCCTGACGGGATCGCTGGCGCTGCTGGCGGATGCCGGCCACATGCTTGCCGACTGCATTGCGCTCGGCCTTGCCTGGTATGCCTTTCATCTTGCGAGCCGGCCGGGGACCGTGCGCCTCACCTACGGCTTCGGCCGGGTCAAGACACTGGTCGCCTACACCAACGGCATCGCCATCTTCGCCATTGCGCTGTGGATCGTCTATGAGGCCTGGGGGCGTTTGCTGACGCCTGAGCCCGTGCTCGGTGGGCCGATGCTGGTCGTTGCGATCGCCGGCCTTGCGGTCAATATCGGCTCTTTCTTCGTTTTGCATGGCGGCGACCGTGACAGCTTGAACATGCGCGGCGCCATCCTGCACGTGCTCGGCGACCTGCTTGGCTCGGCCGCGGCGATCATCGCGGCGCTGATAATCCTGGCGACGGGCTGGACGCCTATTGATCCGATCCTATCGGTCCTTGTCGCGCTGCTGATCCTGTCCACGGCATGGTCGCTGATGCGCGAGGCTGCCCACGTCCTGCTCGAAGGCGTGCCGGCAAGCCTCGACCGCGACCTGATCGCGAGGGACATCGAAGGCTCGATCAAGGGCGTGCGCGAGGTGCATCACATGCATGTCTGGTCGATCGACGGTTCCAGCAACATGGCGACGTTGCATGCCTGCCTCAATGACGGCGTCGACGCGCATATGGCGGTCAGCGCGATCAAGAAACGGCTTGCGCAGGAGCATGGCATAGCCCATGCCACCGTCGAACCGGAATTCGGCCAATGTGCCGACAGCCATGAGCATGATGGCGAGCACGATCACGCGCATGATGCGGCACCGCACCGTGGCCACTATCACTGATTTCGGGAGTTCCTGGTATTGGCAACGATCGACATGAACGCCCGCTACCCTGGGGCCGCGTGATGGACCGCGACACCCGCAATGCGGCAATCGGCGCCGCCTGGATTTTGCTGCTGTTCGGCATCGCAGCCTATTATCTTCCAACCGTGATGCTGGCGGTCGGCAACGTCTCGACGGTTCTTGCCGGCGTCGTCGCCGCGATCTTCATGGTGGCAATCTTCGTCGTGTTCTGGCTGCGTAGCCGCAGCCAGCGCAAAAAGGGAAAGTGACATGCGCATTCTGATTACCGGCGCGGCAGGCATGGTCGGCCGCAAGCTCATTGCCCGGCTGGCCAAGGACGGGACACTCGGCGGCCGCAAGATCGCCGCGCTCGACCTTCACGACATCGTGCCACCGCAGGCGCCCGCCCTCGAAGGCGTCAGCATCAGCGTCCACACCGGCGACCTTGCCGCGCCGGGCGCGACGACAAATCTGGTCGCGCCGCGGCCCGACGTGATCTTCCATCTCGCCGGCGTGGTGTCGGGTGAAGCGGAGGCCAATTTCGATCTCGGCTACCGCGTCAATCTCGATGGCACAAGGGCGCTATTCGATGCCGTCCGGCTGGCGGCATTTGCGCCGCGCCTCGTCTTCACCTCATCGATCGCCGTGTTCGGCGCGCCGTTTCCCGAAATCATTCCGGACGAGTTCCACCCGACGCCGCTGACCTCTTACGGCACGCAGAAGCTGATGGGCGAGGCGCTGCTTGCCGACTATACCAGGCGTGGCTTCTTCGACGGCATCGGCATCAGGCTGCCGACCATCTGCGTCAGGCCGGGAAAGCCGAACAAGGCGGCCTCGGGTTTCTTCTCCGGCATCATCCGCGAGCCGCTGAGCGGCCATGAAGCCATCCTGCCGGTGCCGCGCTCGGTCGTCCACACACACGCCAGCCCGCGTTCGGCGGTGAATTTTTTGATCCATGCGGCTGGAATTGACGGCGCTGCAGTCGGGCCGCGCCGCAACCTGACGATGCCGGGCGTCGCCGTCAGTGTCGGCGAACAGATCGAAGCGCTGGAACGTGTTGCCGGCGCCAAGGCGGTCAAACTGATCCGCGAGGAGCCTGACGAGACGATCTGGGCGATCGTGAAGGGTTGGCCGACACGCTTCGAGGCGCGGCGCTCGAGGGAGCTTGGCTTCGCTGCCGAAACGAGCTTCGACGAGATCATACGCGTCCATATCGAGGACGAGTTGGGCGGCAGGATCCCTAGTTAAAGCACCCCGATCGGGCGCAACGAGGTCAGGCGCCAGTCAGGCTGGCCGATAGCAGCAGCAGACCGAACAGGAAGACGAAGGCGGCACCGCCGATTTCGACGAAGGAATGGATGCGGTTGCCCATGCGGCCGTCGCCGGCGAAATACACCGCCCAGTTCTTCGCGGTGACCGCAAGCGTCGCCAGAGCCGAGACGGTGATTGCGGTGCCTAACGCCATGGCCAGCACCGACAGGATACCGCCGAACCACAGCCCATTTAGCAAGGCGAAGCTCAGCACGATCAGCGCGCCGGAACAGGGGCGGATACCGACGGCAGCCACCGCCGACCAAGCCGTGCGCCAGTCGAAGCGATCGCCGGAAAGCAGCGCCGGGTCGGGCGCATGCGAGTGCCCGCAGGTCTCGCAGACCTCCCCCGCCGCATGGCTGTGGTGATCGTGCGCAGCATGGGCGTGGTCGTGTGCGCCGTGGTCATGATGGTCATGCGCATGGTCGTGATCGTCATGCGCATGAAGCGCGTGGGAATGTGCCGCATGGGCATGCGCGGAATGTGAATGGCCGGCATGTGAATGGCCGGCATGGGCAGCCGAGAGGCTGTAGCCGGGATTTGCGCCGAACAGGCGCAGGATGGCCGGGCCAGCCTTGCGCCACAGCAGCCAGGCGCCGAACAGGGTGACGAAGACATAGCTCATGATTTCGAGGAACCATGCGGCGTCGGTCATCGATATCGCGGTGCCGCGCAGCACGAAATAGGCGAGCAGCATCACCACGATCGCGGTCAGCGCCTGCAGCAGGGCCGAGACGAAGGACAGCATGATGCCGCGCCGGAGCGCCACTTCATTGGCCACCATGTAGGATGAGATCACCGCCTTGCCGTGACCGGGGCCGGCAGCGTGGAAAATGCCATAGGCAAAGGACAGGCCGATGAGCAGCCACATCTTGCTGCCGTCCTGGCGCATCGCCTTCATCGCGCCGGCAAGCGCATGATAGAATTCCTGCTGGCGCAGATTGATCCACATCAGGATGTGGGCGAACGGGCCGGTGGCGGTTGGAGCCATGCCGTCATTGGTGCCGATGCCGAGCGAGCTCTGGGCGTGGGCGGAGCCGAGGAAGTGCGTCATCACCAGGGTGGCGGCCAGAAGGCCGAATGCCAAACGCAGGGACGGTTTCGTCACTGGATCTATCCTTCCGGCTGACAGGTCAGCTCAAGCTTGGTGGCAAAGATCTTGCTCATGTCGGTGCCCGTCGGATCATTGAAGAAAGCGTCGGTCAGGGTCTTCTGGTTCTCGGCGATCGCCTCGTCCGGGTTTGGGCGGACGACCTTGCTGGTGCAGGTCGAGGGCAAGCCATCGACCTGCAGATTGGCATCCTCGGTGAAATCGATCGCGGTGTAGAAGGTCGGGTCGTAGACGCCGATATCGATCTTGCCGCTGAGCTTGATCGGCGCCTTCGGTTCAGATTCGAACAGGATGATCAACTGGTCGTTGTCGAAATTGGCCATCAGCTGCGGCGGCGGGGTCATTGCCACGTCCTTGCCGTCGACGGTGACGAGCTGGAAGTAGTTGAATTCGGCAAGCGAGGCATGGACGGTGTCGGCAACATCCTTCAGCTCCTTGTCGTCGAGCTTCAGGTCGGAATTCTTGTCGAACTCCATCATCACCGTGCTCGAAAACAAGTCGTCGAAGCGCCAGACATGGCGCAATGCCTTCACAGTTTGGTGATCCGGGCCGAGGACCACTTCGAGCCGTGCCTCGGCGAAGACGTGGGGATGCACCTCGGCCGGTCCGACGGCGGCGATAGTCGCGGTCAAGGCCGAAGCCAGCATGATTGCTTGCTGTTTCAGGTGCATTCTCGGTCGCGATTCAATCGGCTTCGGTGAATTGCCGACAGTTACCAGAAAGGGGGCGAAAATGGGACCGCAAGCCGGCTGAAAGCTCATGCGGTGTCCAGCGCCTTGAACCACTGCACCAGGAAGTCGACGAATACGCGAACTTTTGCAGGCAGATAGCGCCGGTGCGGATAGACGGCGAAGATGCCGCCGCCGGGCAGGATGCGGTCATCCAGCGCAGTCACCAGCTTGCCGCTTTCGATGTCGGGCGCGGCGATGAAATCTGGCAGGATGGAAAATCCCAATCCAGCCACGGCAGCGGCCCTTGCCGCCATCGGGCTGTTGACCTCGATCGGGCCGGAAACCGAAACGCTCACGGTATCGCCGCTGTCGCCCTTGAACGGCCAGTTGGTGAGCCAGCGGCCATTGGTGTCGATGATGCAAGGCACGCGGGCAAGGTCTTGCGCCCTGACCGGCATGCCGTGCTTGGCGATCAGTTCGGGAGACGCGCAAAGCCGTACCGAAAATGGCGCCAGGCGCCTGGCGATCAGCGAGGAATTCTCCAGCCGCGAAATGCGCACCGCCAGATCGAAGCCCTCCTCGACTAGATCGACGAAGCGATCGTCGAGATGAATGTCGAGGACGATGTCGGGATGCTGCTTGGCGAAGTCGATCAGCGATTGGCCGATCGGCGCGTCGGCGAAAGTACGCGGCGCCGACAGCTTGATCCTGCCGCGCACGTCGCCGGAGGATTCGCGCACCGCATCGGCAAGGCTGTCGACCTCGCGCACGATCTCCGAGGCGCGCCGGTAATAGGTGTGGCCGGCCTCGGTCAGGGAGAACTGCCTGGTGGTCCGGTTGAGCAACAGCGCGCCGAGCTCGTCCTCGAGCTCGCGCACGTATTTCGACAACAGCGCCTTGGAGCGGCCGATCTTGCGCGCCGCCGCCGAAAAGCCTTCGGCCTCGACCACGTCGATGAAGGCACGCATGCGGGTCAGCGTATCCATGTCATGCGCCTCCTTGGCGGGCTGAAAGGATGCGGGCGGCCAGCGCAATCAGCTGCCGGTCGCTGTTCTTCGGACCGAGCAGCGAAAGTCCGAACGGCGCGCCTTCGGCTCTGCCGAGCGGCAGCGTGATTTGCGGAAAACCGGACAGGCCGGAAAGGCATAGCAGTCTCAGCGCGCGCTCGCGATAGGTCTGCAAATCGTCGAATGTCGCGGCCTTGAGCGGCGCGGCACCCGGAGCGGTCGGAAGCACAAGAACGCCGTCGTCGCCAAGCAGGCCGGCAAGTTCGAGGCGAAACGAAACGCGACGTTCCGTTTCGTGCTGCGCGGTTGTCGCGCTGATGGTCGCGCCATGCTCGAAGCGCTCCCTGACGCCGGGGCCGAGCATGCGGTCGCCGCCGGCGATCCAGGCGCCGTGGCTTTGCCAGGCTTCATAGCCCTGCAGCTTACGGAAGCACCAATAAAGATCGTCGATTGAATGCGACAGCGGGCCAACGCTGCGCGGCGCTCCCAGCACCGTAGCGACACCGCGGACCATGGCGCGATATTCCTCGGCCTCCAGCGGGCCGAGCACGAGGCTGTCCAGCGCGTCGAGGGCAAGAGGGCTTACCAGTTCGTGGCGATGCGGATCGTCGCCGAGCAGCACCGTGCCGACCTTTTCGTAGGCGACGATATCCCTGGCGAACCAGCCGACCGTGTCCAGCGAAGGCGCCAGCGGCATGGTGCCGTCGAGCGGGATGCGGCCATGCGTCGTCCTGAGGCCGATCAGGCCGCAGAAGCTTGCCGGCGCACGGATCGAGCCGCCGGTGTCGGAGCCGGTGGCGATGTCGGCAAGCCCGCCGGCGACAGCCGCGGCAGAACCGGAGGACGAGCCGCCGGTGACGCGATCGGGTGCCGCCGGATTGACCGGCGACGGGAAATGCGCGTTCAGCCCCAGCAGGGAAAATGCGAGTTCGTCGGTCTGCGTCTTGCCGACGAAACGCGCACCCGAATCAAGCAGCGCCTGGACCGCCGGCGCGGTCGCCATGGCCGGTGAAGCGTCCCGGTATTTCTGAGGATTGCCGCAGCCGGTGCGGTAGCCGGCGACGTCGAAGATGTCCTTGACGGCCAGCCGCAAGCCGGCAAGCGGGCCGGATTTCGCATTGGCTACAGGGGTTTGATCAAGGTCGAGAAAAGCGTTCAGCGGGCCGCGAGTGCCTGTCATGCGTTCGATATCCGGATGTGCTTGCCGCAGCATTGTTCTTCTGGTTGCCGCAGCATTGTTCGATGCCACAAATTTTACAACCTGCCATACGATTTTTATTGATTGTGAAATCTTTCGCTCTTATATCGCGCTTGCCCAAAGTCGCACGTGCCTGTGGGTGTCCGCCGATCCTCGAATGGTGAGGGCAATCGGTAAGGTAACTGGAGCCAACCCCTCCAGTCGGTTTAGCGGCCAACCGCCAACCGAGGACACCTTGAAGCAACGACGGTGCGGGCCTTTCTGGTGTTCTGCCGGTCGTCCAAAGACCGGGGTTACTGAAGAGGCACACCTTCATTGCCGGCAGTGCGGACGGGTCTCCCATCCAAGCCAAGGCAGACAAAGCGAACCGAGGCCGGGCAAGGCCAAGGTTCACCGCCGCGAGACGGCGCTTCATGGTTCCGGGGTCTCCACCGGCTGGTTCCATGGATTTCCGTCCCGCCTTTGTCCACCGCGTGTTCGCGAGGCCGAGAGCCCGCGTCCGCAAGCCTTTGTGCGCGCCGAAAGGCGCTGATGGAGAGACCCCGATGGCTACCCAGCGCATCCTTGATTTCCTCGCTACCCGACGTCCGAACGGCCCGTGCCTCGTCGTCGACCTCGATGTGGTGCGCGACAATTTCCGCGCCTTCGAGAAGGCGCTTCCCGATTCCAAGATCTACTATGCGGTGAAAGCAAACCCGGCGCCGGAAATCCTGCGCCTGCTTGCTGCGATGGGCTCGTCCTTCGACACCGCTTCCGTTGCCGAAGTCGAGATGGCGATGGACGCCGGTGCGCCGGCGGACCGCATCTCCTTCGGCAACACCATCAAGAAGGAGCGCGACATCCAGCGCGCCTACCAGCTCGGCATTAAGCTGTTTGCGGTGGACTGCGTCGAGGAGGTCGAGAAGATCGCCCGTGTCGCTCCCGGCGCTCGCGTGTTCTGCCGCGTCCTGACCGACGGCGAGGGCGCCGAATGGCCGCTGTCGCGCAAGTTCGGCTGTGTGCCGGCGATGGCGGTCGACGTGCTGCGCCATGCCAGGGCGCTCGGTCTCGACGCCCATGGCGTGTCGTTCCATGTCGGCTCGCAGCAGACCGACCTGACCGCCTGGGACCGCGCGCTGGGCGACGCCAAGAAGGTGTTCGCGACGCTCGCCGAAGAGGGCATCGTGCTGAAGATGGTCAATATGGGCGGCGGCTTCCCGACCCGCTATCTCAGGGATGTGCCGGTGGCGCAGGCCTATGGCCAGGCGATCTTCTCGGCGCTCAGGAAGCACTTCGGCAACGCGATCCCCGAGACGATCATCGAGCCGGGCCGCGGCATGGTCGGCAATGCCGGCGTCATCAAGTCGGAGGTCGTGCTGATCTCGAAGAAGGCCGACAACGACAATGTGCGCTGGGTGTTCCTCGACATCGGCAAGTTCGGCGGTCTGGCCGAGACCATGGACGAGGCGATTCGCTACCCGATCGTCACCGCGCATGACGGCACCGAGACCGCGCCTTGCGTGCTCGCCGGCCCGACCTGCGATTCGGCCGACGTGATGTACGAGAAGACGCCGTATCCGCTGCCCTTGTCGCTGACCATCGGCGACGAGGTGCTGATCGAGGGCACCGGTGCCTACACGACGACCTACGCGTCGGTTGCCTTCAACGGCTTCGAACCTCTCCGATCCTACGTGATCTGACGGTTCGAAAGAACCGATCAGATCATCCCGAGGTGGGCGCCTGTCGTCCGCCCGGGCTCGCCTGTGGAACAATCCGCTCGTGAAGGATCGCGGAAATGGACGTTTTGGATTTCATTGTTGAAGGCGCCGCGGGGATGTCCCCCTCGAGGGGGGAGAATGCCGGCGCTTTTGTCATCACTGCCGAAACCGCTGCCGATATCGGTGCGCGCGAGGCTTTGCTCGATCGCGCCATGGGGCCGAAGCGCCGGAAGAAGTCGTCGGAAAAGCTGCGGCGCGGCCGCCGGCCTTCGGAGGGCCTTGCCTTTGTCGCGCGCGATGCGTCGGGCGCTGTTGCCGGCACCGTGCGGCTGTGGGACGTGGTGCTGGGCGAGGGCGGCAAGGCAGCGCTGCTGCTCGGCCCGCTTGCGGTCGACCCGGCGCTGAAAAATGCCGGCATCGGCTCGGCGCTGATGCGCCATGCAGTGACTGAGGCCGAGCGGCTTGGCCATGCGGCGATCCTGCTGGTCGGCGACGCACCCTATTACGAGCGCTTCGGGTTTTCGGCCGCAAAGACCGGCTCGCTGGCCATGCCGGGGCCTTACGAGCGGCACCGCCTGCTGGCGCGGGAACTGGTGGTCGGCGCGCTCGACGGCGCGCAGGGCACGTTGAAGGCGGCCGGGCGCAAGCTGAAGGCGCAGCGGCTGTCGCTCGCTGCCTGATGGTTCGAAGCCGCCGTCGTCGCGCGCGGCGGCTTGTCTCACCTTAAGCGATCAGCCGATCAGCTGGCTGAGCGCCATGGCGACGCTCATGTCGCCTTCGACCTTTATCTTGCCGGACATGAAGGCCATGGTCGGGTTGAGATCGCCTGATATCAGCGAGTCCAAATCGTCGAGCGACAGCTGTATGGTGCAATCTGCCGGTGCATCGGTGGTCGAGACATCGGCGCCGTCGATGACGATGACGCCGTCGCTGCCGGTGTCGAATTTCACGGAGCGATCGAACCCGGCGCTCGCCACGCGCGACCTGATCTTGTCGGCAATCTCCTGAACGCTCATGGCGGTTCTCCTCGTCTGGTTGCGTTTGTCGCGCCTTGGCGCTTCGACCCGGCCGAAGCCGCTTGCCTGGTTTTACAGCCACGGTCGGCGCATATAGCTTCGGGTTGACGTTTACGTCAACGCGGTTCCCCGAGCTGAAGATGGGCTTTATCGCCGCAGCATCACGCGGGCATGACACCTTGGCGGCCGGCATTGTTGCCATGCAAAGCCGCCGGGCGTATCAGGCACCACTCCCCTTTTGATATCGGCGAGCCGCCCCGGTGCTTTCCAGAAACGAACCGCAAGTCTATGCCCGCCGACTGCGCGCGGTGCTGATCCGATCGATCCCGCTGCTCGAGGCGCGCGGCATCGCCGTCGTCATTCTGGCGGCTTTGGTCGGGGTGATAGCGGGTGCGCTGGTCACCGGCATGAGCGAACTGGTGCAGGTCCTGCATGGGCTTATGTTCGGCGTTCAGCCCGGTGGTCGGCTTTCGGCGATGTTTTCGCTGCAAAGGCCGGAGCAAGCGCTGATACCGGCGATCGGCGGCATCCTGCTCGGGCTGACGGTGATCTGGCTGAGAAAGCGGAAGTTCCGCACGCCGGTCGATCCGATCGAAGCCAACGCCCTTTACGGCGGCCGCATGTCGCTGACCGACACTTTCATCATCGCCGGGCAGACGATGATCTCGAGCGGCTTCGGCGCTTCGGTCGGGCTCGAGGCCGGCTACACGCAGGTGGGTTCCGGCCTGGCGTCGCGGCTGGCGCGCTTGTTCAGGCTGCGCCGCAACGATGTCCGCATCCTCGTCGGCTGCGGTGCAGCCGGCGCGATCGCCGCCGCCTTCGATGCGCCGCTGACCGGCGCCTTCTACGGTTTCGAGCTGGTCATCGGCATCTATTCGGTCGCCAATGTCGCGCCGGTGATGGCCGCCGCGATCTCGGCCTCGCTGACCGCCGAAATGTTCGGCGGCGTGCCGTTTCCGCTGGAGCTCGCGGGTCTGCCGGCGCTCACCGTCAGCCAGTATTTGCCGTTCATGCTGCTCGGGCTTTTGGGTGGCGGTGCTTCGATCGCCATCATGCATCTGGTGAGCCTGATCGAGCGCATCTTTGCGCGGCTGTCGATCGACGCCTCGTTGCGCCCAGCCATCGGCGGCGTGATGGTCGGGCTGCTGGGGCTGATCACGCCGCAGGTCCTGTCCAGCGGCCATGGCGCGCTGCACCGCGAATTCGCGATGAATTACGGGCTGGCCGTGGTGGCCAGCGTCTTCGTGCTGAAGCTGTCGGCGTCGGCGATCTCGCTCGGCTCCGGCTTCCGCGGCGGGCTGTTCTTTGCCTCTTTGTTCCTCGGTGCCCTGCTCGGCAAGATGTTCGCCGGCGCGATGGCGTTCGTCTCGCCGGCGACCGGCATCGACCCCGCCGTCGCCGCCGTCGTCGGCATGACCTCGCTCGCCGTCGGCGTCGTCGGTGGCCCGTTGACGATGACCTTCCTGGCGCTGGAATCGACCCGCGACCTGACGCTGACCGGCGTGGTGCTGGCCGCCTCGCTCATGGCGGCGATCCTAGTGCGAGAAACGTTTGGCTATTCCTTCTCGACATGGCGCTTTCACCTGCGCGGCGAAACCATCCGCAGCGCCCATGATGTAGGCTGGATGCGCAGCCTGACGGTCGGCTCGATGATGCGCAAGGATGTCCGCACCATCGACGCCTCAACGACGCTTGCAACATTCCGCAAGCAGGTGCCGCTCGGTGCCTCGCAGCGCGTCATCGCGGTGGATGCCGAACTGCACTATGTCGGCGTGCTGATCGTCGCCGAATTGCACAGCCATTTGTCGGATGACGAGATGCCGGTGCTGTCCTTCGCCAAATTTAGGGATGCGGTGCTGGTGCCGAGCATGAACGTGCAGTCGGCGGCCGAGACCTTCCAGCGCGCCGGCGCCGAGGAATTGGCAGTGGTCGAGGATTTCACCGACCGCAAGGTGGTCGGTTTGCTGACCGAAGGCCACCTGATGCGCCGCTATGCCGAGGAACTCGACAAGGCGCGGCGCGATCTGTCGGGCGAGGGGTAGCCGAGAGGGGATGGCGATCCCGCTGCATTTAGCTGGACACCGCCGGCGAATGACCGCTACCATCGCGGTGGCTTTGAACCAGATTTCATCTGGAGCCAGATTCCGCCTGGAGATGGCGTGCTCGAAGAACCGAACAGAAATCCCGGATCCCATCGCTATGGGAAGCCGAGCTTGTGGTGGCCACCACCGTTGGGTTGACGGCCTGCGGGCCTGATCCAAGCTGAAAATCAAATTCTGTGTTCAGAGAGACATCATCATGAATACCCTGCTTTCCGTGGAAGCCCGGGAGACCGCGCTTGCCGTGACTTTCGTGTCGGGCGAAACAGTCTGCTACCCCTGGCTTTGGCTAAAGGACAATGCACCATCGGCGTTTCACCCGCAGACCGAAGAACGAACTTTCGACCTGACCAGCGTAGACCCCTCGCTCAGACCCATCAGCGTGCGGGACAGGGGCAGCGCTGTGGGCATTGTCTGGCAGAACGACCAGGCTGAGGAGGAATTCCCGAGCCAGTTCTTTGAGTCCTACCGTCCCGGCAGAAAGCGGGACGATCCGGCCGACATCGCTCCGAAACTCTGGGACGCCTCAATCAATCTTGAAACCATGCCGCGTCACGCCGCCGGGGACATCTTGCAAAGCGATGCCGATCTGCTCGCCTGGCTGAAGGCAACGGCTGCATACGGGCTCTCCATCGTCGATGGGCTTGACGATGATCCCGATGCGGGGCGGCGTTCGGCCGAGCGGATTGGTTTCCTGCGCCAGACAAATTTCGGCACGATGTTCGAAGTCGTGTCGATGCCGAACCCGAACAATCTGGCCTATACGCCGGTCGCCTTGCCGCTACACACCGATCTCGCGAACCAGGAGGTGCCGCCCGGCTACCAGTTCCTGCATTGTATCGCCAATGACGCTGAGGGCGGTGGATCGATCTTTGCCGACGGGTTTGCGGTCGTCGCCGCGCTACAGGCGGAAGATCCGGAAGCCTACCGCCTATTGTGCGAGATCGAGATCCCCTATCGTTTTCACGATGAAAACTGCGATCTGCGCGGTCGGTTTCCTGTGATTGTAACGCAACGCGACGGGGAAGTGACGGAGTTGCGGTTCAACGCCCATCTTGTCGATGTCATCGACCTTCCCTCCGACCTATGCGCGCCCTTTTATGCGGCTTATCGCAAGCTGATGATGATGATCCGCGGGCCGCGTTTCCAAATAGCCTACCGCCTGAAGGCCGGCGAAATGGCGGTCTTCGACAATCGCCGGGTGTTGCATGGCCGCCAATCGTTCAACCCGAACACCGGGCGGCGACATCTGCGCGGATGCTATGTCGATCGTGGTGAGTTCCAGAGCCGGATTCGCGTCCTCTCGCGATAGTGATGCGACACACATGTCGGCTGCTGCGTAAGGACGGCTCACGTCAACGGTCCGCTAATCGCCGGCTCAGAAATCCGATTGCGCGAACTGCCTTCTTCCTTGTGGAAGAGTGTCTTGAAGAAAAGAGCGTCGGGAACCGCATTGATTACTTTTGCGATCACGGCGGTCGCGAGCACGGCAAACGCTAGGCGACCGAGAAGCACGCTCGTAGCATCGGCGCCAAGTGCGACAACGACCAACGTGTCCTCAATGAGGCTATGGGCAAAACCCATGAACACGCAGGCGAGGAATATCTGACGCGGCTCCGCGCTAGGCGTGCGCGCGTCGCGGATCAGCAGTCCTGCGCCATAGGAAATCCCGAGAAACAGGCCGACAGCGGCGAGAGGTACCGTCTGCTTTTCGATGCCGGCGAGCCGAAAGAGCGGTGCAAGCCCTCTGTTCATCCACTCCAAAATGCCCGCCATCTTGAGAAGCTCGATAACCCAGCTTAGCGCAAGCAAAACGATGAGCATGATGCCCAGGGTTTTGACTGTGCCCAGGAGAAAGCCGCCCCAGTCGGTGCTTTCATTCGTCGGCATCCACGCCGGCGCCACCGGTCCTGACAGCCATCCGGTCACGGCGAATATCTGATGCAGAAGGACAGCAAAGACCAAACCCCCGCCAATACGAAGCGCCGCGGTGACCAGGAAGCTCGGCCCGGTCCTCTGAATGATCCGTTGCTCGATCGGAATGGCATGTGCAAACAGCAAGAGAGCCGAAAGAACCGTCATGTCGGCAGTGCTGAGCGCCGAAACCGGAACCAAGGTGAATACGATCACAAGCGCGCCCCAGATCCCGACCAGCAATCCCGTCAGCCAGGCAAAGGCGAGTTCAGGTGGCAACCCCACCTGCAACATGAGCGGGGAGAAGAACGGAGAAATTGCCTGGATGACGCGAAGGTCCTGCAGGAGCCGCGTGGCTATCGCAACCGGAACGATCACGCGAACCAGCTCCCAATAGATTTCAAGCGTTTCCAATGTCTTGCGATAGAAGGCGGCGCAAATTGCCATCATGCTGCTCCATCATCCCTGGAGCCATTTGCGTAACCTGAGACGCTTCGCATTTGTGGTCAAGGTTTGCGATTCCGTGCAATAAAATTGCAATACACCGACGATGAGCGCGACCGAGATGGACAAGATCGACAGAAGGCTTCTCAACCTGCTCCAGGATGATGCCTCACGAACGAACGCCAAACTGGCGGGGTTAGTCGGGCTTTCCCCTTCGAGCTGCCTGCGCCGCATACGACGACTGAAGAAAAGCGGCGTCATCAGCCGCGTTGTCGCGCTTCTCGCACCGGCAAAGACTGGCCGGGGCTTGAAGGCGATCGTCACCGTCGAACTGGAGCGTCATGGCGAGCAGTATATGCGGGACTTTCTCGAGTTGGCCGCTCAGGAACCGGCCGTCACTCAGGCCTACAGCGTGAGCGGCGAAACCGACGCCGTCCTTATGCTCCGCCTGACGGATATGGAAGAGTTCGATGCGCTATGCGAGCGACTGTTCCGAGACCGAAGCAACGTCGCGCGATACCAAACGATGTTCGTGATCCGAACGGCCAAAGAAGTGACCGCAATTCCACTGTAGTGTTCGGGTTGCGATAGACCTGCTAGGCCGTGAATTCAGCGGCCCGGCGAAGAAACTCTACGAACATTTCAATATGCCGCAAAGGCGGTAGTGAAGGAACGCGTCGCGCACCTAGGAAATCGCTAGCGCCGAATGTCGGAATTGGGCGCCAGCTCGGCGCATGTCGTGGCGCCTCCCTCACGCCCAGGCATGAAGCTGTCCTTGTTGACTCAAGGGGAATTTGCATGCGTGGTCATTGCTTATGTGGCGCTATTGCTTTTGAAGTCGATGGCCCGGCACGGGCCTGCGTGGTCTGTCATTGTGAAAGTTGTCGGCGGCAATGTTCTGCGCCGATGACCACCTACATTGGCGTGTTGAACGGCCAATGGCGATGGCTGGGCAAGCTACCGAAGGTATTCAACTCTTCTCCCGGTGTGGAAAGAACATTTTGCGATCACTGTGGCACGCCGCTGTCCTTCCGCTCAAAGAACATGTCTGATGTCATGCATTTTTTTGCGGCAGCGATGGAGGAGCCAGAAAAATTTGCACCTACGCTGCATGTCGCCTTTGAGGAGAAGCTCCCTTGGTTGAAACTCGCCGACAACCTGCCGACCCGTTTTGGGCCTGACTATACGAAAGACTAAGATCTGCTCGCATCGAGACAACCGGTGGAAGCTGCGGACAGCACCCGGAAGCAAGATGATGACCCCGTCCGTTCAACGGCGGTCGAACATTATCGATCGCGGCTGCTCTCGACCTGCTTGAGCGGCAGCAGGTAGGCGATGATCTCCTGATCGCCGAGAGCTGGATCAAAGCCAATAATGTCGGATGCGAAAAGGTCGTCGGCGGGGCGTCTCTCGAAGCCAAGGCTCTCATACAGCTTGCATGGAGACGTCATGAACGAGGCGGTGTGAAGCGCAAGGCCGCTCGAGCCCTGCCGACGCGCTTGCAAGACGCACCATTCGCAAAGCGCGCGGCCATATCCGCGGCCCTGTGCCGAGGGAGCAACCGCGAGGGTCCTGAGGCCTGCCAGCCCGGGCGGCCAGCCCATGCCGTCAAAGGCGGCATCGGCGTAGTAGGTGACCGTCCCGACGAGCCGTCCCTCGGCTTCGAGCACCGCGACCTTGGCTTTCGCCCATCGCCCCGCGATATCCCGCGCGTCGTCCACGTAGGGCTCGAAGATGTGTGGCGCCAGAACGGGCCGTAACGATGCGAAGGCGTCGGAGACGAGCCCGCCAATTTCATCCAGTTCCTGACGGCTTGCCAGCCGGACGCGTGGCTTGGATGCGATCTGCATGCATGTTCTCACTGCACCAGCAATTGGACCATATGTAGGGCGTTGTGTGCCCCTCCGGTTGGCTGGACTTCGCCCGGCTTCGGCCGTGTCCCGCAGCGCGATTCACCCGGAGGGCCTCGCCGATCCCTTTTTGGCGATGGGACTGCAGGGTAGCGATGCGCGATATCTACCCTCGATGGCCGTCATACCCGGCCATGATCGATCCGACGACCTGATCGGCCTCTATCGCCACCAAAAGCAGGTTCGGCTGATGCCTCAGCTTCCCGCGAAGCGGGAGCGATCGTAGTTGCGCGACATCTCGAGCCCAGACTATCCGGCTCTATAGTGGAGCGTTACGGCGACCCAGCAGCAGAGCGATGCCCAACGCCGGAAGCGTCGCCATCGCGACGGCGAAGAAGACGAATTGCAGCCCGGCCGATGCGGCGACCAAGCCGAGCGCCGGACTGCCGAAGCCGAGCGCCACGTCGAGGAAGACGGTGTAGAGTCCCATGGCCAGGCCGCGGCTGCGTGGCGGAAGACGGCTCACGGCCTCGGCACCGAGGCCGGGATAGACCAGCGAGTAGCCAAGGCCAGTCAGGCCCGCTCCGATGGCGGCTAGAACGGGCCCGGGCGCAAGCCAGATCAGCATCAGCCCTGCAGCCTCGACAGCCACGAAGATCATGGCGACCCGTGCGCCCCCTAACCTGTCAGGCAGGTGGCCGAAGCATAGCCTTGCCACGATCAGCGACGCGGCATAGGCCGTGAAGGGAAGCCAGACCGGCTGCCAGCCCCGCTCGGCAAAGAGCAGCGCGCCGAAGGCCAGAATCGCACCATAGCCGAGACTGCTGAAAGCTGCTCCCACTCCGGGAAGCCAGACCGCTTGCGCCACGCTCCTCCATGACTGCGGCACGCTGCTCGCGGCGGCGCTGGCGCCGCGCATCGGCAGGATGGCAAGCAGCGTTGCAAGTGGCAGGACGATCGTCGCCAGTGCGATCGCGGTGAAGCCGCTCGCCGCATAAAGCGCAGATCCGATCGGCGCGCCTAGCGCGAGTGCTGCGAACATCGCCGTGCCCACCCAGGCTATGACCTTTCCGGAGTTCTGTCCGCCCGCAAGGGAGAGGCCCCAGGCGACGCCACCGGTGATGATGAAGCTCTCAGACGCGCCCAGTACCGCCCGGCCGGCGAACAGCGCCGATGCGGACGCCACCGGCCGGTCGAGCAATGTCAGTGAGCCGAGGTAAAATAGCCCCGCCACGGCAGCGGCAATGAGGCCGACGACGACGGCCCTCTTGCCGCCGCGCCCATCGGCATAGTTTCCAGCCCCAATGCGCGACAGCATCGAGGCGACGAACTGGCTGCCAGTGACCAGCCCGACCGCGAAGGGGCCGAAGCCGAGCTGCTGGTGAAGATGCAGCGGCAGGACGGGTAGCGCCAAGCCGATCAGGAGGAAGCCGGCGAAGACAGCCGCCATGATTGGCACCAGTTCCGCTATCGCGCCATTTCGGTCTGAAGTCCGCGCCATTGTGGCCACCGATAAAACTTTGACAGTCGGGCTGTTCCGATCAGTAACGTTCGTAGGTCACGCGCCAGCCTTCGGCCGGATTGTCCGGCGTCAGGACCAGTTTGTTGTCCGAGACTTCGAATTTGCGTTTCATGCTCTTCCCGACAAGGTTGCGGACCAGGGAGGACTCGATCGTGATGACGAAGGTCTTGTCCTGGTCGTCGATAGCGACCGGCCCGTAATAGGCTTCGTAGCCATTCTCTGTGTAAGGCGTGTCCGGTGCCTTGGCGTCGGGGTTCTGCGCCTGCACCGACAGGGTGCCGGCCTCGGTGAAGATGACCTGGCCGGAATATGGCACGGGCTTGAGGCTTCCCTCGGCACCGGCCTCGAGCGACCTCATGCGCCATGCGCCGATGATCGGCGACTCTTGCGAGAAAGCCGGCGTGGCGACCGAAAGCGCAAGGGCGGCAATCTTCAATCTCATCGTCATATGTCGTTGTTCCTTTTCTGATTTGTGGGTGCGGACAGGCCGTCCGCCCAATCTTCGCTCACACCGAAAGCATGACCTTGATGGCGCGCCGCTCGTCCATGGCGCGGTAGCCTTCAGCGACCTCGGCCAACGGCAGCTTGAGGTCGAAGACCTTGCCGGGCTTGATCCGACCTTGCAGCACACGGCCCATAAGGTCGGGCAGGAAGCGGCGCACCGGCGCCGGGCCGCCCAGCATGCGCTTCTGGCCGAAGAACAGTTTTTGGCCGTCGAAGTTCACGCCGTGCGGCACGCCGACATAGCCGATGGTGCCGCCGGGGCGAGAGCAGGCCAGCGCCTGGTCGAAGGATTCCGCCGTGCCGACGCATTCCAGCACCGAGTCCGCGCCGACGTCCTTGGTGAGCTCTTTGATCCGGGCCACACCTTCCTCGCCGCGCTCGGCGACGATGTCGGTCGCGCCGAACTCGCGGGCGAGTTTTTGGCGGCTGGCGTGCCGGCTCATGGCGATGATGCGCTCGGCGCCCATCTCCTTGGCCGCAAGCACGCCCATCAGGCCGACCGCACCGTCGCCGACCACCACCACCGTCGATCCTTCTCGGACCTCGGCTGCGTCGGCCGCATACCAGCCGGTGCCGAGCACATCGGACACAGCCAGCAGGTCAGGGATGAGTTCGGCCGGCGGCACCTCGGCGGTGGCGACCAGTGTGCCATCCGCCAACGCGGGCGTAAGGCGCCTGCGCGCCCGACATGAACTCGCGCTGCACACAGGACGACTGGAAGCCGAAGCGGCAATGCGGGCAGGTATTGTCGGAGAGGCAGAACGAGCCGACGACGAACTGGCCGGGGCGCACCGTGCGCACCTCTGCGCCGACCTCGACGACGATGCCACAATATTCGTGGCCCATATGCATCGGGCCGTCGACCCGCTGCAGCCCGCGATAGGGCCACAGATCCGAGCCGCAGATGCAGCTTGCCGAGAGCTTGATGATGGCGTCCGTCGGCCGCATGATTTTCGGATCAGCGATCTCCTCGCAGCGGATGTCGCCCGGTTTGTGAAGAACGGTTGCGAGCATTTTGGTTCCTTTCGAGTGGAGAAGATCAAGCGCGGTAGTCGGCGTCGCTGACATGTTCCAGCCAGTCCACGACCTTGCCGTCCTTGACCTCCTGGAGAGCAATGTGGATCATGGCAATCTGAGCCGACGCGCCGTGCCAGTGCTTTTCGCCGGGCGCGAACCAGACGACGTCGCCGGCACGGATTTCCTCGACCGGGCCAGCCTCGCGCTGCACGCGGCCCAGGCCCGAGACGACGATCAGCGTCTGGCCGAGCGGATGCGTGTGCCAAGCGGTGCGGGCGCCGGGCTCGAAGGTCACCTGTGCGCCTTGAACCCGCCCGGCATCGAAGGGATTGAAGAGCGGATCGATCCGCACCGTTCCGGTGAACCAGTCAGGTGGTCCCTTGCCGGAAGGCCTCGTGCCAGCGCGAAGAATGTCCATGGTGATCTCCTTTGTGTCCTCAAGTGCGTTCGATGCGAAGCGGGAACTCGCCGCGAATGTGCAGGGCCTGCTCGCCCTCGTCGAAGCGGCCGAGCCTGATCAGCCCGGGATGGCGATAGTCGGCGTAGAACATGGCCAGGTTACCCCAGGACGTGAAATAGCAGAGGTCGTAGGGCTGCTCGTTGGCGAACGGACCACTTCCCTTCTCTGTCAGCTTGCGCGGCAGATAGGCGATCTTCTCGTTATGCGCGTAGTCCTCGATCTTGAGATCGAGCGGCAGCATGGAAAAGAAATCGCGCGCCGACGGATTGTCGTAGAGCGTGGCGGTCATGATGCGGCCGTTGAAAATCATCCTGATCTTCATGTTGGTTGACTCATGGCTGACTGGGGCTTCGCCTTCTTGGCTGGCGGCTGCTCGAGGCAGGGCCGCCACCGCGAGCGCGGCGCCGAGCAATGTCCGGCGGTTAAGCGGCGCACGCTCGATGATCATGGCAAAGATCTCCGGGCCATATGCGATGCGGCAAGGGCGGCGAGCGCCGATCCGCAGAGCAGCACTGCACCTAGAGTGAACGCTCCCCACCAGCCGACCGTATCGAAGAGCGTGCCGCCGATCGCGGCGCCGCCGGTGATGGCGAGCTGGATGACTGCCACCTGCAGCCCGCCGCCGGCCTCTGCGTCGTTCGGCAACGTCCGGCTGAGCCACGTGCCCCAGCCAACGGGCGCGGCCGTGCCGAAGAAGCCCCAGGCAACGAGCAGCAGCGCTGTGGGAACGGGGAGGGCACCAAGGGCGATGAGCGCAGCGGCCAAGGCCGCCATGACCAGCGGGATGACGATGAGGATGCTGAACAGACGCGTGGACAAAAGCCGGCCGACGCACCATGTGCCGAGCACCCCCGCCAGCCCCATCGCCAGCAGGATCGCCGAGAGAGCAGCGATGTCGAGCCGGGTGACGCCCTCGAGGAACGGCCGCAGATAGGTGAAGAGCGCGAACTGGCCCATGAACAGCATCATGATCGACGCCATGCCGATGGCGACGGGAAGACGGCCGAGGAGCGCCAGTGGATTGCCTGAACGCTTCCCCCGGCGCGGGGGCAGCGCCGGCAGGCTTGTCCACTGCCAGGCCAGCGCCAGAAGCCCAAACGGCACGACGAGGAAGAAAGCGCCGCGCCAGCCGACATAGGCGCCAAGAAAACTGCCCAGCGGCGCGGCGATGGTGGCCGCAATGGCATTGCCGGCGTTCAGCATGGCGAGACCCTTCGGAACCATGTCTTGCGGCACGAGGCGCATGACGATCGCGGTCGACATCGACCAGAACCCGCCGATCGCGATGCCGAGCAGCGCCCGGCCGACCATGAGGAACGCGTAGTTCGGCGCGAAGGTGACAGCCAAACCGGACACGATGAGGAGGAGGGTGAAGCCGGTCACGACCAGTCGGCGGTCGATATGGCGCGTGAGGCCGGCGACCAGCAGGCTGGTCACGACGGCGAAAACGCCCGAAATCGAGATCGCCTGTCCCGCGCGGCCCTCGGTGATGCCGAGATCGGCCGCTAGCGGCGACAGCAGGCTGACCGGCATGAATTCCGACGCGATGAGCACGAAAACACACAGCGCCATCGCCAAAACCGCGCCCCATGCGGCGCGGTCACCGACAAGCCTTGTGTCGTACGTCGTTTCCATAATTGGCATCCTTGCAGGGCGACCGGGCGGATCAGCCGCCAACGCCGTCGCGATGCCAGAAGATATTGCAGAGGAACCCATTCTATTAGACTAAGTAATTCGCATGGACTTATCTGCTCATGATATAAATATCCGACGGGAGGTACCCTATGCAGCGCGATGGCATGAAGGATCTGCTATGGTTCGTGGCGGTCGCGCGGGAACGGAGCTTCACCAAGGCGGCGGCCAAGCTCGGAACCTCGCAGTCGACCCTGAGTTCGACAATCAAGGAGCTTGAAGCTCGTCTCGGCGTCCGCCTGCTGACACGTACGACGCGGAGCGTCGCACCGACCGAGGCCGGCGAGCGACTTTTCCAATCTCTTGTTCCCCGCTTCGAGGAAATCGAAGCGGACCTCGCAAGCCTGGTGGCCTTTCGCGACAAGCCCTCCGGAATGGTCCGTATCACGCTTTCCGACCATGCGCTCCAGACGACCGTCTGGCCGAAGCTGCAGCCCTTGCTCAGCGACTATCCTGACGTGTGCGTCGAACTCTACAGCGACAACGGCATGAAGAACATTGTGGAGGAGCGCTTCGACGCAGGCGTGCGGCTTGGTGAGAGCATCGACAGGGATATGATCGCAGTGCGCATCGGGCCGGATTGGAGGCTCGTGGCCGTGGCTTCGCCGGAGTACTTTTCCCGCCATCCGGTTCCGACCGCACCGCAGGATCTGGTCGATCATGACTGCATTAATATGCGGCAGGCGACGTTCGGCGGATTATATGCCTGGGAATTCGCCAGGGATGGCCGCGACCTTCGTGTGCGCGTGGAAGGCCAGCTCACCTTCAATTCGTCCATTCCCATGATCGAGGCTGCGATAAGCGGTTTCGGGATCGCCTATGTCCCGGAAAACCTCGTCAGCCACCACATCGCCAAGGGATGCCTTAGGCTCGTGCTTGACGACTGGAGTCCGCCATTTGCGGGCTATCACCTCTACTACCCGAGCAGGCGACAGCTCTCGCCTGCGATGGCGGTGATCATTGAGGCGCTCCGCCATCGCATCTGACTCCCAAGACTGTGCCTATGAATCATGAAGCTGACATTGGTAAATGGTAGGTTCTGATCCAAGCCATTTGACTTCTACGCTGCGGGCGGCTGCTTTCGCCTCAAAGCAGACGTGTAGCTCGCTCGCCTCTATGTCTGTGATTGACACAGAAGCAGTCATCGAAAAGGAGCCAAACTCGCCGGCTGAACTGGCCAAGAATTCTCGTGGATAGCCAAGGTTTTTCTCGAGCCTAGGCCAAGTCTTGGTCGTCGATGGTAGGGACACGGTTGTCCAGTTATCCCCCGGCAAGACGCGGCAGCAGGAATATCTCCGCCCCTTCCGGCAGCTCCTTCGACCAGGTGTCGCGATAGATCGTACCGTCGATAGCGACGGCGATGCCGCGATCGATGTAGGGCTCGAGGCCGGGATACTGCTCAGCCAGCTTCCTGAACAGCTCCCGAATATCCTTCGCCTCGATCTTGACCTTGTTCTTGCCTCCGGCGATCGCGCCGAGCGATCCCCAGAGCGTTACTTCAACCATCAGCCTTCCCGTTCCGCCTCGATCGCCGCCAGGATGCG
This sequence comes from Mesorhizobium sp. M0983, assembly GCF_040318975.1. Taxonomy (NCBI): domain Bacteria; kingdom Pseudomonadati; phylum Pseudomonadota; class Alphaproteobacteria; order Hyphomicrobiales; family Phyllobacteriaceae; genus Mesorhizobium; species Mesorhizobium sp. M0983. Next base: position 448,062 of record NZ_JAMYNH010000002.1, on the reverse strand, counting down.
CGGCGGCGACATCGGTATATGCGCCATGCGCACGCCGACCGCGTTCGAGACTGCATTGGCGATCGCCGCCAGCGGCGGCACGATCGAGGTCTCGCCGACGCCGCGCACCCCGTAGGGATGGTTAGGGTTGGGGATCTCGAGGATCTGTGTGTCGATCATCGGCAGGTCCGAGCAGACCGGGATGCGGTAGTCCAGGAAGCCAGGGTTCTGCAGCCGCCCGTCCTTGCCGTAGATGTACTCTTCGTTGAGCGCCCAGCCGATGCCTTGCGCGGCACCCCCCTGGTACTGCCCCTCGACGTAGGTCGGATGCACCGCCTTGCCGGCGTCCTGAACGACGGTGTAGCGCAGCACCCTGGTGAAGCCGGTCTCCGGATCCACCTCGATATCGCAGATATGGGTGGCGAAGGAGACGCCGGCGCCGTCGGCGACGAGCTCGCTGTGGCCGGCGATCGGTCCGCCCGTCTTTCCGGAAGCGGCCGCGATCTCCTTCAGCGACAGCGCAGCAAGGTTGCCGTACTTCTCGCCCCTAGCGATCGCGTGGCCCTTTTCCCAGACCACGTCGTCGACCGGGATGTCCCACGTCTGCGCGGCGCGATCCCGCAGGATCTTGATGGCGTTGCGAGCGGCGGAGATCGTCGCCATCGAAGACGAGAAGGTGCCGCGGCTGCCGTCCGTCATATCGTTGTAGCCGAGGCTGGAGGTATCGGCGACCACCGCCTTGACCTGCTCATAGGGGATACCGAGCTCCTCTGCCGCCACCAGCGAAAGCGAGGCGCGCGAGCCACCCACGTCAACGGTTCCGACGGCAAGCGAGACCGAACCGTCCATGCCGATGTTGAGGTCGGTGCAGGTCTGGCCACCGAAGTTGAACCAGAAGCCGCAGGCCATGCCGCGGCCCTGGTTCTTGCCGAGCGGCGCCTTCATGTGCGGATGGCTCTTCGCCGCCTCCAGCGTTGGGCCGATGCCGATCGGGCCGTATACCGGGCCGTAGGACGATCTGGTGCCTTCCTGCGCCGCGTTCCTGATCCGGAACTCGACCGGGTCCATGCCGATCTCCTTGGCCAGCTCGTCGACCGCGCTTTCCACCGCAAACGCCGCCATCGGTGCCGACGGCGCGCGATAGGCCGCCGTCTTGGGCCGGTTGACCAGCACTTCGTAGCCGACCGTCCTGACGTTCTCGAGCTTGTAGCAGGCAAAGGCGGTCATGGCGCCGATCTCAGCCCACATGCCGGCATAGGGGCCGCAGGAATAGCGCAGCGTGGCCTCGGCCGCCGTGATCGTGCCGTCCTTACGGGCGCCGATCCTGACGTCGATCGAGGTGGCGCTAGTCGGGCCGGAGGCGCGGAACACCTCGTCGCGCGTCATGACCAGCTTGACCGGCCGGCCGGCTTTGCGCGACAGCGCCAGCGCCACCGGCTCGGCCCAGACATGGGTCTTGCCGCCGAAACCACCGCCGATCTCCGACGAGGTGACGCGCAGCTTCGAGGCCTCCATGCCAAGCAACTGGGCGCAGTGCTGGCGATAGACGAAATGCCCTTGCGTGCAGACCCAAAGATCGGCGGTGCCGTCGGAGCTGACATTGGCCACGCAGGCATGCGGCTCGATATAACCCTGGTGCGTCTGCTCGGTCTTGAAGGAGCGTTCGACGACGAAATCGGCGTGGCCGAAACCTTCATGGATGTCGCCATGGCCGTACTGGGTGCGCTTGGTGACGTTGGAAGGCTTGACGGGCTTTTGCTCAAGGCCCTCGGTGAAGATGGCGTCGTTGAGCACGGGTGAGGAGTGCTTCATCGCCTCGTCGACGTCGGTGACATGCGGCAGCACCTCGTAGTCGACCTCGATCAGCTTCAGTGCCTGCCTCGCCGTGCGGGCATCGACCGCAGCGACCGCGGCCACAGCATGGCCGTCGTAGAGCGCTTTCTTGCGCGCCATGCAGTTGTCGAGGATGTCGTACATGGCGGCATCGCCGTCGGTGAGGTCGGGCAGGTCGGCCGCGGTGATCACCGCCTTGACGCCGGCGAGCTTCTCCGCCTTCGACGTGTCGATCTTCCTGATCGTGGCATGCGCATGGGGGCTTCTGAGAACGCGCCCGACTAGTTGCCCGGCCATGTTGAAGTCGGCGCCATAGCGTGCGCGGCCCGTCACCTTGTCGACGCCGTCGGGACGGATGGGGCGCGTGCCGACAGAGGTGAAATTGCGTCCGGAGTAACGTGGATCGAAATTCATCGTCATGCTCCCTTCATCACGCTCGCGGCGTCCTGAACGGCACGCACGATCTTGTCATAGCCGGTGCAGCGGCAGAGGTTCCCGGCGAGGCCGAAGCGGATCTCCTCCTCGGTCGGATCGGGGTTCTTGGCCAACAGGTCCTTGGCCGCCATGAGGAAGCCCGGCGTGCAGATGCCGCATTGAAGTGCGGCGTGTTCCAGGAATTTCTGCTGCAGCGGATGCAGCTTGTCGCCATGCGCCATGCCCTCGATGGTTTCGATGCGCCGGCCTTCAGCCTCCGCGCCGAGCACCAGGCACGAGCACACCAGCCGGTCGTCGAGAATGATGCTGCAGGCGCCGCAGTCGCCGGTGCCGCAGCCTTCCTTGGCGCCCGTCAGCCCCAGGCGATCGCGCAGGACATCGAGCAGCGTCTCGTCCGGCTGGCAAAGGTACTCGACATTGTCGCCATTGATTGTCGTTGATACTGCCACACCAGCCATTATTTGCCTCCTGCACGTGCATAGGCGGTCGTGGCGGCCCGCTTGGCCAGCACACCCGCAACTTTCCGTCTGAATTCGATAGTGCCTCGCTTGTCGTCGATCGGACGACAGGCCCCCGAGCAGACCTTGGCGAGCCTTTCCAGCGTGGCTTCGTCCAGCTTGGAGCCGATGAGAACCTCGGCGGCCTCCTCGACCAGAATCACCGTCGGCGCCACGGCGCCCAGCGCCAGGCGGGCGAATTTGACGCGACCTTGCTCATCGAGCATCAGGTTCACGCCGGCGCTTACCACGGCGATGTCCATCTCCGTGCGCGGAATGAAACGCAGATAGGCATCGCCCGAACGCGGCAGACGTTTGTCGAGCAGGATTGCCTCGATGATCTCGCCCTTGGTCAGCGACGTCTTGCCCGGCCCAGTCGGTACCGCTTCCACGGCAATCGTGCGCCTGGCTCCCGGGCCGACGACCACCGCCTTGGCGCCAGCGGCTACCAGCGCCGGCACGCTGTCGGCGGCCGGCGAGGCGTTGCACAGATTGCCGACGATGGTGCAGCGTCCCTGCACCTGCTTCGAGCCGATCAGCTTGGCCGCTTCGACGACGCCGGGCCATGCGTTCTTCAGGGCCTTGCTCTCGCCCAGCATGGCGCACGGGACCGCCGCGCCGATGCTGAAGCCCTCGGCTGTTTCCCTGATCTCGCCAAGCCCATCGATCGCCTTGATGTCGACGATCAAGTCGGGTTCGATAAAGCCGCCTTTCATTCTCACCAAGAGGTCGCTGCCTCCGGCAAGGATGGCGGCCGTGCCGGCTGAGCCGGCCAACAGGCCGGCGGCGTCTTCAATTGAAAGCGGACGTATGTAACGCATCGTCTCCCCTTAGTGGTCATAATCACATCAACTGATATAAACCGTCTCTCCACAATGGCCATCCCATTCGTACATTCGCGGATTGGGCCAGGCGCCGCAATTTTCATTTGCTCGTCCAACTGGACGCGCCGCCAACCACTAATGCTCGATCGGTCCCTTCGGCATCACCAGCGCCGTGCCGGCTGTCGTCGGCCGCTCGATCATGCGGCGGACGCGGGGTGGCTCGTTGCCGCTGTGCAGGGCCCTTATACGCTCGCCGATGACCGCGTCGGCGTAGGTGGCGCGCCTGTTGTGGCGGATATATTCGACCCAGGTTGGCGTGTGGTAGTGCTCGATCCATATCGAGGGATTTTCGAGATCGCGCGCCAATGTCCAGTTGCGGGCGCCGTCACGCCGGCGGATGCGGCCCCGTTCGGCCATGGTGGCGAGGAATTCCGGCACGTCCTCGTTGCGGATCACGTATTCGATCATGATGGCGATGGGACCACTGCGCGGCTTGAGATCAAGCGCCAGATGCGGCTCCTGGAAGCGGTTAAGCGGATCGAGGTTGAGCACGGCCTGCTGCGGCAGCGGCAGCAGCAGGCCGATGGCGCCTCCCGCCAGCATCGCGACGCTGGCCGCCATCAGGGCGACTTCGGCGCCATGGGCGTCGGCAACCACGCCCCAGACCCAGCTGCCGAGCGCGATACCGCCGAAGGTTGCGGTCTGGTAGACCGAAAGCACGCGGCCGACCACCCAGCGCGGCGTCGACATCTGCACGGTGACATTGAAGTGCGAAAGCGCTGTCACCCAGCAGGCGCCGCCGACCAGCAAGCCGAGTGACGTCTGCCAGGCATTCTCGCTGACGGCGGCATTGAAGGCGCAGAGCGCGAAACCGGCGAATGCCATGCGCACCATGGTTTCGCTGGACAGCAGCTGCCGCAGCCTGACGCTGGTCAGCGCGCCGCCGACGGCGCCGATGCCGAAGGCGCCGAGCATGATGCCGTAGCTCAAGGCGTCGCCCTTGACGACGTCGCGCGCGACCAGGGGAAGCAGTGCCAGGACCGCGCCGGCGCTGAAGCCGAAGGCCGAGCTCCTGACCAGCACCTTGCCGATATTGGGCGACATCGCGACGTAGCGCAGGCCAGCGCCCATCGCGGCGCCCAGCGTCTCGCGCGGCAAGGTCGATGCCGGCAGTTCCGGCCTCCAGCGGGCCAGCACGACGATGAGGCCGACATAGCTCAGCGTGTTGACGGCAAAGGCCGCGGCGGCGCCTGCGGCGGCAACGATGATGCCGCCGATCGCCGGGCCGACGCTGCGCGTCAGGTTGAAGCCCATCGAGTTGAGCGCGATCGCCGCCGGCACCTTGGGACGAGGCACCATGTCGCCGACCGAAGCCTGCCAGGACGGGCTGTTGAGCGCGGTGCCACTGTCGATCAGGAAGGTGAAGGCGAGCAGCGTCCACGGCGTCATCAGGTCGAGATAGGTGAAGACGGTGAGAAGAGCCGAGACGGCGAGCATGAAGATCTGCGCGATCAGCATGATTTTGCGCCGGTTGAAACTGTCGGCGATGGCGCCGGCCAGCAGCGCGAAGAGCATGATCGGCAAAGTGGTCGAGGCCTGGACCAATGCGACCTGGTAGGACGAGGTAGCGATCGTAGTCATCATCCAGGCGGCACCGACGCCCTGGATGAGGCCGCCGAAATTGGAGACGAGGCTGGCGGACCACACCGCCCGGAAGATGCCGTGCCGGAACGGCGCCAGCGCCGAGGCGCTTTCGCTTTCCGGTGTGTCGTCGTTCATCGATGCTTTCCCGGGCTCAAATGCGTTTGTTCTTGCGATGAATCGGCCCCTCAAGCCATGGATTCAAAAAATAGAACATCACAGCGCAAAGGGCGAACGCATTCTCGAGAAAGATCATGGTCCAACAACAAGATAGCGAGCGCGGAGCCCGTCCGCGCGCGCCATAGCGGGCTCACTGCATGCCGTCCCTGACGATCGCCGCCACTTCGATCAAGCCTTCGAAATTGTCGGTGCGGCCCTGGCGGATGTCTTCGGTTTCGCGCAGCAGCCACAAACCGATCGAGATGAGATTGGCGCGCAGCTCCGTGGGCAGGGCGCTGTCGCCAGAGCGGAGATCTTCGACGAAGGCGGTCCAGACGCGACTGGTGAAATGCAGGGCCTCGGCCGCTTCCAGCGAATCGCGGCCAGCCGCCATCGCCGCCAACAGCATGTGGATCGAACGGCTAAGAAGCTGCCGATGCCTGGCCCCGGCAGCGGTCTGCATTTCGGCTCGGGGGAATTGATACATCGTTGCTGCTCTACCGCTCCGTCGGCGTTGTCAGGTCAGGAAACTCAACAGATCGAGTTGCGAGATTTGATCCAGATGCTGGCATCGCCAGCTGCCGAATACGCATCACTTCACCAGGGACACCACCACGCGACGCCGCGCACAAAATCGCACCTGTTGCAGGGAGCGCGAATCCGGCTCCGGAATGGTTCCGGAACATGAGGTTTTGGTGGTCGCCGCGCCCCCCGAGGAACGGCTGATTCGGCTACAATCTAACCGTAGACGAATCCGACATCAAACGCGATTTGACTGAAACGAATTCCATCGGTCGAGGCGCTCCGAGGGTACATTTTCGAAGCGCCCGTGTGCTTTGCGGCGGTCGGATCCAACTGCAAGTGTGCCGTATCGGCAGTTCGTCGATTGCGATAGGCTCCTGCTGTCGGGACGGATGGGGCGTCTGTCTCGGTTTGGGGTAACGCCGGTTGCATGCCACTGCGCGACAGAGCGCGGATTCGTGAAACTGGCTTTGGGGAATTGGGGGAAACAATGGGCGATTCAATTCAGGAAATAACGTCCGTCTCGTGGTTCGGGCGGATCAAGCGCGCGGTCGGCGGGATCGTTTTCGGCTTGCTCTTGATCGTGCTGATGGTGATCGGCCTGTTCTGGAACGAGGGTCGCGCCGTGCAGACGGCGCGTTCGCTGGCCGAGGGGTCGGGCGCGGTGATCTCGGTTGGCGCCGATAGCATCGATGCTGGCAATGACGGCAAGCTTGTCCATGTCACCGGGGCGGTGACGGCGAGGAGCGGCCTTGCCGATCCGGACTTTGGCATTTCGGCGCAAGGATTGCGGCTGTCGCGCAGCGCCGAGATGTACCAGTGGAAAGAAGAACAGAAATCCGAGACGACGAATAAGCTTGGTGGCGGCGAGGAGACGGTGACGACCTACAGCTATTCGAAAGTGTGGGACGACAGCCAGATCAACTCGTCGGAGTTCAAGAAGCCGGACGGCCATGAGAATCCGCCGATGGAGATCCACAGCACGAGGTTCCAGATCCCGGACGGCAAGCTCGGTGCCTTCACGCTCGACCGGCCGGTGCTGGACCTGATCGGCGGCGACAAGGAGTTTTCACTGTCACCGGACCAGTCGGCTACCATCGATGCCGCCTACACCGGCACCAAGCGGGTCAACATCGTCGACGGAAAGATCTATCTCGGCTTCAACACCACGTCGCCGGCGCTGGGCGACTATCGCATTGGCTACGAGCTGGCGCCGCTCGGCCTGGTCAGCGTCGTCGCGCGCCAGGCAGCGGGCGGGCTCGAACCCTACCAGACAAAGGCCGGCGACCAGTTGCTGATGGTCGACATCGGCAATGTGCCGGCGGAAAAGATGTTCGCCGACGCGGTCAGCCAGAACACGCTTATCACCTGGCTGCTGCGCGCCGCCGGCCTGCTGCTGTTGGCCATCGGCTTTGCCCTGCTGCTCAGCCCGATTGGCGTCGTCCTCGACATTATTCCTTTGCTCGGCAGCGTGGCGCGGATGGGCACCGGCATCATTGCCTTTTTCCTGGCGATCCTGGTCGGCACGACGACGATGGCGATCGCCTGGTTCTGGTACCGGCCGGTGCTGGCGGCAGGCATCCTGGCCGCCGGCGTCATCGCGGCGGCGGCGGTCTATTATCTTGGCCGCTCGCGCGGGCAGGCCGCACCGCTTGCCACGCCGAGCGCCGCTACATGATTGCAGGCACCGGCGGCACTTCTAGCGGTCCTCGAAGCCGGTCAGCACGCCGACGGCGTTGACGCCGATCTCCTCGACGGCGTAGCCGCCTTCCATGACGAACAGCGTCGGCAGGCCGAGCCTGGCGATGCGGCGGCCGATTCTGGGATAGTTTTCCGTTTTCAGCTTGAACTGGCTGATCGGGTCCTTCTCGAAAGTGTCGACGCCGAGTGAAACCACGACGACGTCAGGAGCATAAGCCGAAAGCCTCGTGCAGGCCTCCTCGAGTGAGGCGTTCCACACGTCCCAGCCGGTGCCGAAGGGCATCGGATAATTGTCGTTGAAGCCTTCGCCGTCGCCCTCGCCGCGTTCGTCGGCATGGCCGAGAAAGAACGGATATTCGGTCATCGGATCGCCATGCAGGTTCAGCACCTGCACGTCGCCGCGGCGATAGAATATCTCCTGGGTGCCGTTGCCGTGGTGATAGTCGATGTCGAGGATCGAAACGCGCCCGGCGCCATGGTCGCGAAACCTTTGCGCGACGACGGCGGCGTTGTTGATGAAGCAATAGCCGCCCATGAAGGCCGCCCCTGCATGGTGCCCCGGCGGGCGGCACAGCGCGAAGGCGGAAGGCTCACCGGCCTTGACCAGCGCGGCGGCTGTCAGCGCGACATCATAGGACGACTTGATAGCGTCCCATGTGCCTTTGACAAAAGTCGCGCCGCCGTCGAAGGAGTAGAAGCCGAGCAACGCATCGATGCCTTTCGGGCGCACGTCGCCGCGCAGGCCGCGCGTCGGCCAGGTGAAGGGAATGGCCGAACCGGTGCGGCCCGACGCTTCCCAGAGCGGCCACACGGTCGGCAGGAAATCGATGTAGTCGCTGGCATGAACCTTCTTGGCGGCGGCGAGGTCGTGACTTTCCGGTGACAGGATCGGACCGAGCTTTTCGCTCTCCACCCGCGCCCTGATGAACTCGGCGCGCGAGGGCTTTTCAAAAGCCGGCACGATGGCGCCGGCGATCAGTTCGACATTGCCGGAATGGCCGGCATGGAGAGGCGAAAAAACAGTCTTCATGAAATCTTTCCGTGGTGAGACGCGGCGACCCTAACCGTCCTGCATGGCCCTTCACAAGGCGCTGGGCCAACCAGCCATGGCTTGCTGGCACGGCAGCCGGTCGTCTAGCCTGCCGGCAGCGCAACCAAACCGTGGGAAATCATGAGTTCAAATGCCGACCTGATCGTCACCAATGCCCGCGTGCTGACCATGGATGAAGGCAATCCGACGGCCGAAGCGGTGGCGATAAAGGACGGCAACATCCTGGCGGTTGGCGATCGCCGGACGATCGAGGCGCTGAAAGGGCCGGCCACGAAGGTCATCGATGCGCAAGGCGGGTCGGTGGTGCCGGGCTTTATCGAAGCGCATATGCATCTTTTCGGCGGCGCGGCCGAACTCGACAATCTGCACCTTCAGGGCGTGCATGGCTTCGATGCGCTGAGCGACGCGATCCGCGCCTACGCGGCGGCACGGCCGAACGCCAAATTGCTGCTGGGGGCCGGCGTCGACTACACTATCCTTTCCAAGGAAGAGCCGGTCACCCGCCATCACCTCGATCGCATCATCGCCGACCGGCCGTTCGCGATGTCGGCTTCCGATCACCACACGATGTGGGCCAACACAAAGGCGCTGGAACTGGCTGGCATCCTGCACGGCAAGCAACTCGGTCCCGGCAACGAGATCGTCATGGGAGCGGATGGCCTGGCGGCGGGCGAATTGCGCGAGGGCGAGGCGTTCGGGCCGATCCTCGAGCTTTCCGGGCAGAACCGCGTGCGGCTCGGCCTTGCGACAGGCGGCGAGCCCGAGCCGTACCCTTCCGCCGCCGAAGTCGCTGCCGATCGCGACCTGATGCATCGCGGGTTGGAATGGTGCGCCCGCCACGGCATCACCTCGATCCAGAACATGGACGGCAATTTTTACCAGCTCCAGCTGCTAGCCGGGCTGGAACAGGAAGGGCGGCTGCTCTGCCGCACCAAGATACCTTTTCATTTCAAGAATTTCATGACGCTCGACGTGCTGGAAAAGGCATCGAGCATGGCCAACTCCTACCAATCGGAATGGCTGTCGTCCGGCATGGTCAAGATGTTTTACGACGGCGTGCTGGAAGGCTGGACCGCGGTCATGGTCGACGACTATGCCGACCGGCCGGGCTGGCGCGGTGAGCCGCTGTTTACGCCCGAGCATTTCGCCGAGGTGGCGCTGGAGGCCGACCGGCGCGGCCTGCAGATCGCCGTGCATTCGATCGGCGGCGGCGCGGTGCGCGCGGTTCTCGACGGTTACGAGGCGGCGCAGCGGAAGAACGGCAGGCGCGACAGCCGGCACCGGGTCGAGCACATCGAGGTCACCACTGCCGCCGACGTGCCGCGCTTCGCCGAACTCGGCGTCATCGCCTCGATGCAGCCGCCGCACCCGCCCGGCGCCATGGACTTCCCGCTGGAGCCGACGCTTTCGCGCATCGGCCGCGAAAGATGGCCGCTGAGCTATGCCTGGCGGACACTGAAACAGGCGGGCGCGCATGTCGTCTTCGCTTCCGACTGGCCGGTGTCGCGGGTCGACCCGATCCTGGGCATTCAGGCGGCGGTGCTGCGCAAGCCTTGGGCAGAGGGCGATCCAGACCAGAGCTTCTCGCTGATCGAGGCGCTTGCCGGTTATACGGTCGAAGGTGCCTATGCCGAATTCATGGAGCACCGCAAAGGCCGGCTGAAACCAGGCTATCTGGCCGATCTGGTGGTGCTGTCGGCCGATATCGAGGCAACTGAACCGGGTTTGCTACACAAGGTGCATCCGGTCAGCACCATCTGCGGCGGCAAGATCACTTACCAGGGTTGATGATGACGCTGACGATGGCACGGAGCTTGCATTCTGAACCGAGGTCCAGATGCATGGTTGCCAAGCCGACCGGCATATGCTGACAATCGAATGGGAACTGGATCCGCCATCAAGAGCGGACATGAAAATGGGGTAATGCGTGCCGGATCAACCGGGTAAGAGTGCAATCGAGGTCCGCGGCGTCCGCAAGGTGTTCGGTACCGGGGACGCCCAAGTCGCCGCTCTCGACACGGTTTCGGTGTCGATCCGCGAGAACGAGTTCTTCACGCTGCTGGGGCCGTCGGGCTGCGGAAAGACGACGCTGCTGCGGCTGATCGCCGGCTTCGATTTTCCCAGCGAAGGCGAAATCCTGCTGCACGGGCACGACATCGCGCCGCTACCGCCGTTCAAGCGGCCAGTCAACACCGTGTTCCAGTCCTACGCGCTGTTCCCGCACATGACCGTGGCCGAGAATATCGGCTTCGGCCTGGAGATGCTGGGCAAGCCGAAGACCGAAATCAAGGCGCGCGTCGCCGAGATGCTGAAGCTGGTCAAGATGGAGGCGCTGAGTGCCCGCCGCACCAGCCAGATCTCCGGCGGCCAGCAGCAGCGCGTGGCACTGGCGCGCGCGCTGGCACCGCAGCCAAAAGTGCTGTTGCTCGACGAGCCGTTGTCGGCACTCGACTACAAGCTGCGCAAGGAAATGCAGATCGAACTGAAACGGCTGCAGCACCAGACCGGCATCACCTTCATCTTCGTCACCCACGACCAGGAAGAAGCGCTGACCATGTCGGACCGCATCGCCGTGATGTCGGCCGGCAAGATCCTGCAGGTCGGCACGCCGCGCGATATTTACGACCGGCCGGCCGAGCGCTTCGTTGCCGACTTCATTGGCGAAACCAATTTCCTCAAGGGCACTGTCGTGTCGAAGAAATCCGGTATCGCGATGGTGAAGATCGCCTCCGAAGCGACGGTGGCGGCGGGATTTCCGGAAAACTTCGACCCTTCCGGCGCGGTGACTGTTGTGGTGCGGCCGGAACACGCCGATCTCGTCGCCGATGCCGCCAAGGGCATGGTCTCGGGAACCCTGGCAAATGTCGTCTATTTCGGCACCGACACCCACTATCACGTGAAGCTCGACGGCGGCGACGATTTCATCGTGCGCCACCAGAACAGCCGCTCGGGCGCCGTCTCATTCGAGCCGGGCGCCAAGGTCGGTGTCGTGTTCGAGGACGATGGCGCGCGCATTTTGAGGGATTGATGGCAGTCACGTTTTCCAAGGCGGCGGTATTCGAAGCGGAGGCGGAGAAAGCCACTGCAAGGCGCCACCGCCTGCTTTCGCTACCGGCTTTGGTAATCATCGGCATCTTCGGCGTGCTGCCGCTTCTCATCATCCTCATCTATTCATTTCTCGCCGCAGCACCCTATGGCGGGGTGCAGTGGAAGTTCTCGACAGACGCCTATCTGAACTTCCTGTTCCAGCGCGATATTTTCGACGACACGCTGCAGTTCACGCCGGATTTCCTGATCATCTATTTGCGCTCGTTTCTGTTTGCCGTGGTGACGACGATCATCTGCCTGCTGCTCGGCTTTCCGACCGCCTATTTCATGGCGACGCGACCGCCGGCGCAGCGCAACTGGTGGGTGCTGCTGATGACCATCCCATTCTGGTCGAACCTTCTGGTGCGCACGCTCGCCATCATGTTCATCATCCGCGACGAAGGCCTCATCAACAACGCGCTGATGGCACTGGGGGTGATCGAGAAGCCGATCACCATGCTCTACACCAACTTCGCCATCCAGCTCGGCCTGCTCTATTCGTTCCTGCCGTTCATGGTGCTGCCGCTCTATTCCAGCCTGGAGAAGCTGGATTTCCGGCTGGTCGAGGCCGCCTACGACCTCTACGCGACACGTCGGCAGGTGCTGTGGCGCGTGATCATCCCGCTGTCGCGGCCCGGCATCATCGCCGGCTGCCTGCTGGTCTTCATTCCGGCCCTCGGCGCTTATGTGACGCCGCTGATCCTGGGCGGCGGCATCCATCTGATGATCGGCGATCTCATCGCCCAGCAGTTCGGTTCCGGGCGCAATTGGCCGCTCGGTTGCGCGCAGGCGCTGATCCTGATGGCCGCGGTGCTGGTGGCGCTCTACTTCTATGTCCGCAACACGTCGGGGAAGATGGCGCATGGCTGACCCCCGCAGTGCCGATATCAAGGACCAGCCGGGGTTCCGCTCGATCGCCATCATCTGCCTCTGCGTGCTCTACGCGCCGATCCTGATCCTGATGATCTTTTCGCTGAATACAGGGTCTCTGGTGACGCGTTGGGAGGGCATCGGGTTCGGCTGGTATGGCAGTGCGCTGTTCAACCAGGAATTCCACAACGCCGCCAAGAACACGCTGATCATCTCTGTCACCGCCACGATCGTTTCGACGATCGCCGCGACGCTGGCGGCAATCGGCATGACCCGGGTGAAGCCGTGGCGCGGGCTGTCGGCCGCCTTCATGGTCATCAACCTGCCGCTGATGGTTCCGGAAATCATCACAGCGGTGGCGACGCTCTCTTTCTTTGCGCTGATCGCGGGCACTTTCGGGCTCAATTTCGGCATCGGAAATCTGATCCTCGCCCACACCGTTTTTTGCATTCCATTCGCCTATATGCCGATCCGGGCGCGGCTCGAGGACATGGACCTGACGCTCGAAGCTGCGGCGGCCGACCTCTATGCCACGCCGTGGCATGCTTTCAGGCGCATAACGCTGCCATTGCTGGTTCCCGGCATCCTGTCAGGTGGGGCGCTCGCCTTTATCGTCTCCTTCGACGATTTCACCATCACGCAGCTGGTCGCCGGCCCCGGGCAGACGACGCTGCCCCTCTACATCTGGAACCAGATCAGGCGGCCAATGACGCCGGAGATAAATGCCATCTCCACCATCCTGCTGCTGGTTTCGATCCTGTTCGTCTCAATCTCGTTCCTGATCGCGCGCCGACGCGCCAAGTAAATTATAGGCCAGTGAATCAATGCGAAGGCAAAGGAGAGTGTGATGTCTAGGAAAATGATGGCTGCCGTGTCGACGGCGGCGCTTTTATGGGCGGTGCCTGCGCTCGCCGACGGTGAGCTGCACATCTACAATTGGGGTGACTACACCAACCCGAAGCTGATCGAAAAATTCGAAAAACAGTACAACGTCAAAGTGACGCTGGACGACTACGATTCGAATGAGACGATGCTGTCGAAGGTACGCGCCGGCAATTCCGGCTATGACATCGTCGTCCCTTCCGACTACACCGTGAAGATCATGATCGATGAGGGCCTGCTCGAAAAGACCGAGCCCAATGCGATGCCGAACGGCAAGAACCTCGACCCGCGCTTCGTCGACATCTACTGGGACAATGGCCGTCACTACACCGTCCCGTGGCAATTCGGCACCACTGCGTTCGAAGTCAACACCGACAAATACAAGGGCGACATCGACACGCTGGCGATCCTGTTCGATCCGCCAGACGAGTTGAAGGGCCAGATCAACATGCTCGACGATGTCAACACTGTGATGCATGCGGCCGAGCGCTATGCCGGCGTGCCGCGCTGCGGCGCCGACAAGGCCAATCTGAAGAAGGTCAACGACATACTGATGGCCGCCAAGCCGTCATGGAAGACCTTCAGCTACGACACCATCACCAAGATCACCTCCGGCGACGTGATCGTTACCGAGGCTTGGAATGGCGCAACCTATCGTGCGCGCCAGAAAATCCCGGCGATCAAATATGCCTATCCCAAGGAAGGCATCGAAGGCTGGATGGACAATGTCGCCGTGTTGAAGGGCGCCAAGAATCTCGAAAACGCCAAGCTGTTCCAGGATTTCGTCATGGCTCCGGAAAACGCGGCGCTGATTTCGGAATTCGCCGGCTACGACAACGGCATTGCCGGCAGTCACAAGTTCCTGCCGCCCGATTTCGCCAGCGCGCCGGAAATCAATCCGCCGGCCGATGCACCGGCGGCGGAATTCGTACCGCCTTGCCCACCGGAAGTGGTCGAGATCTACAACAAGATCTGGACCAATTTGCGCAAGTAGCCTTGCTCTAGGATCAGACTGAAGGGAGGCTTCGGCCTCCCTTCCTTGCGCAAGGGGGTTGGATGAAATCTTACCGCAACAGCGAACCGGCGCCGCCGATCATGCAGGGTTCGCCGCCGCAGATGGTTCCGCCGAAGCTCGACTGGGACCGGCCGCCATGGAACCGATGGGCGTTCCAGCATATCCGCGAAATTCTGCCGACCGTCGAAGTCTGGCGCGGCAACGGCCATCGCCACAGGCTGGACCGGGCCGAGGTCGATTTCGATGCGCTGCCGGTGAGCGACAGCACGGGTAAGGCGACGACGCTGCCCGGGCTGCTCGACGAGACCTACACCGACGGGTTCCTCGTGCTCAAGGACGGCAAGGTCGCCTATGAGCGCTACTTCAACGGCATGACCGAGCGCACGCTGCATCTGTCGCAGTCGATGGCGAAGTCGGTCACCGCATCGGTGTTCGGCATACTGGTCGGAGGCGGGCTGATCGATCCGGCTTTGCCGGTGACGACCTATCTGCCGGAGCTGGAGGCGACCGGCTGGGCAGGCGCCAGTGTGCAGCATGCGCTCGACATGACGAGCGGGGTGAGCTTTTCCGAGGAATACACCGATCCCTATTCGGACATCGGCCAGGTCGATGTCGCCACCGGCTGGAAGCCGGTGCCGCCGGACAGCGATCCGGCCTTCCGCTGGCCGTCGCACATGTTCGAGCTGATCCTGGGGCTTAAGGAAAAGAGCCGACCGCACGACGCTGCCTTCGAATACCGCTCGATCGAGACCGACGTGCTTGCCTTCATCATGGAACGGGTGAGCGGCAAGCGCCTGGCGCAGCTGGTCTCGGAAGAGCTCTGGCAAAAGCTCGGCGCGGATGAAAGTGCCTGCTTCACCGTTGACAGCGCCGGTTATGCAGTTGCCGACGGGGGCTTCAACGCCACGCTGCGCGACTATGGCCGCTTCGGCCAGCTGATCCTCGACAATGGCGGCGGCGTCGTGCCGGCCGACTGGATCGAGGCGACGCGCAATGGCAGGCATGGACCGGACTTCAGTCCCAGCCTGCCGGAAGGCAGCTACCGCAACCAGTTCTGGATCGAGGACCCGCGCTCGCGGGCACTGATGTGCCGGGGCGTGTTCGGGCAGCTGATCCATATCGACTGGAACATGAAAATGGTCGTGGTGAAGCTTTCGAGCTATCCGGATTTTACCAACGTCGCCTATTCGGTGGCGACTTTGAAAGCCGTGCACGCGATCGCCGCGGCGCTCGCCTAGAACGCCAAGACCGAAGGAAGCGCCATGACCGGCAAGACCGCGTTCGAAACGAGATATGGCTTTGCCCGAAACCAGGTGCTGCTCGGCAATTGGCGAGAAAGCCCGTTCAGCCGGTGGTCGTTCCAGAATGCCGGCGAGCTGGTGCCGAGCGCTGCCGTGGCGGCAAAGCCGGGCAGCAGCGAGGCGCCGGCGCAGGATTTCGGCGAGCTACTTGGTGAAAAGGTCGCT
The DNA here is from genome assembly GCF_040318975.1 of Mesorhizobium sp. M0983. NCBI lineage: Bacteria > Pseudomonadati > Pseudomonadota > Alphaproteobacteria > Hyphomicrobiales > Phyllobacteriaceae > Mesorhizobium > Mesorhizobium sp. M0983. The sequence continues at coordinate 432,100 of NZ_JAMYNH010000002.1, read as the reverse complement.
CTTGCAGGCGGCGCGGAGACTGTCGCAGCTTTTCTCAAGCGCTCCGATACCGACGCGCTGACGATCATGAAAGGCGGCAAATTCGTCGGCGACTGGTTCGCACCGCATATGGAGTTCGGGGCGCGCCACATCGTCTTTTCGATCAGCAAGTCGCTGACCGCGATTGTTGCCGGGATATTGGCAGGCGAGGGGATTTTCGATCCGCAGGCTCCGGTAAGCCGCTATCTGCCCGAAGCTGCCGGCTCGGCCTATGGCGATGCGAGGGTGCGGCACGTGCTCGACATGGGTGTCAGCCTCGACTTCGAAGAGGCCTATCTCGATCCGGAAAGCGCCTTCGCCCGCTATCGCCGCGCCATGCTGTGGAATCCAGGCGGGGGCACCGAGAGCCTGGCCACTTTCCTCATGACGCTGCAGGGCCTGGCCGAGCCGCATGGCCGGACGTTCCGCTACCGTTCGCCCAATTCCGACCTGCTCGGCATCCTGCTCGAACGTGCGTCGGGCCGGCGCTTCGCCGATCTGATGCGCGAGAAATTATGGGCGCCGCTCGGCGCTGTCAGCGAAGCTTCGGTAACCGTGGACATGGAAGGCACGGCGCGTACGGCCGGCGGCATTTCGGTGACGCCGCGCGACCTCGCCCGGGTCGGCGAGATGATGCGGCAAGGCGGCATGGCCAATGGCTGCCGTATCGTGCCGGAGAGCTGGGTGCGCGACACGACCGAAACTGGCGGTGACGCCGAGGCTTGGCAACGCGGCACGATGGCGTTCCTGTTTCCGCGTGGCCGCTATCGCAACAAATGGTACCAGACGGGCGCGGCAAGCGGCGCCTTCTGCGGCATCGGCATCCACGGCCAGTGGCTGTACGTCAGTCCGAAGGCCGAAATGGTAATCGCAAAGATGTCGTCGCAGCCGGTACCGGTCGACGATCCGCTCGATCTGGATATTCTTTCTTTCTTCGAGGCGCTGAGCCGGATGGTCTGATCCGATCCAGACAGCCGCGCCTTTCCTGTGGACCTCTCGCCGGGTTGAAAATGGCGCGGTTGGCGCATCGGTGCTCTGCGCCTATGGTCGCGTCTCTTTTCGACAAACAGCAGGATCGACATGGCATCCGACATCAAGCGCATCGCAACCATCATAGCCGCCGAGATCGGCGCCCGGCCCGAACAGGCCGCGGCGGCGATCGGCTTGCTCGACGACGGTGCGACCGTGCCGTTCGTTGCCCGCTACCGCAAGGAGGTCACCGGCGGCCTCGACGACACGCAGTTGCGCGACCTCGCCGAGCGGCTCGCCTATCTGCGCGAGCTCGACGCGCGCCGCGACACCATCGTTGGTTCGATCCGCGAGCAGGGCAAGCTAACGGAAGAGCTTGAGGCAAAGATCGCTGCGGCCATCACAAAGGCCGAGCTCGAAGACATCTACCTGCCTTACAAGCCGAAGCGCCGGACCAAGGCCGAGATCGCACGCGAGCGCGGACTGGGACCGCTGGCGGAAACTATCCTGGCCGATCGTGCGGCCGTGCCGGCCGAGCTGGCGCTGGCCTACATCAGCGAAGACGTGGTCGATACCAAGGCAGCGCTCGAAGGTGCACGCGATATCCTGTCCGAACAGTTCGCCGAGAACGCCGACCTGGTCGGCAAGCTGCGTGCCTACATGAAGGAACGCGCCTTCCTGCGCTCGCGCGTCATCGACGGCAAGCAGGAGGCCGGCGCGAAATTCTCCGACTATTTCGACCATGTCGAGCGCTGGGCCAACGTGCCGAGCCATCGCGCGCTGGCCATGCTGCGTGGCCGCAACGAGGAGGTGCTGTCGCTCGACATCGAGGTCGATGCCGACGATGCCTCGCCGGTGAAACCGGTCGAGCGGATGATCGCCGACGCCTACGCCATCGGCCGCCAGTTGCCAGGCGACCGGTGGCTGATGGAGGTCGCCGGCTGGACCTGGCGCATAAAGCTGTCGCTGCACCTGACGCTCGATCTGATGCGGGACTTGCGCGAGCGGGCCGAGGAGGAAGCAATCCATGTCTTCGCCCGCAATCTCAAGGATTTGCTGCTTGCCGCGCCCGCCGGCTCACGGCCGACGATGGGCCTCGATCCGGGCATCCGCACCGGGGTCAAAGTGGCGGTGGTGGACGGCACCGGCAAGGTTCTGGCGACGACGACGGTCTATCCGTTCCCGCCGAAGAACGATGTCCGCGGCACGCAGGCCGAACTGGCCAAGCTCATCCGGCTGCACAAGGTCGAGCTGATTTCGATCGGCAACGGCACTGGCAGCCGCGAGACCGAAAGGCTGGTGGCCGACATGCTGGCTGATATGCCGGCCGGGTCCGGGCCGAAGCCGCTCAAGGTGATCGTCAGCGAGGCCGGCGCCTCGGTCTATTCGGCGTCGGCAACGGCGGCGGCGGAATTTCCCGGCCTCGACGTGTCGCTGCGCGGGGCGGTGTCGATCGCGCGGCGCCTGCAGGATCCGCTCGCCGAACTGGTCAAGATCGAGCCGAAGTCGATAGGCGTCGGCCAGTATCAGCACGATGTCGACCAGTACCGGCTCGGCCGCTCGCTGGAAGCGGTGGTCGAGGATGCGGTCAACGCCGTCGGCGTCGATCTCAACACGGCGTCGGCGCCGCTTCTGGCGCGGGTTTCGGGTCTCGGCACATCGCTGGCCGAAGCGATCGTTGCGCATCGCGATGCCTCCGGCCCGTTCGCCAGCCGCCGCGAACTGTTGAAGGTGGCGCGGCTCGGACCCCGCGCGTTCGAGCAATGCGCCGGCTTCCTGCGCATTCCCAACGGTAGCGAACCGCTCGATGCCTCAGCCGTGCATCCGGAGGCCTATGGCGTGGCGAAAAAGATCGTCGCCGCCTGCGGGCGCGACCTCCGCTCGCTGATGGGCGACAGCGCCGCACTCAAGGCACTCGATCCGCGCGTCTTCGTCGACGAGCGCTTCGGCCTGCCGACGGTGCGCGACATCCTGTCGGAGCTGGAAAAGCCCGGCCGCGATCCGCGCCCCGGCTTCAAGACCGCGACCTTTGCCGACGGCATCGACGACATCAAGGATCTGAAGCCCGGCATGCAGCTTGAAGGCACCGTCACCAATGTCGCGGCCTTCGGCGCCTTTGTCGATATCGGCGTGCACCAGGACGGATTGGTGCACGTCTCGCAACTGGCCGACCGTTTCATCAAGGACGCGCACGAGGTGGTCAAGGCCGGCGACGTGGTCAAGGTGCGTGTCGTCGACGTCGATATCAAGCGCAAGCGCATCGGCCTGTCGATGCGCAAGGACGGCGACGGTGGCGCCCCGAAGCCGCGCGACAATGGCAACAGGCCGGTGCCGCGCGCGCCCACGCCCCAACGCCAGCCGGAGCGGCCGGCGCAGCAGGGCGCGTTCGGCGCCGCTTTGGCCGATGCGTTGAAGCGCAAGTAATTCGCGAGCCGGGCTACGCCAGGTCAGAAGGCGGCGCTCGACATGGATCGGCGAAGCTATTTCGTTTGATTTTTTCAGGACGGAAGCCGATAAGCCGCGCGTTTCAAGATTTCTGTTTGATGCATGTCGTTATCCCCAAGCTGCCGAACACCCTCGGGTCAGGCCCGTGGGCAAGCTTTGGGCGACATGCATGAGTTTGGGAGACCGAGAGCCATGGCCGCCGATAAGAATGCATTCGTCTGGGACGATCCTTTCCTGATCGAGGACCAGCTTTCGGAAGACGAGCGCATGGTGCGTGATGGCGCCGCGGCGTTTGCCGCCGACAAGCTCGCTCCGAAGATCGAGGAAGCCTATCTCGAGGAGAAGACCGACGCCGGGATCTTTCGCGAAATGGGCGAGGCCGGTCTGCTCGGCATCACCATCCCCGAGGAATATGGCGGGCTCGGCGCCAACTACGTCACCTACGGGCTGGTGGCGCGCGAGGTCGAACGCGTCGATTCCGGCTATCGCTCGATGATGAGCGTGCAGTCGTCGCTGGTGATGTATCCGATCCATGCCTATGGCTCGGAAGAGCAGCGCAAGAAATACCTGCCGAAGCTGGCGTCGGGCGAATGGATCGGCTGCTTCGGCCTGACCGAGCCGGATGCCGGTTCCGACCCGGGCGGCATGAAGACGCGGGCCGAGAAGACTGCGAGCGGCTACAGGATCTCCGGCTCGAAGATGTGGATTTCCAACGCCCCGATCGCCGACGTGTTCGTCGTCTGGGCAAAATCGGCCGCGCATGACAACGAGATTCGCGGCTTTGTCCTGAAAAAGGGCATGAACGGGCTGTCGGCGCCGAAGATCGGCGGCAAGCTGTCGCTGCGAGCGTCGATCACCGGCGAAGTGGTGATGGAAGGCGTCGAAGTCGGCGAGGACGCGCTGCTGCCCAATGTCTCGGGCTTGAAGGGGCCGTTCGGCTGCCTCAACCGCGCGCGCTACGGCATCTCCTGGGGCGCCATGGGCGCGGCGGAGGATTGCTGGCACCGCGCCCGCCAGTATGGCCTCGACCGCAAGCAGTTCGGCAAGCCGCTGGCCGGCACGCAGCTTTTCCAGAAGAAGCTCGCCGACATGCAGACCGAGATCGCGCTCGGCCTGCAGGGCAGCCTGCGCGTCGGGCGGCTGATGGATGAAGGCAAGATGGCGCCGGAGATGATCTCACTCGTCAAGCGCAACAATTGCGGCAAGGCGCTCGACATCGCCCGCCAGGCCCGCGACATGCATGGCGGCAATGGCATCCAGATCGGCTACCACGTCATGCGCCACGCCCAGAACCTGGAAACGGTCAACACCTATGAGGGCACGCATGATGTGCATGCGCTGATCCTCGGACGGGCGCAGACCGGGTTGCAGGCGTTCTTTTAGGGTTCAGGTGTTCTCCGCTCCAAGGATGCCCGTGCTTCGCATCTTCCCTCGCAAAGCGGCAGATCGGCAATTTTCGCCGACGGTGCCACATTTTGTTCTTGCTTTGTGCCGGCAGCTATGCTACTAATTTGGCTATGGTGCTAATTGGCACCGACGACCCGCCCACCGAGGCGGGTTTTCTTTTCAGCTCTTTTCGACCAAGCGTCGCGCGGGTTGCCGATCATCGATATCGGCGGGACAGTGCCCGGTGCTGACCCACCGGCCTTCGGCTCTGCAGCGTTGCAACGTCTGCCGCCACGCTGCGGAATCCCAGGGTCGGCGCTCCGTTTGTGAGGCTGTGAAGGCTGCTTAATTTAGGTGCAGCGCAACATCTCTGCTTGGAGAATGGTCAGCATTCGTGTCAGGGTTCAGCGAACTCCTTTTGAAACGCCGACTTCAGGGGCACCATGGCAATTCTGGCAGCCGTCTATCACCTGACCCACTACAAATACGACCGGCCGGTCGTATTGGGCCCGCAAGTCATAAGGTTGCAGCCTGCGCCGCATTCCCGCACCAAAGTGCTCAGCCATTCGCTGAAGGTCGGGCCGGCAAACCACTTCGTCAATCTGCAGCAGGACCCCTACGGCAATTTCCTTGCCCGCTTCGTCTTCCCCGAGCCGGTAACGGAATTGAAGATCGAGGTCGATCTCGTTGCCGACATGACGGTCTACAATCCGTTCGATTTCTTCGTCGAACCGTCGGCCGAGACGTTTCCGTTCGAATACCCGGAAGAGATCAGGGACGATCTGACCATCTACCGGACGCCGGAACCGGCAGGGCCACTGTTGCAGGCGTTCCTCAAAACCATCGACCGCAGTGCGACCAATACCGTCAATTTTGTCGTCGACCTCAATGCGCGGCTGCAGCGCGAGATCGCCTATATCGTGCGCATGGAAACCGGCGTCTTCTCGCCCGAGGAAACGCTGGCCGCCGGCAAGGGATCCTGCCGCGATTCGAGCTGGCTCCTGGTGCAGATACTGAGGAACCTCGGCATCGCCGCGCGTTTCGTCTCCGGCTATCTGATCCAGCTCAAACCCGACCTCGTCGCGCTCGACGGACCGCCCGGTACGGCGACCGATTTCACTGACCTCCATGCCTGGTGCGAGGTGTATCTGCCGGGCGCCGGCTGGATCGGCTTCGACCCGACCTCCGGCCTGCTTACCGGCGAAAGCCATGTGCCGCTCGCGGCAACGCCGCATTTCCGCAATGCCGCGCCGATCTCCGGCATGGCGAGCTTCGCCAATGTCGAATTCGGCTTCGACATGCGGGTCGACCGCATCGCCGAACATCCGCGCATCACCAAGCCGTTCTCCGACGAGAGCTGGCAGGCGCTCGACGCGCTGGGCGTCGAGGTCGATGCAGCACTCCAGGCCGGCGACGTGCGGCTGACCATGGGCGGCGAGCCGACCTTCGTCTCAATCGACGATTTCGAGGCGGCCGAGTGGAACACCGCCGCCGTCGGGCCAACAAAACGCGAAAAGGCCGATGCGCTGATCCGCCGGCTGCGCGAACGCTTCGCGCCGGGCGGCTTCCTGCATTACGGACAGGGCAAATGGTACCCCGGCGAAAGCCTGCCGCGCTGGACGTTCTCGCTTTACTGGCGCACCGACGGCGAGCCGGTGTGGAGCGATCCGTCACTGATCGCACATGAAAAGAGCGAGGCGGATGTCGGACCGAAGCAGGCCGAGAGCCTGCTGACCGCGATTGCCGACGAACTCGGCATCGACAAGACGATGGTCAGCGAAGCCTATGAGGATCCGGCCGAATGGCTGCTCAAGGAAGGCAAGCTGCCGGACAATGTCGATCCCTCCAATTCGAAGCTGGAGGACCCGGAGGAGCGCAGCCGCATGGCGCGGGTGTTCGAACGCGGGCTGACCAAGCCGTCGGGCTACGTGCTGCCCGTCCAGCGCTGGAACAGCCAGGCTTCCGGACCGCGCTGGCGCTCGGAGAAGTGGAAGACGCGGCGCGGCAGGCTGTTCCTGGTGCCCGGCGATTCGCCGGTCGGCTACCGCCTGCCGCTCGGCACGCTGCCTTATGTGCCGCCGGCGCAGTTCCCCTATATCGTACCGGTCGATCCATCGCTGCCGCGCGGACCATTGCCGGCGCGTGAGGCGATCTTGCCCGGTGCTGCTTCTTCGCCCGCTCCGGCCGAACTGGAAGGCGCCGACGAAATGGCGCGACGCCAGCAGGCGGTCTCCTTCACGGCCGTTACCGGCCAGCAAGACCGCGTCGAACAGGAGATTACCGAGATCGGCGGCGCCGTGCGCACAGCGCTTTCGGTCGAGCCGCGCGACGGACGGCTTTGTGTGTTCATGCCGCCGGTCGAGGCGCTGGAGGATTATCTCGAACTGGTCGCGGCGGCGGAGAACGCGGCAAGGGCTATCGGCCTGCCGGTGCATATCGAGGGCTACGGCCCGCCGCACGATCCGCGCCTCAATGTCATCCGTGTCGCACCCGATCCCGGCGTCATCGAGGTCAATATCCACCCCGCCGCGAATTGGCAGGATTGCGTGGCGACGACCACGGCGATCTACGAAGAGGCGCGGCAGACGCGGCTTGGCGCCGACAAATTCATGATCGACGGCCGTCACACCGGCACCGGCGGCGGCAACCACGTCGTCGTCGGCGGTGCCACGCCCAATGACAGTCCGTTCCTGCGCCGCCCCGACCTGTTGAAGAGCCTGGTGCTGCAATGGCAGCGGCATCCGTCGCTATCCTATCTGTTCTCCGGCCTGTTCATCGGCCCGACCAGCCAGGCGCCGCGCTTCGACGAGGCACGACACGATTCGCTCTACGAACTCGATATCGCGATGGCGCAGGTGCCACATCCGGACAAGGGCGCGGCACCCCTGCCGTGGCTGGTCGACCGGCTGTTCCGCAACCTCCTGACCGACGTGACGGGCAATACGCATCGCTCCGAAATCTGTATCGACAAGCTGTTTTCGCCGGACGGGCCGACCGGCCGGCTGGGGCTGGTCGAATTCCGCGGCTTCGAGATGCCGCCCAACGCGCGCATGAGCCTGGCGCAGCAATTGCTGGTGCGCGCCATCATCGCCCGGGCCTGGAAGAACCCGCTCGACGGCCGCTTCGTACGCTGGGGCACCTCGCTGCACGACCGTTTCATGCTGCCGCACTATGTCTGGGCGGATTTTCTCGATGTGCTGGACGACCTCAAGCTGAACGGCTTTGCGTTCCGTCCGGAATGGTTCGACGCCCAGCTCGAATTCCGCTTTCCGTTCTGCGGCGAGGTCCAGCATGCCGGCATCAAGCTGGAGCTCAGGCAAGCACTGGAGCCTTGGCATGTGATGGGCGAGCAAGGCGCGATCGGCGGCACGGTGCGCTTTGTCGATTCCTCCGTCGAACGGCTGCAGGTGAAGACCGAGGGGCTCAACCCGGAACGTCACGCCGTCGTCTGCAACGGCCGCCGGGTGCCGATGAAGGTGACCGACAACCGCGAGATCGCGGTGGCCGGCGTTCGCTTCAAGGCCTGGCAGCCGGCGTCGGGCCTGCATCCGGCGCTGCCGGTCAACACGCCGCTGGTCTTCGATATCTATGACCGCTGGTCGGGCCGCGCGGTTGGCGGTTGCGTCTACCATGTGGCACATCCCGGCGGGCGCAGCTACGACACGTTCCCGGTCAACGGCAATGAAGCGGAGGCGCGGCGGCTCGCCCGCTTCGAGCCGCCTGGCCATACTCCGTCCGGCTATGTGCTGCGCAACGAAGAAGCCTCTGAAGATTTCCCGATGACCCTTGACCTTCGGCGGCCGCAAAGACTCTGATCAGCCATGGCGAAGGGGAATCACAAAAAGCTGCGCAGCAAGCCGCAGACCCACAGTCTGCTGGAGCACTATCAACCGATCGACGGCGTCGTCGACGAGATGGTCGATGCGTCGGGCAATCCGCGGCCGGCCTGGCGGCACTTCATCGAGGCACTGGAGGACCTGGGGCCGGAAAAGCTTGCCCAGCGTTTTGCCCGCGCCGACCAGTACCTGCGCGATGCCGGCGTCTACTACCGCGTCTACGACAAGGCCGGCGCCAATGAGCGGGAATGGCCGCTGGCGCATGTGCCGCTGCTGATCGAGGAGGAGGAATGGGCTGACATCAGCGCCGGCCTGGTCCAGCGCGCCGATCTGTTCGAGGAGACCATCGCCGACATTTACGGGCCGAACCGGCTGGTCGAGAAAGGCATTCTGCCGGCTGGATTGATCGCGGCCAGCTCGGAATATTTGCGGCCGGTCGTCGGCACCAGGCCTGCCAGCGGCCATTTCCTGCATTTCTGCGCCTTCGAGCTCGGTCGTGGCCCGGACGGCCGCTGGTGGGTGCTTGGCGACCGCACCCAGGCGCCATCGGGCGCCGGCTTTGCGCTGGAAAACCGCGTCGCCACCACAAGGGCACTGTCCGACATTTACGGCGAGATGCATGTGCACCGCTTGGCCGGTTTCTTCCGCCGTTTTCGCGATGCGCTGATCGGCATGGCCAAGCAAGCCGGCGGCCGTGTCGCCATCCTGACGCCGGGACCGCTGAACGAGACCTATTATGAACATGCCTATATCGCCCGCTATCTCGGCATCATGCTGCTCGAGGGCGAGGACCTGACTGTCTCCGGCGGCAGGCTGATGGTGCGCACAGTTTCGGGGCTGATGCCGGTCAGCGTCTTGTGGCGACGGCTCGACGCTGCCTTTGCCGATCCGCTCGAGTTGCGGTCGGACTCGCAGATCGGCACGCCGGGGCTGGTCGAAGCGGTCCGGCAAGGGGCGGTTTCGGCCGTCAATGCACTGGGTTCCGGCCTGATGGAGACGCGCGCTCTGCTCGCCTTCCTGCCGAAGATTTCGCGCGCCCTGCGCAATGAGGAACTGCTGCTGCCGACCGTCGCGACATGGTGGTGCGGGCAGGATACGGAGCGCGAACATGTGCTCGCCAATATCGATAGCATGGTGATCGGCCCGGCACTGTCGACGCGGCTTGCCTTCGAGGACGACGGCTCGACCAAGCTCGGGTCAGCGCTGTCGGCCGAGGAACGGGCCGAGCTCGTCGCCCGGATCGAACAAGACGGCGGCGACTTTGTCGGCCAGGAAGCGGTGACGCTGTCGACCACTCCTGTCTATGTCAGCGGCTGGCTGGAGCCGCGGCCGGCAAGCCTGCGCGTCTATCTGGCGCGGACGCCGGAAGGCTGGACCGTGATGCCGGGCGGTTTTGCCCGTGTCGGCTTCTCGCTCGACCCGACGGCCATCGCCATGCAGCGCGGCGGCCAGGCGGCGGATGTTTGGGTGGTCAGCGACAGGCCGGTGGAGCGTGAGACGCTGCTGCCGCAGGAGCATGACAGCTTCACCCGAACCTTGCCGGGCAGCCTGCCCAGCCGCGCGGCGGAAAACCTGACATGGCTCGGCCGCTATATCGAGCGATCGGAAGACACGGTGCGCATCCTGCGCGCCTACCACGTGCGGCTGGCCGAGACATCCGATCCCGAGATGCCGCTGCTCGCCGACATCAGGGACTATCTCGCGCCGTTCGGTATCGACGTCGAGACGGCAATCCCGTTGGGGCTCATCGGCACGCTGGACAGCGCCGTGTACAGCGCCGGGCAGATCCGCGACCGCTTCTCGCCCGATGGCTGGCTGGCATTGAAGGACCTGTCGAAGACGATCCATCAATTTGCCGTGACAGTGGCGCCGGGCGACGACGCGACAAGGGCAATGACGGTCATCCTGCGCAAGCTGGCCGGGTTTTCCGGCCTGCTGCACGAGAATATGTACCGTTTCGCCGGCTGGCGTTTCCTGGAAATCGGCCGCAGGCTCGAACGCGGCATCCAGATCGCCCGCACGCTCGCCCGACTGACCAGGGCCGAGGCGCCGGAAGGCGCGCTCGACATGATGCTGGAGATCGGCGACAGCGTTATGACCCACCGCCGGCAATATCCGGTGCAGGCGGGACGGCGTACCGTGGTCGACCTTCTGGCGCTCGATCCGCTCAACCCGCGCTCAATCCTGTTCCAGCTCGAACGGCTGAAGGCCGAAATCGCGCTGCTGCCCTCTGTCGGCGGTGAAGGCCATATGTCGCCGGCGGCCAAGGAAATCCTGCAGCTCAACACGTCGATCGCCATCAGGGAGCCCTCGGACATGACGGCCAAGGCCCTCAGCGATCTCGCCAATGAAATCGGCGGCCTCTACAACAGCCTCTCCAAAGCCTATTTCGGGTAGAGACGGCATGCTCTACGACATCAGGCTTCACCTGCGTTACGACTATGATGCGGCGGCCGGCGGCGGCCGCCATCAGGTGCGTGTGCTGCCGCCGACCATCCCTGGCGTACAGCGCGTCATCGCCGCTTCACTGTCTTTTGTGCCGGCGCCCAGCGAACGCTCCGACTTTTCCGACTTTTTCGGCAACAGTGTCACCTCGATCGCCTTTCGTGACGCACATGATGCGCTCGACATCAGGATGAGCGCGCGTGTTTCAGTGTCGCGGCCGGAGCCCGGGCTCGACGTATCGCCCGACCTACGCCGGCTGAGGGAAGAACTCGGCGCGGTGCACTCGCTGGCGCCGGCTTCGCCGCATCACTTTCTGGCCGCCAGCGATCATGCCGGCATCGACCCGGCAATCACTGCCTATGCGAAAGGCAGTGCCAGCAGTTCGACGGTCGGCACGGCCATGGCTCTGTGCAACCGCATTCACCGCGATTTCACCTATGACGGCGAGGCGACCACGGTGCAGACGCGGGCCAGCGACGCCTTCGGCCTGAAGCGCGGCGTCTGCCAGGATTTTTCCCATATTATGATCGCCGGCCTGCGTGGCCTCGGCATTCCTGCAGGCTATGTCAGCGGATTCCTACGCACCATCCCGCCGCGTGGGAAGCCGCGGCTCGAAGGCGCCGACGCCATGCATGCCTGGGTCAAGGTGTGGTGCGGGCGCGATGCCGGCTGGCAGGAATTCGATCCGACCAACGGCATGCGCGCTAGCAACGATCATATCACGGTCGGCTATGGCCGCGACTACTCCGATGTGGCGCCGATCGTCGGCGTGCTGAAAACCACGGGCGGGCAGGTTGGCGAGCAGGCAGTCGACGTCATACCGGTCGTGCTCGAAAAGGCGTGACGGCACCTCCTCGTTGCACGGCGTCGTCGTTAATCTGTCCTGGCAATCAAAAGGCGGTGGAACCCGCAGCCAGCAGGCGGCTTATCTACGGAAATTCCGTGGAGAGGACATGCTGGACAAATCCGGGTCGTCGTCTGGCCGATCGGCTGTTAGGAAAGCTGCACCAAAGAACGGGGTGCCGCGGAACGGAGCGCTGGAGAACGGCGCGCACGCCTCGGCCGTTCGGGCCTCGCTCAACTATGTCGCCGACACCGAACCCGGTATTCGCCGGCTGCGTTCAGGCAACGGGTTCTCGTACAAAGGGCCCGACGGACGTGCCGTCGACCAGGACGCGCTGGCACGCATCAAGGCGCTCGCCATTCCACCGGCCTGGACGGATGTGTGGATCTCGGCGGATGCCGACGGTCACATTCAGGCAACCGGTCGGGACCAGCGCGGGCGCAAGCAATACCGCTATCATCAGCACTGGGCGGAGGAGCGTGACGGGGTCAAATACTCGAGCCTCATCGCCTTCGCCGAAAGCCTGCCCGAATTGCGACGGCAGATCGATGCCGATCTGCGCCGTCACGGCCTGCCGCTGGAACGCGTCGTTGCGGCCATCGTCTGGCTGCTCGACAACACGATGATCCGCGTCGGCAACGCCGCCTACGCCCGCGATAACAAGAGTTTTGGGCTGACCACGCTGCGCGACCGCCATGTCGACATCAAGGGCTCGAGCCTGCGTTTTGCCTTCATCGGCAAATCCGGCAAGGAATGGAGATTGAAGCTTGTCGATCGCCGGATCGCCAAGATCGTGCGTGGAGCGCAGGACCTGCCGGGCCAGAAACTGTTCCAGTATCTCGACGAGGAAGGAAACAGGCATCCGGTGCGCTCCGACGACGTCAACCGCTATATCAGGGAGAATGCCGGCGTCGAGTTCAGCTCCAAGCATTTCAGAACGTGGGGCGGAACCATCCACGCGGCGTCGCTGTTTGCGCAAACCGAACGCCCGGAAGGCCAGGCACAACAAAAGCGGGCGATGAACGGCGTCATCGACAAGGTTGCCGAGCGGCTCGGCAATACGCGCGCCGTCTGCCGCCGCTGCTACATCCATCCGGAAGTCTTCCGCGCCTGGTCCGAAGGAGGGCTGCTTGGCGAAATGGCGGACGCCAACAGAGGCAAGCGCTCGATCGCCGGGCTCGACGACGAGGAGGCCCTGGTCTTGAGATGGCTGAAGGCGAGGGAATGACGCAGGACCGGGGGCGTATTTTTTTGTCGACGCCATGTCGGGATCGGTCCTAGTGTTTCGTCCTTTGACAGAGAAAAGGACGACCCATGCTCTACGCGATCCTCTGCTATGCCTCTGAAGACGTCGTCTGCTCCTGGAGCAAGGAGCAGGACGATGCCGTCATGGAAAAACTTATCGGCGTACAAGAGAAATATGCCAACGCCGGGCGGCTTGGCCCCGTGGCGCGGCTTTTGCCGACGACGGCGGCGACAACGCTGCGAAAGGTCAAGGGCGAATCGATCGTCATCGACGGCCCGTTTGCCGAAACCAAGGAACAGTTCCTCGGCTTCTACACGCTCGAATGCGCCGACCTCGACGAGGCCGTCGACTTCGCGCGCGAGCTTTCCGAGGTCAACCCGAGCGGCGGCTCCTACGAGATCCGGCCGGTCTCGCTCTTCAACCCCGCCAAGGTTTCCGCATGACCGAACTTGCCTGGATCAGCACGGCAATCAGCACCGCTCGCCCGCAGGCGATGGGGGCATTGCTGCGCTACTTCCGCGACCTCGACGCGGCGGAGGAAGCATTCCAGGACGCCTGCCTGAGGGCACTGAACAACTGGCCGAAAAACGGCCCGCCGCGCGATCCGGCAGCCTGGCTGATCTTCGTCGGCCGCAACAGCGGCATCGATGCGGTGCGCAAGCGCGCCAAGCAGGCGCCGCTGCCGGAGGAGGACCAGATCTCCGATCTGGAAGATGCCGAGAGCGACATCGCCGAGCGGCTGGACGGTGCGCATTACCGCGACGATATTTTGCGGCTGCTGTTCATCTGCTGCCATCCCGATCTGCCGGCCACGCAGCAGATCGCGGTGGCGTTGCGCATCGTCTCCGGCCTGACGGTCAAGCAGATCGCCCGCGCCTTCCTCGTCGGTGAAAGCGCCATGGAGCAGCGTATCACGCGCGCCAAGGCGCGTATCGCCGACGCCGGGGTGCCGTTCGAGACGCCGGGAGCGGTCGAGCGCTCCGAACGGCTCGCCGCCGTCGCCGCCATGGTCTACCTGATCTTCAACGAAGGCTATTCCAGCAACAGCGGCGAGGCGTCGGCGCGTGCGCCGCTTTGCGAAGAGGCGATCCGGCTGGCCCGGCTGCTGCTCAGGCTATTCCAGACCGAGCCGGAGATCATGGGACTGACGGCGCTGTTGCTGCTGCAGCATGCACGCGCGCCGGCTCGCTTCGACGAGAACGGCGAGATCGTGCTGCTCGAAGACCAGGACCGCAGCCTGTGGAGCCGCAAGATGATCGATGAAGGGCTGGCGCTGGTCGATAAGGCGTTGCGCCATCGCAAGCCCGGTCCCTACCAGGTGCAAGCGGCGATCGCCGCGCTGCATGCACGGGCGGAAAAGCCCGAGGATACGGACTGGAACGAGATCGACCTGCTCTACGGCCTGCTCGAGCAGATGCAGCCGTCGCCGGTGGTGACGCTCAACCGCGCCGTCGCCGTCTCCAAGGTGCGTGGGCCGGAAGCCGCACTCGCCATGATCGAGCCGCTGGAGCAAAGGCTTTCCGGCTATTTCCACTTCTTCGGCCTCAAGGGCGGCCTGCTGATGCAGCTTGGCCGCGGCGAGGAGGCGCGTGTCGCTTTCGACCGCGCCATCGCGCTTGCCAATACGGCCGCCGAGGCGGCGCATATCCGCATGCATATCGACCGGCTGATGAAAGAAGGCGCCAAGCAAACGGCGCATTGATCCGACGCCTCCGCCTGGTTCAACGGTCTGACCTTTGCTTAGACCATGCCGGGGTGGCGATTTTTCCCTGAAACGAGTAATGCCACGCCATGACAGTGCCCGATGTGCCGATCGGCACGGAGACGGCGTGGCACAAGGCTTTGACCGACGCCATATGAGCGACGGGATCTGAAAGGGATGAAAATGACGATTGCGAAGGAAACGGCCGGGCTTCTGGCGAAACTGGGCGTTGCCGAGGGCGCGCTTACGGGCGGCGATCTCATCGTGCGCAGCCCGGTGACCGGCGAGCAGATCGCCGCGCTGAAGACCATCTCGCCGGCCGATGCGGCGACGACCATCGACAACGCGCACAGGGCTTTCCTGGCGTGGCGGCAGGTGCCAGCTCCCAAGCGTGGAGAGCTGGTACGGCTGCTCGGCGAGGAATTGCGCACCCACAAGGCCGAGCTTGGCCGGTTGGTATCGATCGAAGTCGGCAAGATTCCATCCGAGGGTCTTGGCGAAGTGCAGGAGATGATCGACATCTGCGATTTCGCCGTCGGTCTCTCCCGGCAATTGTACGGCCTGACCATCGCCACCGAGCGCCCCGGCCACCGCATGATGGAGACCTGGCATCCGCTCGGCGTCGTCGGCGTCATTTCGGCCTTCAATTTCCCGGTGGCGGTCTGGTCGTGGAATGCAGCGCTGGCGCTGGTCTGCGGCGACGCGGTGGTGTGGAAGCCGTCCGAGAAGACACCGCTGACGGCGCTCGCCTGCGAAGCGATCTTCAAGCGCGCGGCAAAGCGTTTCGGCGATGCGCCGGAAGGGCTGGCGCCCGTGCTGATCGGCGATCGCGCCGTCGGCGAGATCCTGGTCGACCATCCGAAGGTGCCGTTGGTCTCCGCCACCGGTTCGACGCGCATGGGCAGGGATGTCGGCCCACGGCTGGCCAAGCGCTTTGCCCGTGCCGTGCTGGAGCTCGGCGGCAACAACGCCGGCATCGTCTGCCCGACGGCCGATCTCGACATGGCGCTCCGCGCCATCGCCTTTGGAGCGATGGGCACGGCCGGCCAGCGCTGCACGACGCTGCGGCGCCTGTTCGTACATGAGAGCGTCTATGACCAGCTCGTTCCGCGCCTGAAGAAGGCCTATGAAAGCGTCTCGGTCGGCAATCCGCTGGAGACAAGCGCTCTCGTCGGCCCGTTGATCGACAAGGCTGCCTACGACAACATGCAGAAGGCGTTGGAGGAGGCGGCTTCGCATGGCGGTAAGATAACCGGCGGAATGCGGGTCGAGAACGGCCAGCCTGAGGCCTACTATGTGCGTCCGGCGCTGGTCGAAATGCCGAAGCAGGTGTCACCGGTGACCGAAGAGACCTTCGCGCCGATCCTCTATGTGATGAAATATTCGGATTTCGACGCCGTGCTCTATGAGCACAATGCGGTCGGCGCGGGGCTGTCGTCGTCCATCTTCACCCGCGACCTGCAGGAATCCGAGCGCTTCCTCGGCGTCGACGGTTCGGACTGCGGCATTGCCAACGTCAATATCGGCACTTCGGGGGCCGAGATCGGCGGGGCCTTCGGTGGCGAGAAGGAAACCGGCGGCGGCCGCGAGTCGGGCTCGGATGCCTGGAAAGCCTATATGCGGCGCGCTACCAATACGGTGAACTATTCCAAGGCGCTGCCGCTCGCCCAGGGCGTTTCGTTCGACATCGATTGAAATGCCAAACCTTCGTCGCGGCGGCGCCAAAGCCGCCACGACGGCGTTCGGCTCGCCGTTCAGCTGGCTTCGGAAGTTACAACACAATTGTCGAAGGCTGCATCGATGATGGCGAGCTTGACCGCCTGGGCGGTCATGTATTCCTGATAGAACTCGCTCGACACCCACATGACCGAGTGACCCCGCTGGCCCAACCAGCCGATGCTGCCGAGTTCCTCGGCATCGCGCAATTTGCGTGACAGGTGGGTCCGGGAAAGCTTGAGCCAGTTCGCGAAATCTCCGATTGAGACGACACCGGTCGGAATTCGGTCCAGGTCAGCATGATCGGGATCGACGCCAGACATCAGCCAATCCATGACGATGCCGCCATTGTCGAGCCAGGTGAACAAGGAAAAGGTCTGTCTCGGCTCCCGCACGGCATGCGACGAAAGCAGGCCGTCGGCCACCAGCGGCTGCAGTTTGGCGAGCAGGTCCGGTTGTGCGACGAATGCAGCCAGTCGAAATCCATTGTCCAGGCTGTCCAGCGTTTTCAGATGCGCCATGACCCAGCCGGCAACCGTCTCCAGAGTGCCCGCGGTCGGCTCAAAGGGGCGGATGCGCCCGTATTTGATCGGCAGATGCCGGATCAAACCGTAATGCAGCATCTCCTTCAGGAAGGCGTCGGCGGTGTTGCGGCTGGCCACCGAATGCCGGCAGATGTCGTCCATGAACCGTGCAGACGTAAGTCCCTTGCGATGATCGTCCGGCTCTCGATTGAAATACAAGCCAAGGCCGATATGGGCCATCAGCCAACGCTGTTGCGTGGCGAATACGGAGGCCAGCCGCGGGTTCGCTTCATAGGTTTGGAGAAGCGTCCGCGACTGAGCCTGGACATGGCGACGCAGTGCCGGATGGCTGGCAATGTCTTCAGAAACCAGCGCCATCCCCGCCGCGCCCAATCAAATTTGCAACTGGAAATGCCGGTAACAATTTCAGCCTTCGCGGGCCGTGTCCAGAGCCGGCGCATCAGGATACGAGCTGAATCCCGCCGGCTAGTGGCTTAATTCCGCGACTTGATCGCCGAGGCCCCTGATCTCGCGAGGCGCTGATCTCGCTGCAGAAGGCTAGCCTGCTTGAACCCACCAATGATGGCTTCGCCTGTCCAGCCCGTGCTCCCGCCGATGGCGACGCGGAACCAACACAAGTTTTGCTCGTTGAAGAACGCTGATTGGACTGAGACAGTGAGGAACTACAAAATGGAGAATGGCCTTTTCGCCACGCCGCCTGCAGCGTTCCGGAAAACAGAGTCGGTTTGGCTACGGGCGCTCAAGTGGCTGTTACGCCGGGTGCGCAGCGCCTCCGACAGCTCGGGAACCATGTTGAAACCAATCCTTTCCGGACCCGAGAATGATAGCGGGCCCACTACGCCTCGACGCGCTTGAGGCCGAAGCGCGCTGCGATCTTGACGCCAAAAATAACCGCTCACATGTCTCTTTATGGCTGCCGCCGCGGCCGAGAGCCATGACCGCTTCGAAGGCCCGCCACCGCGGCGTGTTCGCCTGATGCAGCAGGCGAGAGCGGCGGTGGCACGCAGCGGCGGGAACCATCGGGCATGCTTGGCTATTAGATACAGGCGGCTGCTGGTCTGCCGGGCCAGGAGCCATTTGCTATGATCATCAATCCCCCACCGGAAAGCGCCATCCCGGCATCCGTTCCGTCGGTCGATCCAAAAGCCGCCCCGACGCCTCGCAATGCCGAAGCGGAGGTCTTTTATATCGAAGCGATCCGCGAGCTTGTCGCGACGGGCATCCCCTTTCTCGTCGCCGGCACCTATGCCGTAAGCGCCTATACCGGGATCATCCGCCCGACCAAGGATCTCGACATTTTCTGCAAGGCCGGCGACTGCCCGCGCATCCTCGCCCATTTCAAGCAGATCGGCTATGCGGTCGTGGTCGAGGACGACCGGTGGCTCGGCAAGGTGTTCAGGGGCACGCATTTTTTCGACGTCATCTTCACCTCGATGAACGGCACAATGCCTGTCGACGACCAGTGGCTGGAGCATGCTCGCCAGGCCGAATTGCTGGGCAGCCACGTGCGGATCATCGGCCCAACCGAGCTTATCTGGTCCAAATGCTTCATCCAGGACCGCGGCCGGCATGATGGCGCCGACGTCGCGCACACCATCCTCAAGGCGCACGACCAGATCGACTGGCAAAGGCTGCTTTCCTACATGGAAGTTCATTGGGAAGTCTTGCTGATGCATCTCTTGAACTTCAGATGGATCTATCCGACGGAGCGAGACCGTGTGCCCGCGTGGCTGCTCGACGAGTTGCTCGACCGGCTGGCCAAGCAGCGCGAATTGCCGCCTTCCCGGATGCGGATCTGCCGCGGGCGCATGCTTTCACGAACCGACTATGAGATCGACGTCAAGCAATGGGGCTTTGCCGACGTCGGCGGTGAAGGAGAATATAGCGATGGCTGACGAGCTCGAATCTGCTTCGGCAAAGGCCGAAAACGGCGGCACACTCAAGGTCGCCGCCATCGGCGATCTGCATGTCGGCAAGGAGGACCAGGCGTCGTACCGCGATCTTTTCGGCGAGATGTCGCGCGAAGCCCAGGTTCTCGTGCTGACCGGCGACCTTACCAATCTCGGCAAGCCTCGGGAGGCCGAAATCCTTGCCGAGGAACTGCGTGCCTGCACGATCCCGGTCGTCGCCGTACTTGGCAACCACGACTATGAGTCAGGCGCCGTCGAGCAGGTCACCGACATTTTGCGTCAGGCGGGCGTTCATCTCCTCGACGGCGAGGCGACGGAGATTCACGAGGTCGGGTTCGTTGGGGTCAAGGGTTTCGTTGGCGGTTTTGGATCGCGCATGCTCGGCTCCTTTGGCGAACCGGCGATCAAGTCGATGGTGGCGGAAAGCGTGAACGAAGCGATGCGGCTTGAAAACGCGATGCGGCAGGTCCGCGCCAAACGCACGCTTGTCGTTCTGCACTACGCGCCTGTCGTCGAGACGGTCGAAGGCGAGCCGCTGGAGATTTTCCCGTTTCTCGGTTCGTCACGCCTGGCCGAGACAATAGACCGGTTCCAGGTCAGCGCAGTGGTGCATGGCCATGCGCATCGTGGCGCCTATGAGGGCCGTACGCCGGGCGGAGCGTCGGTCTATAACGTTGCCATGCATGTCGCCAAGCCGACCGGCCGCCCCTACGCCATGCTCGAAATCTGACAGGCGGCGCCGCTGGCGCAAGCAATCGCCAGACAGGCTGCAGAACGATCACGGCAACTGCCGGCTGAAAGACATCCGCTTCGGCGGAATATCGTTTTCATCCGGATTGGGAATGGGGTCCTCGTCGGGGAGCCTGTCGGGGTCCGGCTCACGCACGGGCTTGGGATCGGGGATGGGAGGCGGTGGTACCGGGGTCGGTGTTGGCTCGGGTGTGGGAATAGTGGCCATCGTGATCATCTCCTCTTGGCGCAGAACAACGCAATGGGTCAGCTGGTTCCCGGCTTCCTCGTTTTTGGAACCACACCGTCGCGCCTGCGGGTCAGCCCATCTCCGGATTCTCGTGTCTGCTGCCCGACTTGCCTGACCGCAGCAGCAGGGCAAGCGGAACGAGCAGGGCGGTTGCCACCGCGCAATAGCGGAAGACATCGACGTAGGCGAGCAGCGTGGCCTGGCGGGCGATCAACTGGCCGAGCCAGCCGATCGCCTGCTGCTTCGCCTCGACCAGCGGCGAACCATGAGCGACGAAATGCTCGGTCGCCTGCCTAAGCACCTGCTGATAGGCGGGCGACGATTGTACGGTGTGGCCGACCAGATTCGATTGATGGATCTGGGAGCTTTGCGCAATGACGGTGTTGGACAGCGAGACGCCGATGCTGCCGCCGATATTGCGTGCAACGTTGATCAGCGCCGATGCCTGGTTGGTCTGTTGCGGGGGCAGGCCGACATAGGCCGCGGTCGAGATGGGAATGAACAGGAACGGCAGCCCGACCATCAGGAAGACACGGGCAAAGGCAAAGAAGCGGAAGCTGGCGTCCGGGGTAAGCGAGGTCATGTGCCAAAGCGCGACTGCGACCACCGACATGCCCACCATGATCAGGTATTTGGGCTGCACGATGCTGCCTACAAATCCGGACACCGGCATCAAGATCAGCATGGCGATGCCGCCCGGCATCATCGAAAGGCCCGACAGCGTCGCGGTGTAGGCAAATGTCGTCTGCTGCAGCTGCGGCACGATCTGGGTGGTGCTGAACAGGATAGCACCGACCGCCATCATAACCAGGAAGGCCGTGCCGAACTGGCGCGTGAACAATAGGCGCATGTCGACGACCGGATCGCTGTGACTGATTTCCCATGGGATAAGCAGCAGAAACGCGATCGCGGAAATCACTGCGAAAGTCGTGATGAAATCCGAGGCGAACCAATCGTAGCGCTGGCCCCGGTCGAGGAAGATCTCCAGGCACCCCAATGCGGTGGCCACCAGGACGAACCCGACCCCGTCGATCTTCAGGCCACCTTTCAGCCGTTCCTTGCGTTCGCGTTCGAGTACGTCCGGTTCGACCAACAGCCATTGCACCAGTGCCAGCGAAAGGATGCCGAACGGCACGTTGATGAAGAAGATCCAGTGCCAGGAGAAATGGTCCGTCAGCCAGCCGCCGATCGTCGGCCCGACCGTTGGTGCGACGATGACGGCAATGCCGTAAAGCGCGAAGGCTTGCGAGCGCTTTTCCGGCGGAAAGGTATCGGCCAGGATCGATTGTTCGCTTGGCGCCATGCCGCCGCCGCCGAGGCCCTGAAGGATCCTGAACAGGATGAGCAGTTCCAGGTTGGGCGCCAGTCCGCACAGCAGCGACGCGACGGTGAAGGTCGCCACGCAAAGCATGTAGTAGCGCTTGCGGCCGATGACGCTTGCCAGCCAGCCGCTGACCGGGATGATCACCGAGTTGGCCACAAGATAGGTGGTAATGACCCAGGTGCTTTCGTCCATTCCGGCCGCCAGGCTGCCGGCGATGTTGCGCAGGGCGACATTGGCGATCGAGGTGTCCAGCACCAGCATGAACGTGGCGATGGAAACGACAATGGCGATGAGCCAGGGATTGTGCGTCCCGGCGGCGGATCGGCTTTCGCCCTGATTTCTGGCTGCTTCGCCGTTCATCGCACCTTGACCGTCGGCACCACCGACAGCCCTGGGCCGAGAAGCACATCCGGCGGCTTGTCGAAGACGATCTTGACCGGCACGCGCTGCACCACCTTGACGTAGTTGCCGGTGGCATTTTCAGCCGGCAGGAGGCTGAAGGCGGTGCCGCTGCCGGCCTGGATGCTGTCGACGCGGCCATGGAAGGACTTGTCCGGGTACGCGTCGATATCGATGTCGACCGGTTGTCCCTGCCGCATCAGGTCGAGCTGCGTCTCCTTGAAATTGGCCCTCACCCAGACCTCGTCGGGAACGAACATCATCAATACCTGGCCGGGTTGGGCGTAGGTGCCGTCAGCGGCCGAAATGCTCGTTGCCCGCCCGGCTGCGGGTGCTGTGATGGTCGTGCGCGACAGCGTCGTGCGTGCTTGCTCCTGGCTGGCTTTGGCCTGTTCGAGCTGCGCCTCGGCGCTCCTGGCTTGTGCCTGCAAGACCGAAACCTGGCTTTTTGCTGAGGCGACATTGGCCTCGGCACTGTCCAGCGCGGCCTGATCCTGACGCAGCGTCGATGCCGCTTGCTGCGCCTGCTGCTGCGTTGCCGTGCCCTTGGCCAGGAGTTCGCGATTGCGTTGATCCTCTGCCTTGGCGAAATCCAGCGCTGCCTTGGCCTGTGCAACCTGCCTCTGGGCAGCGTTCACCTTTGCGTTTTGAGCCTCGATCTGAGCGGTGACATTGACGATTTCGGCTTCGGCCGCGGCGACGCCGGCATCGGCCTGCTTCAGATTTGCCTGATAGTCGCTGTCGTCGATGCGCAGGAGGACATCACCTGCCTGCACGTGCTGATTGTCGCTAACCGCCAGCTCGGTAATGCGGCCGGCGATTTGGGCGCCGATCGTCACCGTGCGGGCGTCGATGAAGGCGTCGTCGGTCGATTCGTACTGGCGAGCGTTCAGCCACCAGATCACGACGCCTGCCGCGACGAGCAACAGCGCAAGCGCAACCGCCGCCGTCGCATAGGGATGGCGCTTGGGAAAGCCGAGCAGACCGGCCTTTCGTTGCGAGGCATCCCCGTCGGGCTTTTCCTGCCGCGGCTCTGCCGATCGCTCACGAGATTCTCGAACCCGGGCCGGTTGCTCCCGAGTTTCATTTACAGGCTCGACGTCTTGTTCGACGCTTTGAGGCTTCGTGTCCAACGGAATGGCTTTCAAGACTGATATTGCAGCCGCCGGGGCGGACGCAAAGCCAAACCGCGAGCTTCCGCAAAAGTTCCTGCCCGGAATGGGTTCGGTTAACGGGGCGACGTCGAACCCACTGAGCGGCGCCGGCGCGTTGGAACCGAGCGCCGCTTCACCGGGCAGGTGATCCGTACGCCTCATGTTGCGGTGATCCGGCCTTGTCAGCGCTCCACGGCGCGATAATTGCTCATATAGGCGTGGGCGAATTCACCTGTCGACAGGAGCCGACCATGAAACATCAAACACTCGACCAACTGCATGCCGTCGCGGAAGTTGAGTCCTTCGCGGCGTATCCGGCGATGAGCCGAAACCAGCGGATTGAACGTTGGGCAGAACTTCTCGAGCAAAACCCGACGCGATGCCTTGGGGCGCTTCCAGGCACCGAATATATGAACAGGGAAGCGCGCGACAGATCGCGTGGCGCTGGGACGCCGCTCACTGTCGCTTTCGAGGATCCGGTTCTGCGTGCCATGGGCTTGAACGACGATACCTATGGTGAGGCAAAGCGCTTCTTCGAACTGAGCGACCGGCAGTTGCACCAAATCGTTTGCCATTGCCACGTTGGCGCCACGATGCAAGCGCGATGGGCCGCTGCCAGGGTGCGCGGGATAGTTCGCGGCAACAGATTTGTTGCCTGGATGAAGGGCTTGATCGTGCATTGACGCGATACGAGGAACGGCGGAACACGCGTTCTTTCCGCGCTGTGGAGAGCGCTTCCGAACTTGGAAGGACTCGTGCCCCGTCAGGCCGCGCAGATTGTGAAACTCCTTGACGCTTGGCTGCGCCTTGTCGCGGCCATGCGTCCGTCTTTGATGTGAGAATTTGAGTTGGCCCGCCGCAATTGAGAGCCCTCGTCCGACGGGCGTTCGAGCGCCGTCCAGGCAGGTGAGATCTGGCTAAGGACGAACAATCCCGCGATCGTGGAAGATCCTTCGACCTGGTGAGCGGTCGATCTCTCCAAACACCCTTCGATCCGCTCTAGCGATCGATCTCTCCAAACACCCTTCGATCCGCCCTAGCGGTCGATCTCTCCAAACACAATGTCGAGCGAGCCGATGATCGCGGCAACATCGGCGATCATATGGCCTCGGGACAGGAAATCCATCGCCTGCAGGTGGGCGAAGGAAGGTGCGCGGATCTTGCATCGGTAGGGAATGTTGCCTCCGTCCGATACGAGGTAGACGCCGAACTCGCCCTTCGGCGCCTCGACGGCGGCATAGACTTCACCGCGCGGCACGCGAATGCCTTCTGTATAAAGTTTGAAGTGGTGGATCGTCGCTTCCATCGAGCGCTTCATCGTGGCACGCGGCGGCGGCGTGATCTTGCGGTTCGGGATCGCGACCGGCCCCTGGCCTTCGGGTGAGCGCAACTTTTCCAGACATTGCCGCATGATCCGGACCGACTGGCGCATTTCCTCCATGCGTACGAGATAGCGGTCGTAGCAGTCGCCATGCTTGCCGACCGGGATATCGAAATCCATCTCCGGATAGCATTCGTATGGCTTCGCCTTGCGCAGATCCCAGGAGGCGCCCGATCCGCGCACCATCACGCCGGAGAAGGCCCAGGCCCAGGCATCGTCAAGGCCGATCACGCCGACATCGACATTGCGCTGCTTGAAAATGCGGTTTTCGGTCAACAGCCCTTCGAGATTGTCGCAGACCTTGAGAAACGGATCGCAGAAATTCCAGATGTCGTCGAGGAGCTCCGGCGGCAGATCCTGATGCACGCCGCCGACCCTGAAATAATTCGCGTGCATGCGGGCGCCGGACGCGCGCTCGTAAAAGACCATCAGCTTCTCGCGTTCGGCGAAACCCCAGAGCGGCGGCGTCAGCGCGCCGATGTCCATGGCTTGGGTGGTGACGTTGAGGAGGTGCGACAGAAGCCGGCCTATTTCGCAGAAAAGCACGCGAATGAGTTGCCCACGCTTCGGAACCGATATTTCAAGGAGCTTCTCGGCGGCGAGACAGAATGCGTGCTCCTGGTTCATCGGCGCGACGTAGTCGAGCCGGTCGAAATAGGGCAGGGCCTGCAGGTAGTTCTTGTACTCGATGAGCTTTTCGGTGCCGCGATGCAGCAGGCCGATGTGGGGATCGGCGCGTTCCACGATCTCGCCGTCGAGTTCGAGCACCAGCCGCAGGACGCCGTGAGCGGAGGGATGTTGTGGCCCGAAATTGATGGTGAAGTTGCGAACTGCAGCCTCGGCCATGACAGTCCTCCGCGATCCAGGCGGGCTTCGGTTCCATGCCGGAACCGGCTTGTCCGCTTTCAGCCGCTCACGTCGTCGTCTGGATGATCAGCGTCAGCGTGCCGTCGCCGTCGATATTGGCGGCCACGACCTGCGTGGAATTAAGCCCGTTCGCCGCCAGTGCCGATGCCGCCTGCGGCGATGCGTCGATCGAACTTTGCAGGATACGCAAATCCTCGGCGCTGGTCTGGGTGACGACGGCCTCCGCCTGTGCCTTGATGTCAGGAGGCAGATCCTCCATCGCCACGATTGTCACTGCGGTGAAATTCTGGGCGGAGAAGGCTTGGTCAGGTGTAGCCTGGTCGGGAGTGGCCCCTTCGGGCGTGGCTTGCTCTGGCAGGGTTTGCGGGGCCGTCGGCGGGACAGGGGCAAGCTCTGGTCCCACGGATTGCGCATAGACCGGCGAGGCAAGAGCCAGTGCCGAGAGTGTGGCAATTGTCGTCGATAGCCGCATGGCCTTTCCTTCCGTTTTGCTCAGGGACGATCAATTCGGTGACGACACAACCCTCGTGTCGAAATATGGTTCCGTCACGGAGGTTGCAGTCTTGCCGAAGCCGTGATTGTCGCGGAAGCGAGCGCGAAATCCGGCGTTGCCTGTCTCAGCCAGCGGTGTGGCTGCGATGGGGCTGCGGCCAGCGCTGCAATGCTTCACGGCCCTGAGTGGTCAGTTCGTAGATCCCGCGATCGGTGCGCGCGAACCAGCGATACACGTTGTGCAGCAGGATTTTGGGCGCGTTCGGCAGGTTGGGCTTCAAGTCACGCGGCCGCTTTGGGCCGTCCGCGAGTGCTGCGGCGCATGCCAGGGCCTGCTGGCGATAGGCGGTCATGATCGGCGCACGCGAGCCGCCGCCGGCGACAGGATCGCCCTGCCGACGCCGATGTTCGTCGATTAGTTTCGAGCGGCGCCGGGAATCCCTACGCGGAGCCAATGCCGTCGGGCTGAGCAGCACCTGAACCTCGC
The DNA here is from genome assembly GCF_040318975.1 of Mesorhizobium sp. M0983. Taxonomy (NCBI): domain Bacteria; kingdom Pseudomonadati; phylum Pseudomonadota; class Alphaproteobacteria; order Hyphomicrobiales; family Phyllobacteriaceae; genus Mesorhizobium; species Mesorhizobium sp. M0983. Next base: position 405,955 of record NZ_JAMYNH010000002.1, on the reverse strand, counting down.
CGTTCGTCCGCACGCCAAGCAGGCCAAAGCCGAGGCGACGGCAGAGATTGCGATACCTCACATCGCTCTCACGGCCTTTGCCACGGCCCGACATGCATGCTGCGAGCCAGACCTCGTCGCTCACCGCCATACGGTCGACGCCCTGAAGGACCAGCTCGAGATTGAACTTCAGCTTTAGCTCGCAGATGACGACGATCGGTGGAGAGTCGGCACTCAGCGCCAGCAGATCGCAGCCGCCGATCTCGCCCTTGACCATGAATCCCAGGCCTTCGAGGAAGGTCTTGACCGGGCTGTAGAGTGAAGTCTCGAGCATGGGCCTTTGTTCGCTGCGAATCATCCCGCCCGATTGGCAGTTCAGCGCGATGATCGCTCATTGCCATTGAACAGGAGGTAAACGACGGCCAAACCCAAGCGATTGCTGCGGCTCGCCGGTGGCGCAGAGCCGTGCCACGGCCGCTTGCCAAGTTGGTATGCTGGTATAATATGTACCTGAGGTAGCATTGCCCCGCATAGCTGCGCTGTGCTGGACATCCGAGCGCCCGGGACATCGTCCAGGCATCGTCATTTGAGCGGCGGCTCCCCGCCTTTTCTAATCCGCCAGCCGGCGGCAATGTGCATACAAGTCAATGGGATGACGATCGGCAGGGCGGTCGTTGGAAATCAGGAGTAACGGACAATGACAACGATTGCGCTGTTTGGTGCTGGCGGCAAAATGGGTTACCGCCTGTCGACCAATTTTCGCGGATCTCCCTATACGGTACGCCATGTCGAGGTCGGCGACGCCGGCCGCGAGCGGCTGAAGTCGGGCCTCGGCATCGATGCCGTCAGCGCCGATGAGGCGCTTGATGGCGCTGATGTGGTGATCCTGGCGGTGCCGGATACGCATATCGGCAAGGTCGCGGCGAGCATCGAGAGCAAGCTTCCATCAGGCACGATGGTCGTCGTGCTCGACGCCGCGGCACCTTTCGCCGGGCATTTGCCGCAGCGACCGGACCTGACCTATTTCGTCACCCACCCGTGCCACCCGCCGATCTTCAACGACGAGACCGACATGGCGGCCAAGAAGGACTATTTCGGCGGCGTCAAGGCCAAGCAGCACATGGTCAGCGCCTTGATGCAGGGACCGGAGGAAGATTTCGCCAAGGGTGAGGCGATCGCCAAGATCATCTGGGCCCCGGTCATGCGCTCGCATCGCGTCACTGTCGATCAAATGGCGCTGCTCGAGCCCGGCCTTTCGGAAACGGTATGCGCTTCGCTGCTCGTCGTCATGAAGGAGGCCGTCGACGAGGTGGTGGCGCGCGGGGTCGACAAGCAGGCGGCGCTCGACTTCCTGCTTGGCCATATGAACGTGCTTGGCGCCGTCATCTTCGGCGAGACCAAAGGCGTGTTCTCCGACGCCTGCAACAAGGCGATAGAGTTCGGCAAGCCGGTGCTGATGCGCGATGACTGGAAGCGGGTGTTCGAGCCGGAGGAGATTGCCGCGAGCATTCAGCGCATCACCTGAGGGCGCGACGCGTCTTCCGGAACATATCACCTGAAATTGTCATTGACTCATCATACCAGTTAGCTTAGCTGTTCGATGGCTCGGACCGTCAAGCTTCGCAGCAAGCTCAGGGCCTGGGACGAGTGGAGGATAGCGGGGAGACGATCGATCGAGGTGAAGCCGGCAAAGGGCTTGTGAACCTGACGCGAGCCGCGATCCGCGCTGGCTAACGAATTGAATGCATATAGCCTTGGGATCAAGGCACGGGTTTTCAACGGGAGGAATACATGAAACTGACACGCAGAATGACGCTTGCGGCTTTCGCCGGCATGCTGGCGCTTGGCACGGCCGCACCCGCCTATGCGGCGGATCTGATCGCCATCATCACGCCCTCGCATGACAATCCGTTCTTCAAGGCGGAAGCTGTCGGCGCAGAGGCCAAGGCCAAGGAACTCGGCTACGAGGCGCTGGTGCTCGTCCATGACGACGATGCCAACAAGCAGTCCGAACTTATCGACACGGCGATCGGCCGCGGCGCCAAGGCAATCATCCTCGATAATGCCGGCGCCGACGCCACCGTTGCCGCCGTGCAGAAGGCCAAGGACGCAGGTGTTCCTTCATTCCTGATCGATCGCGAGATCAATGCCACCGGCGTTGCCGTCGCGCAGATCGTCTCCAACAACTATCAGGGCGCCCAGCTCGGCGCGCAGGAATTCGTCAAGCTGATGGGCGAGAAGGGTAATTTCGTCGAGCTCGTCGGCAAGGAATCCGACACCAATGCCGGCATCCGCTCCAAGGGTTACCACGACGTCATCGACGACTATCCGGACCTGAAGATGGTGGCGCAGCAGTCGGCCAATTGGAGCCAGACCGAGGCCTATTCAAAGATGGAATCGATCCTCCAGGCCAATCCCGATATCAAGGGCGTGATCTCCGGCAACGACACGATGGCGATGGGCGCCTATGCGGCACTCGCGGCTGCCGGCCGCAAGGACGTCATCGTCGTCGGCTTCGACGGGTCGAACGACGTGCGCGACTCGATCACCTCCGGCGGCATCAAGGCGACGGTCCTGCAGCCGGCCTTCGCGCAGGCGCAGATGGCGGTCGAGCAGGCCAACGACTTCATCAAGAACAAGAAGTCTCCCGCCGAAGAAAAGCAGCTGATGGACTGCGTCCTGGTCAATGGCGACAATGCCGCCAAGCTCGAGACGTTCGCGCTCACCAACTGAGCCGGCGTAACATCAGGCAGCAAGGGACGAGCCTCCGGTTCGTCCCTTGCTTCCATTTCGCCCTTGCTTCCATTTCTCTGGGTGCTCCTCACCGCCATGCCGAACGAGCCGACATGTTCAACACGCTGACCCGGCCGATCTTTGTCGCGTTGTTCCTCGCAGCAATAGTCAGCCTGACCGCCTGCAAGATCTTGCCGACGCCGTCGGCGGAAAACGGCGGCACTGGCTCCGCGTTCAATCCCGACAAGATGGTCGAGGACATCTGGGCGGCGAAAGTGATACCCTATCTGCAGCAGAAGGCCGGGCCGTTTCCCGAGGTGCATGCCTTGGCCAAGGCCGATCCCGCCGCTGCCGGCGCCAAATACGGCAACCCGAAAAAGCAGGCGAATTCGCCGTGGACCTTCGCCGTTCGGCTCGAGGGCAAGGTCGTTGCAGCCAACACACAGTCACGTGCGGCGACGATGGATGTCGATGCCGACGGCGACGGCAAGGCCGATGCGCGGGTGCAGATCGGCCCCGCCATGCGTGGGACCGCCCTGCGCGACAGCCTCGACTTCATCCAGTTCAACGATTTCACCAATCAGATCGACTTCGCCCAGTTCGGCAAGTCGTTCAACGCCTATGCCGACAAGACCGTACTTTCCAAGCTGCCGCGCGAGGCACTCGAGGGCCGCAGCGTCAAGATCCTCGGCGCCTATACGCCGGGCAGTGGCCAGGACCTGCCGCTGGTGACGCCGGCGGAGGCAGAGATCGGGCCGAAGCCATGAGCGGCGATCAAGATGTCATCCTGAAGCTGGAGGATGTCTCGAAGGTCTATTCCGGCACCGTCGCGGTCAAGCGCGCGAATTTCGAGGTGCGCAAGGGCGCGGTCAACGTGCTGGTCGGCGAAAACGGAGCCGGCAAATCGACGCTGATGAAGATCATCGCGGGCGTCGAGCAGCCGACACTCGGGCGCATTCTGCTGGACGGCGAGGAGGTTTCCTTCTCGTCATCCGGGGATGCGGTGAATCGCGGCATCGGCATGGTGTTCCAGGAGCTGAACCTGTTCGGCAATCTGACTGTCGCCGAAAATATTTTCGCCACCCGCGAGATCACCAACCGCTTCCGCAAGATCGACCGCAAAGAGCAGGAGCGCCGCGCGGCGGAGTTCCTTGAACGCCTGGAAGCCGGCATCCGGCCCGACATGCTGGTCGAGGATCTGCGCATCGGCCAGCAACAACTGGTCGAGATCGCCAAGGCGGTTTCGCTCGATGCGCGCATCCTGATCATGGATGAACCGACCTCGGCGCTCAGCGCGGCGGAAGTCGAGATCCTGTTCAAGGTGATTGCCGACCTCAAGGCGCGCGGCGTGGCAATCGTCTACATCTCGCATCGGCTCGAGGAACTGATCCGCATCGGCGACACCATCACCGTGCTGCGCGATGGGCGCATCACCGGCCAGGCGGAGATGAAAGACGTCGATACCCAGTGGATCGTGCGGCAGATGATCGGCTCCGACGCCAAGGACTTCGCCAAGGCCGACGGCCATGTTCCGGGCGAAGAGATATTCCGTGCCGAGGACATTTGCCTGCCGCGTGTCACCGGCGGGCTCGCGGTCGACCACGTCTCGCTGTCGCTGCGCGCCGGTGAAATCCTCGGCATCTACGGGCTGATGGGAGCCGGACGCAGCGAGCTGTTCGACTGCATCATGGGCCGTCACGGCCATTCGACCGGAACGATATTCATTGCCGGCAAAAAAGTGCACGAGCGGGACACGACGCGACGCATCCGCCGCGGCCTGGCGCTGATCCCCGAAGACCGCCAGCGCGAAGGGCTGGTGTCGACCCTCTCCGTCGCCAGCAATCTGACGCTGGCCAGCCTGTCGCGTTTCGTGCGCCTGTTCCACATTCGTGGTGCCGCCGAACGACAGGCGGTGGCCCAGACCGTGCGCGAATTGGCGATCAAGGTCGCCGATCCGGCGCAGGAAGTCTCGTCGCTATCGGGCGGCAACCAGCAGAAGGTGGTGATCGGCAAGGCGCTGCTCACCGGACCGAAGGTGCTGCTGATGGACGAGCCGAGCCGCGGCATCGACGTCGGCGCCAAGGCCGACGTGTTCCGCACCATGCGCAAGCTGTCGCGCGACGGCCTGGGGATCCTGTTTGCCACCTCGGACCTCGATGAGGTGATGGCGTTGTCAGACCGCATCGCGGTGATGAGCAATGGAAAATTGACTGGTACGTTCGACCGCGCCGAGGCGACAGAGGCCGCAATCGTCGCTGCCTCGGCGCTCGGCCACGGACCGGTCCCGCACGGAGAGCAAGGCGCATGACTGACATTCCAGCCAAGGCGGCGGTCACCTCCCTTTCGAGCGGCTCGGTCCTGCTGACGCTGATGAAGGCGAGGACGTTCATCGCGCTGATCGCCGTGCTGTTGTTCTTCTCGATAGCTGCCCCCAATTTCCTCTCGGCCGCCAATCTTATCCTGATGTCGAAGCACGTGGCGCTGAACGCATTCCTCGCAATGGGCATGACCTTTGTCATCATCACCGGCGGCATCGACCTGTCGGTCGGCTCGATCGTCGGCCTGTGCGGCATGGTGGCCGGCTATCTCGTGCTCAACGGCATCGACCTGCAGGTCGGCTATACCATCTATTTCAACGTCTTCGAGATCGCGCTGATCACGCTTGCCGTCGGCATATTGATCGGCGCCGTCAACGGCTTGCTGATCACCAGGCTTAACGTTGCGCCGTTCATCGCCACGCTCGGCGTGCTCTATGTCGCGCGCGGCCTGGCGCTGCTGTCGTCCGACGGGCGCACCTTCCCCAATCTCGTCGGCAAGCCGGAGCTTGGCACCACCGGATTCGGCTTTCTCGGCGCCGGCCGGTTGCTCGGCCTGCCCGTCGCGCTGTGGATTTTGCTCGTTGTTGCATTAGGGGCCGCCTATCTCGCCAAGTACACCCCGCTCGGCCGCCACATTTTCGCCGTTGGCGGCAACGAGCGGGCGGCGCGGATTTCGGGCGTCCGCGTCAACATGGTGAAGATGTTCGTCTACATGTTCTCCGGTTTCTGCGCGGCGATCGTCGGACTGATCATCTCGTCCGAACTGATGGCCTCGCATCCGGCGACCGGAGAGAGCTTCGAACTCAACGCCATTGCCGCGGCAGTGCTCGGCGGCACCTCGATGTCGGGCGGACGCGGCACCATTGGCGGCACCATTGTCGGCGCCTTCGTCATCGGCATTCTTTCGGACGGGCTGGTGATGATGGGGGTGAGCTCGTTCTGGCAGATGGTGATCAAGGGCCTCGTCATCATCGTCGCCGTCGTCGTCGACCAGGCACAGCGCCGGCTGCAGAGCCGGGTGACGCTGATGCAGATGGCAAAGGCCGGCTGACATGACGGAACTGCGGGGAGCGCTGATCGGCTGCGGCTTCTTCGCCGTCAACCAGATGCATGCCTGGCGCGACATAGAGGGTGCCTCGATCGCTGCCATCTGCGACCGCGATCCGGACCGGTTGAGGATCGTCGGCGACCAGTTCGGGGTCGCGCGGCGCTATACCGACGCGGCAGCACTGTTTGCCGGCGAAAGGTTGGATTTCGTCGACATCGCCACCACCGCGCCGAGCCACCGTCCCCTCGTCGAGATGGCGGCGCAGCACGGCGTCCCGGGAATCTGCCAAAAACCGTTCGCGCCGACGCTTGCCGACGCCAAGGCGATAGTGAAGGCATGCGCCGTCGCCGGTGTGCCGCTGATGGTGCACGAAAATTTTCGTTGGCAGTCGCCGATCCAGGCGGTGCGTACCGTGCTCGACAGCGGCGAAATCGGCACCCCCTTTTTCGGACGGATCTCGTTCCGCTCTGCCTATGACGTGTTTTCCGGCCAGCCCTATCTGGCGACGGGAAAGCGCTTCATTATCGAAGACCTCGGCATCCACATCCTCGACATCGCCCGCTTTCTGCTGGGCGACGTCTCGACGGTCACCGCGCGAACGGCGCGCATCAACCCTGGCATTGCCGGCGAGGACGTTGCGACGATGCTGATGGACCACACGAGCGGCGCCACTTCGGTGGTCGACTGCAGCTATGCGACCAAGCTCGCGACAGAACCGTTCCCCGAGACGCTGATCGAGATCGACGGCAGCGAGGGCACGATCCGGCTGGCGCAGGGCTACCGCCTCACCGTCACCGGCATGAGCGGGACGGCTGTCAGCGACGTCTCGCCACCGCTGCTGCCCTGGGCATCGCGGCCGTGGCACAACATCCAGGAAAGCGTCGTCGCCATTCAAAAGCATTGGGTCGATTGCTTGACCAACGTAACCGAGCCCGCGACCTCGGGCGCGGACAACCTCAAGACATTGGCGCTGGTCGAGGCGGCCTATGCCGGCGCCGCAAGCCGCGAACCGGTGCAACTCGACGCCTTGCTGAAATGACAGCCGACGCCTTCCTCCTCTACGGCACACGTGCAGTTGAAGTCGAACCGGTCAGGCTGCGCGCCGGCGCGCTGACGGCGGACTTCGTCAACGGCAATCTGCGCACCATTCGGCATGGCAGCACCGAAGTTCTGCGCGCCATCGCCTACATCGTCAGGGATCGCGACTGGGGCACTTACGAGCCGGCGCTCACCAACCTTGCCATCGAGCAAGATGCCGAGGCATTTTCGGTCAGCTATTCGGCAAGTTGCCAGGCACCGGACGGCAGCCGACTCGGCTTCGGTGCGACCATCAAGGGCTCCGCCGATGGCCAGTTGGTCTTCGACGTGAGCGCACTTCCCGACAGCGATTTCGAAACAAATCGCTGTGGTTTCTGCATCCTGCATCCGATCGCCGGCCTGGCCGGCCGCCCGGTCACGGTCGAGCATACCGATGGCAGCGTGGTCGCGACGCGGCTTCCAGAGCTGATCGATCCCTGGCAGCCGTTCAAGAATCTGCGGGCGATCACCCATGAGGTCCGGCCGGGCGTCAGCGCCGAATGCCGGATGCAAGGCGATACTTTCGAGATGGAGGACCAGCGCAACTGGTCAGATGCCTCCTACAAGACCTATGTCCGGCCGCTGGCGCTGCCATGGCCCTATGTGCTGCCTGCCGGCAAAACCTTCCGCCAAACCATCAGCTTGCGGATGGAGGGCCGCGGGAAAGTGCCGGCTGCCGCGGCAAGCGCCGAACCGATCCGTGTCACGCTCGACCAAGCCGGACCGGTGTTGCCGGACGTTGGCGTGATCATCTACCCGGATGAGGTCGAGGCGGTGCTGGGCAAGCTGTCGGTGCTGTCCGAGCTTGGTCCGCAACAATTGATGTTCCACTATGACCCGACGCGCGGCCACGAGCTCGATGCCTTGCGATCCTACGCCCGGCTCGCCGCCGCCTATCCGGTCCGGACAACGCTCGAATGTGTCATTGCCGGCGACGGTGATCTCGACGCCGAGCTTTCAGGCGTCGCCGACAGGGTGCGCCAGGCCGGGCTCAAGCTTTCGGCCATTGCCGTCTCGCCCTCGGTCGACCGGCAGTCGACGCCACCGGGCAGCGCGTGGCCGCAATGCCTGCCGCTCGAAGACGTCTATGCCGCGGCGCGGCGTGCCTTTCCCGACATCCGCCTCGGCGGCGGCATGTTCAGCTATTTCACCGAACTCAACCGCAAGCGTGTGCCGGCCGACCCGCTCGATTTCGTCACGCATTGCACTTGCCCCATCGTGCATGCCGCCGACGATCTCAGCGTCATGCAATCGCTGGAGGCGCTGCCTTTCATCGCGGCGTCTGTACGGGCGATCTTCGGAACAAAACCTTATCGGATCGGGCCGTCGACCATTGCCATGCGCCAGAACCCTTATGGCGGCGCGACCAAGGCCAATCCCGACAGTCAGCGCATTGCCATGGCCGACCGCGACCCTCGCCATGCCGGACTGTTCGGGGCTGCGTGGACGATCGGCTATGCCGCACGCCTCGCCCCTGCCGGGCTCGAAATGCTCACGCTCTGCAGCTTCACCGGGCCATTCGGCGTGCTGGCCTCGTCGGACGAACCGGTCGAAGAAGGTACACGCCGGCCGATTTTCCACGCGGTGAAAGGACTTTGCGAACTGGCCGGCCATGCGCACATGGCGGCAGCAACGACCGATGAGACGCGGGTGCTCGGACTGGCCAGCCGCACCCAGACAGGCAAGATCATCGTCTGGCTGACGAACCTTACCCCTGACGACGTTTTAGTCGATGTTTCCGGGCTCGGCTCCGATCAGGGTTTTCTGAAGATCTGGGATGGACGAACGTCACGCCAGATTCAGCGCGACGCGTCGGGCCGAGACCGTCTTGTGATGACGCCTTACGCAATCGTCCGGATCGGCTGAAGTCATATGCCGGGGTTCATGAATCGCCGCAATTCCGCAACGGTTGCCCCTAGCCGCAGCATTTCCGCTGCCGGCTTGTCACCGGATTTGCTTTCGAAACTCGCCTGGCGCCATTCCAGTTGTCTTGGAAAAAAGACGGCTGAACGAGGCGACGTCCTGATATCCCACCCGATAGCAAATTTCTGAAACGCTCAGTTTCGTTTCCTCAAGCATGGATTTTGCCAACTCCAGCCGCCTTTCCTGAATCCATTTTCCCGGCGTTGTCTGGAACTCGTCGAAAAACCTGCGAGACAGGGTTCGCGAAGACATCGCCAATTCGGTTGCGAGAAATTTCAAATCGATTTCCGACATCTTGTCTTTCGAGAGCTCACGCAACTTGTCCTCGAATGGGCTGGCCCCGTTCGAAATTCCATCGAGGGAAAATTCGTAGGGACTCTGGAATGTGCGCGGCGGCGGGAGAACCAGAAGTTTTCGAATGATCCGCTCTTCCTTCGAGAAGCCCAGATCGATCAGCAAAGCCCTGGCGAGTTCGAGTCCGGAAAACCCGCCTCCGCATGTGTAGAGGCGGTCCTGGCGAATGAGGAGGCGGGAAGCGTCCCATCGCACTTGCGGAAACCGGCGGCTTGCCTCGGCTCTCAGCCACCAGGATATCGTCGCGCGTTTACCGTCCAATAATCCCGAATTGGCGAGCAGATAACACGCGCCGCAATGCGCTGCGATGATTGCGTCCTGCTGCTGCGCGAGCGCGATCAGCGGTTTTGAATGTTCACTCTCCTCGTCGAGCGAGCGCAGAAGCTCCGGAATCTCGACACCCGGCATGGCAATGAGAATCAGGACATCCATTTTCCGGGATGGTTGAGCCTTTGTCGGGAAGGAAATTCCGGTGCTTGATGCCGACGGCGCGCTCCTTGAAACGAACTCACAGGAGAGAACCTGCGAACGGCAGACGTCATTCACAAGCTGAAACATTTCCACGAGCGTCGAGACGACGGCTGAATAGAAATTCGACGGCAGCCAGATCACAACGTGGAGGCTCCTGACAGCCATTGCGGTACTCCAGTGTCGTTCTCGTGGATGGCAAGCTTAGCATAGTCTTTGCAAAAATTGCCAATTCCAGAACAAGCGCGAGGGGCTCCAGGAGGGCCTATGCGGGCTTGCTGACGAAAGCGGGCCGCGGAAATCCATGGCTGGGAAGATGCAAATGCTGAAATCGTTGAATGAAAACACGCGGCAAATACATCGGATTCAAAGGGCAACAGAAAACTGCGTCGGTCCGGGCTCAGGCTGATCTGTGGTCAGTCAGTAAGCCGAGAGCAAGCCGGCCGCTAGGCCGGTCGGGACCTTGCTCTTGGTTTTCAGCTGCCGGAGTTCATCACGTAAAGCGCACGCGAGCGTTCGAGGTGCTTGATCATCGCCTTCTCGGCGCCATCCGCATCCTTGGCTTCGATGCGTCCGATGATCTCTTCGTGCTCGGTCAGCGTGAACTTTTCCTTGCCGGTCCAGATCAGCATTTCGGTGTGGTATTCCTTTAGCCAGCCAAGCATTGCCTCGCTGACGGCGACATAGATCGGATTGCCGGATATTGCCGAGATCTGGGTGTGGAATTTCATGTCGGCGGATATGAAGGCTTCCGAGTCGCCACGATGGCTGCGCTGCTCTGCAACCGTTGCGCGCAACCGCTGCACGTCCTCGGCGGTTGCCTTCTCCGCGGCTTCCCTGACCATGCCGCGCTCGAAGAAGATACGCGCGTTCTTGAGGTGCTCCAGCGTGTCCTTCGACGACGACAGGATGATCTTGGCGGCGCCGTCGACCTGTTTGATGATCGACTTGGCGGTCAGCTGCAGCACTTTCGCCCGCTCGCCATGCGAGATCGCGACGAGGCCCATATTGCTCAACGCCTGCATTGCCTCGCGGATCGCCGGCCTGCCGACCTCGAAGCGCTCCATCAATTCGCGCTCCGATGGCATGTCGTCACCCGGCAGCAATTCGCCGCTGGTGATCAGGCGCTTCAGTCTCAAGAATACTTCGTCGGAAAGCTTGCGCCGGACGATCGGCTCCGAACGGTTCATCGTCGCGAATCACTCCTTTGACCGGCCCCTATCTAGCATTTCCGGCGTGAATTCCGGAACGCCTGCTGCCGGCTCGCCCGGCCCTGCCCAGCCGGATAGGGCTTGCAAAGCTTATGTACTCATTATACCAGATTTCAAGGGCCAAGGAACCTTTTTCGAACCACCCCGGCAGGCCGCGCGAATATGATTGTTCTCACCTATTGCATCGAAACGCCCGGCAATATCGAGGCGCTGGCGGCCAAGATCGCAAGCGACCAGTCGACCGGAACCTTCGTCGCGCTGGCCGGCGAGACCGAAGAGCTCAAGGCCAGGGTCGCGGCGCGAGTCCTGGCGATACGGCATCTGCCGGATGCGGATCGGCCGTCTGTTCCCGAAACCGGTCCCGAAGCGCGCAATGGCCCGGTCAAGCGCGCCGACGTCGACATCGCGTTTCCGCTAGACGCCATCGGCACCGACTTGTCGGCGTTGATGACCATCGCCATCGGCGGCACTTTTTCGATCAAGGGCCTGTCCGGTATCCGGGTCGTCGACATGAGGCTACCCGAGGAGTACCGGGGCGCGCATCCGGGCCCGCAATTCGGCGTCACGGGCAGCCGCAGGCTGACCGGTGTCGCGGATCGTCCGATCATCGGGACCATCGTCAAGCCGGCGCTGGGGCTCCGCCCGCCCGAGACGGCCGCAATGGTGCAAGAGCTGATTGCCGCCGGCGTCGATTTCATCAAGGACGACGAGAAGCTGATGAGCCCGGCCTATTCACCACTGTCGGAGCGGGTGAGGGCAATTATGCCGCTGATCCTCGACCACGAGCAGAAGACCGGCAAGAAGGTCATGTATGCCTTTGGCATCTCACATGCCGATCCCGACGAGATGATGCGAAACCACGACCTGGTGGCAAAGGCCGGCGGCAATTGTGCTGTGGTCAACATCAATTCGATCGGTTTTGGCGGCATGGCTTACCTCCGAAAGCGCTCCAGCCTGGTGCTCCATGCCCACCGCAATGGCTGGGACATTCTCACCCGTCATCCTGGCCTCGGCATGGACTTCAAGGTCTGGCAGCAGTTCTGGCGGCTGCTCGGCGTCGACCAATTCCAGATCAATGGCATCGCCTCGAAATACTGGGAACCCGACTGGTCCTTCGTCGAATCCTTCAAGGCGGTGACCACGCCGATCTTTTCGCCGGCCGATTGCGCATTGCCGGTCGCCGGCTCCGGCCAGTGGGGCGGGCAGGCGCCTGAAACCTTCCAGCGAACCGGCCGGACGGTCGATCTTCTCTATCTCTGCGGCGGCGGCATCGTCAGCCACCCGGACGGGCCGGGCGCCGGCGTGCGCGCCGTGCAGCAGGCCTGGAAGGCGGCGGTCCAAGACATCCCGTTGGCGGATTATGCCTTGAGCCATGTCGAGCTGGCGCGGTCGATCGAGAAGTTCGGCGACGGCAAGGCGGCCTGACGCCATGCAAAACCTGCTTCTGAGTTATTATGGCGACGACCTGACCGGCTCGACCGATGTGATGGAGGCGCTCGAGCTCGGCGGCGTGCCGACCGTGCTGTTCATGCGGCAGCCGGACGAGGCGCTGCTTTCGCAATTTGCGCATTGCCGCGCCATCGGGCTGGCCGGCACCAGCAGAAGCGAGACGCCGCAGTGGATGGACACGCATCTGCGAGATGCCTTCGCCTGGCTGAAGACCCTCAACGCCGAGATCTGCCACTACAAGGTCTGCTCGACCTTCGATTCCAGCCCGGCAATCGGCAGCATCGGCCGGGCGATCGAGATCGGCCGCTCGGTTTTCCGGCAAGGCGGCGTGCCGCTGGTGGTCGGCGCGCCGCAGCTGAAGCGCTACACCGCCTTCGGTCATCTCTTCGCGGCCTACCGCGACAAATATTTCCGTATCGATCGCCATCCCGTGATGAGCCGCCATCCGACCACGCCGATGGACGAATCCGACCTGCTGATCCATCTGTCGCGCCAGACAGACCTCAGCTCGGGGCTGGTCGACCTGGCGACGCTGCAATCGGCGTCGCGGTCGGAAGCATTCGACCGGCTTGTGGAGAATGGCACAGACATCGTGCTCTTCGATGCCGACAGCCTGGAAACCCAGGCGCTTGCCGGCAAGGAGATATGGCGCGCTCGCAGGCCGGGCGGTTATTTCGTCGTCGGCTCTTCAGGCATCGAATATGCCTTGCTGGCCGAATGGGCATCGAACCGGATCGTGGATGCCAAACTCGCGTTTTCGCCGCCGGGAGCTGCCGACAGGATCGCCGTGGTCTCGGGGAGCTGCTCGCCGACGACGGAACGGCAGATCCGGCATGCTCTAGCCGATGGCTTCGACGGGATCGAGATCGACCCGGTCGAACTGGTTTCTGAGGCTTCGAACGACGCTATTGCGCGCGCGGTTGCAACCGGCCGCTCCAGCCTGAAGGCCGGGCGCAGCGTCATCCTCTACACCGCGCTCGGACCGGCGGCCGACCGCGGTGCTGAAATCGATCTCCAGGAAGGCGCCCGCCATAAGCTTGGCCGCGGCCTTGGCGAGCTTCTCCGCGAATTGACGCTTCAAGAGAAGCTACTGCGCGTGGTCATCGCCGGCGGCGATACGTCGAGCCACGCACTTGGCCAGATAGGCGTCGATGCGCTGACGGTGCGAATGCCGCTGCCGGCATCGCCGGGCTCGCCGCTTTGTCTCGCGCATTCGCGCATCGAGGCGATTGACGGGCTGGAAATTGCCCTCAAGGGCGGACAGGTCGGAACCGACCGCTATTTCTGCGCCATTCGTGATGGGATCGGCGGTTGAGAGCAGAAATTTAGGTAAGTCGTTGGTGCTCAAATCGAGATCCGGCAGCATCCATTAGCCGGCAAATCAATCAGAGGCGTGTCTGATCCCGGTTACCGCGTGCGACCCATCGCCTTGACTGGATGGCGCTGACGGGCATAGGCGACACAGGCGTCCACCGTGCTGACACAGAGTCCGTCGCGGTTGTTCGGCAGGTTGTTGTCGCCGGCGTAGGCGACCTCGGCAACATGGCCGTCAACCATTCGAATTTGCGTATTGCAATAGCCGCCGGGGGCGACGTTGACGGAACCTCCGAGCGCCGGGACGGGGCCAATGGCCACGGTCGGAACCACAATGTTGAGATTGCCGCGTTGAACGACGCGCTGATAGGTCCAGATCTGGCCGGATCTGCCAACATCGGCGGTGGCTGTCGGAAAGCCGGCACACATTCGAACATCCGCTTCGCTAAGGCCGACCATCTCCTTGCGGGCTGCTGCCGCCGTGGCGTCCTCCTTCGCAGTGCTCGACGTGTCGTCGGGCATGACGCAGGAGGACAGGATGGCGGCGCCTACGGATAGAACGAGAAGGGCAAGCTTTCGTGTGTGGAAAGATGTCATACCAACTTCGGATTGCATGGGAGCCCCGAATGCCAACCTAGGAAGTGAGCCAGTCGAGTCAACCGGCAGAAATTCACGAAGTCGTTTGGTGCGCCACCGCCGCGCATCTGCTGCAAGGGGTTGACGCTGCTGCCATGACCCTCGCACCCTGTCTTCCGCCTGGACGCCGAGTACTGGCGCACGGTGCTGTGACTTTGGTTCGGCCGACGGTGTGCTAGTTTCCAGCCAATTGCTCCGGAGACGTCATGCTTATCAAGCTGCAAGAAATCGCCCTCGCTCTTCTGCTGTTGGTCGCCGGCGCTGGGGCCAGTCATGCGGAGGCGGCCCAGCGGCCGCCGCCCACAGGCGGGGTTCTCTCGCTCCTGCCGCCGCCGCAGACTTCCGATCATTCGATCGTCATCGCCGGACGCACGCTCGATTACGAGGCCAAGGCCGGCACGCTGTCATTGCCGTCCGGCAAAGGCGATATCACCGCCGAGATTTTCTATGTCGCCTATGCACTGCATCCCGGAAAAGAAACGGGACCGGATCCGCGGCGTCCGATCACCTTCGTGTTTAATGGCGGTCCGGGAGCAGCTTCCGCCTATCTGCACCTCGGCGCGCTCGGTCCGCGGGTCCTGGCGACGGCGGCCGATGGAAGTTTCCTGCCGCCGCCACAGAGGCTGTTCGATAACCCCGACACTTGGCTCGACATGACCGACTTGGTCTTTGTGGACCCTGTCGGAACCGGTTACAGCCGTGAAGCGCCCGGCACGGAGGCACACAGCTTCTGGGGCGTCAGTCAGGACGCCGCGTCGATAGGCGCGTTCATCCGGCTCTATCTGGCGCAGACCAACCGCACGGCATCGCCGGTGTTTCTTGCCGGCGAAAGCTATGGCGGGTTTCGGGCGGCATTGCTCGCCAGGAAGCTTCAGGAAGACATCGGCATCAGCCCGAGCGGCGTCGTGCTGATTTCGCCGGCGCTCGAATTCACCCTGGTGCGCCCGGACGAGTTCCAGCCGCTCCACTGGGCGCTGGAACTGCCGTCGCTGGCGGCAGTGCGCCTGCACAGCGAAGGCGTTTCCGGCCCGGCTCTGCAGGAGCGGCTGGCAGAAGTCGAACACTATGCGCTCGGCGATTATCTGGCCGCGCTAGCCGGTGGACTGGAGCAAGGTGGACGGCTGGCGAGCCAGCGTGTCGCCGAAATCACCGGTCTGCCGCTCAACCTTGTCCAGCGGCACTTTGCACGCATTCCCATAGGGCTCTTTGCCAAGGAGTTTGCACGGGCAAAGGGCAATGTTCTCAGCGCCTATGACGGCAACATCGCGACGGCGGACGTGGCGCCAGAGAGCCTGGGAGTCGAGGGTCCCGATCCGGTGCTCGACCGAAGCGTGCCGGCGCTCACCTCTGCTTTCGTCGGCTACGTGCGTGATGAATTGAACTTCCGTACGGATATCAGCTATCGGCTTCTCAACCGCGAAGTTAGCGGCAATTGGGACTATGGAACGAGCCCGACGCGTCAGGGCTATGCGGGTGTCATGGACGACCTTCAGCAGGCACGCACGCTGAACCCCAATCTCGGCGTGCTGATCGTCAACGGCTACAGCGACCTGGTGACGCCGTACATGGGCTCGCGCTACCTGCTTGGTCAAATTCCTTCGCTTGCCGGCGCAAAGCCCATTCGCGCCGAGGTGCTGGAAGGCGGGCACATGATGTATCTGAGGCCGGATGGACGGGCGGCACTGAAGCAGGCCGCGTCCGAGCTTTACCGAACGACGCAATGAGACAGTTGCGCAAAAAAGCGCCGGATGCGCTGTTCGCCCTCTCATCAGGCCCTAGTTCCATCGCAATTGATCGGTTACACACCAAGGATGGCGTCTTTTAGCGACGTTCGACAGCAAATTAGCCGGTTCTCCAGAATCGCGCCACTGATGCGGCGTGTTGCCGAGCGGGCCACTCGGAACACTAGGCCACACTGGGTGACAAGCCTTGTCGGCCGCTGGAACGCGTTGTCGCTGGCCACGCAGTTCCTGCTCGCGGGTGGTCTATTCTCCCTGTCGGCCATGGTGGTGGTGGGGATTTCAGTCACGAGCCACATAGAAGCCGTGGTCACGCAGAATTCGGCATCCGCTACGGCTCTTTACGTGGACAGCGTTATCGCGCCGCTGCTTCCGGATATGCGCAAGAGCGAAGTCCTCGACGAGAGCGTCGCCCACGCGCTCGATGAAACGCTGGGACAAGGGGCACTCGGCACAAGGCTCGAATCCTTCAAGCTCTGGCGTCGCGACGGAACCATCCTGTATTCGACCGACAAGACATTGATCGGCAAGCGCTTTGAACCCAGCGGCAATCTCCGCGCGGCGTTTGCAGGCCAAATGGTTTCGGAGTTCGACAAGCTCGACGATCCGGACAGCGAGGCCGAAAGAGCCAGCGGCTTGCATCTCCTCGAGATCTACAACCCGGTGCTGCAGCCATGGTCGGGGGAAGTGGTGGCCGTTTCGGAATTCTACGAGGTCGCCACTGATTTCGAAAGAAACCTGCATCAGGCACTTATTCGAACCTGGCTGGACGTTGCCGCCGTCACAGCGGCCTTCTTTCTCGGGCTGTCGGCAATCGTGTTCCGTGGCAGCCGCACGATCAGTTCGCAGAGCCGCTCGTTGAAGCAGCGCATTGCTGAACTCTCCGACCTGCTTGCTCAAAACAGACTGTTGAGGCTGAAGGTGCAGCGTGCCTCGCAGCGCGCCACCGCACTCAACGAACGCTATCTCAGGCGCATCGGTGCGGACTTGCACGATGGGCCGGCCCAACTGGTTGCTCTCGCGGCGCTGGGGATCGACAGCCCCCTCATTGC
Source organism: Mesorhizobium sp. M0983 (assembly GCF_040318975.1). NCBI lineage: Bacteria > Pseudomonadati > Pseudomonadota > Alphaproteobacteria > Hyphomicrobiales > Phyllobacteriaceae > Mesorhizobium > Mesorhizobium sp. M0983. The sequence goes on along the minus strand of NZ_JAMYNH010000002.1, from coordinate 388,654 downwards.
CGATCCCGCTACGCCGCAACCGAAGCGTGCACAGGAATTGCTGGCTGTGAAAGCACATCTGGACGATGCCATGCGCGAGATCAGGAGCATCAGCAAGGGCCTTGTCCTGCCGCATATCGAGCATGCCGAGTTGGCCGAAATTCTCGAGCTTGCCGTGCAAGCGCACGAAGAACGAACCGGCGCCAAAGTGGCGCTATCGATGACCGGCGGCCATGCGACGTTGTCGCCGGCGGCCAAGATCTGCATCTTCCGCTTCGTCCAGGAGGCGCTGAACAATGGATTTCGCCATGCCGGAGGTGAAGGTCAGTCGGTCGAGAAACATTTCGACGGCGAGCGCGTTTGTATCGAAGTGTCCGACGCCGGCCCTGGCTTTGACCCACAAATCGTGCGTCCCGAGAGGCTGGGGCTCGTTGGGCTGCGCGAGCGGGTGGAAAGCCTCGGGGGCCAGTTTACCGTGACTTCCTCACAAAGTGGCACGATCGTGAAAATGGCTCTCAACATCGTTGAAATGGGGCAGACATGACCGCAGCCATCAAGCTTGCCATCGTCGACGACCACCCTCTGTTCAGGGAAGGCGTTGTGCGCACGCTCGATCAGATCGGCGGATTCGAGATAGTCGGTGAAGGAAGCAGCAGAGATGACGCCCTGCGGATAATCGAAGACCAGCGGCCCGACATTCTGCTGATGGACATCTCGGTTCCCGGAGGTGGCCTTGGTGTGATCGGACCGGCCCTGGAGCGGCAGCCGGCATTGAAAATCGTGATGCTGACCGTTTCGGAAGAAAACCAGCACGTGATGACCGCGTTGCAGAGCGGGGCAAGGGGCTATGTTTTGAAGGGGGTCGGGTCGAGGACGTTGGCTGCGATCCTGCGCACGGTAGCGTCGGGCGAACGATATGTCTGTCCACAATTATCGGCGCGCCTGTTGGCCGATCTGTCGGCTCAATCAAAAGAGCCGGCGAAAGCTGACGGACTTGCCGAACTCACCAGCCGCGAAAGGGAGATCCTGACGCTGGTTGCCGCGGGACTGAGCAACAAGCGGATCGGGCTTCGGCTGAACCTGCATGAGAAAACGATAAAGCACCACATGACGCGAATCCTGGCCAAGCTCAACGTCAGCAACAGGACCGAAGCCGCAATGACGTTGCGCGACGCGACTGAGCGCCAGCATCCGCCTGTTCGCGATCATGCTTGAGCCAAAATTGCCGCACAGCGCAGCTATGTGAACTGGCCCTCAGTTGATCATTTCAAGCAATCTGTCCCGATCGGAACGCGTCGCCAGGCGCCGAATGATGGTGCGGCCCTTGGCATCCCGCATTTCATATTGGCCGCTGTCGATGCGTTCGCTGAGGCCGTTCGAATGCACCACGCCAATGCTCGGCCCACGCACCTCGACCCGGTCTCCTGTGGTCGCGTTGACAAAGAGTTTTGGCTTGCTGTCGGGGTTTACCAAAGGGGCGGGATCAGGGGGATTGTCGTCCTGCGACTTTGCTTTGCCCTTGCCGGCTCCAGCGTTCGAGTTTGAATTGCCGGAGTTTCCACCCGAATTGCCTGAATTCCCGTTCCCGTTCCCGTTTCCGCCATTGCCGTTGCCGTTCCCACCGTCTTTGGCACAGGCGGCCTGCAGGCCGAGCGTCGGCGACGGTCCGTCGAACATGACGCGATACGGGCCTACGACGAGAATGAAGGTCAACACGATTACGGAAATACGGACACGACGTCCTCGTGAAGATCTGGTCCTTCGTCTCCGGGTCGTCATCAATGAACTTGCCAGTCGCATGTCGCAAATCCCCTTAATCATACGGACCTGTCGTGCTGCCTCCTGTTCGACTTCGTGTCATGCTTAAAACAATGGTTTGTATCCGGGACGTCAAGACCCACCAGTCCCACGATGGTAACTGGTGGGTCTCGCTGGCGCAGGAAGGGACTATTTACTGCGCAAGTCTTTTGCCTTCCGTTGGTTGCGTCTCTCGGTGATAGCGCCGACTTCCCACCGTCAGCCAACAATAAATCCAATGGCCGCGATCCCGAAACACAGGCCAAACAACGGAAAAAGCAGCCAACGTGCCTGATGAATGCTCGGGTCCATAGCGGCCTCCTGTACCAGTCGGCATCGCAACGGGGTTCTTTGGAACTCAGTTCCTGAAACTCTCGCATTTCGGGCTTTTGCGATAGCAGCCTCGGACCAAAGTTTGGCCGTGCAGGTCCTTGGTCGACAGTCTTACAGACTGAAGTCCCTATGCCAGGAGCAATGGACCCCGCCTTGCATTCGGCAACCTTTGTATCCGACTGGCAGCTGCGATCCACCGCTCCCTTTCCCCTCTGGAGGTTATAGACCTTCACGCTTGGCCGGACTTAACAGTCCGGCCTTTTTCTTTTGGTCATTTGTGCAGCAATCCGCCGGACAACTCGAATCTGCGAGGCGTCGGTAAAATCGATTTGCAAATGCATTCATGTGCTCATAACCTGTCACCATGAGCACGATTTCCAAGGTTGCCACGCGAGCGGGCGTGTCGCGCACGACCGTGTCGCATGTCATCAACCATGCCGACCGGGTGTCGAAATCGCTGCGTGAACGCGTGCAAGCGGCGATCGACGAACTCGGCTACACGCCGAACCCGCAGGCGCAAAGTCTGCGCACCGGCCGCACCAACATCATCGCGATGCTGATCCCCGACATCCGCAACCCGTTCTACCCGGAGCTGGTGAAGACGGCGCAGTCGACGCTCGAAGTGGTCGGCCTCGACATGCTGATCTTCAACACCGACGTACCGGGCGGACATTCACAGGATCACGGCCGCGAGTATTTGCGCCAGATCGGGCGCAAGCGGGTCGACGGCGTCATCGTTGCCGACTTCGCGCTGCACGGCATGCACAGCGAGCTGCTCAACCTCGATCTGCCCGCCGTCTTCATCGGCAATCTCCCCAATCAAGCCGTCGACAGCGTCCAGCTGGACGATTTCGGCGGCGGCTATCTGATGGGCGAGTATCTGGCGAAGAGGGGCCATCGCCGCGTCGCCCATGTCACCGGGCCATCCTTTTTCAAGGAGGCGATGGCGCGTGCCGCGGGCTTCGAGAAAGGGCTTGCCGACAATGGCGTGCCAATCGCCGCCGATCTTCGGTTCGAGGGAAGCTATCTTGCCCCGTCAGGACGGGAGGCGGTCGCTTGGCTCCTGGACAAGCACGGCGGAAACCTGCCGTCGGCGATGTTCTTCGCCAATTATCTGATGGCCTCCGGTGCGCTGACTGAATTCTACGACCATGCGATTAATATCCCTCAGGATATCGCCATCGCGGTCTTCGATGACCTGCCTCAACTGGAATATGTCAGGCCGAAGCTGACCCGTGTCGGCAACAGCCCGACAATGCTCGCCAAGCGCGCCACGGAAATGCTGCTCGAGCGCCTGGGCGGCAAAGTCGAGGGCGCGCCGCGCACCGAAGTGATCCCATGCGCGTTGAGCCCATCCGACAGCGCATGACGCCAAATGCCGGCAGAGGGAACGGAGGTCCTTCGCCAACGTTCGACCGAACAACACCCAGGGAGGAAATGATGACTGACAAAACGACCCTCAACCGCCGTCGGCTGATCCAGGGCGGCGCCACTTTCGCCGCCGCCGGCCTTACAGGCTTCCCGTTCATCAATAGGATGGCCTTGCGCGCTCAGGAAGCGCCGCTGAAATTCTGGCAGTTCTATGCGCCGGGCGGAGACGTGAAGCCACAGGTCCAGTGGTTCGAAAAGCTGGTGGCCGACTGGAACGACGGCCACGACCAGAAGGTCGAGCTCGAATATGTCGTCAACAGCGAATACATCTCCGGCTCCAAGCTGGCGACGGCCTTCGCGTCGGGCGAGGGCCCCGACATCTTCCTCATCAGCCCCGGCGATTTCCTGCGTTATTACAATGGCGGCGTACTGGCCGACCTGACGCCGCATATCGAGGATGCCGCCAAAGCCGATTTCCCGGAAAGCGTCATCGCCAACCGCATGGTCGACGGCAAGATCTACGGCGTGCCGATGGAGGTCGAGCCGATGGCCTTCTATTATTCGGTCAAAGCGTTCGAGGAAGCAAAGCTCAACGAAAACGACGTGCCGAAGACCTGGGACGAGTTGTTGGCGGTTGCCAAGAAGCTGACGACGCCCAACCGTTATGGCGTGCTGTTCGAAACGACGCCTGGCTATTACCAGAACTTCACCTGGTATCCGTTTCTGTGGCAGGGCGGCGGCGAATTCCAGGGTAAGGACGGCAAGAGCGCCTTCGATTCGGCGGCCACGGTCCAGGCGCTTAAACTCTGGCAGGATGCTATCAATACCGGTGTGGCGCCGCGTCAGGTGGTCGGCGGCGGCTTCGACATCGTCGCCAATCTCGGGGCAGGGCTGTGCGCCACGCAGAACTGCGGCATCTGGGGCATTTCGGCGATGGACAACAACGCCAAGGACGTGCCCTACGGCATCTTCAAATTGCCGACACCTGCCAATGGCAAATATGTCACCGTCGGCGGTGGCTGGGCCTTCGTCGCCAATGCCGGGGGCAAGAACCCGGATGCTTCCGCCCAGTTCTGCGCCTGGGCGCTGGCCTCGATGGATCAGGGATCGATCGACCGGGTCGTCAACTGGTGCACGGTCGCCAAAAGCGACATGCCGCCGCGCAACAGCGCACTGAAGGCCGGCGCCGATGTCTTCAGCACGGGTAAGTTCGGCACCTTCGCCAAGGAAATCCACCCGGGAACGCGTGCCGAACCGCGGGTTCCGCCTGAAGCCTACAAGATCATCTCGGATGCCATCCAGTCGGCACAGCTTGGCGGGGTCGATGCCCAGCAGGCCGCGACGGCAGCCAGTCAGCAACTCGACGCGTTCCTCGCTTCCTATTCCGGCGCGCCGATCCTTTAGGTCCCCTTCCAGCATGCACGCAGACGAGATGAAATCGCCGGCCGCGGGCGCCAAATCCGCTCGCTGCCTTACCGCCAAGCAAAGGGAACGCTACGCCGCATGGCTGTTCGTCCTGCCCGATGCGCTCGGACTGCTGGTGTTCGTCGGCGTGCCGATGCTGCTGTCGCTCGCCGTCGGGTTTTTCGAGGTCAACGGCTTCGGCGGCTATAGATTCGTCGGGCTCGGCAATTATCGGCGCATGTGGAGCGATCCGCTGTTCTGGTCGTCGGTGAAGGTGACCGTGGCCTATGCCGTCATGCTGGTGCCGGCGCTCTACGCCGCCGGGCTGGGGCTGGCGCTTCTGGTGCAGAAGACCAACCGCTTCAACGCGGTCATGCGCTCGATGTTCTTTGCGCCGCAGATGGTCAGCCTGGTCGTCGTGGCGCTCGTCTGGCAACTCATGCTGGTCGAGAAGGTCGGCATCGTCAGCCGGCTGGCGCCGCTCGTCGGCCTCAGCGGAATTTCGCTGCTCGGCGATCCAAATCTGGCGCTGTTCACGCTGGTGCTGGTCAGCGTCTGGTTCCTGATGGGCTTTTACATGCTGATCTTCCTCGGCGGGCTCCAGGACATCCCGGCAGAGTATTACGAGGCCGCAAAGATCGACGGCGCCGGGCCGGTGACAAGCTTCTGGTACATTACCTTGCCCTTGCTCAAACCGACCAGCTTCTTCGTCCTCCTGGTCTCGCTGGTCGCGGCTGTCGCCGGCGGCCAGGTCTTCGACCTGATCTATGTGATGACCAAGGGCGGGCCCGTCAATTCGACCTCGGTGCTGATCATCTACATCTACAAGCAGGCGTTCCAGTTCGGCGCCTTCGGCTATGCATCGGCAATGGCATCGCTGCTGGTGCTGGCGCTGATGCTGGTCACGGTGTTCTTCTTCCTGCTGACGCGCGGCGGACGTTTCGAGCATGACTGACAGCCGAACTCCTTCCACGCGTTCGCAGATACGAGCGGCGAGGCTTGCCTGGATGCTGGCGACCGCGGCGCTTGGCCTGATGACGGTGTTCCCGCTTGTCTGGATGCTGGTCATCTCGCTCAAGCCGGCGAGCGACGTCTTCACGCCGAGCCTCATTCCGGAACAGCCGACGCTCGGCAATTTCCTCTATGTGCTGACCGAGGTGCCGTTCCTGCGCTACCTTTTCAACTCGTTCTTCGTGTCGGCGACGGTGACCGTCGCTGCGCTGTTCTTCCATTCGATGGCCGGCTATTCGCTCGCACGGCTGCGTTTTCCGGGCCGCGACATCCTGTTCCTCGCCATGTTCTCAACGTTCCTGGTGTCGCTACCGGTGATCATCGTGCCGCTGTTCATTTTGACGCGGACGCTGCACATGCTGGACAGCTATGCCGGGCTGATCATTCCGGCGATCTTCAACGCATTCGGCATCTTCCTGCTCAGGCAATACTACCTGTCGCTGCCGAGGGAGCTGGAAGAAGCGGCGATCATGGATGGCGCCAGCTATTGGCGCATCTATTGGAGCATCATCCTGCCGCTCAGCCGGCCGATCCTGTCGGCGTTGGCGATCCTGTTCTTTCTCGCCAACTGGAACGCTTTCCTGTGGCCGTTGACGATCACATCGGACCTCAACCTCTGGGTGGTGCAGGTTGCCATCGCAAACTTCAAGAGCCAGTACGCCGCCGCCTGGAATTATGTCATGGCCGCCTCGACCATCGTCGCCGTGCCGATGCTGGTCCTCTTCGTGATCTTCCAGCGCCAGATCATGGAATCCATCAAGACAAGCGGCCTGAAATAACCGCTGAAGCAAGAGGAGAAACACATGGATAATGCCGGCCTGTCGCCGCTTCGCGGGCTCGCCAAATTGCGCGATGCCAAAACCCGCCGGTTCTCAAGCTACGACCGCACCGGCGGCAATGACGACCGGCTGCATATTGAACCTGGCCAGACGCTGGTGATTGCCGAGCATTATGGTGCCGGCATCATCACGCATATCTGGGCGACGCTCGCCTGCAAGAGCGAGGACTTCCTGCGCAAGATCGTATTGCGCGCCTATTGGGATGGTGAAGAACATCCGAGCATCGAAACACCGATCGGCGATTTCTTCGGCATGGGCCATGCCCGCACCCGCAATTTTGCCAGCCTGCCGGTGCAGGCAAGTCCAGAGGATGGCAAGGCCTTCAACTGCTATTTTCCGATGCCGTTTGCCAGCCATATGCGCTTCACCGTCACCAATGAAGCTGAGGACGACCTGCTTTTCTATTACTATGTCGATCTCGAACTGCATGAGGAACTCGAGGAAGGCCTGGGCCGCTTCCACGCCCAATACAGGCAGCAGCGACCCGATGGCATCGACGAGACGGGGCTGGCCAACGAGCAGGTCCTGTTTGGCGGGGAAAATACCGACGGGAACGGCAACTACACCATCCTGGAGGCGGAGGGTCACGGCCACTATGTCGGCCTGCTCTATTCGGTCTATTCGCGGCGCCGTTCCCCTCTATGGGACTGGTATGGCGAGGGCGACGACATGATCTTCGTCGATGGCGAGCCGGGCATTTCCGTGCCGGATGCGGTGCGCAAGCCCGATCCGCGTATCGGCCCGAAGGCCGAACTGGTCGGCGATCGTGGCGAGACCAGCCCCGGCGCCAACGACGCATGGCCGCCGACGCTGCACGGCACCGGCACGGAAGATTATTTCAATACGGCATGGTGCCCGACACAGGACTACAGTGCGTCCTATCACGGCATCATCGCCGCCGGCGGGCCGAACTGGACCGAGCCGGTTACGCTCTATCGCTGGCACATAGAAGACCCGGTCATCTTTCACAAACGCATCCGGGTGACCATCGAGCACGGTCACGCCAATCGCCGCTCTGACGACATCTCGTCGGTCGCTTTCTGGTATCAGGCGGAACCGCACAAGCCGTTCGAAGAGCTTGCCGATGTCGAGAACCGCATCCCCACCTTTCGCGCGCCTTATCACAATTGGAACGCCGCCTTCGACGAGAAGAGGCGTTAGGCCGGGATGCGTTCGAGTTGAAGCGTGCATCCCGCGCTATCTGCGTCGGGGCGCGACCCTGCCGTAGCGCGCCGCCTCAGCTGCGAGGTGGAAGTTGCTGGACAGACCAGGTGTTGCCGTCGGGATCCTCAAAGAAGACAAATCTGCCCCAGGGAAAATCCTTGATATCGCTGACCACGATACCTTGAGCTGCCAGGTGCCGGTGTGCCTCATCAATATCGGGCACGACCAGTTGCAGGCCTCTTATGGATCCCGGGGGGCTGTCGACGAGGCCCTTGCCCATGGCAATCGAACAGGCCGAACCGGGCGGCGTCAATTGCACGAAACGTATCTCGTCGCTTACGGTGTGGTCGTGATCGAGATGAAAGCCGACCTTGCCGACATAAAAGGCGATTGCTCTATCGACATCCGATACGGGGACCGGGACCAGTTCCAGCTTCCAATCCATGACAGGCCTTTCGCAGCTTGATCGGCAAGTGGTGCCGAACACCGTGGACGACATCCGCCATCTTCCCAATGCCATTGTCGGCGCGGGCCGCTCATTCAGTCAAGAGATGTCCGGCAAGAGATATCCGGTTCGGGCAACGTGAGGACTGGTCTCATTGCCGGCCTAGACGGCGAGGCGTTCGGAACCGATGAGCGCAAGCCCAGTTAGGGGGACAAAGACGCATTTCGGATCAGCAGAGACGGCTTTCATGATCGGAACGCAGATGGCCGGATACGACCATGGGAAGGTTGCGCGCGCCGTTGACGTTCGAAGAGCTGCGCGCCTCGAGACGGCGCTCACCGAAGCTGGCGAAGCTCGTCGGCAGCGAAGCCGAAGCGCCAAGAGCAGACCTGACGCAAAGAGGCTCTCCGACCTAAACCGGCTTCCATCGCTTTGCCAGGCTATTTTCACAGGACCACGAAACAATTGTCTCCGGTCGCCGTTTCGCCCGCAGAACCTTTCGAGGAGGCGACGATGAGCACAACCGGCTTGGACGTTTTTGACAAAACGCTGCAACTAACAAACATCTGGCTCGACGAGATCATGGCGGATCTTGGTCCAGATCGCCACGTCGCCTGGCACACATTGGGCGCCGTTCTGCGAACCCTGCGGGACAGGCTACAGATCGGACTGGCGGCCAAATTGGGAGCCGAACTGCCGCTGCTCGTGCGCGGCGCCTACTATGATCGCTATCGGCCCGCCGACATGCCCGACAAGACACGCTCGCTCGAGGAGTTCCTGCAACACATCGCCGATGAATTGAAATCGACCCGTCCTGTCGATCCCGAGGATGCAGTACGCTCGGTATATCGCGTGCTTGCACGGCATATCGACCTTGGCCAGTCGGCAAAGGTGCGAGATGCGCTGCCAAAGGAAATCCAGGCGCTCTGGCCTGAAAGCGTAGGCGTCAAATAGCGGCGATCCTGCTCATGCGGACGTGCGACGGACCAACTGCCACGAAACGCTGAAAAGGGTAGGTATTGCGCCCGGTGTTGCCGAAATCAATGAGATCAGATGATCGGCAAAATGGTCGTAGTGGGCCGTTTCAGGACCGATCGTCGTCAATGCCGTATGACTGAATTCGCCCTCGTCGATATTGCCACACCCGATGACCGCTATGTCGCCCGGCACGGAGAGCCCGGCCTCCTCGAATGCGTGCAGGGCGGTCACGGCGGCAAGATCGGATTCGACGAAAAGCGCGGTCGGCCGGTCCATGCGGGCGGCCAGCGCCGTGACATTGGCAAACGCAGCCTTGCGCGCCTCTGCACCGCCGATCACAAGGTCATCTCGCAGCGGAAGGCCGCGTGCTTGCAGGAAGCTGTGATAGGCGGCGTGACGGCTTCCGTTCACCGCTTGGGGGTTTAGAAACCTGCCGACGGTGTCCAGGTCGTCACGAACGCCGCACGATGTGTTCCGCAAGGCGATGGGCCTCCTCGGCAATCGCCAATATTATGCCTGATTTGCGCGTGGAGGCGAAATCCAACCCGGCGAAGTAGATGCCTGGCAGGGCGGCCACGCCATCCTCGTGAACAGGCTGTCCTTCCGGGTCGAGCAGACCGGAAAGCCTCACCCAACTGAAATCGCCCTTGAATCCGGTGCACCACACCACGGTCGTGATGCCGGACTCGGCAGCATCAAGAGAACGGACAGCCGGATTCGGCAGCTGCGCTGCGACAGTCTCCGCTGGGTCGGGTTCCGAAACGGGGGCATCGATTCCGGAGCGGCTGATGTATTCGTCGATATAGCGTTTGACGTTGGCGGAGGCCTCATCCGCAAAACGAACATGCTCTTCGAGATCGTCGGCGAATGACAGACGGCCGTCATCTTCGACGAACCGCCCCAGCAGCACGACACCTTGGGCGCCGAGCCCTTGCAGGCTTATCGTGTGTTCTACCCCAAGCAGACCACGAGGTGGAATGCGCCCCGCAAGTCGAATGATCTCGTCTCGACGCACGTCGAGAAATCCGCTTTCGACGAGCCAGAGCATGATGTCGCGACCTCTGTAGTGCCGCGAGAGCCGCCCGACCCGGCTGGTGGCAAGGAAGACTGTTCGGCCTGCTTCCGCCAGTTCTTCCGCGATCTGGGCACCGGACTGGCCGCTTCCGACCACCAGCACCGCTCCAGCCGGGAGATCAGCGGCGCTGCGATAATCAGAAGCATCGATCTGGCGCAGGCCCGGCGGCAACGCAGCGGCCCCAAACTGGGCGCACCGGACAATTCAAGTTGCCGCTGGCGATCACCACGTTGCGTGCCAAAAGTGTTCCGCGCGAGGTGATCAGCCGATAGCCGCCATTCTCGTGCCCGCCGGCGAGCTCGGTCACCACAGTGTCCGGTTCGACCGGCAATTCGTTTCGCCTGGCGAAATCCTCAAGCAGGGCGACGAACTGGTTGCGCGTCAGGGCACCGAACGGATCCGAACCGTCATAGCAGTCGCCGGGCATGACGGTCTGCACGTTGGGCGTATTCATCCGGAAGGAATCCCACCGCTGGGTGCGCCAGGTCTCTCCGATGCGGCCGCGCTCCAATACGGCATGGCGCAAGCCTTGCCGAGCCAGCGAATAGCTGACGCCCAGACCGGCCCAGCCGGCCCCGACTACTACTGCATCAAGGACGTTGGCATTATCCGTCATTTGCCGCGGATCCGGAGGCTAGCGCCGTTGCAGCGCTGTGAGGCGGCACTGGCGCCATCAGCGTAACGCCTCTGCCAACGGACAACCGCCAAACAGCGGCCGATGCTGCCCGAACCCATCCCCTCGATCTGCATGGTTTCGCCCCCGACGCGAGGGCACGATAACAGTTTTATCGGGTCACGGCACGATCAAATACTCATCCGAAACCGGCAATGGTTGCGGCTTAACCTGGAAAGATTGTGAAACCGCCATCGACACGGATTACCTGCCCGTTGATGAAGCGCGCGCGCGGACCGGCGAGGAAGGCCACCGCTTCGGCGATCTCTTCAGGCTCCGCATACCGGTTCAGCGATTTCTTGCTCGAATCCATGCGCTGCGGATCGACCACGCGACTCGCCTGGAACCGTGCCGTCTTGGTGGCGCCAGGGCTTACCGCATTGACGCGTACGCCATCGTCGATCAATTCCTTGGCGAGGCAGCGCGTATAATGGACGACGGCCGCCTTAAGCGTTGAGTAGACCACCTCGGGTGAGCAGCCGATATGCGCTGCCGCCGAGGCGATGTTGATCACCGAGCCCGAGCCCCGCTTGACCATCGGCGGAACGAACGCCTGGCAAACCAACATCGTGCCGATGAGATTGTTCTCGGTTAGAACCTTGATGTCGTCGTAGTCGATGTCGAGTGCGTTGTTGGGACTGGGCTTTACGCCCTTGGCGCCGATGTCGCCGCCGGCGCAGTTGACCAGAATGTGCACGTCGCCGAGGTCCGCCTCGATCTTCCTCTTCATTTCGGCGACAGCTTGCTTGTCGCCTATATTGCCGGTGACCGCGGTCACCCGTGTCCCATGCTTCTCCAAGCCCCGGGCAGAGTCGCCGAGGTCCGCGAATTCACCATATTGAGATGGCCGGGCCCAATCGAGGTCGTGGACCGCGACGTTTGCGCCAAGTTCGGCCAAGCGGTCGGCCATCACGCGGCCGAGGCCGCGTCCCGAGCCGGTGACGAAGGCGGTCAGGCCGCTGAGGTCTCGGGTGGTCATGCTGATCTCTCCATTGCAATGAAACCGAACTTCTTCATATTGGCGGCGCTGCGGCGGATCATGTCGAGCTCATACGAAACGAGCGCGCCGTCATTGTCGCGCTCCCATGGCGTGCGGTAGTCGGCGTCGTCCGCAAGACGGTTCGCGCGCGCAGCACTCATGCAGGCCGCGAACTCGCGTGCGGTCTTCGGCGCATATCCGTTCCACCAGTCGTCCGTGAGACAGCGAACGTGACGGGCCTCCAGCGCGCCCGGTTCGAGCACCGCCGTCAGCGTGTCGTGGTGCTCGCCAAGGATGGCTGCCAGTTCGCCAAAAGGCACGGCGCCGTCGCCGATCGCGCAGCGGACCAGACGGTAGCCCTCATCCGTGAACTGCACGCGATAGTCCTTGAGGTGAACGTGGCGGACATAGGGTGCGATCCGCTGCGTGAAGGCAAGCGGCGCCTCGCCGACAGGAAAAGTGTTGCCGGTGTCGTAGGTGATGCCGACGCCCGGTCCGCCGAGCTCGCAGAACGCGACCAGTTCGTCGCTGCCGAAGTCCTGATGGTTCTCGATGCCGAGTACCCGGCCCTCGGCCGCCGCACGCGGTCCCCAATCTGTCAACGCAGCGCGGATCGTCGTATTGAACTCACTCCATTTCCGGCCCCAGGCGTTGCGGTCGCCGCACAGGACAGGCGTCAGTGCGATACGGATCGTCGTCGCCTCGAGCAGGCGCGCAGCCCGAAATGCGTTGTCCAGCGGACCTGCCACCAGCAGCCCGCCGCTCACCACGGGGACAATATCGAGCGCACTCATACGCTTGCGCAGCGCGACGATTTCGGCATCCGGCAAGTCGGTCAACCAGGGTTCGTAGATCTCGAGCGTGCGTGCGCCCAGTTCCTGCGCCAGCGCGATGAAGCCTTCCAGTCCCACGCCGTCCGGATTGTGCCGCGGCGTGCCACGGCCCTGCAGTCCGAGATAGTAGGTCAGTCCGTAGGGGTTGAGGCCGAGACGAAGCATCAGCTTGGCGGTTCCAATGGAGGGCGGAGAGGGGTCACTAGCGCAGGCCGGCATCGACGGTGATGGACTGCTTCGTGATCATGCGGCTGTCATCCGCTGCCAGGAAGAGCACGGTCCGTGCAATCTCCTCGCCCAGGAGGACGCGACGGATCAATTGCCGCTGCACCGTCTGGTCGACTGCCTCCTGCGTCTTGAACCACAGCTCGCGCTGCCGCTCGGTCATGACGGCGCCGGGTTCGACTGCATTGACGCGGATGTTGTCGGGTCCGAACGACCGCGCCAACGCACGCGTCAGCGCCACCACAGCCCCTTTGGCGGTGGCGTAGGCCACCATCTGGTCCGCTCCGAAACGCCAGGCAATGGAGGAGAAGTTTATGATCGAGCCGAAGCCGAGTTCCTGCATATGCGGATGCACAGCTTGAGCGGCGAAGAAGTGATGCCGGAGATTGATGTCGAAGCTGCGGTCCCAATATTCGGCCGTCACTGCGTCGATGGGATGGCGCTGATCATTGGCAGCGTTATTCACCAGGACGGCGACCGGACCAAGCCGCGCGCGCACGCCTTCTACCGACGCCTTTAACGCATCGACGTCGGTCACGTCGCAATGGAGATATAAGGGAGCCCGCCCGGCGGCACCGCCGAGCTCGCGCAGCAACGCCTCCGCTGGTTCGTCCTGCACATCGAGAAAGGCTACCCGGGCGCCATTCGAGGCGAAGGCGCGGACCATATCGGCGCCGATGCCGGAGGCGCCGCCGGAGATCAGCACGACCCGATCGGCCAAGCTCGGATAGGTTGCGAATTGTACGGACATCAAATTACAGAAGCGCCTTGGTTGTTGGATCGAACAGGCAGGCGCGCGACATATCGATGCCCAGCGTTATCGTCTCGCCCATGACGGGAGCGTCGTCCGGCTCGAAGCGGCCGGTGATCTCCAGGTCACCCAGCCTGAGCACGGCAAGCGTCTCGGCCCCGGTCGGCTCGACCAGCTCGACCGGCGCCTGCATGGACGCCACAGCAGGTTTGCGCGACTTCAGGTCGGTCGTGAAACGGTAGATGTGTTCCGGCCGGATACCGAGCACGACGTCCTTTGGCGCACCGGCGGGCATCGGCGCAGCAAGGGCAAGGCTGGCGTCGCTGCCGTCAGCGGCGCGTACCGAGATGCTGGTCGAGCCGGTAAGCCGCGCCGGGATGAAATTCATCGCCGGCGATCCCATGAAACCGGCAACGAACATGTTTGTCGGCCGGTCGTAGATCCGCTTCGGCGTGTCGAACTGCTGTACCGAGCCCTGGTTCATCACCGCAATGCGGGATGCAAGCGTCATCGCCTCGACCTGATCGTGGGTGACATACACCGTGGTCTTGCCGACGCGATGGTGGAGCTTCTTGATTTCGGTACGCATGTCGACGCGCAGCTTGGCGTCGAGATTGGACAGGGGCTCGTCGAACAAAAACAGCTTCGGGTCGCGGACGAGGGCACGCCCCATCGCAACGCGCTGCCGCTGGCCGCCCGAGAGCTGGCCAGGCTTGCGTTTAAGCAGCTGTTCGATCTGCAGGAGTGCGGCAACGCGCTGGACAGCTTCCGCTTGCACCGCTTTGGGCACGCCGCGGCTTTCCATGCCGAAGGTGATGTTCTGGCGCACCGTCATCGTGGGATAGAGGGCGTATGACTGGAACACCATCGCAATGTCGCGGTCCTTGGGTTGCACCGAGTTCACCAGCCGGTCGCCGATCCAAATCTCTCCCGACGTGACGGTTTCCAGGCCGGCAATCATGGCGAGCAAGGTTGACTTGCCGCAACCCGACGGACCGACAAGCGCGACGAATTCTCCGGTCTTAGCCTCGAGATTGATGCCGGAAAGAATCTCGAGCGAGCCGTAGCTCTTGTGAAGGTTGCGGATCATCAACGCGGACATGGGCGACGCCTCATTTGATGGCGCCCTGCGTGAGGCCGCGCACGAAGTATTTGCCACCGAACAGATAGATCAGCAGCGGTGGCAACGCGCCGATCAGCACGGCTGCGCTCATCACATCGTAAGCACGTGCGGTCGTGCCGCCGGCCGTGAGCGCGACCAACGCCGCCGTAATCGGCTGCTGCTGGCCCGACGTGAAGACGACGCCGAACAGATACTCGTTCCAGATGCCGGTGAACTGCCAGATGACGGTGACAATCAGAATGGGCGGCGACAGGGGCAGGATGATCTTGCGGAAGATTCGCCAGAAGCCGGCGCCGTCAATGCGCGCCGCCTTGATAAGGTCGTCCGGTATGCTGACGTAGAAATTGCGGCAGAACAGGGTGGTGAACGAGATGCCCTGGACGACGTGGATCAACACCAGCCCATATGTGGAATTGGTCAGGCCGAGCTTGCCGAGCAGGAACGCCCACGGCATCAGCGAAATCTGGCCGGGCATGAATACGCCGAGCAGCATCAGATTGAAGATCAGTTCGGAACCCCTGAAGCGCCATTTGGAGAGGATGTAGCCGTTCATGGCGCCGAGAATGGTTGAGATGATTGTGGCGGGGATCGTCATCGCCAGCGAGTTGAAGAAATTGCGCTTCATGCCCTCGCAGGTACCGCTGACACAGTAGGATCCCCAGGCCTGCGCCCACGCATCGAACCGGAAGCTGCGAGGTACGGAGATGAGGCCGTTGCGGGCAATCTCCGACTGCTCGCGCAATGAGTTGAAGATCACCACCAGCAACGGCACGAGATAGACCATCGCGAAAAGCGCCAGCACGGCATAAACAAGGAAGCGGCTCCAGAAATGCCGGCGCGTGGCTGCGGCAGCTTCCGGATCAAAGCCGGTCGGATTGGGGCGGGCCGGGTCAAAGCTGGCATTGGGGGCAATTTCAGCCATTGCGGCCCTCCGCCCGCCGGCGCCAGACGATCCACAACGAGTACGGCACCAGCACCACCGCGACTGCCGCGAGCATCATCATCGCCGCGGCGGCACCCTCGCCGATTTGCCCGCGCTGGAACATCAGGTCGTAGACATAGATGGCGGGGAAGGTGGTGGACACGCCTGGCCCACCCCGCGTCAACGCCGCCACCAGGTCGAAGGTCTTGATGGCGAATTGTATCTGAATGACCGCCACCGCCAGGAATATCGGGGCGATGGTGGGCAGGATGACCCTGCGATAGGTCCGGAAAACCGACGCGCCGTCGATTTGCGCGGCTTTGACGAGATCCGGATCGACCGACCGCAGACCGGCCAGGAAAAGTGCCATCGCGAAGCCGGACGACTGCCAGATACCGGTTATGATCACCGCATAGATCGCCGTGTTGCGGTTGGCCGTCAGGGCGAAGCTGAAGTCGGTCCAGCCAAGCCCGCGAACGAAGGCCTGGATACCGTCGACAGGGTTATAGAGCCAGCTCCACACCGTACCGGTGACGATGAAGGACACCGCCAACGGATAGAGGAAGATAGTGCGCCAAACCGCCTCGCCGCGGACGCGCTGGTCGATCGCGATCGCGAGCAGCAGGCCAACCGCCATCGAGCCAACGATATAGAAGCCGCTGAACAGGAAGAGATTCGTATAGGCGATGTTCCAGCGCCGGTTTGCCCAGAGCGAAGCGTAATTGTCGAGGCCGACGAACCCATAGGTCGGCAACAGCGACGAATTGGACAGCGAGATGTAGAGCGTCCAGAGCGTGAAGACGAAAACATAGACGAAGCTCGCCGCTATCGACGGCGCCAGCACCAGAATGGGCACCATCGTGCCAAGGCGCTCGCGCCACGGACGGGTCGTGGCGGCTGCGGCCGGTACAATCAGGTCATGGGTGGACATCGGGCTGCTCCGGCGAAGTCAGGCCGGGCGCTTCGCCCCCGGCCATCATCGGCAGCTTCACTTCTGCGCTTCGGCCGCATCCGCCATGGCATTGGCCGCGTCCTGCGCACTCATATCCGGCGTCGCCACAAACTCGGTGATTGTATCCATGATTGCGCCGCGGACTTTTTGCGGCACCGTCATGTTGTGCGCCATGGAACGGACGAGCGTGCCGGCGGCGATCGAGGCTTGCAGATCCTTTTGCGAGAGTTGCTGGCAGGGATTGAAGCCGTTCGAAAGATCGACGTCGAGGCGGGCCGGGATGGAGCCTTTGGTCTGATTGAAAATGGTCTGGAACTCGGGCGATAGGATGATGCTGGCAAGCAGCTTCTGTCCCTCGATGTAGTCCGGGTCCTTCTGCTTGAAGAACACAACCGAGTCTGAATTCAGGATGAAGCCGGGCTTGCCCCAATCGGTCGGCGCCTGGGCGCAGACATAATCGGTGCCCTCCTTGAAGCCGCCAGCCGTCAGCAGGCCGATCGTCCAGTCGCCCATGATGTGGAAGGCGGCCTCGCCGCGGCCGACCAGGTGCGACATGGTATCCCAGTCACGCCCATTCATGCCGGGGTCCATGTACTTCGAGGTCATGGTGCGGAACTGCTCGAAGGCCTTGACCATGCCGTCGCTGCGCATGGCATCGACGTCGCCCTCGACGAAAGCTTTCTTGTAGAGATCGAGGTCCTGACCGTACACGACCACTTCGAAAACCGTCGAGTCGGTCCAGTCGGCGGTCGAGTGCGAAATGCAGATCTTGCCGCTGGCCACGATCTTGTCGCAGGCGGCGTTGAATTCCGCCCATGTCTTCGGCATCTCGGTGACGCCCGCATCCTTCATGACCTTTGGCGATGCCCACAGCCAGTTGATGCGGTGGATGTTCATCGGCGCCGCCACCCAATTCCCCGTCGGCTTCATCACCGGCAGCAATTCGGGAGCGACGACCTTCTCCCAATTTTCCGCCTTCGCCAGGTCGTCGAGATTGGCTGTCATGCCCGTCTCGTTCCATTCGGCGATCTCGGGGCCCTTGAGCTGCACAGCGGGAGGTGCGTTGCCGGCGATCACATCGGCACGCAGTTTGGCCAATGTGTTGGCTGTATGGCCTGCGATCGAGGTCTGCTGCCAGGCGCCGCCCTTGGCGGTAAACATCTCGCCGAGCTTGGCGATAGCCTGGGCGTCCGATCCGGTCGCCCATTGGTGCAAGAGGTTGGTCTTGGGCTCCGCGAGTGCTGCTCCGGTAAGCAAGGTGAAGGCGGTAGCGGCCGCAAAGGCCGTCCTCAGATATTTCATCGTTTCACTCCCATAGGTGATGCACGGTTCGTATCGACCGCTTGTGGCCCGCGATTTGAGGTCGTGGCCGGTGAGATGCAGTAATCTCCGTTCTTTCCAAGATGACATATTTGGGCTATCAGTCAACGTCCTTTGTGCTCATCATGAACAAACCTTCGCTTAGAAATTGGCTGATCGACAGGCCGTCCGCGTCGCCGGAGAGCCTGATCGTCCGATGCCTGCGTGAGCGCGGCGTGCTTTCTGCGTCGCAAATTACCCGCATTACCGGTTTGGCGCGGTCGACGGTTTCAACCGCGCTCAATGGCTTGAGAAAATCGGGGATGGTGATCGAATCCTCGGCCCATCATGACGCGGCCAGGGGTATCGGCAGGCCTGCCACGGCATTGACGCTCAATCCCGCTGCGGGCACCTGCGTCGGCATCCATCTGGGCCTCGACGAAATGCGATGCGTCGTCGCCGACGTCTCGCATTCTTTCATTGCCGAACAAACTATCCCCATGGGTCTGGACTACCAGCCGCAGCAGGCGGCCCAGCTCGCCAAGTCAGTAATTGCCCGATGCTATGAAGAGAACGGTCTGCCGATGGCGGGGCTCCTGGGGGTTGGGGTCTCCGTCTCAGGCCCAGTCAGCCGCGAAGGAGTGGTGCTGCGCGCGAGTATCGTTCCGACCTGGGCCGGGGTCAACATCCGCGATGTGTTCGGGCCGGTCCTCGAACAGCCGATCTTCGCCGACAATGAGAGCAACTGCTCGGCCATTGCGGAGCTGATGTGGGGGGCTGCCGTAGGCCAGGACGATTTCGTGCTGTTCAAGGTCGATCTGGGGGTCGGCGGGGCCATTGTCCAGCATGGCCGGCTGGTGAGCGGCATCGCCGGCGGCGCCGGCGAATTCGGGCATATCAGCATCGATCCCGGCGGTGACCTTTGCCGGTGCGGCAATCGCGGATGCCTGGAGCTCTATGCCAGCTTTGCCCGGCCGCTCGAGCAGATTTCGCGCATCGTGCGGCGGCCGGTCACGATGGACGACGTGATCATGATGGCCGAGCAGGGCGACGTAAGGGCGCTGCGGATGATCGAGGACACCGCCGAGTTCGCCGGACGTGGGCTCGGCTTGATCGGTTCGGTGCTCAATCCGCCGCTCATTATCATCGGCGGCCGCATGGCCTTGGCGGGCGACATTCTCCTGGCGCCACTGATCGCGTCATATGAACGCCACACGCTCATCAAGTCCCGCGATGTGGCGCCCGCGCTGCGCACGCGGATAATCGTTGGCAAGCACACGGAGAACGATGCATTGCTCGGCGCGGTCGGCCTCGTGCTGCGCCACAACAGCCGACTGCGATGATATGGCTACGTTCCAGGTAAACCTTGCCGTACGAAGGCAGAGGTCATGGGTTCGAATCCCTTCGGGTGCACCAAACACCGCCATTTGCCGCCGCCTACGGCGCACGCGCCGGCCAGAGCACGCCAGCCTAGCAGGGGCGGCGACTGATTGAGTTCGAATCCTTTGAGGCGATGACGGCTCGGCCCTCATTTTGCGACATTTGGGGTCTGGTCCACGTGAGCGGACATCACACTTCGGCGCCCACGACGCCCCAGCGATCGGCCCAGGATTCCAACGTACCCGCCCTAGGACTATCAGTCTGCATTGATTGGGTCTGCACCTTGTGGCCGTTGCGAGAGTTCAGCGATCAGATGGTCGGCAACGACCCTAACGGAGGGGAGCTGCCCGCGACGATGCGGCATCAGCAGAGTCGTCGCCACGCCACGCGCTGTCCAGTCCGGTAAGATGCGGACAAGCGCGCCGGACTCGATCAGCGGCGCACAGAAGCTGCCCGCCAGGCAAGCCACGCCGAGCCCGGCCCTCGCGGCTTCCCGCAAGGAGACGGTTTCGTTGGCGATATAGCGCGGAGATGGCGTGACCTCCGCAACGACGCCTTGCCCATCGTGAAGCGTCCAGACCCTCTCCGACGACGATGCCATAATCCCATCGAGCCCGTTCGCTTCCTCGGGTCGAGAAGGCATGCCGTTCTTCCGAATATAGTCGAGCGAGGCGACGAGCCAGGCGGGGTCGTAATCGATGCGACGTTGCACGAGTTCGGTATCCGGCAACGGGGCGAAGTGGTTGCGGATGGCGATGTCGAAACCTTCCTGCACGATGTCCACGAACCTGTCGGAGACGTCGAGCATGATGCGGACCTTCGGATAGCTCGCTGCGAGACGCGGGAGGATCGCCGCTAGACGGAACTGGGCGATCGGCAGCGATGCCGTGATCCGCACCGTTCCGCTCGGTTCCGCAAGGCGACCCTTGATCACATGCTCGGCCGCCTCCGCTTCGATCAGCATGGCGGCGGCATGACGATGAAAATCTCGGCCGATCTCGGTCACGGTGAAGCTGCGCGAGGTCCGCTGGACCAGACGCACGCCAATCGCCTTTTCCAGCTCGGAGAGCCGCTTGCTGAGAGTGGACTTGGGGATGCCCAGGGCACGCCCCGCCGCAGCGAAGCCGCCATGATCAACTACTTGAACGAAAACGAGGAGGTCGTTGAGATTCAGCATCCGGAGCTCTCATCGTTCCTAAATGTGGACGATAGGTCTACAGATAACCCACTACTGCTTCTGCGTCCAATATTGCATCTCTTTGTAGCCGCCGCCGTGGGGCGGGGCTGCAATTCGGAACGTAGAAGGACGCACGTACATGGCCAATATCTCGATCCTCGGCCTCGGGGCTATGGGGCAGGCGCTGACCGCCCGATTTCTTTCGCAGGGCCACACGGTCACGGTCTGGAACCGCACGCCCGGCAAGGCCGCATCACTGCTTGCCAAAGGCGCGCGCGAGGTGAAGTCCGCCGCCGACGCGACCGCCGCAAGCGACGTCACCGTGATGTGCGTGCTGGACTATGCCGCGTCGGATTCGGTGATCGATGATGCGGCATCGGCGCTCTCCGGGCGTTCGCTGGTCAATCTGACCAACGGCACGCCGGCACAGGCGCGCGCCACGGCCGAGCGGATTGCCAAGCTGGGCGCCGCCTATCTCGACGGCGGCATCATGGCGACGCCTCCGATGATCGGCGGCGAACATGCGCTTATCCTCTACAGCGGCTCCAAAGCGGCCTTCGATGCGCACGCCCGAACGCTCGAGGCGCTTGGCGCCGCGAACTATCTCGGCGGGGATGCCGGGCTGGCATCGCTGCACGACTTGGCCCTTCTTAGCGGCATGTATGGCCTTTTCGCCGGCTTCTTCCACGCTACCGCGCTCGTAGATTCCGAAGGCATTGGCGCGGGCGCTTTCCTCAAGCTCCTTGGCCCATGGATGACCGCGATGATGGGCGAGCTGCCGGGATATGCGGAGAAGATCGACAGCGGCAGGCATGGCGTGAATGTGGTGTCGAACCTCGGGATGCAGGCCGCCTCACTGGACAACATCCTCACAGCTACCCGGGAGCAGGGCGTCGCCACCGATCTGCTCGACCCCATGCTGGACCTGTTCCGCAAACGGGTGGGAGGCGGATTCGGAGATGAGGATATTTCAGGTGTTTTCGAGCTGATCCGGCGAAAGAGCGGGAAAGGCGGGTGAAGCCGTCGTGGATGGCGCCATATCCCTCGCCGCTGCCGACATTCTCGGCCTCCCGGGGAGGCGGTGCACCAGCGTCCAAAATGAACCCAGCTTCGGGGTTCGCTGCCCGCCGGCAAGCGGTTCGTCATCCTCTCCTCGCGCGGCGATGCGGGATACACTCCCGGCGGTCGGCTGGAATTCGAGTTTTGCACGGGATGATGGCTGGAACACTCGGTCAGGCTCCGCTTGATCCGGACGACTTCCCTGCGTCCTCAATGACGTCGTAGTGGCATACACGCGGATCGAAGGAGAGCAGCTCGGCGACAGCGCCCGGTTCGACGACCGCCTTTTCGACATCTGACCCGGCAAATCTGCCGATGGCCTCCATCGATTGCCACCGGGTCTGCACCTGAAATTCGATTTCGGCATCAACTTTGCGCACGCTCAACTGCGCTCCGAGAAATCCGGCCGTCTGGAGCAATGCCGGAAGGACACTGGTTCTGAAGTGGTTGGGATAACCGTGCGGATTGGACGCCGCGGCGCGAGCGCGCCATTGACGAATAACCATCTTGCTCTCCTCGATGCGTTGCCGCCAAGCAGCGGCATGTGGACCTCAAATATCTAATGCACAACTCTGGCCGCGCTGAGCCAGGCTGGGCAACCACGTCGGCGACGTCAGCCAGCGTATCGTCGTCGACGCGGGGCAACTACAACTCGATTCGCTGTCGGCCCAAGGCGTCGCGGAACTCGATCGGGCCGGGGCGCGCGCTGCTGAGCAGTTCTGGTTTCGTAGACGCGTCTAAGCATCGGCACAGCCTACATATTGACTTGTATGATGCAACCCATATGGCCCGTCGCAGGCTGTGCCGCCTCGCGTTTGCGCATCTGGTAGGGGAGCCGCGACGGCGGCTCCCCAATTCCTCATACCCCGACGTGCACCGGCGCAGGGGCCGGCGTTCTGTCCCGCGAAAGAAGGAGCAGCGCAAGCGTTGCACCGGTGGCGGCGATGATCACACAGGCCCAAAAGCCCGCCGCATACCCTGCGGTCAGTGCTGCGGGGGTATCCGACGTCCCCGTCATCGAGACAGCGACGGTGGCGGTGATAGCTACCCCCAGAGCAGCGCCAATCTGGAACATCGCGCTGTTTATCCCGGACGCGAGGCCTGCGTCGGCTTCCTTGACCTTCGAGAGAGCTGCAACGGAACCGGCAACGGCAGCCATTCCGATACCAGGCCCGAAGGCGATCAAGCCCGGAAGCAGATGCGCGAGGTAGGTGCCTTCGGGAACAATGAAGGTGAAGAGTGCGCACCCAGCGCCCATCAAGAGCATGGCGATCACGGCAATCGCACGCGCCCCGGCCCGGCCGATCCATTTACCCGTCAGTGTTGAGGAGACGATCGACAGGATTGCATAGATCATCGTGCCAAGGCCAACGACAAGCGGCGAGTAACCCAGGACCTTCTGGGCATAAAGCGACACCAAAAGTGCCATGCCGAATACGAGCGCCCCGGCGAAGAGCATGGTCAGGTTCCCGCCGACAAATGAGCGAGACCGAAAGATGGCAAGGGGAACAAGCGGGTTATTCACCCGCCTTTCGATCAACACGAATGCGCCGAGCAGTCCGAGCGTTGCACCCAACAGGCCCAGGGTTTGCGGATGGGCCCAGCCAACGCTGGGAACCTCGGTGATCGCCAGTACGAATGCCACGAGCGCCGCGGTAATCGTCACGGCGCCGCCGAGATCGAAGCCACCGCGGCTGCCGATAGCACGGCTCTCGCGCAGCGTGAACGGGCTGAGCCCCAGGATCATGGCGCAGATGGGGACATTAATGAAGAACACCCAGCGCCAACCGAGCCAATCGGCAAGCGGTCCACCCACCAGCAGCGCGGCGGTGGCCCCGCCGGCTCCCATCGCGGACCATAGCCCCAGGGCTCGATTCCGTTCATTTCCCTCGAAGGTGGTCATGAGGATCGATAGGGCGCTGGGGGTCAATACGGCAGCGGCAATTCCTTGAACAACCCGGGCACCGATGAGAAATCCTGGATTGCCGGAAAGCCCGCACGCCAGCGAGGCGACAAGGAAAGCAGCTGTGCTCGCCATAAACAGGCGCCGCCGACCCAACAGATCCGATACTCGACCCCCGAGAAGAAGAAGCCCGCCCAGAGCCAGCATGTAGGCGCTCATCACCCACTGCACCGCGGATGGGGTGAAACCGAGTTGTGCCTCGATCGAGGGTAAGGCGAGGAGGACGATCTGTCCGTCAAGGCAAACCATAAAGAAGGCTACGCAAAGTACCGCCAATGCAATCCAGCGTCGTGGATCGGGTGCGGCGGAAAAATTCTTGGATGGGATATCCATGGGAAAGTCCTTTTGCTTGCCTGCGGCGCGATAACGCCACGAGGGAGGCGCAAGGTGATTGACTTACCGCCGGTTTGGCAAGTACCTACTATTTTGTAGGTACCCTATCGGAGCGATGTGATGGCAACGAACTTACCTGAAGCCTGCGGCCTGGGGCCGGCATTCCTTGTGATCAGCGGCAAGTGGAAAGGCACGATCCTCTGGCTTTGCCGGAAGCAGCCGCGGCGGTTTGGCGAGTTGCGTCGCCTTATTCCCGACATGAGCGAGAAGATGCTCATCCAGCATTTGCGAGAGATGGTGGCGGACGGACTCCTTGACCGACACGATTTTGGGGAGGTTCCGCCTCGCGTCGCATACTCGTTGACTGACCTAGGTCTGGAGCTGGACGACGCTCTTGCTCCGCTTGCGCACTGGGGTCTCAAGCATTCGGATCGACTGACACGGGATCGACCAATGTCGCTGGTCAAGGCGTAGCGCCTTAGGTGCGGCGGTGTGCTGTGCGCGAGTATCGTTCCGACCTTGTTTGGGCCGACCCTCGAACAGCCGATCTTCGCCGAAAATGAGAGCAACTGCTCGGCCATTGCGGAGTTGATGTGGGGTGCGGCCGTCGGCCAAGACGACTTCGTGCTCCTCAAGGTCGATCTGGGCGTCGGCGGGCCATTGTTCAGCACGGCCGGCTTCGATGATCCGGCTTCGCTTCAGCGGTGCTCTGAGGCTCGTTGTTCCGCACCATTGCGGGTCCGTCACCCGATATCCTTACGCAGCGGCGCGCAGCTCTCGCCAACGATCAGTGCCGGCTGAAAAACGATGTTGCGCACGGGCTCCGACACTCTTTCCTCGATGCGGTCGACGAGCAGGCGCAGCGCTTCGTTAGTCATGTCGGCAATGGGATGTTCCGTTCTCGTCAGTCGCGGCTTCAGGCCTCCGGCGCCTGCGACGGTGTCGGTAGAGGCGACCGAGACGTCTTGCGGACAGCGCAAGCCGAGATCGGCAATGGCGCGCATCACGCCGATCGCCATGACGCCGTTCGCGACATAGATCGCCGTGGGACGGTCGGGCGAACCCATCATGTCGCGGGCCACCGAATAGGCGGCCTCCTCGCGAAATTCGCCGGACCTGACATGGCCAGGCTGCGGAGTTAATCCCCGCGCGGCCATCGCGTCGATCATGCCGTCAAGCCTGCCCTTGCTGGTCGACAGTTGCATCGGCCCGGTGACCGAACCTATGCGGCGATGCCCAAGATCGAGCAGGTAGTCGACCGCCTGCCTGCCGGCTGCCCGATTGTCTATGCTCACCGTATCGGCGCTGTTGCCTTCGATCGGTCGACCTAGAAGAACGGTCGCGATGCCTTCGAACTCATGCGGCTGATATTGATTTGCGGCGCCCACCGGAACCAGAACCATTCCGTCGCAACCGAGGGTGCGAATCCGCGACAGGATGCGCCGTTCGGTGTCGGGCTTTTCATCGCTGTTGAAGAGAACGAGTGAATAACCCCATGCCGCGACCGCTGCCTCGGCCGACCAGACGATGCGTGCGTAAAACGGGTTCGAGAGATCGGCCACCGCAAGGGCGATCAGCTGGCTGCGGTTGCGACGCAGATTGCGGGCGGCCAGCGACGGTTCATAGCGCAGCTCGCGAATGGCGGTGACGACGCGAGCCCTCAGCTCGGGACTGACAAAGGCCGTATCGTTCATGACGGCCGAAACCGTCGCAGTCGATACGCCTGCCGTTCTGGCGACGTCTTTGATGGTGGCCATTTTGCCCCGATAGCTAATCGTTTCGCTGAACTTTGGTTCAGATTTATCCCTGTGTCCAGCGGATTCATGCTTGCATTGGACTGCGTTTTGCAGGACGTTAGCGAAACGGTTTGCTATCAAGGGGCTCTGACGGCAGACTAGGCGAAGGGAGGAACACCATGAAAAATCTAGCTTGCATTATTGCCGCAGGAGCGCTCTCGCTGGCGACGGCCAGCGCTGCCGCGCAGGACAAGCCGCTTCTTGGCGTTGTGTCGATAAGCGCCACCGAGGCCAACAATGTCCGCTACATCCAGGGCGCGACGAAGGCCGCCGACGAGCTTGGCTGGAAGACCAACGTCGTGGATGCCGCCGGCAGCGCCGACCAGGCGAACGCGGCGATCCAGAATTTCGCGCAGCTCAAGGCGGATGCGATCATCGACATGGTGTTTCCCTATTCGTCGATCGGCGCCGGTCTGGCCGCCGCAGGCGACGCTGGAATACCTGTGGTGACCTGGGGCGGCGGGCTCGGCTCGACCGTTGCCGCAACCAACGGCTCGGGCGGCCCGATGGCGATTCCGGTCGTGGATCTGATGGTCAAGAAGATGGACGGCAAGGGCTCGATACTGGCGCTCACCTACCGGACCGGCGAAGTCTGCCGGAACCGCGAAGTCGTCATGGACGAGATCGTCGCCAAACACCCCGAGATCACCGTCACCAAGAACGAGGTGCGTATTCCCGGCTATTTCGAGGACGGCGCCCAGTACGCCAATGCGTGGCTGGCGTCGCATCCGGCCGGCAAGGAAAACCTGGCGATCTGGGGATGCTGGGACGACCCGGCGATTGGCGCTATCGGCTCGTTGCGCGCCCAGGGGCGCGACGACGTTCTCGTCTACGGCATCAACGGCAATGCCCAGGCGCTGGAGAACATCAAGAATGGCTTCATGACCGCCACGGCCTGGCAGGACAGCTTCACCGAGGGCTACAACATGGTCAAGATGTTGAAGGACATCAAGGACGCAGGCGGCGCATGGCAAGCCAAGGCAGCCGAGGTTCCGGCGGTGCTGGTGACCAAGGAAACCGTCGACGCCTTCCTCAAGGACCATCCGGAAGCCATAAAGTAGGACTTGGTTTGGCGGCGGCGTTCACAAGAGGTGCGCCGCAGCCGGGCGGCGCTGAAATGACGGTCCCATTGCTGGTCGCACGCGATATCGCAAAGGCCTTCGGCGGCACCCAAGCGCTGAAGGGCGTATCGCTCGATATTGCGCCGGGTGAAATCCATGGCCTTGTCGGCGCCAACGGTGCAGGCAAGTCGACCTTCATCCGCATCCTCGCCGGACTGAACCACCCCGACGCCGGTCGTATCGAGCTCGACGGCCGCCGCCAGGAGATTGGCACGCCGCAGCGGGCGACCGAACTCGGCATGAGCTTCATCCATCAGGAGCTTGCGTTCGTGCCGGGCATGACCGTGCTGCAGAACATCATGCTGGGCGTCCCGAAGAAAACGCGCTTCGGGCTGACCGATTGGCGTGCAATCGCGCGTGACGTTGCGCCGATCGCCGGTCGCGTCGGCATATCGGCGCCGCTCAACGCCAGCGTGAAGGGACTTTCGACGGCCGAGATATGGCTGATCAACATTTGCCGCGCCCTGGTGCGCAAGGCGCGCCTGATCGTCATGGACGAACCGACCGCATCGCTTGCCGCAGGTGAAGCGGAACGGCTGTTTGCGATTGTCCGCGATCTTTCCGCGTCAGGGGTGTCGGTGCTCTACATCTCGCACCGGCTGGACGAGATCCTGAACCTGTGCACGCGCGTGTCGGTCTTCCGCGATGGCCGCTCCGTCGCCGAACTCGCCGGAGACGCGCTCCACCGCCCCGCGCTGGTCGAGGCGATCGTCGGCGGTGCAATTCGCGACACTCAAAGGACGGCCACCGCAAGGGCACGCGGCGGTGTCGTGCTGGAAGCGAAGAACCTGACGCGGGTGCCGAAAGTCCGCGGCGTCAGCCTTGAGCTTCACGCCGGCGAAGTGTTGGGCATCGGCGGCCTTGTCGGCGCCGGACGAACGGAGCTCGCGCGGCTGCTTTTCGGGGCGGACCGGCCGGACAGCGGCGAGATGGCGCTGATGGGCCGGCCCTATACGCCCGCTTCCCCCGCGGCGGCCGTCCAGGTGGGGCTTGGGCTGGTCCCGGAGGAGCGCCGGGCGGAAGCGCTCTTCCTGTCCAAGAGTATCGCCTTCAATCTGAGCATCGCCAATCTCGACAGGGTCGCTTTCGGTCGCTACCTGCCGCTGATGAACCGCCGCGCCCGCACGTCTATGGCCGGCGAGATGATCCGCGCCCTGTCGATAAAGGCGCGGAACGCGAGCACGCCGGTCGGCCGTCTCAGCGGCGGCAATCAGCAGAAGGTGGCGATCGGCCGCTGGCTCCAACGCATACCGAAGGTGCTGATCCTCGACGAGCCGACGCGAGGCGTCGATATCGGAGCGCGCACCGAGATCCACCGACTGATCCGCCAGCAAGCCGAGGCAGGAATGGCGGTTCTGGTGATTTCGTCGGAACCGGACGAGTTGCCTGAGCTGTGCGATCGCGTTCTGGTGATGGCGGAAGGCCGCATCGTTCGCGAGCTGACCGGCCTAGCCATGTCGCGGAAGGCAATCGTCGAGGCAAGCTATGTCGAACCCTAAGCACTGATGGAGGACCATCCCTGATGAGCGATGTTGCGATAAGCGCCCGGCGTCTGTCGCCCGGAACCAAGGCGGCGCTCGGTATCTTTGCCCGCTATGGGACGATCATTGGGCTTCTGGCGATGATCGTCACGTTTTCGATCCTGTCGCCCGCCGCCTTTCCAACCGTGGGCAATTTCACCAATGTGCTGAACCAGGCTTCGCTGGCCATGATCATTGCCGGCGGGCTGACACTGGCCGTTGTCGTTGGCGAACTCGATCTCTCCATAGGCTTTGCCGCCAGCCTGCACGGCATTCTGATCACCGGCTTCGTCGTCCACGACAAGCTGCCAATCCCGCTTGCGGTGGTCATCGTCATCGCGCTGGGCGCGGTGATCGGTCTGGTCAACGGCTTCATCGTCACCAAGATCAAGGTCAATTCCGTCATTGCGACGCTGGGCGTCGGAACGATCCTTACAGGCCTGGCCTTCGCCTATTCCGCCGGCGTTCCCATTGTGGCGGGCGTGCCGGAGGCATTTCTCCAGCTTTCCCTTGGCCGCTGGCTGTTCGGCATTCCCAACAACATCATCGTCATGATCCTCGTTCTCGGCGGGCTTTGGGTGCTGGTCGAGCGAACGCCGCTCGGCCAGGAGATCCAGGCCGTGGGCGGCAATGCGGTGGCTGCCCGCCTTGCCGGCGTGAATGTCGATCGTATCAAGATCCTCGGTTTCGTCATTTCGGGAATGTGCGCGGCGCTGACCGGAATACTGCTTGCCTCGCGTCTCGGCAGCGGCACGGCCAGCGCCGCGGACTCCTACTTGCTCACCGCATTCGCGGCTGTGTTCCTTGGTTCGGCGACGCTGCGTGACGGGGAATTCCATGTGCTCGGCACATTGGTCGGCGCTCTCATCATCGCCTTCGGCTTCAACGGCCTCAACATTTTCGGCGCCCCGACCTTCTCGCAATATGTGTTGCAGGGCGCCATCCTGATCATTGCCGTGGGCATGGCGAGCCTGGGCCGCTCGCTGGCGGAACGCTGAAGGAGAAAGCATGACAAGCGAAAACACGCATTGGGAGGTTTACGTCGTCGAATTCGCCCGATCGAAGCAGCAGCCCTGGGTGGATCTCGTCGCAGGCATGTATGACGATGGCAAGGTCGATCTGCCCTTCTCCTTTGTCCTGCTACGCCATGGCGACCGCAACGTGCTGGTCGACACCGGCTTCATTCAGGAAACGAGCACAGCCTTCTCGCTGAAGTTCGACATTCCCCACTGGATTTCGCCGGTTCGCATGCTGGCCGAGCTTGGCATTGCAGCCGGCGCGATCACCGACATTTTTGTGACCCATGCGCATTTCGATCACATGGGATCGATCGCCGAGTTCCCGAATGCAAATCTCTATATCCAGAAAAGCGAATTGCTGTCCTGGTATGAGGCGATCGCATTGCCGCCGCGGTTCGGTTATCTCACCGCCATCATCGATCCCGACACGTTGCGCGCCGCCCTTGATGCATCGGTCGAACACCGCGTTTCGCTGATCGATGGCGACAAGGACGATGTGCTGCCGGGCATCCATGTACGGCTGGGAAGCGGCCACACGATCGGACAGCAATTCGTCATCGTCCAGTCCGCGCGGGGCAAACTGGTCGTCTCCGGCGACTGTGTCTATTCGAAGCGCCAAATCACCGGACACAAGCACGACGGCGTCTATGCGCCGCTGAACAATGCCGTCGGCAGTGTTTGGGAGCAGCTGAAGACCATCGACCGCATCAACACCGCGATCGGCGGCGATCTTGGGCAACTGATCGTCCTGCACGACATAGAGCGATGGAAGGGTCTGCCGGTCATTGCGGAAGTCGAAGGGTTCCGGATCGTCAGGGCCGGATAGGAAAATCGAAGGCGGCCTTCGCGGCAGCCTCTTCGTACGGACCTCGACCGGTGACGCAGCTCTCATGGGCCGCTCCGGCCGAAAGGACTGTCAAAGACTTACGAATTGCTGGCCGAAGCGACGGTGCTGAGGTTCGCTAAGCTACACGCACCGTGCGCTGCCTCGGCTTGATCGCGGTGGCGAGCAGCAGGCCGGCGACGATGAAGGCGGCGCCGGCGAGATCGTAGTCGTGCAAGCTTTCGCCAAGGAACAGATAAGCGAGCACGGCGACGAAGGCGGTCTGCAGATAGAGCAGCATGCTGGCGCGCCCGGCGCCAAGCGTCTCGACGCTGCGGTTGTAGAGATAGTACATCAGAGCGCCGCCCGGGCCGGCAACATAGGCGAGGGCCAGAAGGCCGTTCGCATGCAGCGCCGAACGATCCCCGGAAAACAGTTCCCAGAGATAGAGAGGCAGTGCGGCCAGCGCGCCGGCTCCCAGCAGCAGGACCACCATCGGCAGAAGCTCAATGCCGAATTTCGCGCGACGCAGCAGCACGGTGTAGAGGCCCCAGCAAAGCGCGCTGCCGACGATCCACAACTCGCCGGGATTGAACCGTAGCTGCATCAGCGCGGCAAGGTCGCCGCGCGCCACGATCACCACCATCCCAGCCAGAGCGACCAGCGCTCCAAGCGCTTTCCAGACACCGAGGGGCTCGCCAAGCACGAAGCGGGCAAGCACCATGGTCATGATCGGCGACAGCGCCATGATGATGCCGGCGGTTGTCGCGTTGGTGTAGTTGAGGCCCGTGTAGATCATGCCCTGACACAAGGTCAGCCCGATGGCGCCGATGACCAGCACCTCGATCACCCGGGATTGGATCAGCACGAGCATCGCCCCGTGATGACGATGGACGATAGGCAGCAGGATCGCGCAGGCGAGCGTCAGCCGCCAGAAGCAGAGGGCCCAAGGCGGCATCTCGGGGGCAACCCACTTGGCGGCAATATAGACGCCGGCGGACAGGAGCCAGCAGAGCGTCGCGAGGGAATAGGCGAGCGGAAGTGATGCGCCGGGTGTCGCCTTAGCTACATTTGGCTGTGCTATCGGCAGTGATTGGATATCCGTCTCCTCCCATCGCAGACTTTAGCAGATTTGCAGCGTTTTGCTAAGCAGCAACAACAGCTGTTTCACCGGCTGGTGCAATCGGTGGGTCATTGTGGGTCCCGCCGTTCACGGTCTCGTTCCATTCGAACGCATGTTGGCCCATGAGCAACTCGATACCGAAAAGCGCAAGCCGTATCGATTTCGCGCGATACGAATCTGAGATTCATATTGCGCGACAGATATTCGCGCGGTTGCCACAATCTTCTAGCGCCATATTTCTGCCGAGAGCAGATCTGTCGCGAATTCCTGGCCCTCGGATCACGAGCGCCGCTGTTTTTTTCGAAGCAATTGGAAGAATAAGCCACTGACTTCCGTTTGCACAAAGAGCGCGACACATATCCATGCGGAGGACGTCCGATGCATGCCGGCTTCCGAGGGAGCGTACTCGTAGCGGTGTTGGGCGCCGTCATGGCAAGCTGCGCCGGCATCCCGGCGCAAAAAACCGGGGCAATAACCGGCTATGGCCCCAACCCCACTTTACCGAAACCAAGACCGACGCTGATCCCGACTGTTAACATCGCCGAGGCGAAAGGCTGGCAGAAAGGAGGTATGCCGATCCCGGCGAAGGGGCTGACAGTGAACGCCTTCGCCACCGGCCTCGACCATCCGCGCTGGCTGCATGTGCTTCCGAACGGCGACGTTCTGGTTGCTGAAACCAATGCCCCTGCCAAGCATGACGAAGGCTTCAGTCTTAGAAAGGTCTTCATGGACCTGGCTATGAAGCGGGCTGGCGCCGCGACCAAAAGCGCCAATCGCATCACGCTGCTGCGCGACACCGATGGCGACGGCATTGCGGATGTGGGCACGACGTTCGCGGAAGGCCTCAATTCGCCCTTCGGCATGACGCTGTCCAAAGGCAAGCTCTTTGTCGCGAACACCGACGCGCTCGTCGCTTTCCCCTACTCCAATGGCCAGACCCGAGTCAGCACGTCGCCGGAAAAGATCATCGACTTGCCGGCCGGGGACCTCAACCATCATTGGACCAAGGACGTGATCGCAAGTCCGGATGGACGCAAGCTCTATGTCACCGTTGGTTCCAACAGCAACGTTGGAGAAAACGGCATAGCCGCGGAGAAGAACCGCGCCGCTGTCCTTGAAGTGGATCGGTCGACCCGCCGCACGCGGGTCTTCGCCTCGGGCCTGCGCAACCCGAACGGGCTCTCCTGGAATCCTGAAACTGGCGAGCTTTGGGTCGCCGTGAACGAGCGTGACGAGATCGGCGACGATCTCGTGCCGGATTACATGACCTCGGTTCGTGACGGCGCTTTCTACGGCTGGCCCTACAGCTACTACGGACAGAACGTCGACGAACGCGCTAAGCCGCAGCGCCCCGATCTCGTGGCGACGGCGGTCAAGCCCGATTACGCCCTGGGCTCTCATACCGCCTCGCTGGGACTGACCTTCTCCAAAGGCGCCCGGCTCGGTCCGACCTACGGCAACGGCGCCTTCGTCGGCCAGCACGGCTCGTGGAATAGAAGCGTGCACAGCGGCTACAAGGTGATCTTCGTGCCGTTCCATGGCGGCAAACCGAGCGGTCCTCCGAAAGATGTGCTCACTGGCTTCATCGGGCGTAATGGCGAGGCGATGGGCCGTCCGGTCGGCGTTGCTATCGATCAGACTGGCGCACTGCTCGTCGCCGACGACGTCGGTAACGTCATCTGGCGGGTCCGCCGGGCGAATGGCCGTTGAGCGCAGGTGCCTTTCTGATTCCGACCTCACCAGCCTTCGGCTACAGCGCCACGCCCGATATGACTGCATTCGGCTACGATCTCGATGCATATGGCAGGCTGAGCGACCCGAGACATAGGTGACATTTTGTACCGGACACATGGGTAACACTTTTGGCTTTTGGCCGGAGGCATTTGGCTCGTCAGCTTCATGCACTATGATCTGGGATATCTCGACCTGGAACAGAGGACGTTGCAGACCATCGGCAATCCGTTCGGCACGAGATTGTCACCCATGTCTTAGGTACAAACTGTTACCCATGTCTCCGGGCTGGACAAATATCTGAATTTGGTAGCGGGAGACCGCTACATCGCAATACCCACTATCGAAGACGCGTCTTCCATTTTCGCCGGCATGCGGCGTAGCTGCAAACTACGAATCTGGGGTCAGGAGTTCGAATCTCTCCGGGCGCGCCAACATTTCAATGACTTAGAAGGACATCGCAGACTAGAGAGAGAAATTAGTCTGCGATTTAGTCTGCGGAGTTCATCGTCTTTCTCTGGTCTCGACATGTGAACGACGGAGAGTTCCTAGCCAAGGGTCCAGTCGCTAGGCTGATGCGCTCACCTCTCGACGTGAACGGTGCGCTGAGGCTTCTAACCAGGATTACACCTGCCGTAGCAGTAGGGAAGCTGAACGTCCGAAGTTGGCGCAATCGCGCAGTTCCCGAAACGAAAAGTCTGACCCGCAGACGACGAACGCCTGCCGCGACGTCAATGTCGGCTTTGCGGGGGCCTCGCCCTACGCCGGAATCCGTTTCGGCAACAAGGCACGAGCCCGGGATCCCAAACAACAACTGCAGAGGAGAGCGCTTTGATCCGGCGTTGCGTACAGGATCGAATGACGCAACGGATCGACAGCCGCACACTTGTGCCAGGAAGCGGATCGCCAGATTTGGCTCGAGAGCAGGCATTTCGGACTTTTGGGATAAGTCCGGTTCGGGGCATAGTTCATGCCGATGCTCGCGGGGCGCTTGAAGGTCTGGCTCTGACCTTCCGAGCCACGGAGCCGCAACTCCACTTTCGGCTACAGAACTGCTGGCCAACTCCAAGTTCAGATTCTGCCCAAAATGAGCGCCGCCAAGGAGAAGATGACCTTCGCCGATCTGGAGCCGCTGATCTGTGACGCGGACAACGTGGCCGACGTCTTGCTGACCATGCTGGAGGTCTTTTCCACAGTACCTGACGGGAATTTCGTTCTGACCCAAGCGAGGGGGAGCGCCTTTTCTTCATTGCCACCATTGCAGAGCAGATGACGCGGAAGGTTAAGAACGCCTATTACGAAACCCTCGGGGGCGCCGCGTCATGACCGCGCCTTCAGATGACCTCGACGACCTGCAATTCGATACTGGGAACCTGCACCACTTGCTCGAAGTGCTCTATGGCCAGACCATGGAACAGGAGTTCGAGCGCGACGGGAAGAGGGTCGCTTTGGCGGACCAAATAAGCGCGCTGGCCATGATCGCCCGCGACCTCGCCGAACGTCTGAACGAAGCGGCTGGAGCGTGTATCGACAACGCGATGGCCGACGCCAAGGCCAGAAAGGCGGCATCATGAGCGCCGTCCCGACCGTCGAACCGTTCTGCGTCTCTGACACGTTCGTCACTGGTGCCGGCCCACTCCAATTTATGGGCGACAATCTCAGGCTGACGCTGCATGTCCTGCAGCGCTCGACTTATGACGGCGGCACAGAAAATGCCGTGGTGTCAAAGATTGTTGGAAGTCGCACCGATATGCTGAAAATCGCCGCCGCCATTCTCAGTGCTTGCAACTCCCGGTCAACGCCAGCGGACAGAGCGGTGGAAAACTTCATGGAGTTCCTTGAAGGGCCCGCTGGGCGCCACTGAACCGGCACCCAGACGGAACTGCTAAGCCCGCCGCCTCACGGTGGCGGGCTTTTTCCTTGCGTGTTCCTGTCGCTTTTGTCACTCCCCGCCTGCAGCAGCGTATTTTTTCGCCACTAAATCTCCGTCCTTAAGCTTCTTAACGGTAGTGGTAACATACCCGCTCTTTAGATCCGGCTTTGATCCATCATAGTGGACAGACCAAAGGTCATATATCCTTTTTCCAGAACGCCAAAATTTGTTGCAGTCCCTGTAGATTTTTGGATCACCCTTTGGCTTATTCTTGGCGCACATCTCATTACCACTTACGCTCCAAGTGCCCTTAAAAGTTGCCGTTACCTTAGGTTTGCCAAAGATTCCTTTGGTTGTGCCGTCAGATGCATAGTAAATGCTAGAGACGTCATAAATACCGGTCTTGCCTGAATATATCGCCTTGACCTCGGCTGCGGTTAATTCGACCGCGTCCTTCGGCAGCTTGCCGGCCCATGCGGACGCACACACAAAACTAGTCAAAGCGCCGCCTAACAGAAAAATTGCAAATGCACGCATAAAGACCTCCCTCTCTTTGCCCAAGCAATGACTAATTTAGCATTTCCTCAGAGGAGAATCGAGGCAGGAAATCGCCGACGTGAGGCACTTGCGCTGGCACACCCCGCTGCGCTGCGGCGCCTGCGGGTCGGGCATGTCGGTCAAGGACAGGATGGGTCGCCTGACGCGCATCATGTGCACGCGCGCCAAGGAATCGCGCTCATGCACCAATGTCAGGCCCTATGCGCTCGATCATATCGAAGCGACGGTCATCGACGGGTTGCGCGCCAGGTTGAACGACAAGGCGCTGATCGACCACTATGTCGCCGCCTACAATGACGAGCATCAAAAGCTCTATTCGGGGCAGGGCGCCTCGCGAAAAGGCCGCCCAGCGGCTCGACGCCGCCAGGCGCGAATACGACCGCGTGCTGAACGCCTATGTCAAAGGCATGATTTCGGAAGCCGAAGCCGAGCAGCGCTTGCCAGTGCTACGCGAGGAGCGCCAGCACCTCGAGGCCGAGCTCGCCGTGCTGCCGCAGCCGCCGAAGGTCGTCACGCTGAAGCCGGCGCTTGTCGCCCGCTACATCCGCGATCTGGAAGCGCTCGCCGCCGCGATCGGAGAGAATGGCTTCGTCTCGGAAGAAGCCAAGAAGATCGTCCGCGACGTCGTGTCGACCGTGACAGTCTACCCGCCGAAGGCAGGCGAGCAGCCGTCGATCCTGATTGATGGATACCTGTCAAACATGGTCGACCAAGGCCTTGGCCACCTCGTCTCCGTTCGGGGGGAGCGATGGTAGCGGGAGAGCGCTACCGCCTTTCCCCAGACCCTATAATTTACCAGTTCAGGCTTCGTTGCTGCGGTTGAGTAGAGCCGTCTGCTGGGAATCAAATTCGGGGGTCAGCAGTCTAATCTCTTCGGTCGTGCCAGATATCTTAAACGAATCAAAATCCAGCGCTTTGGTCCGGTGTTGAAAGGCAGCTTCGCGCCTGATTTCGGTCATAGAGATCAGCTTCGCCGCGTCCTGAAAGCAGACATCGCAAGCGAGGACTCCGGAGGTCGCGGTTGTCGCGCAGATCCTGGCCGTTACCGCGCCGCCGATTTTCTGGAGTGATAAGCCGCGCCCGACGCGGCGAATTCGTAACCCTACTCGGCGGCCGTCTCCGATGGCGCCTCTGCCGGCCCCGAAGGCTCGGCCTCGGCACGGGGCTTGCGCCGTGAAAACAGCGACCTGAGCGTGACGTAGAACACCGGCGTCAGGAACAGGCCGACGAAGGTGACGCCGAGCATGCCGGAGAACACCGCGGTGCCCAGCGACTGGCGCATTTCTGCGCCCGGGCCCGTTGCGATCATCAGCGGCACGACGCCGAGGATGAACGAGAAAGCGGTCATCAGGATCGGCCGCAGCCTGAGCCGGCAGGCTTCGACGGCAGCCTCGGCGGCCGACAGGCCGCGTTCCTGCGCCTGGCGCGCGAATTCGACGATCAGGATCGCGTTCTTGGCGGCAAGCCCTATCAGCACGATGAGGCCGATCTGCACGAGGATGTTGTTGTCCAGCCCTCGGAAAGACACGCCGAGCAACGCCGCGAGCACGCCGAGCGGCACCACCAGCACAATGGCGAACGGCAGCACCCAGCTTTCATATTGCGCCGCCAGCGCCAGGAACACGAACAGCACCGACAGTCCGAAGATATAGACAGCGGCATTGCCGGTGTTGCGCTCCTGATAGGCGAGCTCGGTCCATTCATAGGAGGTACCGGCCGGCAGCGTCTTTGCCGTGATCCCTTCCATCAATGCCAGCGCGTCGCCCGTGGAAACGCCGGGCGCGGCGTTGCCCTGCAGCGGCACCGAGACGTACATGTTGTAGCGCTGGACCAGCGCCGGGCCGGTGACGTCGCGGATCTCGATCAACGTGCCGAGCGGAACCAGCGCGCCGGTCGCCGAGCGCACCTTCAGTTTCAAGATGTCGGCGCGATCGAGGCGGAACGCCTGGTCGGCCTGCGCCCGCACCTGGTAGACGCGCCCGAAAGCGTTGAAGTCGTTGACGTAGGCGGTGCCCAAATTGATCGACAGCGTCTCGAAGATGTTGGGGATCGGCACGTTCAGGATGCGCGCCTTGTCGCGATCGATCGCCAGGAAGAATTGCGGGCTCGACGCGGAGAACGTGGTGAACACGCCCGTCAGCCCCGGCGTCTTGTTGGCCATGCCGGCGATTTCGTTGGCAAGCGCCAGGATCTGCCGCATGTCGGCGCTGTTGCGCTCCTGGATCTGCAGCTTGAAGCCGCCGGCATTGCCGACGCCGCGGATCGGCGGCGGCGGCAGTGCGATAATGAAGGCTTCCTTGATGCTTTGCAGGCTGCCGAACAGATTGCCGATGACCTGGGTCGCCGACTGGCCGGCTTTCAGTCGCTCGTCAAACGGCTTGAACCTGGCGAAGATCACGCCCGCGTTGCTGGCGTTGGTGAAGGTCGCGCCGGAGAAGCCGGCGAAGGCGACTGCGTAGTCGACGCCTGGCGTTTTCTGGATGATCTGCGACGCCTGCTGGATGACCGCATCGGTCCTCGACAGCGAGGCGCCGTCCGGCAACTGGACGACGACGATCGCATAGCCCTGGTCGAGCGACGGAATGAAACCGCGCGGCACCGCCTGCACCATGTAGACCGTGGCGTAGATGAGGGCCGCGAAAACGGTCAGCATGGCGGCGATCGTTATCCACGACCCGACTAGCACGCGGATGATGCTCGAATACCAGTGGGCGACCCTGTCGAAGCCGCGATTGAAGCCGTCGGCGAGCGCCCGTCCGAACCGCGCCAGGAAAAAGCGCGGCGGCGCCGCCGCAGCGTGATGCGGCTTGAACAGCAGTGCCGCCAGCGCCGGCGAAAGCGTCAGCGAATTGAATGCCGAGATCGCCGTCGACACCGCGATGGTGATCGCAAACTGCAGGTAGAACTGCCCAGAAATGCCGGGGATGAAGGCTGTCGGTACGAACACGGCTATCAGCACCAGCGAGATCGCGATGACCGCCGTTCCGACTTCGTCCATGGTCAGGTGCGACGCCGGATTGGGCGCCAGCCCTCTGGCGATATTGCGCTCGACGTTCTCGACCACGACGATCGCATCGTCGACGACGATGCCGATCGCCAGAACGAGGCCGAACAGCGTCAGCATGTTGAGCGAGAAGCCGGCGGCGTAAAGCACCGCCAGCGTGCCGATCAGCGACACGGGGATCGCCACGATCGGCACGATCGCCATGCGCCACGATTGCAGGAAGACGATGATGACGATGATGACCAGCAGCATCGCCTCGAGGATTGTCTTGTATACCTCCTGGATCGACTCGGCGACGAACTCGGTCGGATTGTAGACGATGTCGTAGCTCAACCCCTTCGGGAAGTCGCGGGAAAGCTCCTTCATCTTGTCCTGGATCTCCGCGGCTGCGGCGAGCGCATTGGTGCTCGGCCGCTGGAAGATGGCGAGCGCCACGGCCGGTTTGCCGTTGAGATAGGAGTTGGTGACGTAATCCTTGGCGCCGAGCTCGATGCGCGCCACGTCCTGCAGCGAGATCAGACGGCCGTCGTCGGTCGATTTGACGATCACGTATCGGAAGTCGCGTGCGTCGTTGAAGCGGCCTTGCGTGGTGACCGTGTACTGGAACGCCGTGCCGGTGCTGGTCGGCGGCGCGCCGATCGAGCCACCCGACACCTGGACGTTCTGGTCGCGCAGCGCCTGCACCACATCGCCCGAGGTCATCCCCAGGGCGGACAGTTTTTCCGGATCGAGCCAGATGCGCAGCGAATATTCGCGTTCGCCGAAGATGATGAGGTCGCCGACGCCGTCGAGTCTGAGCAGTATGTCGCGCACCCGCGAGCGGGCGTAGTTCGAGACGTAGAGCTGGTCGTAGGTATTGTCGGGCGACAGCATGTGCACGACCATCATCAGGTCGGGCGAGGTCTTGGTGGTGGTGATGCCGAGGCGGCGGACTTCTTCGGGCAGGCGCGGCTCGGCGACCGACACGCGGTTCTGCACCAGCACCTGCGCCTGGTCGAGATCGGTGCCCAGCTTGAAGGTGATGGTCAGCGCCATCGCCCCGTCGCCCGATGAATAGGACGACATGTAGAGCATGCCCTCGACGCCGTTGATCTCCTGCTCGATCGGCGTTGCCACCGTCGCTGCGACCGTCTCGGCGTCGGCGCCCGGATACTGCGCGCGAACGACGATGGTCGGCGGCGCGATCTCGGGATATTGCGCGACCGGGAGCTGGGTATAAGCAATCCCGCCGAGGATCAGCAGGACGATCGAAACGACCGATGCGAAGATCGGACGGTCGACGAAGAAATGTGCGAACCTCATTGCTGCAACTCGGCGGTCTCGGCCTTGGGCGGCAACGTCACCATCTCGACCTTCACCTTGGTGCCGGGCCTGGCGTGCATCAGCCCGTTGACGATGATCGTCTCGTCGCCGGTCAGGCCCGCGCGGATCACCCGGTAGCCGTCGAGAAGCGGGCCGGTGCGCACAGGCTTGGCCGACACCATCCCGGCCTCATCCACCAGGAACACGATGCGGCGATCCTGATCGGCGCCGATCGCCTTGTCGGGCACCAGCACGCCGCTATGCGGCAGCGACCCCGGCACGTTGATGCGCCCAAACATGCCTGGCTGGAGAATGCCGTCGGCGTTGGGAAAACTTGCACGCACCCGCATGGTGCCGGTCGCGTTGTCGATCCGGTTCTCGGCAAAATCGAGCTTGCCTTTGAATACCGCCTCCGCGCGGTCGGCGACGCGAACCACCACCTCGAGCCCGCCGGCGCCTTCCTGCATGCTGCCGCCACGCTCCTTCGCGTCGCGGGCGTAGCTGAAATACAGGCGCTCATCGACGTCGAAATAGAAGTCGATCGGATCGCGCGTAACGATGGTCGTCAGCAAGGTAGAATCCGGCTGCACGAGGTTGCCGACCGACACCAGCCGGCGGTCGATGCGGCCGGACAAGGGCGCCTTGATCTCGGTGAATTCCATGTTCAGGCTGGCCGTCGTCAGCGCAGCCGTCGCGCCCTGCATCTGCGCCTGCGCCGAAAGGTATTCCCGCCGGCGGTCGTCGACCGTCGCGGTTGAGATATTGCCGGTCTTGGCGAGTTCGTCGGCGCGATCCAGCTGCATCTTGGAGAATTCGAGCAGACTCTTGGCGACGTCCACTTGCGATTTGGCGGCATCATAAGCCGCCTGGTACGGACGCTGGTCGATGGTGAAGAGCAGGTCGCCCTTGTTGACCAGTGCGCCGTCCTGGAAGCTGACCTTGTCCAGATAGCCGCTGACGCGCGAACGGATGGCGACCTGGTCGACGGCTTCGAAGCGCCCGACGAACTCGTCGTCCTCGACGATTTCACGGACCACCGGCTTGGCCGCCGTCACCGCGGGAAGCTGCTGGTCCTGCGCAAACGCAGTGCTGCTGAAAGCCATGCCGAGCAGGAATGCCGTCGAGATGGCGGCGCGGGCAAGCCAGCCGGCCGATCGACGGGGTCGCCCGCCCGCGTCGCGATGCAATTGCCCATTCTCTGGGGTGTCCATTTGCGTCCTCGCTCGCTGGACCGGAGGTCGGTTGATCCGCTTCTACGCTCAGGCTTCTCGTCGAGATCAGAGCACTGCAGTGTTGTGCATGGCAACATGATCATTTTCCATGTGGGCTGAAATGTCCACCCTGTGGCTGCCCCGCCACCGGGCTAAAAGTCAGTCGCGAATTAAGGGATTCAGGATTCCTTTGATGGACGGCCTATGATTCATATTGGTCGAAGGAGACCGATATGGGCATTACCACGCCGGCCGGATTCTAATGGACTGCAACACTTCGGCATCGAGCAGTGCGTTGACATATCCCTCCCGCTGCAGCCGTTGTTCCGTCTCGCTCGTTGAAGACGATACATCGACACAAAGAACCAGTTCGAGATCCACCGAGGAAACCTGCTCCGCCGTGGCCGACAGCGACGTTGTCAGGCTCACCGCCACAGCGAATAGCACGCCTCGTGCCCGTTCGGGTTTTCTCCGACCAGCGAAGCGTGGAATGAAGGACATCATCTCGGCGCGTCCATCCGGTTGGTCAAACGGGAGGATGCTGCGGCGGCAATTGCACGCGGCGTCAGCCGCGAAACCGCGCGCACCCAACTCGGCGACGGAAATGAAAAACCCGCCAAGGGGCGGGTCTAAATTACGTTTATGGTAGCGAGAGCCCGTTTTGCTGCTTCCCCCCCGAATGTTCCAATACCATTCGGCTGCCAGGACTCGGTCAGGAAGTAAGACCTCCATGCGCCTTCAGAATCCTGGCTTCTTGCAGCAGCGATGCACGATCGGTGCCAACCATGTCGATCAGGTCTCGAGCAAATCCGTTATGTGCGCGGCCGTCTCAACATCGTGCCGATGCGGAGGCGGACATGAGCGTGGCCCTACTGATGCCGCGCGAGCCGGTCCATGGGTGCGTTTGCTTCGGCCAACCTAGCCAGCGCTTGCTCGACTTTTTGAGCCGAGGCGTCTGTGCGCTGGATATGCCTCACCATTTCCCGCCTCAGCTGCGCGAGCCTTGCTGCGCGAAATACGTCGCCGTATCTCGCAGTTTCAAGGTGGAGGGTCGCGAGCCTCATGGGCGACGATTCCAATTATCTCGCAGTAGAATTCGCGGAGCCGACTTTCGTTCCGATGTCCGACCTTACGCTCGCAAAGGGCTGGCCGGAAGGCCGGGACGAGATCGTCCGATGATGCTGCTCAGTCGACCTGCTCAATCTCCGGACCTGGTTCAGTCGGCAGACCTGCCCGCAAAAGGCAAAGACAAACCTTCCGACCAGTGGAAGACCGTGACGCGGGAACGTGTCGAGCGGCTCGTCAACGCCTATCGCTCGGCAGAAAAGTCAGGCAACTAGAAAGCGCGTTCTGGTCTGCGGTCCAAGTCGAGATGATCAGGCAGTCCTGTCGTGGCAGTCAGCCCGGAGGGACCGCCGCGTGACCCGTGCGAACTCTGTCAGCGCTGCAGGGATCGATCTTCGTCAGCCGCGATCTCGCCTCTACCACGCGCCGTTGCGCGGCCTGTATTCTTCTGCACATCGCGAGATTCTCGGCCAGCATTTCTTCAGTGCGTTGAAGCGCGAGCTCGGTCCGGTGAATGCGCTGCCTGGCGTTGGCAACTTCTGACGTCAAAATATCGGCCGCCATCCCGTGGCCGTGGGGTTCCATAGTGTCCATTGATTTCTAATACATGGGGGCCGATATCGTTCCCTGATTTCGGGCGAAACGGCGGGCCGCAGACGGGCGGCGACACATTTTGAATCATTACCGTTAGGAGCCCGGAAGAAGAAAGTAGACGACGAAGTGATTGTTCGCCTCATTGATAGGTTGTCCGTTTAGCCCGCACTAGGCTGTGTCAGAGCGGGGCGGTTAGAATGCCGGCGTGACAGGCCAGTGAAAAGGCCATTCTGATCAACGACAGTTTCGATTGTTCGTCAGGCCGAATTCGCACGAAAATGGACAAAAGTTGAAACCAGAACCCCCAGGCCATGGTCTATCAAAGACCGAGGCCAGTGTTAGCGGCAATCAATCTTCGACCATCTCAAAATTGGAGCCGGAGATGTTGCGAACTCGCCAGTTGTGGCCTGCATTAGCCAATTCTGTGTTTAGCCACTTGGCAGGAGGAAGCTCTAGTCCTGCCATCATACGAGAAGTTATGCCGTCGTGGCTTAGGACGTACAGTCCGGCAAATTGCCGGACGATTTCAACGCGATTGGCGATTAGGTCCTTTTGAGCAGCATCCTTATCAACGGCCTTCGTCGTCGCGCTCAATCTCTCTTCAACTTCGGCCTGCAGTTTCGCGGGCACAGTAAGAAGTTTCGACACAAAGAAAATCGCCGCCAGCACCGTTGTCATACCTACGGCCGCCACAAGCTTTACTAGCGCTCCGGACATATCGCCAAGGAAATACCAAGTGGCAAAAAACACAGCGAAAAGCGGAGCCAGAGTAACTAGAATGCGCTCCCAATTGTTCCATCTGACCGATGCGAGACTTTCCCGCCAGGCGCGCTTTGCAATGGTCTTCCAGTAGGTCTTGGTCATTGCCGGTTCATAGCAGAATCGAGTTTCCAATTCAAACTGAGGGCAGATAGGCGTTCAGCTTGGGAAGCTAGCCCTTTCGACCCGATTCCAAGGACTTGCCTGTAAAACAGGCGGAAAGTCGCTTGTATGATATCAACGGGTTACGGCGGGATTGTAAAACCGTCGCGGCATCAGCACCGGTACTTATCAGTCTCGGCGATGAAGCACGTGAACTCGCGCTCGACCTCGAAGGCCGCCTCGTCTCTTGTGGCGGCGGTTCCTCGTCTCTTGTGGCGGCGGTTCCTCGCTGCCCGCGGCGCTGGCGCGCCTCGTCGAGGCCCTTGCGCGTCAGGCGGCGCGCGACGCTTATGAGCGCCGCCAGGAGAACACCCATGAAACGAGCGGCACTCTATGCCCGCTATTCAAGCGACCTGCAGACCGACAGGTCGATTGAGGACCAGGTAGCGCTCTGCTCGGACTATGCCGCCAAGCAGCAGCTGACCGTCGCCACCGTCTTTCACGACCGCGCCCGCTCCGGCGCCTCGATCATGGGCCGCGACGGCGTGCTGTCGATGATGGACGCCGCGCGCGACGGCCTGTTCGACGTCCCCATCGTCGAGGCGCTTGACCGCCTGTCGCGCGACCAGGAAGACCTCGCCGGCATCTACAAGCGGCTCACCCATCTCGGCATCGAAATCCGCGCCGTGCATGACGGCCGGGCAGACATCGTGCAGATCGGCATCCGCGGCCTGGTCGGCGCGCTATATCTACAGGATCTTGCGCAGAAGGTGCGGCGCGGCATGGCCGGCGTGGTGCGCGACGGCCGCAGCGCCGGCGGCAAGGCCTATGGCTATGCGCCGGTGCCGGGAAAGCTTGGCGAACTGTCGATCTTGCCGGAAGAAGCGGCGATCGTGCTGCGCATCTTCGAGGAGTATGCGGCCGGCCGAACGCCGCGCGACATCGCCGGCGGGTTGAACGATGACAACATTGCCCCGCCGCGCGGTCGCTACTGGTCGGGTGGGACTATCAACGGCAACCCAAAGCGAGGCTACGGCATTCTGCAGAATGCCATCTATGACGGCCGCATCGTCTGGAACCGTGTCCACATGGTCAAGGATCCGGATAGCGGCCGGCGCCAGTCGCGCGTCAATCCGAAGTCCGAGTGGCAGGAGCATGCCGCCGAGCATCTGCGCATCGTGCCGGCCGAGCTGTTCGCCGCGGTCAACAACCGCAAGCCGCGCAATCGTTGCGAGACGCCG
The DNA here is from genome assembly GCF_040318975.1 of Mesorhizobium sp. M0983. Classification (NCBI taxonomy): domain Bacteria; kingdom Pseudomonadati; phylum Pseudomonadota; class Alphaproteobacteria; order Hyphomicrobiales; family Phyllobacteriaceae; genus Mesorhizobium; species Mesorhizobium sp. M0983. Next base: position 343,747 of record NZ_JAMYNH010000002.1, on the reverse strand, counting down.
CAGCGCAAGAACACGCGGCTGCTTTCAGGTCTGCTTCGCTGTGGCGCCTGCGGCTCGGGCATGTCGGTGAAGGACAAGATGGGACGGCTGACCCGCATCGTCTGCACGCGCGCCAAGGAATCGCGCTCGTGCACCAACACGCGGCCCTATGCCGTCGATCATATCGAGGCGACGGTGCTGGACGGTTTGCGCGCCAGGCTGAACGACAAGGCGCTGATCGACCACTATGTCGCCGCCTACAATGATGAGCATCAAAAGCTCTATTCGGGGCAGGGCGCCTCGCGCGAAAAGGCAGCGCAACGGCTTGACGCTGCCAAGCGCGAATATGACCGGGTGCTGAACGCCTACGTCAAAGGTATGATCTCCGAAGCCGAGGCCGAGCAGCGCCTGCCCGAGCTGCGCGCTGAGCGCCAGCGCCTCGAGGGCGAGCTCGCGGTGACGCCGCAGCCGCCCAAGGTCGTTACGCTGAAGCCGGCGCTGGTCACCCGCTATATCAGAGATCTCGAAGCGCTCGCCGCGGCGATCGGCGACAACGGTTTCGTCTCTGAAGAGGCCAAGAAGATCGTCCGCGACGTCGTGACCACAGTGACGGTCTACCCGCCAAAGGCGGGTGAGCAGCCGTCGATCCTGATCGATGGATATCTGTCCAACATGGTCGACCAGGGCCTGAGCCACCGCGTCTCCGTTCGGGGGGAGCGATGGTAGCGGGAGAGGGACTTGAACCCCCGACCCCAGGATTATGATTCCCGTGCTCTAACCAACTGAGCTACCCCGCCAGGGCGGCGAAGGCCCGAAATCCAGCTTAAATCGGCAGGCATATCGGCGCGTTCGCCAAGGTCGCGCGGATATAAGGTTGCGAGGCCAAGCCTGTCAAGCATCGAAGTGGCTGCCGCGCCGGCATATTGCTGGCGCCTAAAGCTTTGCCGGGCAGACATTTGGGCGCACAGGCCGGGGTTGAGTTCGGCGAGGCACGTCGCTATGTCTCGCCCACGAAAGCCATGGTCAGAAATTGATGAAACCGCGCATTGCAGTCCTGGGTTGCGGATACTGGGGAAGCAACCACATCCGCACCCTCAAGGCGCTCGGCGCGCTGCACGCGGTTTCGGACGTCAACCCTGCGCGTGCGGAAGGTTTTGCCAGCGAGCAGGATTGCCTGGCGATCGAGCCGGAGGCGCTGTTTGCCCGCGACGATGTCGACGCCATTGTCATGGCGCTGCCGCCGCAGTTCCATGCCGACATGGCGGTGCGCGCCGTGCTCGGCGGCAAGGACGTGCTGGTGGAGAAGCCGATCGCGCTGACGGTGCCCGACGCCGAGCGCTCGGTGCAGGCTGCCGCCGACAATGGCCGTGTCTTCATGGTCGGCCATGTGCTGCGCTTCCATCCCGCATTCGAGACGCTGAAGGCGCTGATCGACAATGGCGAGCTCGGCGAGGTCCGCTACATCCATTCGCACCGGCTCGGCCTCGGCAAGTTCCACACCGAAAACGATGCGTTGTGGGATCTGGCGCCGCACGATCTGTCGATGATCCTCGCCATCACCGGCACCGAGCCGGTCGAGGTGCGCGGCGAAGGCGCTGCCCTTCTCGACAATCTCAGCGACTTTGCGCATCTGCACATGCGCTTTCCCAACGGCCTGCGCGGCCATCTGTTCGCCTCGCGGCTCAACCCTTACCGCGAACGGCGGCTGACCGTGGTCGGCACCAAGGCGATGGCGGTGTTCGACGATGTCGAGCCGTGGGAGCGCAAGCTTGCCGTCTACCGCCACGCGGTGTGGCAGGACAGCGGCCAATGGGCGTTCACCGCCAACGAGCCGTCTTATGTGGCGGTCGGCGAGGGCATGCCGCTGACGCGCGAGCTGGAGCATTTCATCCACTGCATCGAGACGCGGGCCGAACCGCGCACCAGCGGCGAGGAAGCCATCCGAGTGCTGCGCATCCTGACCGCCGGCACCGTCGCCCACACCAGGCCCTAAGCGAAAAACGCCGTCTATTCGGCGGGAACCCGCGCCGGCTGGACGGCAAGCCGCGTCAGCATCGCCTCGGCTTCGGCGCCGCGCTCGGAGCGCTCGATGAAGCCGCCGCCGAACACGCGCGCCTCGTTGCCGTCGTCGGAATAGAGCACGCAGGCCTGACCGGGCGCGATGCCGGACTCGCCGTCGACCAGCTCCACCGAAGTGACGCCCGCGCGGTGATGCAGCACGGCCGGGCGCGGCGGCCGCGTCGAGCGCACCTTGGCGAAAAGCTCGAGCCCGGCCGCCAGGATCTCGGTCAGCGGGCCATCGCCCAGCCAGTTCATGTTGCGCAAGAAGATCTTGTGGGTTTCCAGCGCCTCGCGCGGGCCGACGACGACGCGGGCCCGGTCGGCGTCGAGATGGACGACGTAGAGCGGCTCGCCGGAGGCGATGCCGATGCCGCGGCGCTGACCGACGGTGTAGCGCAAAATGCCTTCGTGGCGGCCAAGCACGCGCCCGTCTATATGGACGATGTCGCCCGGATTGGCGGCAGCCGGCTTCAGCTTGGCGATGATGTCGGAATATTTGCCCTGCGGCACGAAACAGATGTCCTGGCTGTCCTGCTTGGCGGCGACCGTCAGTCCCATCTCCTCGGCGATGGCGCGAACCTCAGGCTTCGACAGGCCGCCGAGCGGAAAACGCAGATAGTCGATCTGCGCCTGGGTGGTGGCGAACAGGAAGTAGCTCTGGTCGCGGTCGGCGTCGACCGGCCGGTAAAGCGCGCGGTGGGCGCCATTGGCGCCGGAACGGATGTAGTGACCGGTGGCCAGCGCGTCGGCGCCGAGTTCCTTGGCGGTCGCGAGAAGATCGGCGAATTTCACCGTCTGATTGCAGGAGACGCAAGGGATCGGCGTTTCGCCGGCGACATAGCTCTCGGCGAACGGGTCAATCACCGCCTTGCGGAAGCGCTCCTCGTAATCGAGCACGTAATGCGGGATGGCGAGCGTCTCGGAGACGCGGCGGGCATCGTCGATGTCCTGGCCGGCGCAGCATGAGCCGGCCCGGTGCGTTGCCGCGCCGTGGTCGTAAAGCTGCAGCGTGACGCCGACGACGTCGTAGCCCTCGTGCTTTAAGAGACCGGCAACAACCGACGAATCGACACCGCCCGACATGGCGACGACGACACGGGTGTTTTCGGGGCGTCCGGGAAGATCGAGGCTGTTCATGGTTCTTTCGTTCTGCGCGGCGCTTCAATGCCAATGGCCGGAATATAGGTCAAGCGTCCCGGCCGCGCCAGCTTTGCAGGCCGGCTCATTTTTCCAGCCGGGTTCAATGCGCGTGCCGGCAGATATCTCAAATGCCGATGAAAAGACTAACGCGGCGTTCATGATCCTTACCTATCCATTAGGGTCTGCTTAGCCAAATTTTAAAGCTGTGGCGGTAATGTGGTGGGGATTGGGTCTTTGAGTTTTTTGTAGAGAGTACGATGACCGATCTAATTAGACCGCGAGTCAAATACGTTATCGGGCCTGACGGCAGCCCACTTACCATCGCCGATCTGCCGCCGACGAACACACGTCGCTGGGTTATCCGGCGCAAGGCGGAAGTGGTGGCGGCGGTGCGTGGCGGGCTTTTGAGCCTGGAAGAGGCGTGCCAGCGCTACAAGCTCACCACCGAGGAATTCCTGTCCTGGCAGGCGTCGATCGACGAATACGGCCTTGCCGGGCTGCGCACCACGCGCATCCAGCAATACCGGCATTAGTCCGATAAGGGCGCTGATCCGCGCCCTTAAAGTTTGCCGGAGCGACGATCTGGGATTTCAGACCGTCAGCACCACCTTGCCGATCGGCCTGGTGGCGAGAAAGGCATGGGCGGCACCGGCCTGTTCGAGCGGAAACGCCTTTGCCACGTGGACGGCCAGCTTTTTCGCGTCGATCAATTTGCCGAGTTCCACCAGAGCGGCACGGTCGGGCACCACGGACATGCGCTCGACGCGGATGCCTTGCGTCCTGGCCTTTGCCTTGGTGGCATCGCTGACATCGAGCAGCGACACCAGAACACCGCCGGCCTTGAGCACTTTTAGCGATTGCTCCGCATGCTCGCCGCCGAACGGCTCCAGAACGAGATCGATGTCGCGAGCCTTTCCGGTGAAATCATCCTCTGTGTAGTCGATCACCTCGTCGGCGCCGAGCGAGCGGACGAAATCGAGCTTTTCCGGGCTGGCGGTCGCGACGACGTAAGCACCGCGCGCCTTGGCGATCTGCACCGCCAGATGGCCGACGCCGCCGGCTCCGGCGTGGATCAGCACGCGCTGGCCAGGATTGAGCCGGCCATGGCGGACAAGGCCTTGCCAGGCCGTCAGGCCGGCCAGCGGCAGCGCGGCGGCTTGGGCGTGGTCTATGCCTTCAGGTTTCGGCGCAAGCTCATCAGCCGGGATAGTGGCGAGTTCGGCGTAAGCTGCCGCCTGTTTGGGAAAGCGCGACATGCCAAAGACGGCATCGCCGACCTTAAGGCCGGACAGGCCGGAGCCCAGCGCCTCGACAGTTCCCGAAACGTCCCAACCAAGGATGAAGGGCGGCTCGCCAAGCAGCGGATAGTGGCCGCCGCGCACTGCGCCGTCGACCGGATTGATGCCGGCCGCCTCGATGCGGACCAGCACTTCGCCGGCCTCGGGTGATGGCGCGGGACGATCGGCAATGACGAGGACGTTGGGTGCGCCGAAGGAATTCTGGATGATGGCACGCATGGGAGGCTCTCTCCTGCTGGTTTGATATGCCACTATCATTTGGATAGTAATATTCTCTTGTCTAGTATGTACCTTTTTGATATATACGCACCTCATGGATAGCGAAGATTGTTTCCCTTCCGGTTATGACGCGTTCCGACGGACGTGCCCCTCGCACGCGGTGCTTGAGACGCTCGCCAGCAAATGGGTCCACCTGGTGATTTGTGCGTTGCGCCGGGGCCGGCTCCGCAACGGCGAATTGGCGCGCAAGCTCGAAGGCATCACCCCGAAAATGCTGACGCAGACGCTGCGTATCCTGGAACGCGACGGCCTGGTGCGGCGCGAGGTGTTCCCGGTCATTCCCCCGCGGGTCGAATACGAGCTGACCGAACTTGGCCAGAACCTGGCAGGACTGCTCAATCAGATCAGGGCCTGGTCGGAGCAGCATGTGCCCGACATCAAGGACGCCCGCGCGCGGGCGGCCGAACAGCAAGAAGATCTGGATGCCTGAGGCCGGCACCGTTCGGTGCACAGCAATAGCGCTCAAGCGCGACGCGCGTTAAAGCCTTGTTTTCAGCCGATCATGGCGCTGCGGCCGCCGGCTTCCGTGTCGCGCGCCTTGGTGTCGCGCGATTCGAGCATCTCGGCCTTGGAAAGCTCCGCTTCGGCTTCGCTCAGCAATGATTCGGCGACATTTCGCTGCTGGGCGAGGTCGCTTTGCGAATTTCTGAGGTTGTCGCGGCGCAGGCGTGCCGCCTTGGCGAAGGTCGGATAGGCAAAATGATTGATGTCGGTGATGCCGGCCTTCTTCTCTTCGGCCGCGATCTGAAGTTCCAGCTCGACGGCCATGCGCTCGAACTCGGCGATCATCATGTCGAGCTGCAGCAGCTGCCGCCGCTTCTCGCTCACCTGAAATTGCTTCAGCCGAACGAGGTTTTCACGTGACTTCATGATTCGGTACTCCCGGAAACGCACACCTGCACATATCGTCCAATTCACCCGGCAAGGCCCAGGCTTCACCCGTTTCCACCGGCTTTCCCGGAACTATGGGAAACAAACTCCTAAAGTTTTTTGCCGGCGGTAACCATTCGTTTACGGGCATTGTTAATCATACGGCTCAGGACTTAAGGGCGGGTAAAAATTCTGCTACTCGTCGCGAAACCCGGCCAACGAGTCCGAAGAGTCACTTAGTCTGGCTTATTAATGTGCTGCATTAACGGTTTGGGTCTGTGATTCATTATTGGATTCAACAAGGTGTAGAAAGGGGTTAAAAAATCTGATACCGTCATGGACGGGGAATTAGGTTTTATTAACCATTCGATGGCAGCCTCTGCTCAGGCAATCACTGCTCCGGTCCTGGACGGGTCGTGAAATGGTCCGGCAGCAGAAAAGGGGAATGAAATGCGCGTTCTGCTGATAGAAGACGACAGTGCAACCGCACAAAGCATCGAGCTGATGCTGAAATCGGAAAGTTTCAATGTCTATACGACCGACCTTGGTGAAGAGGGTGTCGATCTAGGCAAGCTTTACGATTACGACATCATTCTCCTCGATCTCAATCTCCCCGACATGTCGGGTTATGAAGTTTTGAGGACACTTCGCCTGTCCAAGGTGAAGACGCCGATCCTCATCCTCTCCGGCATGGCCGGTATCGAGGACAAGGTGCGCGGCCTTGGCTTCGGCGCCGACGATTACATGACCAAGCCCTTCCACAAGGACGAACTGGTCGCCCGCATCCATGCCATCGTGCGGCGTTCCAAGGGCCATGCCCAGTCGGTCATCACCACCGGCGACCTGGTGGTCAATCTCGATGCCAAGACCGTTGAAGTCGGTGGCCAGCGCGTGCATCTGACCGGCAAGGAATATCAGATGCTGGAGCTGCTCTCGCTGCGCAAGGGTACCACGCTGACCAAGGAAATGTTCCTCAATCATCTCTATGGCGGCATGGACGAACCGGAGCTGAAGATCATCGACGTCTTCATCTGCAAGCTGCGCAAGAAGCTCGACGCCGCATCGGGCGGGCAGAATTACATCGAGACCGTCTGGGGCCGCGGCTATGTGCTGCGTGAGCCGGAAGATATCCGCGTCAGCGCCTGATCCCGAAAAGTGGATGCCGGTTTTCGGAAAAGAACACAGTAAAACAATAAGATAGAGCCTCATCCCGATTTCATCGGAATGGAACGACCCCTGATCAGGCGGCAATCTTCAAGGCGCGGAAGCACTCGAGCAATTGCGGCCGGTTGAACGGCTTCAGCAGGTAACCCTGGGCGCCGGCGCGTTTTGCCCGCATGATCGCCCCGACGTCGACCTCGACCAGCGAAATCAGAACTTGCGGCAATACCGGGCTTTCCATGGAGCGCACGCGACGGATGAGGTCCTGCGCCTGCATGTCCGGCAAGGCGCCGTCGACGACGATGATGTCCGGCATGTCGGCAGTGCACATCTCGATCGCCTCATGGCCGCTGGCGGCTTCGATCACCATCATGCCGGAGCCGCCCAGGATACGCTTTGCAACCTTCCTGATGACGCTCGAATTGTCGACGAACATGCAGCGTTTCATTCCCGGACCCTCTTTGCCATGCGGCGAACCGGCAGCGTCGTGGCATCTGCCGGGGAACATAGGCCGATCTGGTAAAGAAGCCGAAAAGCCGTTAGCTAAAATTTTCCTGAAGGTGTTGTAAGCGAAATCTTCTTTCGCAATGCTTCGTCCAATCAATCCGCAAGCCCGTCTCGCAGATGTTAAGACAGTGCCGCAAATATGACCTGGAGAAATACTTCGCGCTCTTTTGGAGAACTTCAGGCTACGGAAAGGACGATCTCGTCGGCGGTCGCATGGATCGATATCGTCATGTTGGCTTCGCGGGCCAAAAGCAGCGTGTAATAGGGTTGCACCGAATGCGCGTCGATCGGCTCTTCCGGTCTGTGGCCGGAATGCAATTCCAGGAATTTGGGCGGCACGCGCAGCATCGGGCCGCTCGCCGCGAGCGCAAAGCGCGGCTCGGTCTCGAGGTTCTCCAGCGTGACCACCAGCCTGCCGCCGCGCGGAATGGCGGCGTTGGCGACGAGGATGAGGTTGAGCAGCAGCTTGACCTTGTTCTTGGGCAATAGGGCGCGGGTTCCGTTCCAGACCAGTTCCGGCTTCTCGTTCTTCAGGAAGGCGATGGCCACGGCCTCGGCGTCCCCGGTGTCGATCAGCATGCCGGCCGAACCGGCGGCGCCGAAGGCGATGCGGGCGAATTGCAGGCGGGCGGAGGCGTTTTTGGCGCTTTGGCGGATCAGCTTCATGGCGTCTTCGTCGGCGCCGCCTTCGTCGAGCAGTTCAAGCCCGTTGTTTATGGCGCCGACCGGCGAAATGATGTCGTGGCAGACCCGGCTGCACAGCAGCGCTGCCAGGTCGGGTGCGGAAAGGGTGAAAAGCTCGGCCATCGGCAAAAATCCCTGCAAATTTCACAACAAAATGACCGGGCGATCATGATCACGCCTGTCCACACGAATCACCCTCTCTCCCAAGCATTGTGAATACACAGCGCTTGTGCGTGCAGCAACAAATCCAAAATTATCATTGTCGAAAATGGTGTGTTCACGCAGCCTGGCTGCTGCGCGGGCATGCGAAAACAGCCTTCGAACCGCCATGTTCATGTGAGAGTTTAATGGTTGAAAAAGGATTACGGCATAGTTTGCCCCTAACAGTCATCCTTAACGGCCGCCAAAGAGCCGTACGGGTGCGAGGCGTCGGCGAAAGTGCTCCCTGACGGAGATTGGAAGCATGGTTTCCCGATTCTACGACCGGACTTTTTTCCGTGTCATCTCAATGACGATCGCGCTCATCGGCCTTGTCGCCTTTTCGACATCGGCCGCGCGGGCGCAAGAGTACACCGCCCAGGAGATCGTTGATTCCGGTCATAAATTCTTCGGCGCGACATCGGGTGGGCTGGCCACGGTCGTCGAGAAGATTTTCGCCACCTATGGCCTGCCGAACGGCTATCTGCTCGGCGAAGAGGGGTCCGGGGCGCTGATCGGTGGCCTGACCTATGGCGAAGGCACGCTCTACACCAAGAATGCCGGCGATCACAAAGTGTTCTGGCAAGGCCCGTCGCTCGGCTGGGATTTCGGCGGCGAGGGCTCGCGCGTGATGATGCTGGTCTACAATCTCGACGATGTGAGCAGCCTCTATAACCGCTTTGGCGGCGTCGCCGGCTCTGCCTATGTCATCGCCGGCGTCGGTTTCAACGTGCTGAAGAACAACAATGTGCTGCTCGTGCCGATCCGTACCGGCGTCGGCGCCCGTCTTGGCGTCAATCTCGGCTACCTCAAGCTCACCCAACGCGCGACCTGGAATCCGTTCTGACCTGCACGATGGCGCCACTGCGGTTGGCCCTGTGATCCCACGGTCTGAGCTTTGCCGCGGCAGACCCTTGCCGCGGCGCCGGATTTCCGTCATGCGAAGATGGCAAAGTCGAACTTTGACCATTGCCTGCCGCCCATAACGGCCGGCCATGCATAACGGATAGTCATCTTGGTCCAGTCGATCCTGTTCTTTGTCCTCGGCTTTCTCTGCGCGGGCTTTCTGGCGCTGATGATTGCCCCGGCCGTCTGGCGGCGGGCGGTGGCGCTGACGCGCAGGCGCGTCGAGGGTTCGATGCCGCTGACGCTGGCCGAGATCCAGGCGGACAAGGATCGCGTCCGCGCCGAGTTCGCCGTTTCGGCGCGCCGGCTCGAAATGACCATCAAGTCATTGCGCGAGAAAGCCGCCGAACAGCTGGTCGAGATCGGCCGCGACCGCGAAGCCCTGAAGGAATTGGCGGCCGAGCGGCAGGACAAGAACCGGGTCGTCGCCGACCTCACAACCAGGAGCGAGGAGCTTCGCAAGCGCGATGAGCAGCTGCAGCAGCTGTCGGAGAGGCTTGCGGAGACCGAGCGCGCGCTCGAAAAGCGCGGGCTCGAACTGCGAAAACTGGAGCACATGTATGACGACGCCAGTTTTTCGTCCAGCAGCCGGCAGATCGAGCTGGTGGCGCGCGAATCCGAGCTGCAGAAGCTGGCAAGCGACATTTCGCTGCTGCGCGGCCAGCGCAAGGAGGCGGACAGGCGCAGCCAGGAATTGACAGCCGAAAGCAAGGTTTTGCGGGACGTGCTGAAGGCCGAGAAGAAAAGAACCGGTGAACTGGAAAAGAAGGTCGAACGCCTGCTCGCCACGCTGGCCGATCGCGAGGACAGGCTGGAGCGCCGCGAGAAGGAACTGGTGCGCCTTCGCGAAAGGGCGAAAGGCGCTGAAAGCCCGCCTGCGGCGGGTCTTGCCGGCGTGCCAGGCAGCCAGGTCAATGCGGCCGCCAACGGCGACATCGAAAAGGCAACCGCCAAGCTCGATGCCGACCGCGAGCGGCTGGAGGCCAGGCTGACATCGCTGGCACGCGAGAACAGGAGGCTCAAGACAGATCTTGCTGCCGTCGAAACATCGAAATCACACGCCGGAGACGATACCGGCAGCGCCAGCGCGGCATTGCGCGAAGAGATGAACGATCTGGCGGCGCAAGTCGTCGCCTTGACGGCAAAGCTCGACGGGCCGGATTCGCCGATCGCCCGGGCGCTTGCAGCGCCTGAGGATGCGCGGCCGGAGAGCGGCGGACGCAGCCTTGCCGATCGGGTGCGGGCGCTGCAGAAGGCCGCATCGACCAACTGAGACGCCGCAAGCGCAAGAGCGGGACGCCCCCGGCCTAAAGCGCGTCGTGTTCGACCGGCCTCATGCGACGCGCTTTATGTTCTTGTTTTGATGCATGTCGTTACCGCAAAACCGCTGCACACTTTTGCGCGACATGCATCAGGCCCCGGAAAAATGATGAAGTGCGATGGCTGACGCCGCTGCGACATTCAGGCTGTCGAAATCCTGCGCCATACCGATCCGCAGCGTCTGCAGGCGAGCAAGCAGGCTTTCCGGCAGGCCTTCGCCCTCGGTGCCGAGATAGAGAGCCAACCGCTCGTTTCTCTTGGCATCGCGAATGTCGATTTGCCCGCGCGGCGACAACGCGAATTGGCTGAAGCCTTGCTGGTCGAGTATGGCGATGCAGCCGGCGGCGTCGGCAAAGGAGGCGAAGGGGACTTTCAAGGCGGCGCCCACCGAGACGCGGATTGCCTTGCGGTACAGCGGATCGCAGCAGGTCGGATCGAGAAGCACGGCATCCGCGCCAAAGGCGGCGGCATTGCGGAAGATCGAGCCCATATTGTCATGATTGGCGATGCCGACCAGCACAACGATCAGCGCGCGGGCGGGCAGCGCGCCGAGCAAGGCCTCAGCGGAGATGGCCGCACCTTTGCGGCCGATCGCCAATATGCCGCGATGCATGTGGAATCCGGCGATCCTGTCCATGATTTCGCTGGATGCGACATAGATCGGGAGCCCGGCAGGCGCCTTGCGGAGGACGTCATCGAGGCCGGCCAGCCGGTTTTCGAGTACCAGCACCGATTCTGTCTCGAAGCGCCGGGCGGCGAGCAGCGTGTCGAGCACCACCTTGCCTTCGGCGACGAAACGGCCTTGCCGGCCGGCAAGATCTCGCTCCCGGATGTCGAGATAGGCGGCGACGCGGGGATCCTGCGGGTCGTCTATGCGGATCGGATTCATGGCTTCCTCGGCCGACCATGGCATCGGCCGCGAATCGGGATTCGGTTTCGGAAGGCATGATGCCGGATCCGAAGCTCGGACCGTATCTCAGCGTCCAAATGGATGCACGCCGTTCGAACGGTCAAGCCCAATCACTGGACGCCGGGCCGAGGCCCCCTGGCGACGAGAAATACTTGATTCCGCGGCACGGCCCTTCGGCCAAGCCGCTTCAATTCAGAATTTCGATCGGGCGAAGGAACCACACAGGGCCATGCCGCGTCATAGAAGCGGGCTCCTGCTGCAGTCCTGGGAGGACATCGATGATCAGGCTCCTCCTCGTCTTCGCCGCCACGCTTGCCCTCGCATGCGGCGTGGCTCGCGCAGCCAAGCTCGATCCAGCCACCGTCAATCAGGCCCAATTCACTATCGGCGAACCGAAGGGTGTCGATCCGATGCTGCTGAAGGCGCAGATCCTTCTGGATCGCGCCCGCTTCTCGCCGGGCCTGATCGACGGTCGTCTTTCCCAGAACTTCGCCAAGGCCGTCGCCGCGTTTCAGGCGGCAAACGGACTTCCGCCCGACGGCAAGCTCGATCCACAGACCTGGAGCAAACTCATCGCAACCTCCGCCAGGCCGGTGCTGGTGACCTATGAGGTGATGCGCAAGGACGTGCGCGGACCTTTCACCAAGCGTATTCCGGCCCGCTTGGAGAGGATGGCCCGCTTGCGGCGGCTCGGTTACCGCAATGCGGTGGAGAAGTTGGCCGAGCGCTTCCATATCAGCGAACAATTGTTGAGAATGCTTAGTCCTGGCACCAGTCTCAGGAAACCAGGCAGGACGTTGGTGGTGCCTGATGTCGGCAGGGGCGACCCTGCCGCCGGGGTTGCCGCCGTCGAGATCGACAAGGGCGCTCGCCTGGTGCGTGTGCTCGACCGTGCCGGCAAATGGCTGGCGGTCTACCCCGCCTCGATTGGGAGCGATGAGAAACCGGCGCCAAGCGGCACGGCAGAGGTCAAGCGCGTGGTGCACAACCCTACCTATCACTACGATCCGGACTTCGCTTTCAAGGGGGTCAAGACCAAGCGGCCCTTCACCATCGCTGCCGGGCCGAACAATCCCGTGGGATTGGTCTGGATCGATCTCTCCATCGAAAGCTACGGCATCCACGGTACGCCCGAACCGGGCAAGATCGGCACGACCTTTTCGCATGGCTGCATCCGGTTGACCAATTGGGATGCCGAAGACCTTGCTTCCATGGTGCAGCCGGGCACGAAGGTCGAGTTCAAGGACGAGATTGCGCAGGCCGCCGACGAGCGCGCTGAGTAGCAGGCGGACTTGGCAGCAAAGCGGACTTGCCGGCCAAACGGACTTGGCGGGGCATCCTCCGCTCCGGCCGCCCCGGCCAATCAGGTCCCGGCGCGACGCAGCCGGTGAGCCATCTGCGACAGTTCACCTTCGCCGAAAATGCCGTCCAGCATGTGCAGCAGTTCGCGTACCGCGCCGGATTTGCAGGAATAATAGATCATTTGCCGGTCGCGACGGGTCTCGACAAGGTCGGAAGCCCTGAGCTTGGCCAGATGCTGCGACAAAGCGGATTGGCTGAGCGACACTTTCTCGGCTATGGCGCCGACCGACATTTCGCCCTCGGCCAGATAGCTCATGATCAACAAACGTTTTTCGTTGCCCATCAGCGTCAGAAACGCGGCCGCGGCTCCGGCGTTGGCGACTAGCTTGTTCGAGACCATAGATCCCCCATGCCTTCCTGCTCATCCGCCGCTATGGGGGCAATAGCGTCGGATTCCATAGACTTTCCCTATAGATGCACGCCAGCGATTCAGCGTCACTCGCAAAGGTAGAACATTTCGCTCAAATCTCAAGGCTTGCTTTCCATGCAAGCCGATTAACTGTGCGGCTGTGATCAATTTGCCGATCGGGCAGCCTTTGCCATGTCGACCAGGACAGGCCTGAGGTCGCGTGCCGCCTGCAGCGGATTGGGAAAAAAGACCCGGCAGACATTGTCGCCGGATACGAGATCCATCCCGTCGGCGTCGAAGCCGGTGACGATCCAGCCGTCGCGCTCGGCCCCGCCGAAATGACTTGCGTAGAGGGCAATCGCATCGAGATGGTCGGCGTTCATGTGGTCGAGTGCCGATTGCTCGCCGGCGGCAAGCTCTTCAACGATTGCTCCCGTCGCGACCAGATCGGCGCGTTCGAGCAGATAGGCCTTGCCGAAGCCGCCGTTCAGGCTGGCGCGCTCCGGTTCGAGCCGGAAGATCGAGAAGTCGCCGAGCCCGGCATAGAGCTTCGCCTTGGGATTGCGGTTGAGGTAGCGCCGCTCGGCGCGGGCGTGTTCGTTCGATCCGCGTTCGAGCCGTACGGCGCGGCAGACGAGCGTCAATCGCGGATGCGCCAGCGGATCGCCCTTGCCGGGTTCGCCGACGAGCAGCGAGCAGCGCGGGTCGGCAAGGATAGCGCCGGTATGGGCGGACAGCATCGACACCAGGATCAATGGCGTGCCGTCGATGTCGGTGGCGACACCGACCCTGCTGGCCAGCGGCGAACCGGTTCCTGGCTCGAGCACTGCCAGCGCGCCGAAACGGGCGCTGCGGATCAGCGTCTTTGCCAGCCTGATCGCCTCGGCGTCGGTCGCGCGGATCACGTCTTTCCTGGGTTCGTCCAAAGCACCACCGTCGCGTTTACTTCGGCGCCATGCGGATGGCGCCATCGAGGCGAATGGTCTCGCCGTTGAGCATCTGGTTCTCGATGATGTGCAAGGCAAGTGCGGCATATTCCGAAGGCTCGCCCAAACGGGAAGGGAAGGGCACTGCCGCACCGAGCGAATCCTGCACCTCCTGCGGCATGCCGGCCATCATCGGCGTCCTGAAGATGCCGGGCGCGATGGTGCAGACGCGAATGCCGGAGCGGGCGAGATCGCGCGCCACCGGCAGCGTCATGCCGACGACGCCGCTTTTGGATGCCGAATAGGCCGCCTGGCCGATCTGGCCGTCATAGGCGGCGACCGATGCGGTGTTGACGATGACGCCGCGCTCGCCGCCCTGCAGCGGCTCGAGCTTCGCGGTCCGGTCGGCAACCAGGCGGATCATGTTGAAGGTGCCGATCAGATTGACCTCGATCACCTTGCGGTATTGGTCGAGCGGATGTGGTCCGTCCTTGCCGATCGTCTTCATGCCGATAACGATGCCGGCGCAATTGACCAGGATGCGCGGCTCGCCGAGCGTCTCAGCCACTTCCGCGACAGCAGCGGCACCGCTTTCCGCGTCGCTCACATCGCATCGGACGGCAATGCCGCCGATGTCGGCCGCCACCTTGGCCGCCCGCTCGATGCCGAGATCGAGGACGGCAACCCTGGCGCCGCCGGCGGCAAGAGCGCGCGCCGTCGCCTCGCCAAGGCCGGAGCCGCCACCGGTGACGATCGCAATCTGGCCGTTCGGGTTCATCTCGACGTCCTCCTCCGAGCCCAGACTATTCTGCCAAGCCACCGTACGACAGCGCCGGCATGGTCACGCCATCGCCGCGATGTGCTCGCCAATCCTCGCCTGGTCGGCGTGGCAAACCTCGCCCACCAGCCTTGCCACTGCGCCCGGCACGATCTCGTGCGCCAAAAGCCGGTCGAGGTCGACCGGACGCGGCATCGAGATCTGCCCACGCGGCAGCCTCTTGAAACCGAGCGGACCGTAATAGGGTTCGTCGCCGACCAGCATCACGGCCGGCGCGCCGGCTTTGGCAGCGGCTTCGAGCGCGATTGCCACCAGCCGGCGGCCGATGCCGAGGTTCTTGAAGGCCGGCTGCACGGCGAGCGGCCCTAGCATCAGCGCGCGGCCGGCGCCCGCGGCGATGCGTGTCATCCGTACCGAGGCGACGACGGTTGCGCCGTCGACGGCCACGAAGGACAAAGCCCGTTCATGCGGGCCACCTTGGCGGATCCTGTAGGCAGCAAGCACGAAACGGCCCGGCCCGAAGGCTTCGTCATTGATGGCTTCGATTTCAGGATCATGCGCCGGAGTTTCCGGCAGGTATTTCACGTCGGCAAGGCTCATGGTCTTTGCGTTCCGGTATGCGAGGAAAGGTTTGCTGCAAGCGGCAGCGTTCGCCAGTCAGCGCTTCATCAAGCGCGGGCGCTCTTTCGTCGTCGGTCGAACCGGATCAGGGCAAAGTCGAACATGCGGATTGTCCGCTAGCACCAATTTTCAGCCGCCGCAATCGGCCGGTTGCGCTCGACGACGCAGCTGTTGACGATCTGTTCAGCGCTGGCGATTTCGGCAGGTCCATTTCATGCCCTACATCAGGCAGGAACGCGAAAGGACATTTCATGGGTTGCTAGTCGAAGGCCAATGGCAGGACCGCTGGTACGATACCGGGGAGAGCGGCGGCAAATTCGTGCGGGCGCAGTCGCAGTGGCGCGACTGGGTGACCCGCCACGGCTTCCCGGCCGAAGGGCGAAAACGTGGCTTCAAGGCCGAGCCCGGCCGCTATCACCTCTATGTCTCGCTCGCCTGCCCGTGGGCGCATCGGACGCTGATCTTTCGCGTGCTCAAAAAACTCGAGGACGTGATTTCCGTCTCGGTCGTCCATCATTTCATGGGCGCCGACGGCTGGACGTTCCTGGCCGAGGACGGCGCGACCGGCGACACGCTCTACGGCCTCGATTTCCTGCACCAGATCTACACCAGGGCCGATCCCGGCTATTCGGGCCGGGTCACCGTTCCCGTGCTGTGGGACAAACGCGAGCAGACCATCGTTTCCAACGAATCCTCCGAGATTATCCGCATGCTCAATTCGGCCTTCGACGAATGGGGCGATGCCAAGCTCGATTTCTATCCGCAACCGCTGCGCGGCGAGATCGATGCGGTCAATGCGCTGGTCTATCCCGCGGTCAACAACGGCGTTTATCGTGCCGGCTTCGCCACCACGCAGCCAGCCTACGAGGAGGCGTTCGGCGAATTGTTCTCCACGCTCGACATGCTGGAGGACCGTCTGTCAAGGCAGCGCTATCTCGTCGGCGGCCGCATCACCGAGGCGGATTGGCGGCTGTTCACGACACTGGTCCGCTTCGACCCGGTCTATGTCGGCCATTTCAAGTGCAATCTGCGCCGCATCGCCGACTATCCGAACCTGTCGAATTATCTGCGCGACCTCTACCAGGTGCCGGGCGTCGCCGGCACGGTGAATTTGCACCACATCAAGTCGCACTATTACGGCAGCCACGAGACCATCAACCCGACGCGCATCGTGCCGGTCGGGCCTGAGCTCGACTATGGCGCGCTGCACGACCGCAACAGGTTCAGGAAGGCGGCGTGAGACCGGCGCCCTAGCGGAAGGTTTCTGAGTCCATCTTTGCCCTTCTGACGAGATCAGCTTTCAATGTGGTATTTCCAAATCGATTGGAGTAGCCGAGCGACGTTGCCAGGAACGCCACGATGCCGCCGATCATGACGATCTGGACCGACATCTGGAGCGGGATTGCGCGAAACGATCCCGACAGCAGAAGCACGGCCATTCCCAAACCCATTTCTATCAGGCTTGAGAAGCCGACCATTTTCCAGAATTCAGTGCGAGTAAAAAGCCGAGCATGTCGCTTTATAAAAACGAAATATGTCACGAATGCCGCAAAAAGTTGTATTGCGAACTGGATGCCTCTTCCACTTTTTTCCAACCTGGATGGATCTATCCCAAGGACCATTGTCGAAATTAAGGCTGTAGCAAGAATTGTTGTCACAGTAATTACCGTGTAAAGTGAGATATATAGTACGATTCTAAGCCTGTCGTTTTGGCTATGTTTCATTTTTCTCTTATCGCCTAATATATATATTTCTCTCGGAGAACAATGGATGTTGCCGGCCTAAACCGAAGCAGCCAAAGCTGTTGGAGAGATGATCTACCAGTAAGGCGATGCCGAATTCCCCTCAAAAACTTCGGCAATCCGCCGCAGCGTCGCCGGTGTCGTGCCTTCCGGCAAGCGGTCGAGCGGAAAGAAGCCGGCTTCGGCGATCTCGCGGTCGGGCAGCTTGGGTGCTGGCTGATCGAACTCCTCGACCAGATAGAGACCGACATGATCGCGGCGGCTGGCGCGGCGGTTGAAATGCAGGGACTTCAGCACCGGCGGTCCGGTCAGCGCGATGTTGCCTTCCTCGAAGACTTCGCGCGTCAGCGCTTCGATCATCGTCTCGCCCAACTCGACGCCACCGCCGGGCAGGTGCCAGCCAGGGACATAGGTGTGGCGGATGAGGAAGATGGAATTGGAGGGGCGGTCGTGGATCAAGCCGCGCACGCCGAGCGTCATCGGCCGCCGCAGTACGAAGTACAGGTGAAACAGCCTTGCCCTGAAGCCTGGCCAGCCGGTCTGGCGCAGGGCTTGCTCCGGATCCGGCGTCATCGTCCGCGAAACCGTGAGTGGAAAGCCGCGCGCGCCTCGCCTATGAAGAAAAGATGTTCAGGCTCGCGCATATTTCCGATGTCCATCTGGGGCCGCTTCCCGATGTAACCTATCGCGATCTCGCCTCCAAGCGCGTGGTCGGTTACGTCAATTGGCAGCGTAACCGCCGCCGCCACATGCACGACGCCGTCATCGACACGATCGTCGCCGACATGAAGGCCAGCGGGCCGGACCATCTCGCCATCACCGGTGACCTGGTCAATCTGGCGCTCGACGGAGAGATCGAGATGGCCAAGCACTGGCTGGAGACGCTGGGCTCGCCGAATGACGTGTCGGTCGTGCCAGGAAATCATGATGCCTATGTGCCGGGCGCCTTCGACAAGACCTGCCGGTCCTGGGCAGCATGGATGACCGGCGACGGCGTCAATACGCCGGTCGACCGCAACACCTTTCCCTATCTGCGCGTGCGCGGCGATGCTGCGCTGATCGGCGTCTCCACGGCGCGCGCCACGGCTCCGTTCATGGCCAACGGCTTCTTTCTGGAAGGCCAGGCGGAAAGGCTGCGCGACATGCTCGACGCCACAGGCAAGCGCGGCCTGTTCCGGGTGATCATGATCCACCACCCGCCGGTGCGCGGCGCCGTTTCGCAGAACAAGCGGCTGTTTGGCATCTCGCGCTTCCACAAGGTTCTTCACCGGCACGGCGCCGAGCTTGTGCTGCACGGCCATTCGCATGTGCCGTCGCTCTTCTTCATCGGCGCCCGCAAGGCCAAAATCCCGGTGGTCGGGGTCGCCGCCGCCGGGCAGGCCCCCGGCAGTTCGCATGCGCCGGCGCAATACAATCTGCTCGACATCGACGGTGAAAAGGACAATTGGCGGATCAAGCTGACGCGCCGCGGCCTGACCGGGCCGGCATTGCCGCCCAGCGACCTGCAGACAATGGAGCTTGGCGTCGAGGCCGAGGCGTCGATGGCTAGAGTAATTCCAGGAAAAGTGTGAAACGGTTTTCCGTCCGGAATTGCGTCAAAACAAAGAGATAGAGCCGTTCAGCGTTTCCGTGAAACGCTGAATGGCTCTAGAAGCTGATTTTCATTGCGACGATGCGGTCCCAGAACAGCACGAGCGAAATCGCCAGGCCGACCAGGGCGCCGGCGGCGATCAGGCCCAGGCCCGAGAAGAAGGCCGACCAGCCGTTGCTGCGCGCAGGGACATGCAGCGGCGGCTCGGCCTCCGCCACCAGGGCGCGTTTCAGGCCGGCGACGGCCTGCTCGATGCCGCCTTCCATCATCCTCTGGCGTTCGACGACGCGCTCGGCGACATAGCGCGTCACCTGATCGGCAACGACCTTCATCTCGGTCGACTCGGCGAGCACGACGCGGCCGATGCGCGTGTCCTTGAGAAAGCGGTAGGTGCGGCGGTCGCGTCCCATGGCGACATGGCTGACGGCGTCGATCCACAGCCTTGGCTGCAGGCCGGACGAGACGGCGAAGTCGAAACTGTCCATGTCGGTGGGTACGTCGCCGAACACCGGCGCGAGTTCGGCGGCAAGCAGATCGAGCCGCATACGATGCGCCTCGCGCATGTCGACGACGACATCGTCGCGGTCGGCGAAGGCGTTCTTGACGTCGCGAATGGCATCGGACAGTTTTCGCGACTGATCGATCTGGGTGATGTTCTCGCCTGCGTCCTTCATCGGCGTAGCCTCGCGGGTTTGGTTAACACCGAATTAACACAGCCGCCAGCAAAATGCACTTGCGAGATCGATGGGTGGGCAAGGGTTCGCTGGAGCAGCACCAGCGCCGCCGCCGTGCCTGTGCGAAGACCGATCAGCTCGCCGCAGCGGCGAATCCCGGACGAAGCCGCCTGCCGCGGCGCCTCATATTGCGACGGACGGCTTCGACGATCAGGCCGGGCGCTTCCTCGACCAGCATATGGCCGGCTTCCAGCACGTGGTGCAGATGAAAACGCTTCGGCAGGCCGTCCGCTTGGCTGACAGGCAGCACCGCGTCGTCCGTCCCCCAAACCACCATCACCGGCATGTTCAGCGTTTCAAGCCGTTCGCTCGGGATGACACCTTGCCGATCATCCCTGGTCATTGCGGCTGCGAGCTCGACAAGTGTCCCCAACTGGCCGGGACGCTGGCGCATCTCGTTGAGGAGATCGACCCGGTGCTGCGGGGGCTGGCTTTGCGGTCCCGACATGGCGGCAAGGCAGGCGCGGATTTCGTCGGTGCCGGCAGCGGCGGCGTAGCGGCGCAGCAGCGGGCCATTGATCTCAGGACCAAGACCGCCCGGTGCCAGCAGCGTCAGCGAGGCCATTCTTTCGGGCTCGCTCAATGCCATCAGGGCGGCCACGGCGCCGCCCATCGAATGGCCGACGAGATGGGCCCGCTTTATCCCGCGTGCGGAAAGGTCCGCAAGGACGGCACTGGCTGCGATCCTGGCCGGACCGCCGCCCGGAAAATCGAACGACAAGCCATGACCCGGCAGATCATAGGCCAAGGTCCGCGCGCCCGGAGCCAGAGGCGCGACCACATCGCGCCAGTCGTCGTGGCAGCCACCGAAGCCATGCAGGAAGACAATCGTCGTCGGGCCGGTGCCCCGTTCGGCAGCGTAAAGGGATCGGGTCATGCAAACTTAATGGGTTTGTGCCGGGATCAGTCCGGATGCCGGGGGGATCAGTCTTTGTGCCGCGATTGGTCTTTATGCCGCGATGGGTTTGGGGCGGTTCAATCGTGTCTGAATTGCGCTTTGGCCGTGCGGATGGCCAGTAAAATTTTCGCGATCAGCTGACGTCGTTCGCGCGCCGGAAGACGTCAGCTGGCACCG
Source organism: Mesorhizobium sp. M0983 (assembly GCF_040318975.1). Lineage (NCBI taxonomy): Bacteria > Pseudomonadati > Pseudomonadota > Alphaproteobacteria > Hyphomicrobiales > Phyllobacteriaceae > Mesorhizobium > Mesorhizobium sp. M0983. The sequence goes on along the minus strand of NZ_JAMYNH010000002.1, from coordinate 323,256 downwards.
CCAAGCCCGGCGGCGCGCAGGGCCTCTACCAGTCGGTTGGTCAGATCGGCGGGATATCTGCGCTCGACGAACGTTGCACGCGGATCGGCTGCGAATTTCGGGAATTTTGTGGTCAATTCCTGCAGCAGCCTGCTTGCCAGCTTTTCGCGGCCGGCAGCGTTGGCACCGATCAGCCGCGCCGCCAGATAATGCGATTTCATTTCCGTCGTTCGCAAGCCGTCGCTGGCAAGCGTCGCCTTGTTCATGTCGCCCATCATGAACTCTCCTGCGAACAGCCCGTAATCCCACCATGTCGGATGGGCGCTGGCGATATCCACCGCGTGAGCAAGGATCGGGGTGCCCTCGCTGTACCTGTCGGCGAAAACGAGCCCGTAGCCATAGGCGGCGGCCATTGCGAGATCGTAAGGATTGAGTTCGTAAGCCTTGCGCATCCAGCGGATCGATTCCTCGGAATTGCCGATGCGCGAATTGAGATAACCAAGGGCGCGGTGCGCATAGGGGCTGGTGGGGCCCATCTGGATGGCGCGATGGGCAAACATCATCGCCTTTTCCATCGTCGCGTCGGCGGGGTAGGGATAATGGTCGGTGACCGCCTCCAGATGCAAGGACGCGAGTTCCGAATAGACGAGCGACGACTTCGCCTCCCGGTTGGCAAGATCTTCGAGGCAGCGGTAGGCGGCTTCGTGCGTCTGCGCGTTCTGGTCGAGATAATATTTGCCGTTGAGCACCAGACACGCCGTCAGCCCGGTCTGGATGCCGCTCTGCTCGATGTAATTGTAGATCGTGCCCGAGGCGGGAAGAGCCGAGCTCAAAATGCCGGAGATTTGGTCCTCGATAGCGGTGTTTGCGCTGTCGCCGGCGGTCAGGTTGCGTGACAGCAGCACGCGGCCGGTCGCCACGCTCTGCAGCTCGAGCATAATGTCGCCGCTGCGCGGCCCGGGCAGGACATCGAACACGAAGCTGGCGGCGTCGGTAAGTGGATCGGGCGGGCTGTCGGCATCACGACCGATGAAGTTGATGGTATCGAAGCCGCTAAGGCCGGCGCGCAGTGATGCAGCGACACGGCGAGCCACGTCGCTGTCGGCCTTGATGGCAATGTAAACCTGGGGGAGGGTTTCAACCGGAGGCGCCGCTATGCTGCCGGTCGCCACCGCGGTCTCGACCGCCGTGTCGCCGCCGGTCAGCAACACCACGCTGCCCTGGCGAAGGATCAGCACACCCAGCATGAGGATGACCAGCGCGATCGCCAGCCAGAAGAACTGCAAATGGCGCTGCAGCGACGGTGCAGCGGGGCTGAGCGCTGGAACGCTCAGCAATGCAGCCGGATGTGCCCGGTTGCGGGCATCCTCCGAGGATCCAGGCGGGGCGCTCGTCGCCGCCTCCTCTGTCGCCGGCTGCGGCTTGCTCTCTGCCTCGGCCTCCGCCGGCAAGCGAATGGCATTGAGTTCGTAGGATGGAACATAGCCGCCGCGCGGAATGGCGATGCGGACCGGTTCGGCAACGCCCTCGTTGGCGAAGTACTGCTGCAGCAGCTCGCGCAGCCTGCCGGCCTGCACCCGCACCACCGCATCGGTCGACGGATCGAAATCGCCGTCCTTGCCAAAAACGTCCATCGCTATGGAGAAGCCCTTGAGCCGGTCGGCTTCGCCTGCCTGCTCGCGCTCGACCAGGTAGCGGAGCAGCTTGCGCGCGCGCTCGGATCGTCCGAACGTTTCGCTGGCCAGCAATCGCTCCAACGTTTCGCGCACTGCGGGGGCGGCAGGCGTGGTATGCTGCAAGTGTCGATCCCTTCGAATTCGGCACAGGTTGAGGTACGATCATATAGCGCTGGCGCCGCCTTACAAGCATGTGCTTATGGTGCGATAGCGTACCCACCGGATAAATATCCGGTGGCTGATGGCGCGGGCCTGGCAGTTTCGGCTAGCCGCCCTTCCGGCCGACGATGCGGTTGGCGGCCGAAACCACGGCTTCGAGCGAGGCGGCGACGATATTGGTGTTGATGCCGGCGCCGAACAGCTTGCCGCCCGGATGTTCCATCTCGACATAGGAAATGGCCGAGGCATTCGAGCCGCGCTGCATGGAATGCTCGGAATAATCGAGCACCGACATCGGCACCCCGACGTGGCGCGACAGCGCATCGACGAAGCCGTCGATCGGGCCAGTACCGGTGCCGGATATGGTCACCTCCTTGCCCCCGTCGAGGATCACCGCTTCGACCACGCGCCGGCCCTTGACCTCGGTGTCGGGGTAGGTGTGGTGGTCGAGGAACTTCAGCCGCGCGCCGGGCTGGTCGACATAGGTGTCGAGAAAGCGCTCGTAGATGCGCTTGGCCGGCACCTCCTTGCCTTCGGCGTCGGTGATCGCCTGGATGGCCTGGCTGAACTCGATCTGCAGGTTGCGCGGCAGGTTGAGGCCGTAATCCGCATGCAGCACATAGGCGATACCGCCCTTGCCGGACTGCGAGTTGATGCGGATGATGGCTTCGTAGCTGCGGCCGACATCGGCCGGGTCGATCGGCAGGTAGGGCACCTCCCAGTGCGGCGTGTTGGCCTTGCGCAGCGCCTTCATGCCCTTGTTGATGGCGTCCTGGTGCGAGCCGGAAAAGGCGGTGTAGACGAGCTCGCCAACATAGGGATGGCGCTCGGGGATCTTCAGCTGGTTGGAGTATTCGTAGACGTCCTTCATGCGGTTGATGTCGGAGCAGTCGAGCCCGGGATCGACGCCTTGCGTGTACATGTTGAGCGCCAGCGTGACGATGTCGACATTGCCGGTGCGCTCGCCATTGCCGAACAGCGTGCCTTCGACGCGGTCGGCGCCCGCCATCAGGCCGAGTTCGGTGGTGGCGATGCCGGTCCCGCGGTCGTTGTGCGGATGCAGCGAGATCAACAGGTTCTCGCGGTTGTCGAGATTGCGGCACATCCATTCGATGCGGTCGGCATAGACGTTGGGCGTCGACATCTCGACCGTGGAGGGCAGGTTGATGATCAGCTTGTTTTCCGCCGTCGGCTGGACGATTTCGGTGACGGCGTTGCAGATCTCCAGCGCCACTTCGAGCTCGGTGCCGGTAAAGCTTTCCGGCGAATATTCAAAACGATAGCCGCCGCCGGCCTTCGCCGCCATGTCGGTGATCATCTTGGCCGCATCGGTGGCGATCCGCTTGATGCCGGCGACGTCTTTCTCGAAGACGACGCGGCGCTGCAGCTCGCTCGTCGAATTGTAGAAATGGACGATCGGGTTGGTGGCACCCTTGAGCGCCTCGAAAGTGCGGGTGATCAGTTCCGGCCGGCACTGCACCAGCACCTGCAGCGAGACGTCGGCGGGCACGTTGCCTTGTTCGATGCACCAGCGGGCGAAATCGAAGTCGGTCTGCGAGGCCGACGGGAAGCCGATCTCGATCTCCTTGAAGCCCATGTCGAGCAGCAGGGCGAACATGCGCGCCTTGCGTTCCTGGCCCATCGGATCGATCAGCGCCTGGTTGCCGTCGCGCAGGTCGACCGAGCACCAGATCGGCGCCTTGTCGATCACTCTCGAAGGCCAGGTGCGATCGGCAAGGCCGACGGTCGGATAGGGCTGGTATTTGCGGGCGGCGTCCGGCATGCCCTTTACCGCAGGCTTGCTGATTTCCTCTACATTCAGACGGATATCTTCTCGTGCGTTCATCGTCATTTCTCCCGGCGGCTCGCGGATCCAGCTTCAGCCGGATTGGTGGCGAGCGGCGCCTTTACCAGAATTTCGTTCGCTTGATGTGACGTGCCAATTTGTGACTGGCCAAGGAGCGTGCGCGTGAGCGGCAATTCGACCGCCGGGCGCTCCTTCAGCGAACCCGGCGATCGCCGATAAGGCCGAGAAGCAGCAGGGTGGAGGCAAGCGCGCGAACGGTCTGGCCGGCAATGCCGGTCGGGCGGGACGCAAAAGAGGTGGCGCGCGGGCTCATGGCGGATTTCATACAGGAGCGGGCAAAGCGAGGCAAGTGGGAGCCTCGCCGTCGCAGAAGCTGCCGATCTCCCCCCGCAAGGGGGAGATTGGATGTCGCCTTGGTTTTCGCCAACATTCAAAGTTGAGGGTGGGGCAACTTTGTTCTTGCTTTGTGCCGGCAGCTATGCTACTAATCTGGCTATGGTGCTGATTGGCGCCGAGGACCCGCCGTCGAGGCGGGTTTTTTATTTCCGGCACCTCCCAGGAGGAAACATGACCACACCCGATCCGATCCGCCGCTTTGTCGAAGCCACCAATGCCGGCGATAGCGAAGCCTTCCTGGACAGTTTCACGCCCGACGCCTTCCTGAGCGACTGGGGCCGGTCGTTCAAGGGCCGCGAGCAGATTGCGCGCTGGAACCAGTCGGACAATATCGGCGTGCAATCCAGACTCCGCATCCTCGGCATCGCAGCGAAGGACGGCACCTACCGCGTTCGCATCGCCGTCGAAGGCAACGGTTTCAACGGCGACGGCGATATGGTCTTCACGCTGGACGGCGAGCGTATATCGGGCCTGGTGATCAGCTGACGCACTGCCCGGCTGGTCTTTACTCCCGCAGGCTTCTCGCCACCAGCCGCGCCACGCTTGGGCCGACCAGAAGCACGATCAGGAAGCGTGCCGATTGCAGCGCCATGACGAAGGAGATGTCGACATGCTGCGCGGCGGCGGCGATGATGGCGACGCTGTCCATGCCGCCGGGGCTGGTCGCCAGATAGGCGGTCAGCGGATCGATGCCGAGCAGGCGGCTGATCAGGAAGGCGAGGCCGCCGCAAAAGACGATCAGGGCAATGATCGAGCCGACGATCTGCGGCAGCGCGCGGGCCGCGTGGCGCAAGATGGCCCTGGTGAAATTCAGGCCGATGCTCCAGCCGATCATCGTATAGCTCAAGGCGAGCAGCCAGGGCGGCAGCTGCATGGTCACGCCGAGCCCGAGATGGATCACGGTGCCGAAAATGAAGGTGCCGAGGAAGAACGGCGACGGCAGCCTGAAAAGCTTTCCGGCGAGGCCGCCGACCAGCGCCACGCCGAATGTCGCGGCCAAGCCTTTCGGGTCGACCGGCGGAAACCAGACGATGGCCGGCACCTCGATGCCTGAGGTGTCGACCCAAAGCTTGGCCACCAGGGCCGCCGTCATCGAGACGCAGATGACGCGCAGATAGAGCATGAAGGCGACGAGGCGCTGGTCGGCGCCGAAGGCACCGGCCATCAGCACCATGGCGGTGGCGGCGCCCGGCGACGAACCCCAGACGGCGGTGGTGCCGGGCAGGATGCGCCAGCGGCTGATCAGCCAGCCAAGCAGGCTGGATGCCGCGACCGTCGCCATCACGACGCCGAGGAACAGCGGCCATTCCTTGTAGAAGACGGGAAAGATATCGGCCGAGATGGAACTGGCGACCAGGCAGCCGACGACCGCCTGGGCGGAGCCGAACAGAACCCGCGGCACGCGCACCGTGGCGCCGTTGGTGCCGGCAGCGATGGCAGCCAGCATCGGCCCGATCAGCAGTGCGGCGGGCAGGGCGGCGAGTTCCAGCGCGCCGGCAAACAGCACCGAGACCACCACCAGGACCGGCCACTGCCAGCCCTTGTGGATCCGCCCCAGGTGCTCGATGGCCGGCGGGTTCGGGGAAGAATCCATAGATCGGCTCTTAGACCGGTCGCGAAAAAATGCGAACCCTTTTTGCGGGGGAAAAGGGCTTGGGTGGTAATGGCACCAGCCATCCGTAGCGATCCTTCGCGCCCCCCTCTGTCCTGCCGGACATCTCCCCCTCTAGTGGGGAGATTGGATGTCACGTCGGCCTTCGCCAATCTCCAAAAAGAGAGCTGTCGGCGAAGCTGCCAATCTCCCCACTTGAGGGGGAGATGGCCGGCAGGCCAGAGGGGGGGCGCTGTCCCGCCGGCCTCTCCTCTATCCCGCCTTCACCGCCGGCAACCCAAACCCACCAACCGGACGCGTCTCCACCTGGAACTCGAAGCCGGCGATGATCGGCCGTGCCTTGGCGATTGCCGCCTGGACTTCGGGCAGCTGCAGCGAAGCTTTATGGCTTTCGGCGTCGGTCCACACTTCGGTCACCCAGATCGCGTCGGCGTCGGCCGGGTCGGTGGCGATGATGTAGTTCAGGCAGCCGGGCATGGCGCCGGTGCTGGCGAGCAGGACCTCCATGACCGCGTCGCGCTGGCCGCGCGTCGCCCGCATCTTGCCGATCAGTCCGTACATTCGCTTTGCTCCGTTGAGATTACGCAACCAGGAGTATGCAGTTCGCCGTCTACGGCATCAACTGGCCGCCATTCACCTCGATCACCTGGCCGGTGATGTAGCCGCTCAACAGAGCGGAGGAGAGGAACAGATAGGCGCCAACGCAGTCCTCGGCGGTGCCGGCGCGGCCCTGCGGGATGGTGGCGATCATGCCTTTCATCTGGTCGTCGGTCGAGTAGCGCTCGTGGAAAGGTGTCGCGATCGTGCCGGGCGCCACCGCGTTGACGCGGATGTTGAAACCGATCAGCTCCTTGGCCATGCCGCGCGTGACGTTGGAGACGAAGGCCTTGGCGGAGCCGTAAAGGCCGGCGCCGCCACCGGCGCCGTTGCGCGCGGCGATCGAGGAGGTGTTGACGATGAAGCCGCCCTGCCGCTTCAGCCATGGGATCGCCTTGCGCGAAGCTGTCAGCACGGAACGCGCGTTGAGGTCCATCACCGCGTCGTAATGCGCCTCGGTCTGCTCGGCATAGGGCACGCGGCCGAGCATGCCGCCGGCATTGTTGACGAGGCCGTCGAGCCGGCCGAAATGTTGCGCACTGTCCTCGACGACGCGCTCGACATCGGCGGGGATCGAGAAATCGCCCTGGGTCAGGAACAGGTCGCCGCCACCGTTGCGAATGGTCGCCGCCAGGTTTTCGGCAGCCACCCGGCTCGAATTGTAGTGCAGTGCGACGCGACATTTCTGCGCGGCGTAGGCAAGTGCAAGCGCCGCGCCGATGCCGGTCGACGCGCCGGTGACCAGCACCGCCTTTCCGGCAAGGTCGGGGATGACCAGAGAGGGGCTGACAAGGGTGGTGGTGGCTGGCACGTCTATTCCTCCGGGGGACTCGGCCTGCTCTTCGTAGGCCCTCGCAGTCCTCGCGTTCAAGTCCGTAAAAGCCTATGGCCTGAGATAGGCGTAGCCCTGGCGCTGCAATTCGGCGAGCTTGACGACACCGCCTCTGTCGGCGGCATGGAAGCCGTCGAGCAGGTCGGCCAGGCCGATATCCATGCCGTGCATGGTGTTGGCGCAAGCGTGCGGGCTGAGCCCATCCTGGACAAGGCCGGCGAAACGCCCGGAAATGGCCGCGGATATGCCCTTCGACTTGAAGGCGGCAAGTGCTGGGCCGTGCACGACAAGCGCGATGTCGACCTTGCCGTCGGTGCCTTCGAAGTGGTTCTTGATGTTGCCGAGCACGAAATTGACCTTGTCGAGATCGCTGAGGTGATAGGCGACCTTTTGCCTTTCCTCTTCGACGGCCTTGACTTCAATGGCTGCCGCCTTGGTGGGGCGCAGCCCGAAAAGCCCGGCGGCCCCGGCAAGACCGACGCGGAAAATATCGCGGCGTCGCATGGCTTCATCTCCCATTTAGCCGGCCCGCGCAAATTGCGTGGCCTCGGCCTCGATCCTAGCATAAATTGACGTCACGTCTTGTCGGGGCAATGGAGGGGTAGCATGACGTCGAGGACCATAACGGGGACCATTGTGGGCGCCGGGCTTGGGGCTGCCTTGCTTTCCGCCGTCGGCGGCGCTGCTTTCGCCGATGACACGCTCAAACTCACCGAGCTCAGCCCCGACGGCAAGGACGCCTGTTTCGGCCGCGTCTACGACGCCGCGCATCTCAAGTCGCATCCGCACCAGAAGGTGGCGCGCATCTTCTTCTATTACGGCCGCGATCCGGTCAGCCGGCCAAACGAGGAGCCAAGCACCGGCATCGATTCCTCCTACAATGGCTTCATGGCGACGACGGTACGCGGCGCCAAGGCGCCGGAATGGCTCGGCGGTTGGTGCAGCCATGAATCGGAGGACGGCAAAACCGGTCCGATCCCTTGCGGCATGGACTGCGATCGCACCATGGCTTCGCTGAAGGTCGACGACAAGGGCCGGCTGATCGTCTCGGACGTGCAGCCCGATCTTTATCTCGATGCCGGATCGGAAGACGAGCTCGGCAAGGCGGAGTACGAACGGCAGGCGTTGGGCAAGGACGACAACGGCTTCAGGCTCGATCCGATGCCGGCCGCGACCTGCAAGGCGGAGTTCGCCCGCATCGACCCGATCGATCCGGCACTTGGCCCGCCATTGCGCGAGCGGCTGAAGCCGGACCAGGCCTTCTGCTACGGGCGTGACTATGATGCCGCGCATCTCGGCTCGCATCCCGATCAGCTGACCCAGACGATCCGGGTTTTCCGCGGACCGGTCGAGCTGGCATCCTTCGCCAAGGGCGGCGACCTCGCCAATTGGCCGAGCGGCGCAGACATCGCCGTTTCGGTTACCACGCGGCAGAAATCGGCCAAGGTCACGCAGGTCTATAACTGCCAGGGCGAGGGCGACCAGTGGCGCTGCGCGGCGAGCGCGAAGACGGGTGGTGCCTCCTGCGATATCGCGCAAAAGGAGATTTTCCTCCGCCGCGGCGCCAACGGCACGATGATGCTGGCCAACCCAAACAGCGGCCTGCCGATCGTCGATCTGTGCTCGAAGGCGGCGGAAGGCGACACCAGCTCCGACGACAAGGTCTACCGGCTGGAGCCGATGCCGCAGGCCGCCTGCGGGCCTTGATCATGTGACGAGGAGGTGGATGCCATGCGCAAGACAAGGGTGTTTTGGTCCGGCCGCTCGCAGGCGGTGCGCTTGCCAAAGGAGTACCGTTTCGACACCAAAGAGGTTTTCATCAGCCGCCACGGCCAGAGCGTCATTATCGAGCCTCTTGCGCAGGACTGGGCTTGGCTGGACAGAGTGATCGGTCCGCTTGATGACGATTTCGCGGAGGCGGCTCTGGAAAGTCCGTCGGATCAGATCCTCGAATCCATGGCGCGCAGCGGCTCGGAATGAGGGCTACAGCGATCCTTCGCGCCCCCCTCTGTCCTGCCGGACATCTCCCCCACTTGGGGGGAGATCGGCAGCTTCCTCGCGTCACTCACTCCTGCGACTATGGCTATTGGCAAAAGCCGCGGTGACGGCCAATCTCCCCACTTGTGGGGGAGATGTCCGGCAGGACAGAGGGGGCGCGAAGGGTCACGACTGAGCGATTTTTCTGCGCGAATTGCTTCACGCGAACGGCACGGCCGTCGTGCCCTTGGGCAGTTTCGCTTCGTCGTCGGGCTCGACATGGATGATGACGCGAACCGAAGGAATCTCTGCCCGCAGCGCGTCCTCGATGCGGTCGCAGATGACGTGGCTGGCGCCGACCGACATGTCGGCGTCGACGACCAGATGGAACTCGATGAAGGTGGCGCGGCCGGCGATGCGCGTCTTCAGGTCGTGGACCTCGAGCGCGCCCTTGCAATTGGCAGAGATGATGTCGCGGATACGGATATGTTCCTGGGTGTCGACGGCGCGGTCCATCAGCCCGTTCATCGACGAGCCGATGACGTGCCAGCCCTGCCACAGGATGTTCAGCGCCACGATCACCGCAAGAGCCGGATCGAGAACCTGCCAGCCGGTCAGCACGGCGCCGACCAGGCCAATGAAGACACCGACCGAGGTCGCTACGTCGGTCATGATATGCCTGCCGTCGGCAACCAGCGCCGGTGATTTTTCACTCCGTCCGGTGCGGATCAGCGTCAAGGCCCAGACGGCGTTGATGACGGTTGCGACGCCGTTGACGGCAAGGCCGGTCCATGGCTGTTCGAGCGGGGCCGGATGCTGCCACGACCACCAGACCTCGTTGAGGATGAGCAGGGCGGCAAGCACGATCAGCACGCCTTCCAGGACGGCCGAGAAATACTCGGCCTTGTGGTGGCCGAACGGATGGTCCTGGTCGGCTGGCTTGTAGCTGACCTGGATCGCCCAATAGGCGGCGGCCGAGGCAATGACGTTGACGATCGATTCCAGCGCGTCCGAATAAAGCGCAACCGAACCGGTGACGTACCAGGCCACCAGCTTGAGGCCGAGCACGACGAAGGCGACGACGATCGACCAGAAAGCGAGGCTGGCGACCTTCTGCCTGGCGGCTGCTTTGATTTCTGCCGCGGTCACTGGGGAAGAAATCCCAACACTGAGCCCTCGAATTAAGCGGCCTTTTCCTTGGCCTTGCGCGGCAGGTGCGCGACGATGTTCTCGATGATGCGCATGCCGGCATTGTGGCCGAGCGTCATGATCGATTCCGGGTGGAACTGCACAGCGGCGATCGGCTCCTTGCGGTGCTCGAAGGCCATGATGATGCCGTCCTCGGTCTCGGCGGTGACGACAAAACCATCGGGCAGCCGCACCGGATCGGCGAAGATAGAATGATAGCGGCCGACCGTCACCTCCTTGGGCAGGCCGGAGAAGATGATGCCCGGCTTCGACACGCGGATGCGCGACGGCTTGCCATGCATCGGGATGTGCAATTGCCGCAGCTCGCCGCCATAGGCCTCGGCCAGCGCCTGCAGCCCAAGGCAGACGCCGAAGATCGGCAGGTCGCGCGCACGGGCTCGCTTGATGGTGGCGGCGCAGTCGAAGTCCTTCGGCGTGCCGGGGCCGGGCGACAGCACGACCAGGTTTGGCTTCAGCCGGTCGAAGACCTCGTCCGGCACCGGCGTGCGCACCGTCGAGACATTGGCGCCGGTCTGGCGGAAATAGTTGGCCAGCGTATGGACGAAGGAGTCCTCGTGGTCGACCAGCAGGATGTTGACGCCATCGCCGACCCGCGCGGTGCTGCGTTCGGTGCTGGCGGCATTGCCTGACTTGGCGTCGCGGATGGCGGAGATCATGGCGGATGCCTTCAGTTCGGTTTCGGCTTCTTCTTCTTCGGGTATGCTGTCGAAGAGCAGCGTGGCGCCGGCGCGCACCTCGGCAATGCCGTCCTTGATGCGGATGGTGCGAAGCGTCAGGCCGGTGTTCATGTCACCGTTGAAATTGACCATGCCGATCGCCCCGCCATACCAGGCGCGCGGGCTCTTCTCGTTCTGCTCGATGAAGCGCATGGCCCATAATTTCGGCGCGCCGGTGACGGTGACGGCCCAGGCATGCGACAGGAAGGCGTCGAAGGCGTCCATGCCTTCGCGCAGCCGTCCCTCAATGTGGTCGACGGTGTGGATCAGGCGCGAATACATCTCGATCTGGCGACGGCCGATGACGCGCACCGAGCCCGGCTCGCAGACCCTCGACTTGTCGTTGCGGTCGACATCCGAGCACATGGTGAGTTCGGACTCGTCCTTCTTGGAATTGAGCAGCTTGAGGATCTGCTCGCTATCGGAAATGGCATCGTCGCCGCGCTTGATAGTGCCGGAGATCGGGCAGGTCTCGACGCGGCGGCCGTTGACGCGAACGAACATTTCCGGCGAGGCGCCGATCAGATATTCGCCCTCGCCGAGATTGATGAAGAAGGAATAGGGCGAGGGATTGATGCTCTTCAGCTTGCGGGAAATCTCGGAGGGCTGGGTTTCGCAGCGTTCGTAGAACATCTGCCCCGGCACCACTTCGAACAGGTCGCCGCGCTCAAAGCTCTTCATCGCCTTGCGCACCAGCTTGGCATATTCGCCGGGCTCGTGGTCGCCGCGCGGCGGGATCCGGTCGGCGGTCCTGAACGGCTCGACGATTTCGTCGCGCGGCAGGCCTTCGGTCGAAAAGCCGTCGCCGGAATAGTCGTAGCGGTCGGTCCAGGCCTTGGTGGAATAGTGGTCGACGACGAGGATCTCGTCGGGCAGGAACAGCACGAGATCGCGCTGGCTTGGCTTGCGCTCGAGCTTGTAGTCGACCGGATCGAACTGGAAGGCGAGGTCGTAGCCGAAGGCGCCATAGAGGCCGAGATTGGCGTCTTCCTCGGTCTTGAACAAAGCAGTGATGGCGCGCAGCACGGTGAACACGGAGGGAACGCGGCTGCGTTCCTCTTCGGTGAAGACACGGCCGGGCTTGGCGACCTCGAGGCGGATGAGTTTGTTCGACGTCTCGGCGATCGTGACATCGTCAAGGCCGGCAAGCACCGTACCGATCACCGGCAAAAGCACCTCGCCACGGCGGTTCAGCGCCTCGATGCGCATGGCGCGGCCGCGTGCCGAGATCACCAGCGGCGGATCGATGATGGCGGTATCCCAGCGCGTATAACGGCCGGGATATTCGTAATTCGAGGAAAACACGGCGCCGCGGCGCGAATTCAGGCCATCGACATAGCCGTCGATCGCGCCCTCATATGGCCGGTCATGGCGCTGGCGGGTAATCGCCACGCCACCCGCGGTGACGAAGCGCTCGGCGCCATTCTCCAGAATTTTCGTCGTCATTGCCGTCTCCATCAGCGTCTTTGGGGCAACGGACCCGGGAATGGCTTGAAAAAACAAATGGCCGCCCGGACATTCCGCTGCGGCCACCTTCTATTGTCACGCGAACGCGTTCGAACAGGCCGCTGTCAGCGAGCCCACCACCAAATGGTCTTGATCGAACGCATATTCATGGCGAAATCCATAGCCGCGAAAAGCGGTATGCGCAACAGGTTTGAAAGTCTGTGGGGTGGCTGCTGCTTTCGCAACCCATGGCACATGGCCAAGACCGGCAGTCCTGCCTAGACTCTGCATCAAACAGCAGGAAGACGGGAAAACATCGATGACCGAGCAGATCGACCGCGCACGGACGTTCCATTCCCTCCATGTCAAGGGCAACCCGATTGTCCTCTACAATGCCTGGGACCCAGGCTCCGCCAAGATCATCGCGCAAGCAGGGGCCAAGGCCATCGCCACCGGAAGCTGGCCGGTCGCGGCCGCTTTCGGATTCGCCGATGGCGAGAAAATCCCGTTGGAACTGGCGCTCGAAAACATCAAACGCATCGTTGCGGCGGTGGATCTGCCGGTAACCATGGACCTCGAGGGCGGTTACGGGGTCGCTCCGGAGGTTGTCGCCCGCAGCGTGGGGCTCGCCGTGCAGGCTGGAGCCGTCGGCTTTAATTTCGAGGATCAGATTGTCGGCGGCAGTGGGCTGCACGACATCGCCATACAGGTGAGGCGGATCGAAGCCGCCGCGGCGGCCGTGAAGACCTCGGGTATTCCGGCCTTCATTAACGCCCGAACCGACATTTTCCTGAAGGCGAAACCGGATGCGCACGACAAGGCTCTCCTCGATCAGGCGATCGAGCGGGCGCACGCCTACGAAAGGGCCGGAGCGCATGGCTTCTTTGCGCCGGGGCTTGCCGATGAAGGCCTGATCGAGGCGCTCTGCCAGGCAACGGCATTGCCGGTCAACATCATTGCACTGGCGCATGTGCCGCCGCGCCAGAGGCTTGCCGAACTCGGCGTCGCCCGCGTGAGCCATGGTCCGGTGCCTTACCGGCAGATGGCCGAATGGCTGGAGTCCAAGGCGCGACAGGCGATTTCGGGGTAGCCTGGCGGGTTGCGTCAGTCCTCCAGCGTCCCCGACCTTGCATCGGCACTCTTCCTGTCGCCGACCAGCTTCAAGAGGTCCTCGCCGGCGCGAATTATGCGGCGCGAGCGGCGTGTCAGGATGAGGCCGGCCTGGGGCGCCAACACTTCCGTGCGGCCGTCGGGCTCACCCGGCGCGTGGACGATGGTGGCAAGGCGCGCACCCTTGGTGACGCGGTCGCTCGGCTTCACGTGGTAGAGGATCGCGCCCGAACGGGGCGCCGGCATCATCTCGATATTTTCGATCGGCGCGACGAGTCCTCCGAAGCTGCCAGACGCGGGCAGCGTCTGATCCCGGATGACGCCGCGCGCCACCAGCAGCCGGTAGAGCCCTTCGGCGTCGGCGCTGGCGAGGGCGCCGTCGACGTCGAGTATGCCGCGATATTCGACGGTGGTGGCGACGCGCCGATCGAGGCGCGCGACGTCGGCGGGAACGTTCTGATACGGCATGATCGAGGCGCCTTCGAAGGTGCCGTCGGGATCTTCGTGCCACAGCATCACCGCATCGACGCCCATAGCCGCCGCACAATCCGCCATGGCCGGCCACAGGCTGGTGTGGACGTAGAGGTAGGCGAGGCCTTCATCGTCGCAGTGCAGGTCGAGCACGATGTCGTGGCCGATGGAGAGCTGCAGCAGCCGCGTCTTCAGCCGCTGATCGACCGTGCCGTGCGCCGGCAGGAGCGTGAGGTCGGGCGCGGCGAGCCGCGGAAAGCCGCGATTGAAATTGGTGCGCGTCCCCAGATGGAAGCGGCCCTGATGGTCGCCATAGAGATATTGCGCGCGGCCGATCGGATTGGCCCAGGGCACGATGGTCATATTGCCGCTGATGCGGCCTTCGGCTTCCGCCCTGCTGAGCATCGGCATCAGCGCATCGATGGCAACGACGCCCGGCAATTCGCCGGCATGAAGTGCCGCCTGCAGATAGGCCGAAGGCGCTGTCTTGTCCGTTCCGGTGAAGCGGAAGACGGGGAATTCGTAGGAAACGCCCTCGCTGTCGCCGGCGATGCGTTCGATGGATTTCTGCATGGACTGTCTCCAGGAAACGAGACCGAACACATGCCCTTTCGCCAATACACTGTCGATTGGTCCAGCTTTTCGCGCTATGGGCGCACGGCTCTATCCGGGCTTGGCGCTCAAAGGATCGCGAGATAACGCCTGCGCCCGGCCTATGCCAGCGGCTTCAATTCCTGGGCGATGGTCGGCAGAAGCTCCGAGACGTTCGGGTGGATGTGCACCGCGCGCGCCAGCGTACTGACTGGCGCCTTGGCATACATCAGATCGAGCACGCAGTGCACTGCCTCGTCGCCACCCGGGCCGAGCACCGAACAGCCGAGGATTTCCTTGGTGTCGGCATCGACCAGGATCTTCATGAAGCCTTGCGTCTCACCTTTTTCGACGGCACGGCTGACGCGGGTCATTGGCCGCTGGCCGACAAGGGCGCGGCGGCCGGATTTCCTTACCGCGGCTTCGGTCATGCCGCAGCGGCCGAGTGGTGGGTCGATATAGAGCGCATAGGCCTCGATGCGGTCGCTGACCTTGCGCGGATCGTTGTCGAGCAGGTTGGCGGCGACAATCTCGTAGTCATTGTACGAGGTGTGGGTGAAGGCGCCCTTGCCGTTGCAGTCGCCCATCGCCCAGATGCCGGGCACGCTGGTGCGCAGCTGGTCGTCGACGACGATGAAGCCGCGTTTGTCGACCTCGACGCCGGCTTTGTCGAGGCCGAGATCGTCGGTATTTGGCGTGCGGCCCAGGGCCAGCAGCACATGCGAGCCGACCGCAGCCGCCTTGCCTGGCGAGAAGGTCACGGCGATTTCGTTGCCTCGCCTGGCGAAGCGGATATCGTCGGCGCCGAGATGGACGGCAATGGCTTCGTTTTCGAGGATCGACAAAATGGCGTCCGAGACGTCATCGTCCTCGCGGCCGATCAGGCGCGGGCTCTTTTCGATGACCGTGACTTCGGAACCGAAGCGGCGGAACATCTGCGCGAATTCGAGCGAGACATAGCTGCCGCCGACGACGATGAGATGGCGCGGCAGCACGTCGAGATCCATCATCGACGAATTGGTCAGGTAAGAAATGCCGTCGAGGCCGGGCAGGTCGGGCACCGAGGCGCGGCCGCCGGTGTTGAGGAAGATCTTTTCGGCGCTCAGCAGATCGTCGCCGACGCGCACCGTATTGGCGGTCACGAAGCGCGCATGGCCGCGATAGAGCGTGCATTTGTCCATGCCGGCAATCCAGTCTTCGAGATTGCCGCGGGCATCGTTCGAGACTTTGTCCTTGCGCGCCTTGATCGCCTTGTAGTTGACGCCGATGGGACCGGAGAGCGTCACACCGTAGTCCGCGGCGCAGCGGGCGAGATGCGCGGCATAGGCGCTTGCCACCATCGTTTTGGTCGGCGTGCAGCCGGTATTGACGCAAGTGCCGCCGACCAGCTTTCGCTCGATCAGCGCCACGCTCATGCCGGCCGCATTCAGCCGGCCGGCGAGCGGTGGGCCGGCCTGCCCGGCACCGACGATGATGGCGTCGAATGTCTTTGCCGTCATGCCACCGCCGCCACGATCAGAAGCCCGCCGACGATCGCCACCGCGTCCTCGATGAAGGCGGCGGGCGGGTCCTTGCCGAAGGCGGTGGCCAGGCGTTTACGCGCCTCGGCGCCGCCCAACGTGCCGATCACCGCGCCGACGGCGCCGGCGATCAGGCCGCCGATGGTGGCGCCGCCGGTGGCGCCGATCACCGCGCCGGTGAAAGCGCCCAAGACGATGCGCGTGCCGAATTGCTGCGGCACCTTGCGGCTCGGCGCCGATGGCAGCTGGTCGGTGACCAGTTCGGCGATGGCCAGGATGGTGAAGATGCCGACGGCGATCCAGTGACCCATGAAACTCGCCCAGGTGCCGGTGACCGGCAACCAGCCTAGCCAGGCGCCCCAGGCGACCGCGGCGGGCGCAGTCATGGCGCGAAGCCCGGCAACGATGCCAATCAGGAGTGCAAGAATGTACAGCATGATTGATCCCTCGATGGCCGGCTTGGGACAGGTCCGAGAGAGCAAGCTACCATAGGTCCGGTATTTGACCAGAGGTGGTGTCGCCGCCGGCGCTTCCGTATTTTCACCAGTTGTGCTTGGCAAAGATTGAGACTGGAGTTGCGGCCATGACGGGGAGCGAACGCACGAAAATGGCGGCGGGCGAGTGGTATTGCTGCCTCGACCCGGAACTGGAGGCGCTGCGGATCACGGCACGCGACGCGGTGTTCGAGCACAACAGCCTGCCACCACGACAGCGCGGCGATATCGGGCCTGCCTTGCGGGCGCTGCTCGGCGCTGCAGGCGAGGGCGCCCGGATCGAAGCGCCGTCCCACTGCGCTTATGGCTTCAACATCTTTCTCGGCGACCGCGTCTTCCTCAATGCCGGCTGCACCATTCTCGATACGGCGCAAGTCCGCATCGGCAAGGGAACGCTGCTCGGCCCGAATGTGCAGATCTATTGCGCCGAGCACCACAAGCAGGCTGCCGGGCGGCGGGCAGGGCTGGAGATCGCCAGGCCGGTCGAGATCGGCGACAATGTCTGGATCGGCGGCAGTGCCATCATCCTCGGCGGGGTCAGGATCGGTGATGGCGCCATCGTCGGCGCCGGTGCCGTGGTGACGCGCGACGTGGCGGCGAACACCACGGTGGTCGGCAATCCGGCACGGGTAATCAGGAGCGGGTGAGCCGGATCAGCGTGAAGCGCCGCGTCTATCCAAATCGACACTCCTCGAGAATTCGCGCCGGTATTGCACGGGCGAGGTTCTGAGCCGCGCTGCGAAATGCTGGCGCAGCGAGGTGGCGCTGCCGAAGCCGGCCTCGAAGGCAACCGTATCCATCGATTTTTCCGTTGCTTCCAGCAGCCGCTGCGCCAGTTGCACACGCTGGTCGGTCAGCCAGTCGCCGAAACTGGTGCCGATCGTTTTCTGGAAACGGCGCGTGAACGTCCGGCGAGTGAGGCCGGCGAGACCGGCAACGCTGTCCAGACTGTGCGGATCACTCAGGGTTTTGCGCACCGTTTCGAGAGCCTGGGTGAAGCGGTCCGCATTGCCGGTCCTGGCGATGGGACGTTCGATGAATTGCGCCTGCCCGCCCTGCCTGTGCGGAGAAAGCACGATCTGCCGGGCAAGGCGAAGCGCTGCCTCCGCGCCGTAACGAGCCCGTACGACGTGCAGGCAGCAGTCGAGCCCGGCGGCGACGCCGGCGGATGTCACGACATCGCCATTGTCGATGTAGAGCACTTCCGGTTCGACGAGAATGTCGGGATAGAGTTCCTGCAGCTGATCCGCGTAGGCCCAGTGCGTCGCGGCTCGCCGCCCTGAAAGCAATCCGGTCGCCGCGACAGCGAACGTTCCCAAGCACAGTCCGACAATCAGCGCGCCGCGCTCGTGCGCGCCAAGCAACGCCTCGATCAGTGTCGTCGGCGGTGAGATCCCGAGATCCTTCCAACTCGGCACGATGACGATGTCGGCATCATCGAGCGCTGAAAGCCCGTGCGGGACGCTGATGGTCAGCCCGGCATCAGTGCGGATCGGCCCGTTCTCAATCGCGCAGACCCGGAAGTCGAAGCGCGGCAGGCCGAGCGTCGTGCGATCCGCGCCGAACACGAGACATGGCACGGAGAGATGAAACGGGCTGATGCCATCGAAGGCGATGGCGGCAACGACAGGATCGGCCATGGGAGCTCCAGCAAAGGGTGACACCGATTGTCCCAATTCTTTCGAACAATGTCAATCGGGACACTTTTTGCGATCCGGCGCCGCGCTTATCGTCCACCCATCAATGCCAAACGGGAAAGGAAAACCCCATGTCGGACCCAGCCAAAGGCAAAGCTCCACGCCGCGCCCTCATCGTCATCGATGTTCAGAACGACTATGACGGCGGCAACCTCGCCATCCAGCATCCGCCGTTCCGCGAGAGCGTCGTCAATGTGGCGCGAGCGATGGACGCGGCCACCGAGGCAGGCGTCAAGGTGGTGGTCATCAAGCAGTTGGCACCGGAAACCTCATCGGTCTTCGCCAAGGGCAGCCATGGCGCCGAGTTGCACCCGGAAATCGCCAGGCGAAACCGCGACCACTACATCGAAAAGAACTTGCCCAGCGCCTTCACCGGCACGGATTTAGAGGAGTGGCTGCGCGCCAACTCTATCGATACGATCACGGTCATCGGCTACATGACGCATAATTGCGATCTGTCCACGGTCATCCATGCCGTGCATATGGGTTTTGAGGTCGAGTTCCTGTCGGACGCGACGGGGTCGTTGCCCTACGCCAACAGCGCCGGCTACGCTTCGGGCGAGGAAATCCATCGCGTCGTGACGATCGTATTGCAGTCGCGCTTCGCGGCCGTTCTCAAAACCGCCGAATGGATCGATTGCCTGAAGACCGGCGTGGTACCCCAGCACGACACACCCTATGCCTCCAACCAGCGCGCGCTGGCGCGAAGCGCGGCGTAGGAGACTATTGCGAGCAGGCAGAGGGGCGCCGCAGCGTTGCGGCGCCCTTTGCCGTTCGAGCGTTGATATCCTTAGAACAGGCCCTCGATCTGGCCCATTTCGTTCAGGAAGATCTTTTCCGAGGATGGCGCTTTGGGCAGACCGGGCATGGTCATCACCTCGCCGCAGATGATGACGACGAAGCCGGCGCCGGCAGACAGCCTGACCTCGCGCACCGGCACGGTGTGGCCGGTCGGCGCGCCGCGCAGATTCGGATCGGTGGAGAAGGAATATTGCGTCTTGGCCATGCAGACCGGCAAATGACCGTAGCCGGCGTGCTCCCAGGCGTGGAGCTGGTCGCGCACCGATTTGTCGGCGATCGCTTCGGAACCGCGATAGATGCGCTGGACGATGGTGTTGATCTTCTCGAACAGCGGCATGGCGTCGGGATAGAGCGGGGCAAATTGCGACGCGCCGGATTCGGCCAACGCCACGACTCTTTTGGCCAGTTCCTCGATGCCGGCCGATCCCTGAGCCCAGTGCTTGCACAGGATCGCCTCTTCGCCCATCGAGGCGACATAATCCTTCATCGCCTGGATCTCTGCCTCGGTGTCGGAGTAGAAATGGTTGATGGCGACCACGGCCGGCACACCGAACTGGCGGATGTTCTCGATGTGGCGGCCGAGATTCGCACATCCCTTCTTGACCGCCTCGACGTTCTCCTTGCCGAGTTCCTCCTTCTTGACGCCGCCATTCATCTTCATGGCGCGAACCGTGGCGACGATGACCGCCGCTGCCGGCCTCAGGCCGGCCTTGCGGCATTTGATGTCGAAGAACTTTTCGGCACCGAGATCGGCGCCGAAACCGGCTTCGGTGACGACGTAATCGGCAAGCTTCAGCGCCGTCGTGGTGGCAACGACGGAGTTGCAGCCATGCGCGATGTTGGCGAAGGGGCCGCCATGGACGAAAGCCGGGTTGTTCTCCAGCGTCTGCACGAGATTGGGCTGCATGGCGTCCTTCAAGAGTACGGCCATCGCGCCGTCGGCCTTGAGGTCGCGTGCATAGACGGCCGACTTGTCGCGGCGATAGGCAACGATGATGTCGCCGAGGCGCTTTTCGAGGTCCTTCAGGTCGGTCGACAGGCACAGGATGGCCATGACTTCCGAGGCGACTGTGATGTCGAAACCGCCCTCGCGCGGGAAACCGTTGGCGACGCCGCCGAGCGAACAGATGATCTCGCGCAGCGACCGGTCGTTCATGTCCATGACGCGGCGCCAGACGACACGGCGGGTGTCGATGCCGAGCTCGTTGCCCCAATAGATATGGTTGTCGATCAGCGCCGACAGCAGATTATGGGCGGTGGTGATGGCATGGAAATCGCCCGTGAAGTGGAGGTTCATGTCCTCCATAGGCACGACCTGCGCGTAGCCGCCACCGGCGGCACCGCCCTTGACGCCGAAATTCGGTCCGAGCGAAGCCTCGCGGATGCAGACGATGGCCTTCTTGCCGATGCGGTTGAGGCCATCGCCCAAGCCCACCGTCGTCGTCGTCTTGCCTTCGCCGGCCGGTGTCGGGTTGATGGCGGTGACGAGGATCAGCTTGCCGTCCTTGTTGCCCTTCACCGACTTGATGAACTCGGCCGAGATCTTCGCCTTGTCGTGGCCGTAGGGCAGAAGATGTTCGCTCGGAATGCCGATCTTCTGGCCGATCTCCTGGATCTGCTTCTTCCTGGCGCCGCGCGCGATCTCGATGTCGGACTTCACTTCGGCCATGACGGCTTCCCTCTGAATTGAACGGATTCGATTACTGTGGTCGCAAGCCCGGCACTGCAGGCGCGGGCATGTTCTACCCCTGTCGCTGCCGCGGCGTCAACTTTCATGCAACTATGTTTCCTACGAAGAAAGTGCCTCTGCGGTCGGCTGCCCTGCTACAGGTTCTTTTTTCGCGCCGGTCGCCGCGCCGTATAGAAGCCAGAGCAGGCGCGGTTCCGCCGTCTCAAAACAGCCGCGTAATACGCGAAAAGCGACAGAAGCAACGGCGCAAATTCACCAGCGCCGGCTGCGCGGAACGATCCGCTACTGCGTCAGCACGTTGCTGATCTCGACCATGTTCGAGCGGACCCTGAGTATGTAAAACCCCATCGTCGTCAGATGTGTCGGCAACAGCCAGCCGTCCTCGCGGCCATTGGCGATGATGAAGGGCTGGATGCGCAGCGCCGAGACGAATTGCGCGTCCATCGTATCCCACAGGTTCTGCAGGTGCTTTTCCTTGATGACGTCCTCGAAGTCGGCCTGCGCGCCCTTCATCAGCCCGTAATAGGCATAAAGCTGGCCATAGGCGAACCAGAAGCGGTCGTCGGCACGGGTGTCGAACCAGCCATTGTTGTGGTTTTCGGCACGCTCCTTGAGGATCGCCGAGGTCGAGCCGATGTCGGACGAGATGCGGTCGATATACTGCTTGAGATTGTCGGCGCGGGCATCGAACGTGGCCTGGCAGGCTGCCAGACGGGCGTTGAAGGAACGCAGCTTGCGCACCGCGTCGCGATAATAGCTCGGCGTCGGCGTCTTGGGACCAAACGGGTTCAAGCCGAAGTACCAGGTTTCCTCATCGAACTGCAGATTGCCGCGGGCGTCCTGCAGGTCGGCGTCGATCTGCGAGGTGGTGCGGACGCGGCCGAGATTGTCGGCAAGCTCGGTCGCCGTGCGCCGCACCGCCTGGTTGATGCCGCGCTGGAACGAAGCCTTGTTGTCCATGAACGGCGTGTGGTCCCAGTCGATGCCGAACAGGCCGAGCTTGTAGAGGATCATCGACGACACCCAGGCATTCTGGTTGACGTTGAAGTCGGTCAGGTCGGCCGCAACCTGGGCAATGGCTGAATTTCCGCAGGTCTTGGCCGTGTCGGTGCCGGCGCCTGCAGAGACCTGTTCACCGGCGGAGCTGTTGCGCTTTTCGAACGTGTATTTGTCGACGTAATTCGGGTCGAAATTGTTCCACCACTGGGTGGCGTAGAAGAAATTAATGTAGAGGCCGATCAGCACGACGACAGCCAGGCCGAGCACCGCCTTCAGGATCCAGCCGCGTTGCGTGTACCAGCGCCCCGCCCACAGGAACGGCCACAGGATCGCGCCGATGAGCAAGCCGATGCCGCGGCCAATCCACTGGAAAATCCGGGTGAAGAAATTCACGATCGGATCAAGCATGGCGATGTCACCCCCTCAGTCAGTCAAGCCGTAGAGGCGTGTGCGAAACGCCACCTTGTCCTTCAAATATGTGGTTTTCAGAACGTCCACAACATGCGATCGCCAAGCGTCGCTGAAGCCGTCATAATCCCTGTAGAAGCCCGGCTTGTTGAAGACGTAACGCGAGACGAAGTCCTGCGGCACGAAGTCCGAGATCAGCTGGTTGGTCAGCCAGGCGTCTTGATGGTCCGGCTTGGCGCGGATCACCAGGAAGCGCTGCTGCGGGAACACATCCTCTATCTTGAGATGGCCAAGTTGGGCGATCTCGCGCTTGGCGGCGTTGAGGAAGGGAAAATTGCCGTCCCTGGTGATCAGATCGGCGTGGCCGTGGATCCAGGTCTGCAGCCAGACCTTATCGACGTCGGTCAGATTGCGGTCGGGCTCGGCGTCGCGGATCAGGGCGCGCACCACCATTTCGGCGCGATGCTCGAGATAGCCGGAGGTTTCGATCCATGAGGCGCGAGGCAGCTCGATGCGGCCGGTCGAAGCGAGGAACTTGAACACCTTGTCGGCGTCATGGATCGAGAGATAGCTCACCTGCCACGGCCGCGAGCGGCGGAAGCCGGGCGCTGCCGGGTCGCTGATCACCGTCGTCACGTCCGGATCGACGAACACATAGAGCCCGCCGAAATGGCTGGTCCAATAGGCGTTGTGGCGGAAGATCACCTGGTCCGGCACCAGCGCATTCTCGCGGATGTCGCCGCAGACCTTCGCCAGCTCGACCATGTGTGCAAGCATGGCATTGTCGCGCCAGGCATCCGGTTCCTGCTTCAGCCGGTCGACCAGCTTGCCGAGCTCGGCGGCCTTGCCCAGCACGTCCTCGGCCGACAGCACCTTGAACTCGACCTGATTGATCGACAGCAGATCCTCGATGTCGTCGACCTTGGGGACTGAATCCTCGATCTCGCCGTAGATGACGTCCTTGATTGTCAGCGCATCGATGGCGCGCTGGTTCTTCGACATGAACTCGTACATCAGCAGCGAGGTGTTGGAGAAAGCCGTGTGCACCACCGGCAGGTCGATCTGCGACGGCGTCAGGATGATGAAGCGGCGGTTGACCTCGTTCGGATCGAGGTAGCTGTAGTCGCCGCATTCCTCGGCGACCTGCGGCGAAAAGCCGGTACGGTCGATCTCGAAGCTTTTCAGCTTGGTCGGCTTCAGCCCGAAGGCGACCATCGCCTTGTTGTAGCGCTGGATCAGATGCGGCTCGTCGACCGTCAGCAGCCGGCCGTAGATCAGCTCGTTGTCGCGTAGCAGGTCGGGTTTCTTGGCAGGACTCATGCGCGTAGTCCCAACGGATCTTGCGCTGGATGACCGAGCTCCAACGCTGACGCCCCCCTCTCCCCGTTCTTCACGGGGAGAGGGTAAGGGTGAGGGGCAGCGCAAACGGTCAAGGACATGTCTCTCCATAGCCTTTGGCGGCGACAAATCGAAGATCACGCGTTTCGATATGGCGTTCGAGGCGCCCTTCGATCGCAGCCACCACTGTTTCAAGGACTGCTTCCCGCTCCTTCAATACGTCTACGTTCCAAAAGCGAAGGATAGACCAGCCATCGGAGACGATGAAGCGATCTCGGATTCGATCATATTGGCTGCCGACATGCTGACTGCCATCGACTTCGACGACGAGCTGGCAGTCTCTGCAGGCGAAATCGACGAAGTAAGAGCCTATCGGCAACTGCCGTACGAATTTATGGCCGTTCAGTCTGCGGTCGCGCAACTCCAGCCAGAGCGCGGTTTCTGCATCGTTGTCGGATTGACGCAGGCGCCTTGCGCGCTTGGTTGTGTCTATTTCTGGCCCACGCATGCGCTGCCCCTCACCCTTACCCTCTCCCCGTGAAGAACGGGGAGAGGGGGGCGTCAGCGTTTGAGCCACGTCTTTCAGCGTTGCTGTGGGAGCTTATGCATCGCACCGGAAACAGTGCTATCCGGTGAGAAGGAAGATCACGCATTCCACATTCCCTTCTTCTTCAACTCCTCGATCTCGCGGACGGCACGCTCCCGCAGACGGGTGTCGCGGATCATCTTGGTCACCGCCGCATCGTCCGACTTGTCGGAATAGCGGAATTCGGAATCCGCATAGCGGTTGATCTCCTGCATGACCATGTCCATCGAGAACGGCCCTCGCAGTTCCTCGATCATCGCCTTCTTGTCGTCGTAGCTTTTGTGCATGAAGGCTTCCGGCTTCTCGAACCACTCGTCGGGCAATTCGATGTCCATGGCGCGCATCTTGATCGCGTCGGTGACGTTCTTGATGGCGCGTCCGGTGAAACGCGGCTCGGCATCCTTGATCAAGTGCAGATAGGTGCCGATATCGGCCATCGACTTCGGCGCGCCGTTCTCCTTCATGTAGCGCTCATAGACCTTCATCAGCCCGTCTTCCTGCGGCTTCTCATGCTCCTCGTAAGCCTCCATCACCGCGCGCTGGATTTCCTGAGCGGCATAGAGCTTGTGGTCGCCGAGCGGGATCTTGTGGTTCTTGCCGGCGAGCAGGACGAAGATGTCGATGTAGTCGTCGCGGCTCTGCGGGCCGTCGACCAGCCAGCGGGCGCCGGCGCGCTGGCGCAATGCGTCGTCAACGTTTTCGGGATAGTTGGAAAACATGCCGAACGAGCAATTGCCGCGCACCACGGTTGCCGCGCCGGCAAATGCGTCCATCAGCACACCGGTGATTTCCTGCTGGCCGGCCGAGGCGCGGTCGTCTGAGCGGCGTGCGGCGACCTGGTCGATATCGTCGATGGTGCCGAAGCCGATGACGCGCGGGTTCAGCACATTGTTGATGAACTGGCGGCAGTTCTGGCCGGACTTGCCCTGGTAGGAGGAGATCTGGTCGACGCCGAAATTTTCGTAGGCGAAGGGATAGCCGGCGACTTGGCAGTAGCCGTTGAGAAGGCCGGCGATCATCTGGATCAGCGTCGTCTTGCCGGTGCCGGGCGCGCCGTCGCCGATAAACGTGAACAGGAAGCCGCCAAGCTCGACGAATGGGTTCAGCTCGCGCTCGAAGTCGTACGCCATCAGCATCTTGGCGAGCTTTACCGACTGGTACTTGGCGATGTGGTTGCCGACGACCTCTTCCGGTTTCTTGAAGGTCATCACCAGCGGTTTTGCCCGCTTGCCAGGGGCGACGTCGAAACCATCGAGGGTAAAATCGTCGACGTCGATGCGGATATGGGCGTTCTCGAATGGGCCGATGCCGTCGAAGCGGCCCTTTCGCGCCAACAGCCCGTCGATGGCTACGCGGGCAAAGGCGCGGGCGCGGGTCATCAGGTCGGCGTCGTCCTTCGAACCTGCTATCGCCCTGTCGAGCCCGGCCACGATCGACTTCACCGCATCCTGCGGGGTGTCGAACAGAAAGTCCGGCTCGGGCGTGTCGTTCGGCGCCTCGCCGTCGCTGTCGATCAGCTGGAACAAATAGGAGGCGAGGCTGAAGGCGGAGATGTAGGCAGAGGCCGACAGCAGCTTCTTGAAGGTGGCAGCTTCGTCGCCTTCGAGCGGCGCGCGGGCGTTTTTCGCCTGCAGGCTTTCGAGGTCCGAGCCTTCGGCGAAGACATCCGATATGGCTAGCGCTATTGCCGCCCCGCGCCGAGCGCGAAACAACAGCATGTGCTGCGGTATGGTCAGCAATTGGTCGTCGGGATGGACGGCGGCGACGGTTTTGGCGAGCTCGACCTCGCGCGTGCGGCGAACCGAGCCGACCGAGACGGTCGAGACGAAGCGGCGGTTGGTGCCGGCAAGCGCTGTGCCGGACTCGCGCGATGGGTCTTCCAGCACGACGATGCGGGTGATGAAACTTTGCGCAGTGGCGCGGTGCTTTTCAATTGCCGCTTCCGGGATGGTGGTCAGGCCGGTGTCCATGGAAGATGCTCCGCGATTTGACGGTCAGACGTCGCTGATGACCTGCCCTTTGGACAGGATGTGGACCTTGTAGCCCGAAAAGATCTTCTGCGCCTCGCCGGCGGCATAGAGCGCCTGATAGGCCTCGTGCGGGATCAGCGCATGGTTCTCATAGCTCGACACGCCCTGGCGCGCGGCCTCGAGATCGTCGGTATTGATGAAGAATTCCTGCGTCGTCTTTTCGCTCGAGAACAGCCCCTTGCGGCCTGGCTTCTCGGCCTTGGAAAAGACCTCCTGGATGGTCCAGGTCAGCAGCCAGGCGTTTTCCGGCTTGCGCACCTTGGCCAGCACTTCGCTTACCGTCGAATTGTTGTCGGTAATCCCTGCAGAATAGAACGGGCCGAGCACGACGCGACGCAGCTGCTTGGGATGCAGCGGTTCGAAATCCTTGTCGAGGTTGACCGCGATGGTCGCCGGCGACAGCGTGTAGGCGGAATTCTTCTCGGTGAAATCGTCGAAACGGTGGGCGAGCTCGGGATTGAGCAAGCCGTCGACCGGCAGCGGAATGTCGACCCTCTCATTAAGCTTGCCGCCGGCGTCGACCAGCTGCCGGATCATGTCGTCGGAGGAATCCTCGACCGTCAGCATATAGACCAGCGGCAGGTTGGCGCTGCCGTCGAAGCAGGCCCAGTGGACCAGATAATAGGGCCGCAACGTCTTCGGATTGACCGAAACCTTGGCCGTCTGGGCCAGCGTGAACGGGCCAAAGGTGGTCTCGCTCTTGACGTCTTCGAGGTAGAGCCGCTCGGCCATCGACTTCTGCAGCGCTTCGGGGAATTCCTTGTGGCGCAGGATGAAGTCCGCCATTTCCTCGCGCAGCTCGTCGGCCAACGGGAGGTTGGCGAGGCGCGCATCGGCCTGGCGGCGGTCGTTTTCCAGCTCGAGCAGGTTCTGGAAGACCGGAAAACCGCTTTCGGCGCGCGAGATGCGGAACGTCTCGGTGAAGCCCAGCCGGTTGCGCCAACACGAGAACGACTTGTCGAGCCGCGCGATGTATTCGGCGACGATCTTGGCGACGATGCCATGCCGGTAGAGCGGCGAGCGATCGTCGCGCATGAACACTTCGAGGCCGCCAAGTGCCGCCGCGATCGCCGAGAAATAGCGCGCCGCCGCTTCGTTTTCGGGGGTCATGCTGCCAGCCCTTGGGAGCAGTGCACGTGCAGCAATTACGACTGCACGTAATTTGCCGAATTGTGCTTCTTCATCACATCGTCGAAGCGGCGGGCGAAGGCATCGTCGGCGAGCTTCTTGCGGCGCTGGATGTCGGCGGTGGCGACCATGTTCTTCTCGTGCATTTCAAGCAGATCGCCAATGTGCTTCTGCGAGGCAGCACCAATGCCAGCCATGGTCTCTTCGGCGGTGTTGTCGACCTGGCTGCCCAGCGTGTTGATCTTGTGGGCCACATCCTGTTGGGCGGCGGTCTTCAGCGAATCTTCCAGGGCCTTGTACAGCACGATGCGCTGCTCGGTATCGATGGTCAGCTTGTTGATCAGCGTCGATTGCGCCGCGATCTGGTTGTTGAGCGAATCGACGAAGGTCTGGAACATCGAGGTGTAGCGCTCCAGCGTCTGGCTTTCGGCCAGCAATTCCTGCTCCTTGGCCTGCTTCTCGTTGTATTCCGTGGCCAGTTTCGAACGCCCGCCTTCAAGCTGCGTGCGCTCCTTCTGGCTGGTCGAGGCGGCGATCTTGTTCTCGATGTCGAGCAGCATCGGGTTGAGCTCCTCGATGCGCTTCTGCACGGTCTCGAGATTGGACATGGTGGTCTTGCGGCGCTCGATCACCTGCGACAGGCTGGCCTCGGAGGTCTTGTAGCGCGTATCGAGAACCTGCTTCTGCGCCTTGAGGATGCCGACGATGGTGTCGGACTTCGCCAGCAGCTCCTGCAAATTGCCGGCCAGCGACATGTTGCGGACGCGGTCGGTGCGCATGCGCTGCTTGCGCTGGCTGGAGAAGACGCCGACGAAACTTTCCCAGCCGGTGTAGTTCTTCATGCTCTCGAATTCGGCGCCGAAGACGTTGGTGGCGTCCTCGAGGCCGATGATCAGGTCGGCGATATTGCCTTCCATCACCTTCTGCTGCTTCAACACATCCTCGATGCGGGCATTCTCGATGTCGAAATTGGCGTCGCCGATCTTCTCGTCGGCGGTGGCGAGCGTGTCGAGCACGGCACCGGACTGCTCAATCTTGGTGCGCATGTCCTGCACGACCTGCTTGGTCTTGGCAATCTCGGCATCGAAATTCTGCAATGTCGCCATTGGGGCCTCCCGCTTCGGCATCGGTTTCGTTTCGCAAACCGCCGCGAATATATGTGCCGGGTTTGGCGAATGAAAGACGGAAGACATGGGATTACAGGAAAACAAAGAATTTCGGGAGGCGACTGCAGGATAATCAAGCCATGATTACGCTGTAACGGTCAGGCACCGCTTCGACCTCGGCTGGACTTTTGCTTAGGAGCGACGCTCAGGGCTTGGGATCGGATTTGAGGTAGGCGATGACGTTGGCGATGTCATCGTCGCTGGTCAGGCCGGAGAAGGCCATTTTGTTGCCGGGGACCTTCTGCCGGGGCGCGCGCAGGTATTCGGCAAGGTTTGCTTCGTCCCAGACCACGCCGGCGGCGCCGGCATCCTTCATCGCCTGCGAGTAACGGCTAAGATAACTGTCCGCAGTGCCGGCGGTGCGGCCGACGACACCAAGCAGATGCGGGCCGACCTTGTCGCGGTCGCTCGTTGCCTCGTGACAGACCATGCATCTGTTGAAGACCTTCTTGCCGAGAGCAGCATCGCCGTCGGCATGCGCGGCAACGATGCCGGCAATGAGGAAAGCAGTTGCAGACGAAATTACTCGAAGCATGGGAACTCCCGACGGCTCTGGCAGTGGATCAAAATAGGCAGCACGCTCAACAAAGGCCGCAATGGCGCGATTGCGGAACGAATGTCAGCCGGGAGGTCGGATGAAAGCAATAGCGCTGGTTTAGGCTTTGGTGAAGCCGATGAAATCGTCTGGGGCGGCGCGGCCCATTTCCTCTTCCCAATGGCGGCGGCAGAGCGAGACATAGACGTCCTTGCCGATCGCCACTTGTTCGCCCTGTTTGGCCACCTTGCCGTCGGCGCCGAGGCGCACCACCATCGTCGCCTTGCGGCCGCAGCGGCAGATGGTGCGCACCTCGCGCAGGTCGTCGGCGATCGCCAGCAGGGCGCGCGAGCCGGAAAACAGCTTGCCTTGGAAATCGGTGCGCAGGCCGTAGCACATGACCGGGATGTTCAGCCGGTCGGCGATGCGGGCGAGTTGCCAGACCTGCTCCTCTTCGAGGAACTGCGCCTCATCGATAAAGACACAATGGACCGTGGCGTGGTCATGATGTTCGGCGACCCGGGCGAATAGGTCGTCGCCGTCGCGGAACATCTCGGCTTCCGTCTCCAGGCCGATACGCGACGAGATCAGCCCGGTATCGCCCTTGCGATAGTGGCCGGCGATGAACAGCATCGTCGTCATGCCGCGCTCGCGGTAATTATACGAGGCCTGCAACAACATCGTCGTCTTGCCGGCATTCATCGTTGCATAGTGGAAGTACAGCTTGGCCATGCCGTCCTTTTAAGCCGAGTTGCAACAAAGCGGGGAGGGGGAGCGCCTACATTCCACCGGGAAAAGACGACTTCCATCCGGAAAGCGGCGGGCGTGTCGTTGATCGACCAGCCTGCGCCGTTGATCGTGGTTGCCTTAGTGCTTGAAACCGCAGCAGAATGGTGTTTGGCTGACGGAACAAAGGTGGAGATAAAACCGCCACTTCGCTTCACCGAGAACTGAAATGGGAGAATTTTGATGTCGCGCATGAATTCATTCGTCGCCGGTCTCGGCCTGGCGGCTTTTCTATCCACGACTGCGGCCTTCGCCGGCGATCCGGAAAGCTGCAAGACGGTGCGCATGTCCGATGTCGGCTGGACCGACATCCAGGCGACAACCGGCATAGCCTCGGTGCTGCTCACCGCGCTCGGCTACGAGCCGCAGGTAATCCAGCTTTCGGTGCCGGTGACGATGGCGTCGCTGAAGAACAAGGACCTCGATGTCTTCCTCGGCAACTGGATGCCGTCGATGACCAACGACATCAAGGACTACACCGCAGAA
Organism: Mesorhizobium sp. M0983; assembly: GCF_040318975.1. Classification (NCBI taxonomy): domain Bacteria; kingdom Pseudomonadati; phylum Pseudomonadota; class Alphaproteobacteria; order Hyphomicrobiales; family Phyllobacteriaceae; genus Mesorhizobium; species Mesorhizobium sp. M0983. Next base: position 293,014 of record NZ_JAMYNH010000002.1, on the reverse strand, counting down.
GGCTCGATCGAGACCGTGAGCGAGAATTTGAGCGGTGCCGGCTACGGCATCGTCGTGCCGACCTATGTCGCCGACGCCGGCGTCAAAACGCTGACAGATCTCGGCAAGTTCAAGGACAAGTTCGACGGCAAGATCTACGGCATCGAGGCCGGCAATGACGGCAACCGCATCATCCTCGACATGATCAAGAACCCGGCCGACAATCTCGAAGGCTTCGAGCTGGTCGAATCCTCCGAAGCCGGCATGCTCACCCAGGCCGAGCAGTCGATCAAAAACAATGAATGGATCGCTTTCCTCGGCTGGACGCCGCATCCGGTGATGGGCGCCATGAAGATCACCTATCTCGACGGCATGGGCGACACTGGCTTCGGCGCCGCCGCCGTGCATACGATCGTGCGCAAGGGCTATACGACCGAGTGCCCGAATGCCGGCAAGTTCATCACCAACCTGAAGTTCAACCTGGACATGGAAGGCGAGATGATGGACGCGATCCTGAAGGGTGGCGACGCCAATACGGTCGCGACCGACTGGCTGAAGAAGCACCCGGACGCGGTTGCTCCCTGGATCGCCGGCGTCACCACCTTCGACGGCGGCGACGCGGCGGCAGCGGTGAAAACAGCGCTCGGAAGCTGACCTGACCGCTTGCACGACAAGACGAGGGGCAGCCACGGTAGAAATGGCTGCCCTTTTTCATATCCTGTGACAAGATGACCGTCCGGCAAAGGACGGCGCCGGCAGAAGAGGGGCTAGATGGATCCGATCTCCAAATTCCTGGTCAGCTACAAGATCCCCATTGGCGCGTGGGGGAAGGCGTTTTTCGGCTTTCTCACCGACAATTTCGACACCGTCTTCAGGGCTTTCTCCAACAGCCTCAACTTCCTGCTCGATGGCATCGTCGACGGGTTGCTGTTGCTGCCGCCGGTTCTGCTGATCGCCCTGATCGCTTTGCTCGCCTATTTCCTGCAGCGTTCGAAAGGCCTTGCTTTGGCGGTGTTCATCGGGTTGCTGTTCATCCTCAACCAGAACCTGTGGAAGCAGACAGTGGAGACGCTGGTGCTGGTCGTTGCCGCCGCCGCCGTCTCGATGGCCATTGGCGTGCCGCTCGGCATCTGGGCCGCGCACAAGCCGAAGATCTATCGCGTCATGCTGCCGGTGCTCGACCTGATGCAGACGCTGCCGACCTTCGTCTACCTGATCCCGGTGCTGACCCTGTTCGGCCTCGGCAACGCGCCCGGCCTGATCGTCACCATCATCTTCGTCATCCCGACCTCGGTTCGGCTCACCCATCTCGGCGTCACCTCGGTGCCGAAATCGATCGTCGAGGCGGGCGAAGCGTTCGGCGCCACCAAGCGCCAGCTGCTGTGGAAGGTCGAGCTGCCTTCGGCACTGCCGACCATCATGGCTGGGCTGACCCAATCGATCATGTTGTCGCTGTCGATGGTGGTGTTCGCCGCCCTGATCGGCGCCGGCGGCCTCGGCACAGAAATCAACCGGGCGCTCGGGTCGCGCCGGATCGACCTCGGGCTTGAGGCAGGTCTGGCCATCGTCGTGCTCGCCATCGTGCTTGATCGAATGACGCGCATCGGCGTGGGAGGCAAGAAATGACCGTCGCCGTCGATTTCAGGAATGTCGACATCGTCTTTGGCGCCGACCAGGCCGGTTCGCTGGCGCTGATCGACAGCGGCGCCACCCGTGCCGAGATCCTCGAACAGACCGGTAACGTGCTGGGCTGTGCCGGTGCCAGCCTCACCGTGCACGAGGGTGAGATTTCGGTGCTGATGGGCCTGTCCGGCTCCGGCAAATCGACGCTGCTCAGAGCCGTCAACCGGCTGAACGTCGTCTCGCGCGGCCAGGTGCTGGTCAAGGACGGCGATGGTACGGTCGACGTCGTCACCTGCGACGAGGCGACGCTTCGGCGGTTGCGGCAAAAGCAGGTGGCAATGGTGTTCCAGCAGTTCGGCCTGCTGCCTTGGCGCACAGTGGAGGAAAATGTCGGCCTTGGCCTCGAGCTCGCCGGCGTACCGGAAGCCGAGCGCAAGGAGCGGGTGAGCAAACAGCTGAAGCTGGTTCATCTCGACCAGTGGTCGAAGAAATACGCGCATGAGCTTTCCGGCGGCATGCAGCAGCGCGTCGGCCTGGCGCGCGCCTTCGCCACCGAGGCGCCGATCCTGCTGATGGACGAGCCGTTCTCGGCGCTCGATCCGCTGATCCGGACCAAGCTGCAGGACGAGCTGCTGCAGCTTCAGGCCGAACTGAAGAAGACCATCATCTTCGTCAGCCACGACCTCGAGGAGGCGCTGAAGATCGGCACCCACATCACCATCATGGAGGGCGGGCGCATCGTGCAGACCGGCGCGCCGGAAGACATCGTGCTGCGGCCTGCCAACGACTATGTCCGCGACTTCATCGCCAATGTGAACCCGCTCTCGGTGCTGACCGCCTGGAACGTCATGCGCGACCGCCGCGACCTCGAACATGGCGAAAACGGCTGGGTGTGGCTCGACCGCCGCAAGACGACGCGCTTCAAGATCGACGAGCATGGGCTGGTGGCGGCGGCCGAGCGCGACGGCAAGCCGGCGGTGTGGGTCTCCTGCGCCGACGTCGAGGCTCAGCCGGAGGAGACGGCGCAGGTGTTCTGGGCCAATCCCGGCACCTCGCTGAAGACGGTGATGCTGGCCATGCATCGCTCACAGACAGCACCCGTGGCGCTATTCGACGACCAATCGCGCTTCGTCGGCGCCATCGGCGTCAGGGATGTGCTGAGCGCGGTGTTGCGGCGGTAGTTTTTCTCCTTGGGGAGAGAACCAAGACCAACGCCGAGTTCTGTCGCGTCCCCCTCTGTCCTGCCGGACATCTCCCCCACTTGGGGGAGATCGGCGGTTTCGCAGACGGCTCTCACACTCCAACGTTTGTAGTTGGCGAAATCGGCGACGACAGCCAATCTCCCACCTGTGGGGGAGATGTCCGGCAGGACAGAGGGGGGCGCGAAGGAACGCCAGCTTAGCCCGATACCGCAAGCTAAACCGCCAGCGGCAGGCGCAGCTCCGTCAACAGGCCGCCATCGGGATGGTTGGACAGGCTGACTTCGCCGCCGGCGCCGCGGGCGATATTGCGGGCTATGGTCAGGCCGAGGCCGAGGCCGCCGGTCTGGCGGTTGCGCGACTGGTCCAGGCGTACGAACGAGCCGAACACGGCGTCGAGCTCGGCCTGCGGTATGCCCGGCCCCTCGTCGCGGATCGCCAGCGCGATGATCCTGTCCGATTGGCGCAGGTTGAGATGCGCCTTCTTGCCATAGGTCACCGCGTTCTGGACGAGATTGGTGACGCAGCGCCGGAGCGCGACTGGGCGCGCTATGCAGATCAGGCCGCGCGAGCGCGCATCGTCATTGTCGAACGAGACCTCTTCGAAGCCGTCGGCGACCGATTCGACGAGCGACCAGAAATCGATCCTCTCGCTCTTCTCCTCGGTCACCTCGAAAGTGGCGAAGTCGATGACCGAGCTGGCAATGCCTTCGATGTCGGCGAGGTCGTGCCCCAGTGCGGCGCGAATGGTCGAATTCCTGAGCAGTTCGAGGCGCAGCCGCATCCTGGTCAGTGGCGTGCGCAGGTCGTGCGCGAGCGCCGCAGCGAGGTGCTCGCGGTCCTCGACATAGGCGCGCAGCCTTGCCTGCATGGCATTGACCGCCTTCGCCGCGGTACGCACCTCGCGGCTGCCGCTCTCGGCGATCGGCGGGCTCTTCAGGTCCTCGCCGATCCGCTTCACCGCGGTCTCCATCATCCGGTAGGGCGCCGTCAGCCGGCGCAGCGACCAGATCGAGGAAGCCACCACCAGCCCGGCGATCAAGGCATAGAGTGGCAGGCTATCGAAGCTCAGTATCGGCCCGGCCGGCGTGTTCGGTTCGGTGAAGTTCAGCCATTGGCCGTCGGCAAAGCGAAGCGAAGCGGTCAGCTTGTCGCTCTGGGCGAAATCGGCGGCCAGCACCAGCAGGTCGCGCTCGACCTGGCCAATATCGGGACCTGCGACCGTCCCACCGGGAGCGTCGGCTTCGTGCGTTGCCGGGTCACGGCGGACCCGCGCGTCGGTGATGCCGAACTTCGATAGCCGACCGACCAATATGTCCTCCAATTCGGCCAGCTCGTCGTCGCCGGCTATCGACGAAGTGACGGCGGGCGTGCCGGAGACGGTGAGCGCGTAAGTGGCGTTGAACAGGCCGGAGGCCGTCGCCTTGCGCTGTTCCGGCGTAGCATCATGCATCAGCTGTACCAGCGAGAAGGCGCGGTCGTTGAGCCGGTAGAGATCGACGACTTCATTGGCGGCGGCACGGTCGCGCGAGACGATGTAAAGGGTCGCGATCTGGCTGATCAGCAGGCCGGCGATGACGATGAGCAGCACCCAGGCCGGCAGCGTTTGCGGCAGAATGCGTCTCATTCGGAGGTCGTCTCAGGCAGGAACTGATAGCCGCCGCTGCGCACCGTCAGGATCAGCTTCGGCGTTTTCGGGTCGTCCTCCATCTTGCGCCGCAGCCGGCTGACCAGAATGTCGACGCTGCGGTCGAAGCTGTAGCCGCTGTCGCCGCCGGACAGCTCGATGAGCTGCTCGCGGCTCAGTACGCGTTGCGCGCTCTTGACGAAGGTCTGCAGGAGATTGAATTCGGCCATCGTTAGCTCGATCCTGACGTCGCCGGGCGCCATCAACCGGCGGCGCGAACAGTCCATCGTCCAGCCGGCGAAATGGTAGATCTGCCGCGAAGCGGCACGTCGCGGTTCGGCGGTGCCATTACGCCTCAAGACGGCACGAATGCGTGCGAGCAGCTCGCGCGGATCGAAGGGTTTCGGCACGTAGTCGTCGGCGCCCATCTCCAGGCCGACGACGCGGTCGGTGGTCTCGGTGACCGCGGTCAGCATGATGATCGGTGTCGAATAATTGGCGCGCAACTCGCGGCAGAGCTCCAGGCCGCTCTTGCCGGGCAGCATGACGTCCAGAACGATCAGGTCGACCTGGGCGCGGCGCAGCACGGTCTCCATCTCGGTGCCGTCGGCGGCGACCGATGTATGCAGCCCTCGCTTCTGGAAAAATTCCTGAAGCAGGTCGCGAATGCCCTTGTCGTCGTCGACGATCAGTATGTGGGGGTCGGATTTCACAGGAAACCTGTCATTTGTGGATCGCCCAAGCGGTGCTTCGGCCGTCAGCCAGACGATAGAATTCAGGCCATAAGTTGGCCAGTGGAGATCGGCAGCTCGATCCGGGCCGCCTAGAAACAATCCAGAAACAAAATTCTACAATCCGGAAAAACTGCCGAAAAAAATCAAAGGCATAAGTGGTGCCGTGGCGGTCAGGTCATCGGCTGCGACACGCGTTACGGGATTACGGACAGACCAATGCAAAGGTTCTCGATCAGTCTGATGGGTGCGTTGCTTTCCATTTCGCTCGTCACGGCTGCGGTCGAACATGCCGATGCAAAGCTGGCCGATGCAAAGGCGGCCAATTCAAAGGCGGCCGATGCAAAGGTGGCGACCACCCGCAGCGAGCGTTGCATCGATCTGAACCGCCAGTTTGACGAAGCCCTCGAAACCCATGCCGCGGCAACGCAGGTCACCGCGGCGAAAGCACTTCAAAGAAAGGGAAACCGGTTCTGCGCCAACAAGAAACAGGCACAGGGAATCCGGATGCTCGCGAACGCTTTGAAGCTGCTTGGAGTGACACCGATCGATCCCGTTCAGTGACACTCAATCCGATCTGCACAAAAAGGAAGTGAAGCCATGAAAAAGTCCCTCCTCTCCGCCCTCGGTCTCGCCATCGCGCTGGCCCTCTCGATGCCGGTTCTCGGCGCCAGCAGCGCCAATGCCGCGACCACCACCCCGGCTGCGACGACAACGACGACCGCTGCGCCGGCCAAGGCCGTGAAGAAGGTCGCTGCCAAGAAGACCGTCAAGAAGCACAAGAAGCACGCGGTCAAGGCAGCTCCGAAGGCCTGATCAAGCGACATCTTCTGCCGTATGAGAAGACCGCTCCAGTTGCGATTTGCCTGGAGCGGTCATCTTTTGTTGGCGTGCAGACAGTACGGCCGGTCCCGGCCCACACCGCCGGTTGAACGCCAAACGGCAGTTCCCACATAGGACGGATTTGTGAACTGCGCTCGCCGGGAAGCCGATCGCGCGCGGTTGAATGGACGACCGGTTTTGCCCATGTCAAAATGACCGCAAAGCTGTCGTACGCAATTGCCGGACCAATGCCTGAAATCACGACAAAACCCCGTACCAGCACGAAGCCGAAGGTCGAACGGCCGAAGCTCTACAAGGTCATCCTGGTCAATGACGATTTCACGCCGCGCGAATTCGTCGTGACGGTGCTGAAGGCCGAGTTCAAGCTCAGTGAAGACCAGGCACATAGGGTTATGATCACCGCGCACCGGCGCGGCGTCTGTGTCGTTGCGGTCTTCACCAGGGATGTCGCCGAGACCAAGGCGGCGCGGGCAACCGATGCCGGCAAGGCCAAGGGCTACCCGCTGATGTTCACGACGGAGCCGGAGGAATAGAGCTCCTCCCTCGCCCCGTTTGCAGGGGGAGAGAAGGGAACTACCGTCCTTCGCGGTACCACATCGAGCCCATCGCCAGAAGCAGCAGGCCGAGGCCGAGGAAGCCGCCGAACAGCGGCACGCGCGAGACGGCCTTGAGCACGCTGTCGTCGGTGGTGCGCAGGCCGATCCAGTCGTTGCCGGAGGCAGCGCCCGAGGCACGAACCGGGACGATGGAGGGCAGCGTGACCGTGCTGGTGAGATTGCCAATCGCCGAGGCCGGCGCCAGCCGGCGAACGCTGCCGCCGGTTGCCTCAGCCGGTGGTTTGAGCCGGTTCTCGGTGGAGACGACGTCGGTGAATTCCGGCGCATTGACCGGTCCGACATGGGCCAATGCCGTCAGGTCGCCATTGCCGACCTGATAGAGACCGATTTCGCTGGTCTCGACGCTGCCGAGGAAGACGCCTGGCTCGGATTTCTCGAGCCTGACGATCAGTGCCTTGCCGGACGGCGTGATGACTTGCGCCGGGCCGGGGTCGTCGCTCATCGTCTGGCGGCGGATTTCCAGCACCATGCCGCGGCCGTCGGCGGTCAGCCGCTCCTCCTCGAGTTCGGGCTCCTTCATCAGCCAGTGGGCGATGCGCCGGTAGAGTTGGACATGCGGGCCGCCGCCCTCGAAGCCGCGCGCCCACAGCCAGCCCTGATCGGACAAAAGCATGCCGACGCGGCCTTCGCCCTTGCGGTCGAGCAGCAGCAGCGGCCGGTTGTCGGCGCCCTTCATCACCACCTCGCCCTCGGGGTTCTCGACGCCGATGGTGCGGAACCAGCGGCTCCAGTGCGGCGGCTCGGTCGCGGAGCCGTCGAGCCCGCGCGTTACCGGATGACGCTGGCCGGTATCGGTGAGGCGTGGGTAGAAGGCCTTGTCGATGACCTCGCCGGTCGGCATTGCCGGCAGCGCCGACATCAGCGGCGTGCGGGCGATCGAGCTTTCGCCGGCATATTCGGGGCCTGCCGCGATTAGCAGCGCGCCGCCTTTTTCGACATATTCGGAAATGTAGTCGTAATAGAGGATCGGCAGCACGTCGCGGTGCTGATAGCGGTCGAAGATGATCAGGTCGAAATCCTTGATCTTCTCGACGAACAGCTCGCGTGTCGGGAAGGCGATCAGCGACAACTCGTTGATCGGCGTGCCGTCCTGCTTTTCCGGTGGGCGCAGGATGGTGAAGTGCACGAGGTCGACCGAAGCGTCGGATTTCAGCAAATTGCGCCAGGTGCGCTCGCCGGCATGTGGTTCGCCGGACACGAGCAGCACGCGCAGATTTTCGCGGATGCCGTCGATCAGCGCGATGGCGCGGTTGTTGGTATCGGTGAGTTCGCCCGGTTCGTGGTCGATGGCGAGTTCGACGATGTTGCGCCCGGCGCTGGGAATGGTCACCTGCAGCGGCATCGCCTGGCCGATGTTGGCGTGCTCGACCGATACCTGCTCGCCGTTGACCGATACGCGGACATCGACCGGGCCGGTTTCGTTGTTGGTGGCGATGACGCGATAGGTCATGTCGAGCGGCTTGCCGACGAGGCCGAAGCGCGGCGCATTCTCGAAGCGGATGCGACGGTCCTTTTCATGGTCGTTGCCGGTAATCAGCGCATGCAAAGGGGCATTGAAGTCGGGTGCGCCAAGCGGCGCGTCATGCACCTCGCCGTCGGTGATCATGATGGCGCCGCCAATGCGCGACGGCGGCACGTCTCGGAAAGCATTTTCGAGCGAGGAAAACAACCGCGTCTCGGTGCGCTCGTCGGCGGCTTCGGACTTGCCGGCTTCGACGACACGGACGTCGAACTGCTTGAAGCGGCCGAGACGCTGCTGAAGCCCGGCCAAGGCCGCGTCGGTCTGCTTGGTGCGGTCGCCTATATCCTGGCTCTGGCTGCGATCGACGACGACGGCGACGATACTTTTCAGCGGCTCGCGCTCTTCGTCGAGGAATACCGGATTGAGCAACGCCGCAGCCAGCGCAATCAGGGCTGCCAGGCGGAAGATCGCGCCGCGCTGGCGAAACCAAAGGCCGACCAGCGCCAGCAGCAGCAGCGGCAACAGAACCACGGCGAGCAGCGGCCAAGTGATGAGCGGTTCGAAGGCGAGCGACCAATTCATGGTCTATTGCCCCAGCCGTTCGAGCAGCACCGGGACGTGCACCTGGTCGGATTTGTAGTTGCCGGTCAGCATGTACATCATGATGTTGACGCCGGCGCGCAGCGCATAGATGCGCTGCATCGGATCCGACGGCACGGTCGGCAATAGCGGGTCGCCATTCTCGTCGACCGCCCAGGCGCCGGCGAAATCATTGGCGGTGATCATGATCGGGGAAACGCCGTCGCCGGTGCGCACCGGGCGGTGCTCGGTGTTGCTGGCTTCGAGCGATGCCTCGACCCAAAGCGGGCTGCCGGCAAAGCGGCCGGGAAACTCTGGAAGGATGTAGAAGGATTTGGTCAGCACGTGGTCCGAAGGCACCGGTTCCAGCGGTGGCACGTTGAGGTTGCCGAGGATGTCGCGCAGCCGCTCCGTTGCGGGGCTGGTCGAATCCGCACCAATGCCGTTGGCGAACTGGTCGCGGGTGTCGAACAAGACCGTTCCGCCCTGCTGCATATAGGCGTCGATACGGGCGATGGCGGCCTCGCTCGGCATCGGGGCGGCGGGATCGATCGGCCAGTAGATCAGCGGGTAGAAGGACAGTTCGTCCTTCGAGATGTCGACGCCGGCCGGTGCTCCGGGTTCGAGCGCGGTTTTTTCGATGAGAAAGCGGGTCAGGCCTTCGAGCCCGGCGCGGCTGATCGAGTCGACACCCGGCTCGCCGGTCAGCACATAGGCGATCCGGGTCTTTGAAATGTCCCCGATCGCCTCCGTATCTCCCGGTTTGGCGTCGTCGGCACGCGCGACGTCCGCGTGGCCAATCAAGGCGCCGAGCGCAATCAGCAGGACGGCTGCCGTCGCCGCAGCACCGGGACGGCGCGGGCGGCGCGACAACAGGCCGCCCATCCAGAATACGGCAAGCGTGTCGAGCACCATCAGCACCAGGGTGGCCGTGACAAGCGGACCTTTGAGGTTGCGCTGCTCGTCGAAGGCATACTGGACGGTGGTGACCGGCACGGTGATCTCAGGCCGGGCCAGCGGCGTGAATGCGCTGTCGCCACCGAGCAGATTGTGAGCGAATACCCCCGTCTCGGAGCCGTAGAGGCCGGGCGGGTTTTCCAGCGTCACCGGCAGCGGGCCGGCGCCGGGCACCAGCGGCCTGGCGTCCGGCGTCGGCGGCACCAGCGTGCCGTCGGCGGCGATCATGCGATAAGGTGCCAGCGACGTGGCGGCGGCTTCGGCATTGGCGACCGCCGCTCCCTGGTTGCGCGACAGTTGCACGATGCGCCGCAGCATCTCGACGAAGCTGCCGGAGATCGGCAGGTTGGACCATGTCGCCTCGGGGGTGACGTGGAACAGCACGAGCGTACCCTTGTCCTTCTTCATCCCGGTCACCAGCGGCGTACCGTCGGCAAGGGTGGCCCAGGTGCGCTCGACGATATCGGGCGTCGGTTCGGCCAGCACCTGCCTGGTGACGGTGACCTCGGTGGGCGGCGCGAGGTCGGCGAAGGGGCCGGTTTTCGGGAATTCGGTGACCGGCTGCGGCGCCGTCCATGACAGCGCGCCGCCCAGCGAGCGCTCGCCTGTGCGGAGCCGGACCGGCAGCAGGTCGTCGTCATTGCCGGCAGCGGCGAGCCGCGAACCGGCAAAACGCACCAGCGTGCCGCCCTTGTCGACCCAGTCGACTAGCCTTTCCCGGGCCTGTTCCGGAATGGTGCCGACATCGGCCATGACGATCATCGCCGGTTTCTGATCGAGCAGTTGCGGGATGGCATCGGCGAGATCGACGCTGGACGGCTCGACGAGATCGGCGAAGGGCTGCAGGGCGCGGCGGATGTAGTAGAGCGGCGACAGCAGCGGTTGCGCCTGGTCGGCCTCGGCCTGCGACAGCAGCCCGACGCGGCGGCGTTTCGAGCTCTCATCGAGCACGCGGACGGCACCGGCCTGGCGTTCGCCATCGAGCGCGATGTAGGCGAAGTCGTTGCGGAGTTCGAACGGCACCGCCATCGTGGCGGTGGCGGTGGTTATGCCCGGGGCAAAGGTCAGCGTCGCGTCGGCGATGCGGCGGCCCTTGTCGTCGAAGGCGCCGGCCGTCACCTGTGCAGGTGCCGGATCGCCCGGTGCGCGGATGGCGGTCAGGGCGAAGCCGTCGACCTGGTTATCGGCGCCGGTCAGGCCGGTCAGCGACAGTCGGTCGGAGACGGCCCAGACGACGCGTGCTGCGTTCTTCGACAACAGCGTGTTGAAGGCGGCTTCGTCGCCTTGCGCCGCCAGGCCATCGGCGAGCACGGCAACGCTGGTGCCCGGCAGCGACTCCAGGGCTGATGCGACGCGGGCATAGACGGCGGGGCGGTCGGTCGGGATCGGGCGCGGCTTTGCCGCGCGCAGCCGGTTGAGCGCGGCAGCGGCATCGAAGGGACCGATCTCGGCATTCGGCTTCTCGGCGGTGAAAGCGATGAGCACCGGCACACCGTTCGAATTGGCATCGGCGATCAGCCGCTCGGCGGTGGCGACGCGCTTACCCCAGTCGGCGGCACTTGCCCAGTCATTGTCGATCATCAGCGCCAGGGCAGCGCCCTCGGCCGGCAGCTTTTCGCGCGGGTTGAAGACGGGCTCGGCAAGTGCTGCCACGATAAGCGCGGCCATCAGCAGCCTGAGCAACGTCAGCCACCACGGGCTCTGCTGCGGCGTTTCTTCGCGCCTCAGCACGCGGGCGAGAATCCTGAGCGGCGGAAACACCTCGGTTTGCGGCCTGGGCGGGGTCAGCCGCAGAAGCCACCAGATCACCGGCAGCGCCAGCAGGCCCCACAGCACCATCGGCGCCCCGAAGGAGAGCGGCAGCCAACTCATGCGCGAGCCCTCCCGGCAAAGGCGCCCTCGGCGGTCATCGCCATGTGGATGCGCACCAGCGCCTCGGAGGCAAGGCGGTCGGTATGATTGACGGTAAAGCTCCAGCCAAGCCGTTTGCACCACGCGGCCAGTTCCTGGCGGCGGGCGGCATAAAGCAGGCGATATTCTTCGCCCAGCATTTCGGCGCGGCCGGCGGTCAGCTTGTCGCCGGTCTCAGGATCGGTGAATTCGGTGCGCCCCGCATAGGGGAAGCTTTCCTCGGCCGGATCGGCGACCTCGATCAGATGGGCGCGCACGCCGTGGCGGGCGAGCACGTCCAGCCAGGCTATGGTGTCCTCAACCGGGTCGAGGAAATCGCTGACGATGACGATGTCGCAGAAGCGGCGGATGCCGGACAGGTCGGGCTTTGCCGGCAGGTCGGCGGCGTGCATCAGTTGCGCCGCGATGCGCTCGGCGCCATTGCGGGCGGTGAACGGGTCGGTCAGGCCCGGCCAGGCAATGCGCTCGCCGCTGCGCGACAAAAGCTCGGCCATGGCCAGCGCCAGCACCAGAGCGCGCGACTCCTTGGAAACGCTGGCTCCGGTCGATTTGTAGAGCATGGAAGGCGAGGGGTCGGCCCACAGCCACACCGTATGGGCGGCCTCCCATTCGCGGTCGCGGACATAGGTGTGGTCGTCGCGCGCCGAGCGGCGCCAGTCGATGCGCGAGGAATCGCCTTCGACATAGGGCCGGAACTGCCAAAAATTCTCGCCGATGCCGCGCTTGCGACGGCCATGCCAGCCGGCAATCACCGTGTTGACGATGCGGCGCGCCTCGACCAGCAGGTCCGGCACCAGGGAAGCCCGCAACCGGCCTCTGGCGAGCGCATCGCGCGTCGCTGTCGGTGCCTGCGCTTCACCGATGCGCGCCATCAAATCCCTTTCGCGAGCTTCGCCACGACGTCGCGTACCGTGGTGCCCTCGGCGCGGGCGGCGAAGGTCAGCGCCATGCGGTGCTGCAGCACCGGCTCGGCCAGTGCGCGGACATCGTCGACCGACGGCGCCAGCCGGCCGTCATAGAGGGCGCGGGCGCGGGCGCACAGCGTCAGCGCCTGACTGGCGCGCGGGCCCGGGCCCCAGGCGACGTGCTTGTCGGTATCGGCGTTGCCCTGGCCGGGACGCGCCGAGCGCACCAGCTTGAGGATCGCCTCGACGACGCTTTCAGGCACCGGCATGCGGCGGATGAGCGTCTGGATGTCCTTCAGCCGCGTCGGCTGCAGCACGTTTTCGGCCTTGGCATCCTCGATGCCGGTGGTTTCCAGCAGGATGCGGCGCTCCGCCTCGATCTCGGGGTAAAGGATGTCGACCTGCATCAGGAAGCGGTCGAGCTGAGCCTCGGGCAGCGGATAGGTGCCCTCCTGCTCCAGCGGGTTCTGCGTCGCCAGAACATGGAACGGCGCCGGCAGGTCATGGCGCACGCCGGCAATGGTGACGTGGTATTCCTGCATCGACTGCAGCAGCGCCGACTGGGTGCGCGGCGAGGCGCGGTTGATCTCGTCGGCCATCAGCAGTTGCGCGAAGATCGGTCCGGAAATGAAGCGGAACGAACGCTTGCCGAATTCATCCTGCTCCATCACCTCTGAGCCGAGAATGTCGGATGGCATCAGGTCGGGCGTGAACTGGATGCGGCGCGAATCGAGGCCGAGCACGATGCCCAGCGTTTCGACCAGCTTGGTCTTGGCAAGGCCGGGCACCCCGACCAGCAGTGCATGGCCGCCTGCCAGCAATGCCACGAGCGTGCGCTCGACGACGCTTTCCTGGCCGAAGATGACCCGGCCGACGCCGTCGCGGACCCTCGAAATGTCAGCCAGCGCCTTCTCGGCCTGCGCCACCATGTCCTTTTCGCTGATCGGGCTTTCCTTGATCATAACGCTCATGCAGCATCGATCCTTCTGGTTGGAAATACCGCTTGGCACCTTGGGGGCCGCAGAATGCCGCGATTCGGCCTCGCATGGCGCCTGCAAAGAACTTAAATCACAGACTTAGGCTGACAAGCGGAACAACAGTGACTATTTCGTGACCATGACAGAAGCCGCCGAGCATCGTGAAGAGAGCCTGACGGCCGCGACCGAGGCGCGTGGGCTAGAGGCGCTGGTCTCGCGCGCGACGCGCGCCGGCAAGGGGCCGGCGCCGGTGGAACGCTGGAATCCGGCATTTTGCGGCGATCTCGACATGGAGATCAAGCAGGACGGCACCTGGTTCTATCTGGGAACGCCGATCGGCCGGATGCCGCTGGTGCAGCTTTTCTCCTCGGTGCTGCGCAAGGACGACGACGGCAAGACCTATCTGGTGACGCCGGTGGAAAAGGTCGGCATCCGCGTCGCCGACGCGCCCTTCATCGCCGTCGAGATGGATGTGTCGGGCGCCGGCGACGGGCAAATCATCACCTTTCGTACCAATGTCGGCGATGTGGTCGAGGCTGGGGCGGAGCATCCGCTGCGATTCGTCGACGAGGACGAGACAGGTGGCCTGAAGCCCTATGTGCTGGTGCGCGGGCGGCTGGAAGCGCTGGTGGCGCGGCCAGTGATGTACGAGCTGGTCGAGCACGGCGAAGAGATCGACATCGGCGGCAAGACGATGTTTGCCGTCCGTTCCAAAGGCGAGGTCTATCCGATCATGCCGGCTGAGAAACTGAAACGGCTGAGCGCATGATGGACCGCCTATGATGGATCAGGTGACGCCGGTGCCATTTTCCGCCGCCGAGTTTCGCCAGCGCGTCGTGGCGCAGCCGCAGGCGCATGCCGGTGACGATTTTGGCGACCACCGCTTCAATCCGGGTCATCCCAGGCTGAAACTGGCCAAGGCGCTGCGCGATGCCGCCGTGCTGATCCCGGTGGTCGACCATGGCCACGAGGCCACGGTCCTTTTGACCCGGCGGGCGGAAAAGCTGCGCAACCATTCGGGGCAGGTGGCTTTCCCCGGCGGAACCATCGATCCAACCGATGTGAGCCCGGAAGCGGCGGCATTGCGCGAGACGTTCGAGGAGATCGGTCTCGATGGGGATCATATCGAGATCCTCGGCCGCATGCCGGACTACGTCTCCGGCAGCGGCTATCGCATCGCCCCGGTGCTCGGGATTGTGCGGCCCGGTTTCAGCCTGACGCTGAATTCCGACGAAGTCGATGCCGTCTTCGAGGTGCCGCTGGGCTTTCTGATGGACCCCGCCAACCACACCAGGGACAGCCGCATGTGGAACGACCTCGAATGGTTCTTTTACGAGATGCCCTATGGCGGCCAGCGCATCTGGGGCGTTACTGCGGGCATCATCCGAACGCTTTATGAAAGGCTCTATTCGTGAGCGATCCGGTGTCGATCGCGGGCAAGGCCGGCTGGCTCGACGAAAGCCACTTGCAGCGCCTCCTCGCCGCGCTGACCGACGGTGGCGAGGAGGCGCGTGTCGCCGGCGGTGCCGTGCGCAATGCGCTTATCGGACAGCCGGTTGCCGACATCGACATCGCCACCACCACAGTGCCCGAGGAAACCATCCGGCGCGCCGAGGCGGCAGGCTTCAAGACGGTGCCGACCGGCATCGAGCATGGCACCGTCACCGCGGTCGCCCACGGCAAGGCTTATGAAATCACCACGCTTCGTGCCGATATCGAAACCGACGGCCGCCGCGCCAAAGTGTCGTTCGGCCGCGACTGGAAAGCCGACGCGGAGCGGCGCGATTTCACCATCAATGCACTCTACGCCGAAGCTGACGGAACTGTCGTCGATCTGGTCGGCGGTATCGCCGATATCGAAGCGCGGCGGCTGCGCTTCATCGGCGATCCGGAAGCGCGCATCCGCGAGGATTATCTGCGCATCCTGCGTTTCTTCCGCTTTTTCGCCTGGTATGGGGACGGCAGGCCGGATGCCGAAGGGTTGAAGGCTTGCGCCCGGCTGAAGCAGGGGCTCGACCAGCTCTCGGTCGAGCGCGTCTGGTGGGAGTTGAAGAAATTGCTGTCAGCGCCAGATCCGTCGCGGGCGCTGCTGTGGATGCGCCAGGCCGGCGTTCTGACCGGCGTTTTGCCGGAAAGCGAGAAATGGGGCATTGATGCCATCCACGGGCTGACCAAGACCGAGAAGGATCTGGCCTGGGCGCCGGACCCGCTGCTCAGGCTGGAAGCCATCGTGCCGCCGGATGCCGCGCGCATGAAAACGCTTGCCGAGAGATTGAGGCTTTCCGTGAGCGAGGCAAGCCGCCTGCGGTACTGGGCGATGACCGCTGCCATCGATCCGAAAACAACCGAAGGAGAGTTGGCGAAAAAGCTCTATTCTGGCGACCGCCAAGGCTTTGTCGATCGGTTGCGGCTGTCGCTCGCTTCCGCTCGAGCCCGCGCGGTCGAAGACAATGACGCACTGCTCGAAGCCGGCGGCTTCTCGCGCCTGCTTGCCTTCGCCGCAAAATGGCAAAGCCCTGTTTTTCCGATCAAGGGCGCCGATCTGACGACACTTGGCGCCTCACCGGGGCCGAAGCTTGGTGCAACGTTGAAGAATCTTGAAAAGGAATGGGTCGAGTCCGGTTTTGCGCTTGATCGCGGCGCGCTGCTCAAGCGCGCCGCAGAGGCACTCCAATCCTAACCATCACGCTGCGTCGCGGACCTTTTCGATGCGCGAGCGGATCGCCTCGATCATCGTCTCGCGGATCACCGTCTCGCCATGCGTCTCGCGCAGATGCTCGACGGCACGACGCATGACCTCTGCCTCCTCCTCGGCGCGTGTGTGCCACTCGCAGCCGGGTACGAGCGACCCGCAATGGAATTCCTTCATCGGCTTCTCCTCATTTCCTCCTTGGAGCGCCGCGCAGCGCACTGACGCGGAAGCTCCAGACCTTTGATCTCGCGCATGATCTCGAAACCGGGTTCCGGCATTCGGGTTATACGCTGGCCAGCTAAGCATAACACGATCGAACGGTTTTGGTTGCCTTAGAGCGCCGCGCGTCCAAGCCGACAAGCGGCGTTCTAGTGTACGGGTTTGCGAAAAGGCGGAGCATCGCTGCTCCGCCCTCTACGCTACCTCCGAGGCAAGACGTTGTCTTGCTCCAGCGGGCAGGCCATCACTTCACGATCTTGACTGCCTCGGCAATTTTGTCCTTGCCGCTCATATCCCACGTGACGCGGACCTTTTCGCCGACCTTCAGGCCAGGATCCTTGAAGGTCTGGGGCAACGTAAAGGTGGCTCCGTTATCCAGAACTAGGCTCATCGCCGTTCCATCAAAGCTTTTGATCGTGCCGGTGGTGTGCTTGACCGCGGCGAATGCGGCGGTACCAGAGGCGAGAACGGCAGCAGCGGCTGCGGTCATAATAAGCTTGCGCATGGCATGCTCTCCTGGAAAATGCGGGCACCTGCTTGGGAGAGGTACCCCACTTAATCATGGGCCGTCCGGTCACGTCGGGTCGCAGCTCTCGGGGGGTAAGAACCGCCGGCGTTTCCCGGCCCGACGCGACAAATAGCCCAATATTTTCAATAGTATATTAGACGAAAAAGATATTTTCTGGCGCGCCTTGCGCCACATTCGCCGTCAAATTCTCGGGATTTGGACCCGATTGCGGCTCACGTCGCGCTCACCGAGATTTTACGGCCATTTCACCTCTGGCGGCAGGCTGGACAGGATCGAGGCGACATTGCCGCCGGTCTTCAGCCCGAAGATGGTGCCGCGATCGTGAAGCAAGTTGAATTCGACATAGCGGCCGCGGCGGATGAGCTGCTCGTCACGGTCGCCATCGGTCCAGTTGTCGTTGAAGTTGGCGCGCACCAGATGCCCGTAGACGACGAGAAAGGATCGCCCGACATCCTGGACGAAGTTGAAATCGGCGTCCCAGCCGCCTTTGTCCTCGCCCGAATGCAGCCAGTCGAAGAAGATACCGCCGGTGCCGCGTGGCTCGTCGCGGTGCGGCAGGTAAAAGTACTCGTCGCACCAGGCCTTGAATTTCGCGTAGTCGGCGATCGCCGCGTTCTTCTCGCAGGCAAATTGCATCGCCCTGTGGAAGGCGATCGTGTCGGGGTCGTCCTGGCTGCGGCGGCGGTCGAGCACCGGTGTCAGGTCGGCGCCGCCGCCGAACCACTGGCGCGAGGTGACGACCATGCGCGTGTTCATATGCACGGCCGGCACGTTGGGGTTCCACGGATGGGCGATCAGCGAAATGCCGCTCGCCCAGAAGGACGGGTCCTCTTCGGCGCCCGGCATCTGCTTCCTGAATTCGGGCGAGAACTCGCCATGGACGGTCGAGGTGTGGACGCCGACCTTCTCGAAGACGCGGCCGTGCATCATCGACATGATGCCGCCGCCGCCCTTGCCGGCATCGCGTTGCCACGGCGTCTTTTCGAAGCGACCGGGCGACCAGCTGGCCTGCGGCCCCTGCAGGTCCTGCTCGATCTGCTCGAAGCTGGCGCAGATGCGCTCGCGCAACGTCTCGAACCACAGCCGTGCCTTCGTCTTCTTCTGTTCGATGTCGGCTGGCAGCCCCGCCGGTATCTCGGGTCGTTGCAAATCCTGTCTCCGGTTGCGGGGCGTACCCCGACAAATGACTCGTCTTTTCCGGCCGCGATCCCTAATCTCTTAGGTGCAAGGGTCAAGTGTGAATGGAGGTCTTTCGTGCGCACCCCGGCAAGACCGCCGCTGGATGGCCTGAAGAAGAGGCTCGACCGTTCACGCGCCGAGAACGCGCGCATGCCGCGCGACGGATTTCTGCGCGAGACCTTCGTGCTGCCGCGCTCCGACGCTCGTCTCAAGGCGAAGGAATGGTTCGAGCGCTTTCCCAAGCAGGCCTATTGGACCGAGATCGAGAGCTGGTTTGAGCGGCCGGGCGACGTCATCGAATTCACCATCAGGCGGCTGCCGGGGGCGGATTAACGCTCGATCAACAGCCGTCTCGCTCCCGGCCCCCGGGTGCTCAGCCGGTCGCCCTTGTTCCGCAGCGGGCATTTGTCAATCGACATGCAGCCGCAGCCGATGCAGTCGGTCAGCCCGTCGCGCAGCTTCTTGAGCTGGGCAATCTTCTGGTCGAGCTCGTCGCGCCAGGCCGTCGACAGCAGATTCCAGTCCTCGCGCGTCGGCGTTCGGCCTTCAGGCAGTGATCGAAGTGCTGTGCCGATCTCGGCCAACGAAATGCCGACCTCCTGCGCCACCTTTATGATCGCCACACGCCTCAGCACGTCGCGGCCGTAGCGCCGCTGATTACCGGCGGTACGGTGGCTGCGGATCAGCCCGCGCGCTTCGTAGAAATGCAGCGCCGACACCGCGACGCCGCTGCGCATCGCCACCTGGCCGACTGTCAATTCCGTTGCCGCAGCCATCTCCGATTTTCCGCTTGACCTCAAGTTAAGTTGAGCTTGTAACGAAGAAATTCTGGATAGGCAAACCGCAGGAGAAGGCGATGTGCGCCTGGGTTAGAATGACAAGAGAGGGCGCAGTCGTCGACCAGAAAGCGGCCGTACTCGCCGCGCGCGCTGACGGTCTGCAAATCCTATCCAAGCTGCCGCATCGCCTCGCCAGCCACCATGGCGACGGAAAGCGCGACGTTGATGCTGCGCGCGGTGCCCTGCATCGGGATGGTCAGTCGCGCATCCGCCGCCTCGTGGACATGATCCGGAACGCCTGCGGATTCGCGGCCGAACAGAAGAACGTCGGCGCCGGTGAAGACGAAATCCGTATAGGCGCTCGCGGCTTTGGTCGACAGCAGCACCAGCCGCCGCGCTTCGCCTTTACGCCAGTCCTCGAAGGCGTGCCAGTCGACATGCCGGGTCAGCGCCGCCATTTCGAGATAGTCCATGCCGGCCCGTTTCAGCGCCCGGTCGGAGAGCGGGAAGCCGGTCGGTTCGATGATGTCGACCCCAAGGCCGAGGCAAGCGGCGAAGCGCAGGATAGTCCCGGTATTGCCGGCGATATCCGGCTGGTAGAGCGCAATGCGGAGACGGTCGTTCATTTCCGCGTCTTTCTAATAAGTGGCAGATCAGCCACAGAGCTCTCGCGGTTTTGGAAATTCCTGGACTGGCGGGTGGTCATTTTCTGCGAAGTCGGTTATACGGCCAGCATTGTCAACCCGAACCGATGAAGGGGTAATTCATGATGGCCATGCACATCCACCACCCCTCTCGTGGGCTTACCAGCCCGACGGCGGTTTCGGTACGACGATTCTCCTGAACTTCTAGACTTCAATCGCACCGATTCCCGCCGAAACCTTTTTCGGCCTTCGAAGGAATCCGGCGATGTTTTTTAAGCTGTCGAAGGGGCTGAACGCCCCACCTGAACGTGCTTCGACCGATATCACCCTTGCCGCGCGGCGCGTGCCCACGGTCCGGGTTGGTTCACCCTTCTATCTGCATCTTCAACTGGAGGACGGACCGATGTTCGATCCCTGTAGAATACCCGGCTCAAGAAGCCTGCACGAGCGCAAAACCGCGACTTGGGCGCTTTTAATCGGCGAGACCTACTCGTCGGCGGTTCACGCCGAGACCCGCCAGCGTCCGCATCGCGGCATGCTGCCGGACGTCGATTTCTCGCATGCCGTTCCGGACTATAGCCGGCCGTCGCTGGTGCGCCGGATCATCAGGCTCATCCGGCCTGGTGCAAAAACCGGCGCGAAAATCCGGATCGTCAAAACGTCGTCAGCATCGTCAAACGAAACTGTCGGCGAAAGGCCCGCGACAACCTATATAGCGCGAAGCAGGACCGGCGAGGCGGACGATTCCGTATCGCCGGTCCTTGACGCCATGCGGTCTGGGCACGTCGTCCGTTCCCGTGCCGCGTGAGCGGAAACAATATTGTGAGCATCACTATGTTTAGCTGGTTTGAAAAAAGGCTCGATCCGTTTCCGGCTGCGGAACCGGTCGAGCCGCCGAGGACGCTGATCGCCTTCTGCGTGCATTATACGCGCGGCGCGTGGCCCTACATCGCTCTCGATGCGGTGCTGGTGACGGCCATCGCGCTGGCTGAGGTGTGGATGTTCGGCTTCATGGGCCGGATCGTCGACTGGCTGTCGGCGCAGAATCGCGAGACGTTCCTGCAGACCGAAGGCTTGAAGCTGGCCGGCATGGCCTTCATCGTGGTTTTCGCGCTGCCGGCGACGGTCTGGTTCCATTCGCTCCTCAACCAGCAGACGCTGATGGGCAACTATCCGATGCGTATCCGCTGGCAGGTGCATCGCTATCTGCTCAAGCAGTCGATGAGCTTCTATCAGGACGAGTTCGCCGGACGCATCGCGACCAAGCTGATGCAGACTGCGCTCGCGGTGCGCGAATGCGTCATCAAGCTCATCGACGTGCTCAATTATATCGTCGTCTATTTTCTCGGCATGCTGTTCATCGTCGGCTCGGCAGACTGGCGGCTGGCGGCGCCGCTTGCCGTCTGGCTTGCCGGCTATGTCCTGCTCTTGCGCTATTTTATCCCGCGGCTGGGCAAGGTCGGTGAGGAGCAGGCCAATGCGCGCTCGACCATGACCGGCCGTGTCGTCGACAGCTACTCCAACATCCAGACGGTCAAGCTGTTCTCGCATGCGCGGCGCGAAGCGTCCTTCGCCCGGGAAGGCATGGCCGGCTTTCTCGATACCGTCTATCGGTCGATGCGGCTGGTGACGCAGCTCTACGGCCTGCTCTACATCCTGAATTCGCTGCTGTTGTTTTCGGTCACGGCGATCTCGCTGTGGCTGTGGCTCGGCCAGGCCGTGACGATCGGCGCCGTCGCCCTAGTCATCGGCCTCGTGCTTCGGCTGTGGGGCATGTCGCAATGGATCATGTGGGAGATGTCCACGCTGTTCGAGAATATCGGCACGGTGCAAGACGGCATCAGCTCGATCTCGCTGCCCCGCCTCGTCGAAGACAGGCCTGGGGCCAAGGATATTGCCGTGACCAAGGGCGAGATCCGTTTTGAGGACATCCGCTTCCACTACGGCAAGCAGAAGGGCGTGATCGAAAGCCTGTCGCTGACGGTGAAGCCGGGCGAGAAGGTCGGCATCGTCGGCCGTTCGGGTGCCGGCAAGTCGACGCTGGTCAATCTTCTGTTGCGCTTCTACGACCTTGAAAGCGGCAAGATCCTGATCGACGGCCAGGACATCGCGGCGGTGACGCAGGACTCGCTGCGCGCCCAGATCGGCATGGTCACGCAGGACACCTCGCTGCTGCATCGTTCGGTGCGCGAGAACATCCTCTATGGCCGGCCGGACGCCAGTGACGAGATGCTGGTCGAGGCGGCACGCCGCGCCGAAGCGCTTGATTTCATATCAGGGCTTTCGGACGCCGGTGGCCGCAAGAATTTCGACGCGCATGTCGGCGATCGCGGCGTCAAATTGTCCGGCGGCCAGCGGCAACGCATTGCCATTGCCCGCGTTATGCTGAAGGACGCGCCGATCCTCATTCTCGACGAGGCGACGTCCGCGCTCGATTCCGAGGCCGAGGCGGCCATCCAGGAGAACCTCTACAAACTGATGCAAGGCAAGACCGTCATCGCCATCGCGCACCGGCTGTCGACGATCGCCGCCATGGACCGGCTCGTCGTCATGGACAAGGGCCGCGTCATCGAAGAAGGTTCGCATGAGGAACTCGTTGCCAGCGGCGGGCTCTACGCCCAGCTCTGGCAGCGCCAGTCGGGCGGCTTCCTGCTCGACGACGGCCCCTCTGCCAACGATGCAGCCGCCAACGATGCACTCGCCAAGGGTGAAGCCGCCGAATGATGACTGCCATCTACCGCTGGTTCGAGAACTGGGTCTATCCGTTCCGGGAGCCCGCGGACCTTCGGCCACCTGCCGGCGTCAGGGGTTTCCTCTGGCACTATGTCGGGCAGGCGAAGATCGCTTTCTTCGCCATGCTGGTGATCGGCGGCATCGCGCCGTTGGTCGAGGCCGGACTGTTCTACTTCGTCGGGCGGCTGGTCGACATCCTCGACCAGCTTCCTGGCGAACGTAGCTGGCATGCCTTGTGGACTGCCGCCGGCCCCGAACTTGTCTTCATGATCGCCGTGGTGCTGGTCATCCGCACCATCGTCGTCGGCCTGTCGGCGCTGGTCGACGAGCAGACGATCACGCCGGGTTTCTATAATCTGGTGCGCTGGCAGGCGCATCGCCATGTGTCGCGCCAGTCCTACGCCTTCTTCCAGAACGATTTTGCCGGACGTATCGCGACCAAGGTCTGGCAGGCGGGGCAGGCGACCGGCGATCTGATGGAAAGCTTCATCGAGGTCGTCTGGTTCATGGTCGTCTATACGGTGACGACGCTGGCGCTGGTCGCCGGGCTCGATCTCAGGCTGGCGGTGCTGGTGGTGATCTGGATCTCAGCCTTCGGCCTGCTGGCCAGACGCTATTTGCCGGCGATCCGCAAGCATGCCGAGGCCACCGCCGAAGCCGGCTCGATGATCACCGGCCGCATCGTCGATTCCTATTCGAACGTGCAGACGCTGAAGCTGTTCTCGGCCGATGGCGACGACCGCTATATCAGGAACGGCTTCGACATCTATCTCGACGCGCTGCGCCCGTTCACCCGCCGGCTGACCGGCGTGCGCATGGCGCTGACCATGCTGTCGGGGATCATGATCACGGCGATCGCCTGCTTTGCCGTCTATCTCTGGGTCGAAGGCTCGATCACCGTCGGCGCCGTCGCCTTCACGCTGTCCTTGGTGCTGCGGCTGAACATGCTGCTCGGCCGGCTGATGATGCAGCTCAACAGTATTTTGCGGAACCTCGGCGTGCTGGAAAACTCGAAGGCGCTGATCTCGAAGCCGCTCGGCCTGACCGATGCGCCCGACGCGAAAGAGCTTCTCGTTGGCGGTGGGCGCATCGACGTCAGAAACGTCGAGTTCCATTACGGCAAGGGGTCCGGCGTGCTCAACGGCATCGACCTCGTGGTGCGGCCGGGTGAAAAGGTCGGACTGGTCGGGCCGTCCGGCGCAGGCAAGACGACGCTGGTCAACCTGATCCTGCGCCTCTACGACCTCGAGAGCGGCAAGATCACCATTGACGGGCAGGACGTCTCCAGGGTCACGCAGAATTCGCTGCGCGCTAATATCGGCGTCGTCAGCCAGGATACGGCACTTTTCCACCGTTCCTTGCGCGACAACATCAAGCTCGGCATGTCGGAAGCAACCGACGCCGAGGTGATCGCGGCAGCGGAGAAGGCCGAGGCGCAGGAGTTCATCCTCGGCCTGCGCGACAGTCGCGATCGTACTGGCTATGAAGCCTTTGTCGGCGAGCGCGGCGTCAAGCTCTCGGGCGGCCAGCGCCAGCGCGTGGCGATCGCCCGCGTCTTCCTCAAGGACGCACCGATCCTGGTGCTCGATGAGGCGACCTCGGCGCTCGATTCCGACATCGAGGCGGCAATCCAGGAGAATCTGGCAAGGCTGATGGAAGGCAAGACAGTCATCGCCATCGCGCACCGGCTGTCGACCATCGCGGCACTCGACCGGCTGGTGGTGCTCGACGAGGGCCGCATCGTCGAACAAGGCACGCATGACGAACTGGTTGCGCTCGACGGGCTCTATGCACGGCTGTGGAAACGGCAGTCCGGCGGCTTCCTGTTCAACGAAGAGAGCGCGTTGGCCGAGACCCGGCCGGCGGAGTAGTTTTCCATAGACCGGAGTGAAATCATGGCGGTGAGATTGCCATCGAATTTTGGACGGTCCGGCGCGCAGGAGAGCGCGTTGGATCTGCTTGGCCATGAAATCCTCGGCGAAAAGGCGGCAGCGCTCGGCCGCGCCGGCCGGCGCGTCGAGAAAACACTGACGAGGCTGCGCGAGAATGGCGACAGCGACGATCGACCCCGGCTGCTCAAGGACGCAGCCGACGCGGTGCACGGCTATTTCATCCAGCGCGAACTCTGCGGCCTGCGCAAGCACGACGCGGTGATCCGGGAATACAATATTCCCAAGGCCGTGCTGGCCAGGCTCGGCGCCAGCGTATGATCCAAACCGGAATCGGTTTGGGAGGCGTTATTCCAGCCACTCGGTGATGAAGCTGCCGTTCTCGTGTATGTCGGTGGTTTCCAGCGGGCCTGGCCCGAGATTGGTGAATTTGTGCGGCGTGTCCGGCGGTACGATCAGGATCTGGCCGGCCGTGGCCTCGATCTGCCGGTCGCCGACGGTGACCAGGCCGGTCCCGGTCCGGATGATAAAAATCTCGCAATAGGGATGGCTGTGCAGCCTGGGGCCGCCGCCGATCTCAGGCAGGTAGTTGAAGATCAGGCAGCTGTTGGAGCCGTAGGCGCCGCATTGCAACTCGTCCTGCCAGTGGTCGGGCGCCTCGGCCCATTTGTCGCGGTCTATAACATGCGCCATAGGGCGAGGATAAACCGCGCCAGCGCCCGCTGTCGAGGCGAACGCAGTCGTTTGGTTTTCCTGCGATTTTCCAATCATTCCATCGGGCAAATTACGTCCCCGCGACAATCTGCCCTTGTGCCTTCACCCGTCTGGACAAAAACAGGCTTCACGCATAAACCCAAGTCCCAAATGCCGGAGGAATTCGCTAGCCTGTTCGCCATGCGCTGTCGGGCCGGCGCGATTGAGCGGGAACAAGGCTCGGCCGCCGGCATGGAAGAGGCGAAAGGATCAGGCACCCGTGAGCGCAACCGACACCCAGGATCCCAACCGTCGTGATTTTCTCTACGTCGCCACCGGCATGGCCGCGGTGGTCGGCGCGGGCGCCGTCGCTTGGCCGTTCATCGATCAGATGCGTCCGGATGCCTCGACGCTGGCCCTTGCCTCGGTTGAGGTCGACGTCTCTTCGCTGACGCCAGGAATGTCGCTCGTTGTGAAGTGGCGGGGCAAGCCGGTGGTCGTGCGCAACCGCACTGAGCAAGAGATGAAGGACGGCGAGGCGGTCAATCTCGCCGAGCTCAAGGATCCAATTGCCCGCAATGCCAATTTGCCGGCCGACGCGCCGGCGACCGACGCCAACCGCACCACGCCGGGCAAGGAAGCGTGGATGGTGATGGTCCAGGTCTGCACCCATCTCGGCTGCATCCCGCTCGGCCAGGAAGGCGATTTCGGCGGCTGGTTCTGCCCGTGCCACGGTTCCGTATACGACACCGCCGGCCGCATCCGGAAGGGGCCGGCACCCGAGAACATGGCGGTACCGGTGTTCCAGTTTATTTCCGACACCAAGATCCGTATCGGCTGAGGCAAGGGATATTTCGATGAGCGAGGGACACTCGACCTATACGCCCAAGACCGGCATCGGACGCTGGTTCGATTCGCGCATGCCCCTGCCGCGGCTGGTCTATGACAGCTTCATCGCCTATCCGGTGCCGCGCAATTTGAATTATGCCTGGACCTTCGGCGGCATCCTCGCGCTCATGCTGGCGGCGCAGATCCTGACGGGTATCGTGCTGGCCATGCACTACGCGGCCGACAGCACTCTCGCCTTCGATTCGGTCGAGAAGATCATGCGCGACGTGAATTCGGGCTGGCTGCTGCGCTACCTGCATT
Source organism: Mesorhizobium sp. M0983 (assembly GCF_040318975.1). Classification (NCBI taxonomy): domain Bacteria; kingdom Pseudomonadati; phylum Pseudomonadota; class Alphaproteobacteria; order Hyphomicrobiales; family Phyllobacteriaceae; genus Mesorhizobium; species Mesorhizobium sp. M0983. The sequence continues at coordinate 267,098 of NZ_JAMYNH010000002.1, read as the reverse complement.
CGAACGGCGCGTCGTTCTTCTTCGTCGCCGTCTACATCCATATCTTCCGTGGCCTCTACTACGGCTCCTACAAGGCGCCGCGCGAGCTGCTGTGGATCCTCGGCTGCATCATCTACCTGCTGATGATGGCGACCGGGTTCATGGGCTATGTGCTGCCTTGGGGCCAGATGAGCTTCTGGGGCGCCACCGTCATCACCGGCTTCTTCACCGCCATACCGCTGGTTGGCGACTGGATCCAGCAGCTTCTCCTCGGCGGCTTCGCGGTCGACAATCCGACGTTGAACCGCTTCTTTGCGCTGCATTACCTGCTGCCGTTCATGATCGCCGGCGTCGTCGTGCTGCACATCTGGGCGCTTCACGTCGTCGGCCAGAACAATCCGACCGGCATCGAGGTCAAATCGAAGACCGACACGCTCGCCTTCACGCCTTACGCGACCATCAAGGACGGGTTCGGCATGATCGTGTTCCTGTTCGTCTTCGCCTATTTCGTGTTCTACCTGCCGAACTATCTCGGCCATCCGGACAATTACACCGTGGCCAACCCGCTGAAGACGCCGGCCCACATCGTGCCGGAATGGTACTTCCTGCCGTTCTACGCGATCCTGCGCGCCATCACCTTCAATATCGGGCCCATCAACTCCAAACTCGGCGGCGTGCTCTGCATGTTCGGCGCGATTGTAATGCTGTTCCTGGTGCCGTGGCTCGACACCTCGAAGGTGCGCTCGGCTGTCTACCGGCCCTGGTACAAGCTGTTCTTCTGGCTGTTCATGGCCGACGCCATCCTGCTCGGCTGGCTGGGCTCGCAGCCGGCCGAGGGCAGCTATGTGTTCATGGCGCAGATGGCGACGCTGTTCTACTTCGCCTTCTTCCTGGTAGCGCTGCCGGTGCTTGGGCTGATCGAGACGCCGCGGCGGCTGCCGAATTCGATCACCGAGGCGGTGCTCGAGAAGAACAAGGGTGGCGGTGGACATCCTGCCGGCGCCACGGCCGCGCCGGAAACCAAAGGCTGAGCATGATCCCGAAAAGTGGAAACCGGTTTTCGGACAAGATCATGCTCGGGACGATGACCGCGCGTCAGAGAATCTCAAGGGGATATGGCATGAAGAAGATTCTCGCCTCGTTGGCGCTGCTTGGCCTTGTGGCCGCGGGCATTGGGGCCACAGGCACTGGAGCGAGCGCCCAGGAAGAGGCGCACAATGAGGCGGCGCCGACGCATTTCCCGATTGACGAACCGAAGGAAATGGACTGGAGCTTCGCCGGGCCATTCGGCACCTACGACAAGGCCCAGCTGCAGCGCGGGCTCAAGGTCTACAAGGAAGTCTGCTCGGCCTGCCATTCGATGAATTTGGTGGCGTTCCGTACGCTGGAAGGCCTTGGCTATTCGGATGCGCAGATCAAGACGCTGGCGGCCGAATATACGATCCATGACGGCCCGAACGATGCCGGCGACATGTTCGATCGTCCCGGCAAGCCGTCCGACCATTTTCCGCCGCCGTTCCCCAACGAGGAAGCGGCGGCGGCGGCCAATGGCGGTGCAGCACCGCCCGACATGTCGCTGCTGGCCAAGGCGCGCGGCGTCGAGCGCGGCTTCCCGCGCTTCGTGTTCGACATCTTTACGCAATATGCCCAGGGCGGCCCCGACTACATCCACTCGCTGCTGACCGGCTACGACCAACAGCCGCCGGCGGGCATGGTCATACCAGAAGGCACGCACTACAATCCGTACTTCCTGTCCGGCGTGTCGCTGAAGATGCCGAAGCCGCTCTCCGACGGCCAGGTTACCTATGATGACGGGGCGCCGCAGACGGTCGACCAGTATTCTCGCGACGTGTCGGCCTTCCTGATGTGGGCGGCAGAACCGCACCTCGAGGACCGCAAGAAGACCGGCTTTCGCGTACTGGTCTTCCTGCTGCTGTTCGGCGCACTGGTCTACCTGACCAAGCGCAAGGTGTGGGCCGGCGTGGCGCACTGAGCCCTGCGATATAAGAGAATGCGAGGGCGTCGAAAGGCGCCCTTTTCATTGCAGGCATGTCGATTCATCGCAGCCGGCGCTGAACAAGGCCCTTTGCCGGACAATTTTCCGTCAGGCGTCACATGGCGGTAGCCGGACTTGGCTGCACCGGGTTACGATTGGCCAATTCCTTTCACGTCTTTAGCCGAATCTGAATGGCCCGGAGAGCCGCTTGATGAAGTCCTCGCTCGAAGAGACGCTGCTTGCCGCGATCCGCACCATTCCGGATTATCCCAAGCCGGGCATCCTGTTTCGCGACATCACCACGCTGCTCGGCAATGCGCGGGCCTTCCGCCGCGCGATCGACGAACTGGTGCATCCCTATGCCGGCCTAAAGATCGACAAGATCGCCGGCATCGAGGCGCGCGGCTTCATCCTCGGCGGCGCCATCGCCCACCAGCTCTCAGCCGGCTTCGTGCCGATCCGCAAGAAGGGCAAGTTGCCTTACGAGACGGTGCGCGTCGCCTACAGCCTGGAATACGGGCTGGACGAGATGGAGATGCACAAGGACGGTGTTTCTCCGGGCGAGAAGGTAATCCTCGTCGACGATTTGATCGCCACCGGCGGCACGGCGGAGGCGGCCGTCAAGCTATTGCGGCAGATCGGCGCCGACATTCTCGCCGCCTGCTTCGTCATCGACCTGCCGGACCTTGGCGGCCGCGAGAGGTTAGAGGGGCTCGGCGTGCCGGTGAGGACGCTGATCGGGTTTGAGGGGCATTGAGCGTTTCTTCCTTCTCCCCCGTGGCAGAAGGGAAGAATTCCGCTCACCCCACCTTCACCAGCACGGCACTTTCGAATTCGATCACCTTGTCGCCCGTCGAATCGAAGGCCTCTGAGCGGAGCGTCAGCAGCCGCCAGCCCGGTCGCGAGGCAATGGGGCGGTGGGCCAGCGCCGTGCGGGTGAAAGTCACGGTTTCCCCGGCATAGACAGGTTTGGGCCATTTGAGGTTCTTGAAGCCGGGCGAGGGGCCGAATTCCGGCACCGGCCCGGGGCCGGGCCAGCGGGCGACCTCTGCCTCTATGCCAGCCTGGAGGTTCAATTTCATCCAGGTGGCGGCGGTGTGCCAGCCCGAGGCGCAGAGCCCGCCGAATATGCTGTTCCTCGCCGCCTCTTCATCGATGTGGAAAACTTGCGGATCGTATTTGCGGGCGAACGCCTTGATCGCCTCCGGTTCGAATCGATGCGAACCGAGCGTGACGGTGATACCGATGCAGAAGAATTCGTCGAGGCTCACGCACTGCCCTCGCGGGTGAGGAACATGACGGCGTTTTCGAGCTCGAAAACACCTTCGCCGCGCTGGTTGAATAACTCGCTGCGCATGGTCACCAGGCCAAGCCGGGGCTTCGATCTAGACAGGCGCTTGGCAAGGACGGTGGTGCTGCCGCTCAACAGGTCGCCGGCCAGGACCGGCCGTTTCCATTTGACCTGGTCGACGCCTGGCGCGCCCTGGGAGGTCGAGTCGAGCAGGAAGGCATCGCACAGCATGCGCATGAACATGGCGCAGGTGTGCCAACCCGAAGCCGCCAGCCCGCCGAGGATGCTGGCCTTACCCGCAGCCTCGTCGAGATGCATCGCCTGGGCATCGAACTCGCCGGCGAATTCTATGATTTCGGCGGCGCTTACCAGCTTGGTGCCGAGGTCGAGCGAAGCGCCCTCGACAAAATCCTCATAAGCCCAGGTCTTTGCGGTCATGGTCTGGAAATCCTGTTCAGGATTGTACGATCGCTGCGGGTCGGGGTCCCGGATGCAGGCAGCGCGGCATTTGGTCAAGCAATTTCTAGTGCGCCAGCCTGCGGCGCCCAAGCCGCAGCGGAGGTATTGATGACCCTACAGCCAGCCGCGGCGGCGGAAATACCAGAAGGGCAGGATTGCCGAAAGCACCATCATGCCGATGGCGAAGGGATAACCAAAGTGCCATTTGAGCTCGGGGATGATGTCGAAATTCATGCCGTAGATTGAAGCGACAAGCGTCGGCGGCAGGAAGATGACAGCGGCGACGGAGAAGATCTTGATGATGGCGTTCTGCTCGATCGAGATCATGCCGAGCGTCGCGTCGAGCAGGAAGCTGATCTTCTGCGACAGGAACGTGGCGTGGTCGGCGAGCGACAGCACATCGCGCGACAAGGTCTTGATGCGGGCGCGGGTATCCTTGCTCATCCTGGTCTGCGTGGAGGCATGGGCGAGGAAGCCGGCAAGGCGCTGCAGCGAGATCAGGCTGTCGCGGACCGAGGAGGCGAGATCCTCCTTGCGGCCAATGCCTTTCAACAGCTCCTGGAAGTCGCGGTTGCGCTTGGAAACCTTGGTCGAGCGTGCCTCGAAGATGTCGCGCGAGATCGCCTCGACGTCGCGGCCGGCGCGCTCCAGAATGTCGGCGAGGCGGTCGACGATCGCCTCCAGTAGTCCGATCAGGATGGTGTCGCCGCTGGTGCAACCGGTCGCCACCTTCTCGGCGCGCTGCGGAAAGGTCTTAAACGCCTTCGGTTCGTGGTACCGCACGGTGATCAGCCTGCTGCCGGCGAGCACGAAGGTAACCGGCGACATCAACGGATCGTCCACCTCGGTCTGCGCAGGCAGAATGGCGGTCATGAAGTAGGCGCCGTCCTCGACGTAGAGACGGCTCGAGATCTCGATCTCTTCCATCTCTTCGCGGGTCGGAACGGCGATGCCGAGCCAGGTCTCAATTGTCGTCTCTTCTTCCTTTGTCGGGTTGAAGAGGTCGACCCAGACCACAGTGTCGCTGTTCTGCAGGAGATCGTCGACCAGGCGCAGGCGATCATTGTCGACGACGAAGGCCTTGATCATCGCCGGGTCTCCCTTGCTGTTGCCAAAGAGCGTTCGTTGGAGGGGCGCGTCAGTCAGATCGCACGGACACGGGCAGGTGAGGCGCGAGGCCGGTGCAAAGGCCCCTTAGACCCCGCACGACGGCCCGTCAAGCAGCGCAAGAGGCACCGCGACCCCTGCTTTGAAGTTTGGCATCGAGCGGCGGCAATGGTGGCCGCTGGGCTCCCTCGCCTGGTTAGGTGTTGAACTTGAACAGCATGATGTCGCCGTCCTGGACGACATACTCCTTGCCTTCGTCGCGCGCCTTGCCGGCCTCCTTAGCCGCCACTTCGCCGCCCAGCCTGACGAAGTCGTCATAGGCGATGGTCTGGGCGCGGATGAAGCCGCGCTCGAAATCGGTGTGGATAACGCCTGCCGCCTGCGGCGCCCTGGCGCCCTTGTTCACGGTCCAGGCGCGTGTCTCCTTCGGCCCGACGGTAAAGTAGGTGATGAGCTGCAGCAGCTCGTAGCCGGCGCGGATGACCTTGTTCAAGCCGGGTTCGTCCAGGCCGAGCGTTGCCAGGAATTCCATTTCCTCTTCGTCCGAGAGCTGGGCGACCTCGGCCTCGATCGCCGCCGAAATCACAACGGTGCGGGCACCTTGCGCGGCCGCCATCTGCTCGACCGCCCTGGTATGGGCGTTGCCGATGGCGGCATCGGCTTCGGCGACGTTGCACACGTAAAGCACCGGGTGCGACGTCAAAAGGTTCAGTCCCTGCAGGATGCGCAGATCCTCAGCCGAGATGCCGTTGAGCAGGATGCGGGCGGGCTTGCCGGCCTGCAGTAGTTCAAGCGCCGCTTCCATCATGGGAAGTACGGTCGCTGCCTCCTTGTCCTTGCCGGCGGCACGCTTGCGGATCTGCACGATGCGGCGCTCGAGGCTGTCGAGGTCGGCAAGCATCAATTCGGTTTCGACGGTCTCGGCATCGGCGACAGGATCGATGCGGCCCTCGACATGGGTGATGTCGTCATCCTCGAAACAGCGCAGCACATGGACGATGGCGTCGACCTCGCGGATGTTGGCGAGGAACTGGTTGCCCAGCCCTTCACCCTTCGAGGCGCCGCGCACCAGGCCGGCAATGTCGACGAACGAGATGCGCGTCGGGATGATCTCCTTCGACTTGCCGATCGCGGCGATCTTCTGCAGGCGCGGGTCGGGCACCGCCACCTCGCCGGTGTTCGGCTCGATGGTGCAGAACGGATAATTGGCGGCCTGTGCCGCCGCCGTCCTGGTCAACGCATTGAAGAGCGTCGACTTGCCGACATTGGGCAAGCCAACGATGCCGCATTTGAAACCCATTTTTGTCTGGTCCTATCGGGAAATCGAAATTTGATCAGGGCTATGGGCGAAAGCGCCGACGATCGTCAAGGCGCAATTCAATTCAGACGCTGCGCGATGTCATCGGTGCCTATCGCCAACGCGTGAACGCCGGACCTGCTCAGTATTTGCAGAAGATGCCAGAACGCGTCGACATCCGCGGTTCCGAAATCGATCGTCAGTTGCCCCTCGAGCAATTGCGCACTGTGAATGATGCTTCCTACGGTCTCCGATGTTTCACGCTCGCCATCGATATCGAGCCAGCCGCGAAACCATTCGTCGAAGAGATCGCCGTCAAGCTCATTTACGGGGAATTTGAAATGAACCTCGTCCCACTTGAACGGTGAGATGAGGACATCCATTCCACCGATCCCGGCGTGAATATCCGGAGAGAATTTCACATAGGTATCGCTATTGATGAACTGCGGATTTGGCTGTCCGTCATTGCCGACGAAATCAACCGCGATGAGATTTCGATAGAAGGAATCGACGTTCGAAAACTTGACCTCGGTCGCATGCGATCCTTGGCCGTTGCGAGCAAGTTCGCCGGCAGCGGCGACGAAATAATCAACATACTTCTGCCTTACGCGGCGAACCAATTGCTGGACGTCATCCATATTCATGGCTCAGTCCTTGCCGCCAAAAAGCTTCTTCAGCATCGCCGCCATCGGGCCGGTTTCGGGCAGCTTGGCCGCTGGCTGCTGCGGCCGCGCCTGGCGGACATGGCTTTGCACCTTTGGCGCCTTGGGTGGCGGGCGGTCGTCGTCGCCCGTCGGCGTGAGCTTCTCGCGCAGCGCCAGCGTCACGCGATTCATGAACGAATTGTCGTCGCCCTTGGCAAGCAATCCGGCACCATCGGCGATTGCGTCGAGCAGCACGTCCAGCCATTCGCGGTCGCCCTTGGCGAAATCGCCGAGCACATGGCCGTGCACCATTTCCTTGACGCCGGGGTGGCCGACGCCGATGCGCACACGGCGAAAATCCTTGCCGACGTGCTGGTCGAGCGAGCGGATACCGTTGTGGCCGCCGGAACCGCCACCGACCTTGACCCGAACCTTGCCGGCGGCAAGGTCGATCTCGTCATAAAAGACAGTCAGCGCCGAAGGGCCGAGCTTATAGAAGCGCAAGGCTTCGCCGACCGATTGGCCGGACAGGTTCATGAAGGTCTGCGGCTTGATCAGGATCACCTTGTCGCCGGCAAGCGTGCCTTCGGCGATCAGCCCCTGGAATTTCTTCGACCAGGGCGAAAAGGAATGGCGGCGGGCGATCGCGTCCGCCGCCATGAAGCCGACATTGTGCCGGTTGTTGGCGTATTTCGCGCCCGGATTGCCGAGGCCTGCAAAGACAAGCATCGTCGCCTCCGGGCGGGAAGGGGTTACTTCTCTTCGGCGGCAGGAGCCGCTTCGGGCGCAGCCGCTTCAGTCGTCTCTTCTACGGCCTCCGGCTTCATCGCCGAGGAGCCGGCAATGGTCGCGATAGTGAAGTCACGGTCGGAGATCACCGGCTTGACGCCGGCCGGCAAGGTGACGGCCGAAATGTGGATCGAATCGCCAATATCGGTGCCGGTGAGATCGATGGTGATGAAATCCGGGATCGCATTGGCCGGGCAGTGGAATTCGACCTCGTGGCGCACGATGTTGAGCACGCCGCCGCGCTTGATGCCGGGCGACTTGTCTTCATTGATGAAGTGCACGGGCACGTCGACATTGACTTCGGTGTCCTTGCCGATGCGCAGGAAATCGACATGGACCGGGAAATCCTTGACCGGGTCGAGCTGGAAGTCCTTGGGCAGAACCTGGATCTTGTTGCCGTCGACATCGATCGTGGCGACCGTGGTCAGAAACCCGCCGCCATGGATCTTGTAGTAGATGTCCTTATAGGTCAGCGCAATCGCCAGGGGAGGCTGCTTGTCGCCGTAAATCACTGCAGGCACTTTACCGTTGCGGCGAACTGCACGGGCGGACCCCTTACCGACCTGTTCGCGCGCTTCGGCCTTGAGCTCGTAAGTATCGTGGCTCATGGCATTTCCTTTCGCGTTGTTCTGGAGCGTTCGCGGCCGGCAACGTGCCGGGCCGTAAACGTCGAAAGCCGCCAGGCCTGGATGTCCGAAAGCCGGCAGCCGCATGAGCGGACCTTTGTTCGGGATCATGCGGGAAGGCGGCCTTCCGCCGCGTTGCCTCCAAGGGTGTCTACGCGGGTGGCGGCTCTATAGCGGAAGGCGGCGCGAGGTGCAAGCGGGGCGGAAGGTGCCCAGGGACGGACCGTGTCCCATCAATGTCAGGCCGGAAACAGCAGTGCCGAAAGCAATGCTGCAATGTACAGTCCGACGCCAAAGGACAGATGGGTCATAAGGCTGCGCAGGCGCGCAGTGCGCGGATTGGGAACTTTCGAAGCCGCGATGCCGATCCCAAAAGCCGGTTGCATCACGAAGAACGGGGCGACGATGGTGCAGACGCCGACCAACAGGGCCGGAAGCACTGTCGGGTGCCGTGCCCAGTCGAGGCTCCACACTCCAATCAGCGCCGCGGCAAATACGATGCCGGTCGCGTAATGTGCGCTCCATCCAATGGCGGTTTCGCCGCGAACGCGAGCAGCTTGCGCGATATTCGCGTGCGCGAAACGGCCACGCGGAAAGTGTCCGATCCAGCGGCCGACCCAGGCGTAATCAAGCGATGGAATCGCGAGCATTCGCTTCAGAAACCATCCCCAAAGGTCCATCAGGGCTGTCGCGCCGATACCAATGACGGCCGCACGGACAACGAACTCCAACATTTTTGCTCTCCTGTTTCACCCGTCAGACATTAACCAATTAGAATCAATCATTCAACATATTGATTGATTGATTGATTAATGCTAGCCAAGTCATATGAAAAGCACGGACGTTCACCACCCGATCTTCGACGAAGTAGCGGATCTCGCCCGCACCTTGGGGCATGCCCACCGGCTGGTTCTGCTGCGTCACATTGCCGATGGCGAACTGGCCGTCGAGCAGCTGACGCAGCTTTCGGGGATCGCATTGGCGAATACGTCGCAGCATCTTCAACATCTCAAGCGAGCGGGCCTGGTGCAGACCCGGCGAGACGGAAAACGCGTTCTGTACCGGCTTGCAGATGGCCCAATCGAAAACGTGTTCGCGGCGCTGCGAAGCCTTGCAAACCATAGACGCGAGCAGATCCGTGAGTTTATCAACGACAGCATTAGCCAGCCGGACAGGCTGGAAAACATCTCGCGCGAGGAACTCGTGCGCCGCATGCGAAACGACGAAGTCGTGCTGCTCGATGTCAGGCCGCAGAACGAATTCGCGACGGGGCATTTGCCGGGTGCGATCAACATTCCCGCTGATGAGCTGGAGCAGCGGCTTGCGGAGCTTCCACGAGAGAAGGTCGTTGTCGCCTATTGTCGTGGGGTCCAGTGCGTTCTGTCGGCCGACGCTTTGGCAATCCTGAGGGCACGAGGCTGGGCCTCGCGCCGGTTCGAAGGCGGCTTGCCCGAGTGGGCAGCTGCAGGCCTGGGTGTAGAGGGAACGAACTACGAAAGCGGCTGACGGCCGCCAAATCGGCGTCGCCGGGCCTGGCCCAAATAACCGCAGGCGGCTGGACGGGCGCGTCGGAAGAGGGGATTCGCTTAGAAACCGAACCCGGGCTTCACCCGACCGTGGTCACCTTCCTCGCTTCCTTCATGTTAGGCAGAAAAACCGTCAGCAGCCCGAGTAGCGGCAAATACGAGCAGACCTGGAAGACGAAATCGATGCCTTTCATGTCGGCGACGACGCCAAGCACGGCGGCCGCGATGCCGCCCATGCCGAAGGCGAAGCCGAAAAAGATGCCGGCGATCATGCCGACCCGGCCGGGCACGAGTTCCTGCGCGAAGACGACGATGTTCGAGAAGGCCGAGGACAGGATCAGGCCAATCAGCACGGTGAGAACCATCGTCCACTCGAAATTGGCATAGGGCAGGGCCAGGGTGAAGGGCAGCACGCCGACGATCGAGAACCAGATCATCGCCTTCTGCCCGTAGCGGTCGCCGAACGGGCCGCCGAGCAGGATGCCCAGGGCCGAGGCGCCGAGGAACAGGAACAGCATGACTTGCGACATCTGGACTGAAACGCCGAATTTATGGATGGAATAGAAGGTATAATAGCTGGCAAGGCTGGAAATATAGGCGTTCTTGGTCAGTACCAGCAGCGTCAGCACCAGCAGCGCTCCCATCACCTTGCGGCGCGGGAAGGGCGAGACGAAGCCTGCCGCCTTGCGGGTGCTCTGCGCGGCACGCAGGCGGCTGTACCAGCCGCCGACCTGCCACAGCACGATGATGCCGATCAGCGAGCCGCCGGCGAACCAGGCGATGCTGGTCTGGCCGAAGGGCACGACGATGAAGGCTGCCAGCAGCGGCCCCATGGCCTGGCCGAAATTGCCGCCGACCTGGAACAGCGACTGTGCCAGGCCGAACCTGCCACCAGAGGCGAAGCGCGCGATGCGCGAGGATTCCGGGTGGAAGATCGCCGAGCCAATGCCAATCAGCGAGGCGCCGATGAGGAGCAGCGAGTAATGTCCAGCATAGGCCAGCACGACCAGGCCGATCAACGAAGAGGCCATGCCGTAGGGCAGCGAATACGGCATCGGCCGCTTGTCGGTAATCATGCCGATCACCGGCTGCAGCAAGGATGCCGTCACCTGGAAGGTGAAAGTCAAAAGGCCGATCTGCCAGAAATCGAGACCGTAATTGTCCTTCAGCAGCGGATAGATCGCCGACAGCAGCGACTGCATGATGTCGTTGATGCAATGGCAGAAGCTCACCGCCAGGATGACGGTGAAGGCCGTCGCCTGAGCTGAAATGTGGCTGGCCGCTGCCGGCTTGGCGTCGGCGGTTGCTGTGGTATCGGTCAAGGCAGGCTCCGTGGTCTTTTTGGCGGGCGCTCCCGCAGGCGGTCTTATGGGCCGGCTGCCTTATACGTTGCTTGTCATGCGACTTCTTTCGTGGTTTGGTCCAATAGTTTCGCAAGTGGGCCATAGCTGATGCCGCATGGCAGGGAAATGTTCAGAGCGGGCGATACCGATCTTGGGCTGTTGCATGAGCGTCGCTGGCAATGGCTGGAGCAGGCCGTCGGGCCGGCGGTGGCGCTGCCGACCGAATATCCGGACGGCTATCACGTGCCGCGGCACCATCACAGCCGCAGCCAGTTGCTGCACGCGCTGGTCGGTGTCGTGCTGGTGACGACGCGGCATGGGCGCTGGATGGTGCCCCCCGACCACGCGATGTGGATCCCAGCCGGCACCGAACACTCGGTTGAGATGCTGGGCGACGTCAGCATGCGCTCCGTCTATGTGATGCCGGAGGCCATTCCCGGCCTGCCGGACGGGTTGCGCGTCGTCGGCATCACCGACCTGATGCACAGCCTGATCGTGGAATCGGAAAAGCTGCCGCAGGGCGCCGAGCTGGAGGGGCGGGGCGGGCTGATCATGAAGCTCCTGCTGCACGAAATCCCGAACCTGCCGCAACGGCCACTCGGACTGCCGTTCCCGTCCGACGCAAGGCTGGCAGCGCTGTGCCGGCGCTTCGTCTCGGCACCGTCACCGCACGCGACGATCGATGAATGGGCCGCTATCGTCGGCATGAGCCGCCGCTCTTTCACCCGCGCCTTTCATCGCCAGACCGGATTGTCGCTGTCGACTTGGCGCCAGCAGGCCTGTCTGTTCGCGGCGCTGCCACGGCTGGCCGACGGCGAGCCGATCACAAGGGTGGCGCTCGATCTCGGCTATGACAGCGTGCCGGCGTTCATCACCATGTTCAAGCGCATGCTGGGAGCCTCGCCACGCGGTTACATGCGCGGCGCCCGTGATGCTGGTGAAGGTGTGCGGCGAATAAGCGGTCCGGCTCGGCCTGAGTCGCAGCCCTAAAGCGCGTCGCGTTCGACCGGTCTCATGCGACGCGCTTTAGGGTCTTGTTTTATGCATGTCGTTGTCGCAAAACCGCTGCTCACTTTTGCGCGACATGTATTAATCGAACAGGCTCGACACCGATTCCTCGGTTGCCGTGCGGGAGATCGCCTCGCCCATCAGTTCGGCGATGGAGATGACGCGGATATTGGCGGCGTCCAGCACTGCCTGGGTCGGCTGGATGGAATCGGTGATGACCAGTTCCTGCAGTTTCGAGGCGCCGATGCGGGCGATGGCGCCGCCGGACAAAACGCCATGGGTAGTATAGGCGGTGACACTGGTGGCGCCGTCGGCAAGCAGCGCATCGGCCGCATTGCATAGCGTGCCGCCCGAATCAATGATGTCGTCGATCAACAGGCAATCCTTGCCGCGCACGTCACCGATGACGTTCATGACTTCCGATTCGCCGGGGCGCTCGCGACGCTTGTCGACGATGGCCAACTGGGCATCGATGCGCTTGGCGAGGGCACGGGCGCGGACCACGCCGCCGACATCCGGCGACACCACCATGACATTGGCGAGCTGCTTGTATTTCGCCTTCACGTCACGCGCCATCACCGGCACGGAAAACAGATTGTCGGTCGGGATGTCGAAGAAGCCCTGAATTTGCCCGGCATGCAGATCCAGCGTCAGCACCCGGTTGACGCCCGCCCGCGTGATCATGTTGGCTACCAGCTTGGCCGAGATCGGTGTGCGGCCGGAGGCGCGGCGGTCCTGCCTGGCATAGCCGAAATAAGGAATAACCGCAGTGATACGCTTGGCCGAGGAGCGCATGAAGGCGTCGATCATGATGAGCAGTTCCATCAGATGATCGTTGGTCGGGAACGAGGTGGACTGCAGGATGAAGACGTCCTCGCCTCGCACGTTCTCCTGGATCTCGACGAAGATTTCCTGGTCAGCGAAGCGCCTGACGCTGGCCTTGCCCAGCGGAATGTTGAGGTAGCGGGCGACTGATTCGGCCAGCACCCTGTTGGAATTGCCCGCGAAGAGCTTCATGCACCGTTCCTGGCGAAGGATTGAGAGACTCCGATAGCACTCCAGCCTCTTAGTCGGGCTTTTAGCGGCCCGCGCCGGTATTGCAAGCGTCGTGAATGGGAATCCGCCGGCTAATCTCAATAATCGCTTACGGCTTGACGATGCGGCGATAGGTCCACTTCGATGCCGACAGAATCGGGATAGCTTCTATCTTTCAGTCTGAGCATGCTCTTTTCCGAAAACCGGATTCCACTTTTCGGAATCATGCTCCAGGTCAGCCGGCGCCGCCGCCAAGCCAGGTGGCGAACTGGTCGATTGTCTGGTCGGCAATCGCCTGCATGGTCGCCGGCGCGACCGCCGCCCAGCCTTCGCCGCCACCGACGGAGGGCGCCTTCTGCTGGCCGTTGATGCGATGCAGCCGGTTGCCGGCCGGGTCATAGATGTCCCAGACATAGATGACGGTGGTGTCCTTGCCTTCCGTCATAGTCGAGAAATAGCCCTTGAGCACGTGCGTTGGGGTCTGGTCGGTGCTGCCGGCCAAGGTGATGCCACGCTGCCTGGCGCGTGTCTGAAGCTCGGCGGTCAGCGGTGTCGCGGCTTCTACCGAGGCGCCGACGATCGGCGCCACCTGCAGCCGGGTTCGCGCAATGGCAGCGGCGCTTTTGGCGGGCGGCACGGCTGCTGCCGCCGGAGGCTGCGCTGTATCTGCAGTTGGCGCGGTGCCGGAAGACGGCGCCGCAGTTGAGGGGGGCGTTGCGGCGCCGCCGGCTCCGGGCAGGGATTGGGTCGATTGCGGGGCGATGGCCGAGGGTTCGAGAACGTCCTTCGCATTGGTGCAAGCCGCCAGCGCCAGCGCCGCGAGCAATGACACGGTCGTCACATGCGATCGTCTCATTAGCCTGAAAACTCCTTGGCGACGAACGCCCCTCACACTTTTTCCATTATGGATTCACTGCACGATCAAGTCGAGATCATGGCGGGACAGCGGCTTCGGCTGGGATTCGGTCGTCAGGTAGGTGCGGCCAAGGGTCATCGCCGTTTCGGTTTCGGAGTCCATGATGATCATATGGGCGAACAGCGTCATGTTCGGCGCAATCGGTTCGGGATTACCCTGATAGAACATCGGCATATCCATCCAGGACGGGGTGAAGCGGGCGCCGAGCGAATAACCGCAGGCATTGAGCCGGTGCTTGGTCAAATTGTGGGCTTCGAGCGTGCGGGCATGGGCGTCGAACACGTCGCCGAACGTATTACCAGGTGTCATCGCCTTCTCGACTGCAAGTAGCGCGGCGCGGGCGGCATCGAACAATTCCTGGTGGCGTTTCGATACCTTGCCGGTCAACACCGTGCGCATCATTGCCGCATGGTAGTGATGGAAGACACCGGCCCATTCGAGTGTCAGCTGGTCGTTCTTGGTGAGCTTGCGGCGACCGGCCTTGTAGCGGCAGAGCAGGGCGTCGACGCCCGAGCCGATGATGAACTCGTTGGCCGGATAATCGCCGCCGCCGGCAAAGATCGCGCCTTGCATGGCGGCGAGGATCAGCGCCTCATCGCCGCCCTGCTTGATCAGCGGCAGTGCTGCGTCCAGCGCGTCGTCGGCCAGATTTGCGGCTTTTTCCGCCTTGGCGATTTCGGCCGGGCTCTTGAACAGCCGCAGCCGGCTGACAATGCCAGAGGCATCTGCGATCTGCCCGAAGGTCTGCAACTGCTCGTCGAGGCGCCGGCCATTATATGCCGTCAGGCCGTGGGTGTCGTATTCGACGCCGATGCGGGCGCCGAGCAGGTCAAGCTCGTTGAGCAAATTGCGCAGGTCGACCGCCGGATTGGCGCCGTTGCGATCCGTCCACAAAACGATGTTGTCGATGATCGAGGTGTGGCGTGCCTGGCGCAAATCGGCCGAACGCGTCAGCAGTACCATCGAGCCGTCGGCCTTGACCACCAGGCACTGGAAAAAGCAGAAGCCGAACGTGTCGTAGCCGGTTAGCCAATACATGCTTTCCTGCGCAAACAGCAGGACGGCGTCGAGCTTCTTTTCGGCGATCTCGATCATCAGTCGATCGCGCCGCGCGTCGAATTCCGAGCGTTCGAAATGCAGCGCCATCAGTCAGTCTCCAAAACGATTGCCGAAACCTGCCGTCCGTAGTCGGGCTCGTTGCGATGCGTGCTGCGCCGATAGGAGTAGAAAAGCTCTTCCTCGGCATAGGTGCAGCGGCCGAGCCCTTCGGCATTGACGCCAGCCTTGGTCAGCCGGTCGACCGTGTAGCGGTTGAGATCGAACATCGCGTGTCCGGCATTTGCGGAGGGCGCGAAATAGCGGGCATTACCGGCATCGGCGTCGACGAAGCGCGCGACGAATTCCGGTCCGACTTCGTAATTCTGTGGGCCGATGGAAGGACCGAGCACTGCGACGATGCGGTCACGCCGGGCGCCGAGGCTTTCCATTGCCGCGATGGTGTTTTCCAGCACTCCCGTGAAAGCGCCTTTCCAGCCGGCATGGGCGGCTCCGATAATGCACGCCTCGGCGTCAGCGAAGAGGACCGGTCCGCAATCGGCGGTCGAGGCCCCGATGGCAATGCCCGGCCGGTCGGTGACGATGGCGTCGGCCTTGGGACGCTCGCCGGTAAAAGGTTCCCTGGCGATGACGACGTCCGGCGAATGAACCTGATGAGCAGTCAGCAGATGGCTTGCCGCCACGCCCATCCATTCGGCGACGCGGCGGCGATTCTCGCGCACCAGCGTCTGGTCGTCGCTCGATCCGGTGCCGATGTTGAGGCCCCGGTAGATGCCGCTGGAAATGCCGCCGACGCGTGTGAAGTAGCCGTGGCGGATGCCTTGCGCCGTTTCCAGCAAGGGCGACCGAACGGGATCCGGTTTGGTCTGATTCAGCATGGCGGCTTTGTTGTCCGTATGGGCGATTTCGTCAAGCGCGTTGAAGGCGGCGAGTTGAAGGTAGGCAAGTTGAAGGTAGGCGAGTTGAAGGCGGGCGCAGTTGAAGGCGAGTGCAGTTGATGTCGGGCGCAGCCGGAGAGGGGAGAGTGGTAGAGGCGACAGCGAAAAGTCAATCCGCGCTTGCGAACGGCGGAACGGCAATGCCGGGAGGAAGGATGGCAAGCACCTTGAAGAGCTCGCCCATGGCCTGCTGACCGGCGAGGCGCTCGACGTCGGCCGCGATCTTTTCACGAGCTGCCTCATCGGCATTGGCGCCGAGCCGGCCAGCTCGTTCGAGAAGCCCCATCTTGAGCAGGAATTCACCTTGCGTGGAGAGGTGGGCATCGAGGCTGTGTGCCCGAACGGTTGCAGCGAGGGCAGCGAAATCGACATGGGCGGTGAGGTCGGCCTCCCCCGGATTCGCCAGCACGTCCTCATGACCGTGCTTGCGCAAGGCCTGCAAGGTGTCGCCGATGCCGGGCTGGAGGTGACCGTAGTCGAGAAACAGGCCGGCGCCGCCAAATCCGGCAAGTCGCCCGGCGATGGCCGCCATCAGGGCGGCGCGGGCTGGCGCCACCTCGACGATCGCACCTTGCGGCGCATTCTCGGCATCCTCCGGCAGCAGCATCGGGTCGAGCGAGCCGGCGCCGACGAAAAAGCGAAGCTGGTTCGCATCGTCGAGACCGATCATCCGTTCGCGCCAGCCGGCTCCGGCGCGGACGAACTGGCGAATAGGCACCGCGTCAAACAGCTCGTTGCCAACAATCAGAAGCTGCCCCTGCGGTAGTGTGTCGATGGTTTCATTCCAGGCGATGGTGGCCGACGTCCCGGCAAGCGTCCGTTTCTGGACCTCGGTCAACCGCGGACTGGTCTCGATCAAGGCGAATGATGCGCTGGCGGTAAGCGTCGGATCGAGCCGCGAAAGCGTGCGCAGCATATCTCTCATCAGCGTGCCGCGGCCGGGGCCTATTTCGGCGATGGCGACCGGCGTCGGCCGGCCGATCGCCAGCCATGCCTGGTAGAGCCAGACGGCGACCAGCTCGCCAAACATCTGGCTGATCTCCGGCGCGGTGACGAAGTCGCCGGCGGCGCCGAACGGCTCGCGTGTCGTATAATAGCCGTCCTGCGGATCGAACAGGCAGAGCGCCATGTATTCGCTGATGGGGATCGGTCCCACCGCACCGATCAGCTCGGCGATGCGTGTCTTCAGCGGCGTCATGCGGGCTGCGGTTTTGTCACCGGCTTGGCTGTAGCCATCGCCCAGATGCCGGCCAGCACCATCGGCAGCGACAGCACCATGCCCATGGTGAGCCAGCTCGTGCCAAGGAGATAGCCGAGCTGCTGGTCGGGCTCGCGGAAGAATTCGACGAAGACGCGCGAGGCGCCATAGCCGGCAATGAAGGCGCCGCCGACGAAGCGCGGCGTCTTCAGCTTGAGCCGCGAATGAGTGAGAAAGCGCAGGACAAGGAACAACACCAGCCCTTCGAGCAGCGCCTCGTAGATCTGGCTCGGATGGCGTGCAAATGGGCCGCCATTGGGGAATTCGAATGCCCATGGAACGTCGGTCGGTCGGCCCCATAGTTCGGAATTGATGAAGTTTGCCAGGCGAACGAGGCCAAGCCCCACCGGCACGCCGGCGGCAACAACGTCGAACAGCGACCATGTGCGGATGCCACGCGCCCGGGAAAACAGCGTCATGGCGAGAATGACGCCGAGCAGGCCGCCATGAAACGACATGCCGCCCTGCCAGACGGCGACGACATCGAGCGGATTGGCGATGTAACGCGGCAGGTCGTAGAACAACACGTAGCCGGTGCGTCCGCCGAGCACCACGCCGATGGCCGCCCAGACGATGAAGTCGTCGAGATCCACGGGCTTCATCGGCAGGGTGCCGTCGGGCCAGAGTTTCGGGTTGGTGACGAGGCGCTTGGCATACCACCAGGCGAACAGGATGCCGACGATGTAGCCGACGCCGTACCAATGCACCGCCAGCGGTCCGATCCGGACGATGACCGGATCGATGTTGGGGAAGGGCAGGGCAGCCAGCGGCAGCAAATATTCGCTCAACAGGGTCTCCCGGTTCCGGTCACGTTCGGGCGCGGACCATGCGGCAGGGTTTTGGCAGGGTCAAGGCGAGCACATGCTTGCATTCCGCATCGTGCGCCACTACGTCAATTCGACCAAGCGAGGATTTGCCATGGCGACCGGACCGAACCGCATTCTCGATGAATTCGCCAAGCTGATGACCGACGCAGCCGGTGCCGCGCAAGGCGTGCGGCGCGAGGTGGAGACCGCCTTCAGGGGCCAGGCCGAGCGGATACTCAACTCCATGGACGTCGTGCAGCGCGAGGAATTCGAGGCCGCTCGCGACATGGCGGCGAAGGCCAGGGAAGAAAACACCCGCCTCGCTGCTCGCATCGAAGCGCTCGAGGCCAAGCTTGCCGAAATGACCGGTCAGGCAGCGCCTGCGGCTTCGGCAAAGCCGCGTGCAAAAAAATAATAAAAATATTCGTTAAACTTTTCCACAAAGCCGGATCGCAAAAAGCGCTTTGTCGTGAATCGCTTACCGGTACTGCGTGGATCTTTCCGACAGCGCCTTTCCACATGCGAATGACGCAGTGCGAAAAATTGGGCTGGTCACGCGACTCCCGATCAATAGACTGAATTTGTTGCATGATTCGGAGCAGGGTCATGCGCCGGGCGGTGGGGTCCGGTCCGGGGTCTTTGCGTTGACGAAGTCCTGGCCGTCCGAGTTCTAGGCAGAATTGTTCGAGTGTGCCTCTCCCGCGGAGCGTGTGGTGGCGCTCCCAGAACGACAGGAAGCATTTCATGGAACTTCTCGAACTCGAATTCTCCCGCGAAATCCATCCGGTGGATGTTATCGAGCAGGTGGCGCACAACAACGATTGGTCCTTCGAGCGGGCCGGCGATGACGAGATCTCGATCTCGGTCGCCGGAAGCTGGACCGACTACCACGTTTCATTCTCCTGGATGGAGGACTACGAGGCGCTGCACCTGGCCTGCGCTTTCGACATCAAGGTGCCTGAGGCGCGCGCGCTCGAGGTGATGCGGCTGCTTTCGCTGATCAACGAACAGATGCTGTTTGGGCATTTCGACCTCTGGGAGCAGGAAGGCGCCATCATGTTCCGCCAGTCGCTGCTGCTGGCCGGTGGGGTTGAGCCGTCGAGCCAGCAGGTCGAGGTGCTGCTGTCGTCGGCGCTGGAAGCCTGCGAATGCTATTTTCAGGCCTTCCAGTTCGTCGTCTGGTCGGGGACTTCGGCCAAGGACGCGCTGGCCGGCGTGCTGTTCGAAACCTACGGAAACGCCTGACCGTCGATGGGTTCGAGCAACGCGAGAAAAACCGAGATCAGCTTCGCCGATTTCGACCGCGTCGACATCCGCGCCGGCACGATCGTCGAGGCCGAGCCTTTTCCCGAGGCGCGCAAGCCGGCGATCAAGTTGAAAATCGATTTCGGTCCCGTGATCGGGGTGAAGAAATCCTCGGCCCAGATCACGAAATACTATACACCTGAAAGCCTGATCGGCCGGCAGGTGTTCGCGGTGGTCAATTTCCCGCCGCGTCAAATCGGGCCATTCATGTCGGAAGTGCTGACGCTCGGTTTTCCCGATGAAGAGGGCGCCGTCGTCCTCGGCGCGATCGAGCACAAGGTGCCGGACGGCGGCAGGTTATTCTAACTGCGCTTTGCTCAGGCGGCCAGTTTACGCGTGGTACCCAGCGCTTCTTCGACCGTTTCCATGAACATTTCGGCGCAGGCTTTCCAGCTGTAGCGCATAGCACGTTGCCGCGCCTCGGTGCGGTCGACGAGAAGCGCGGCGAGCGCTGCTTGCCGAAGGTCGTGCGAGACCGCGCCGCCGATGCTGTCACCGACGATATCGATAGGCCCGGTGACGGGATAGGCTGCGACCGGCGTGCCGCTGGCCAGCGCCTCGATAATGACGTTGCCGAATGTGTCGGTGCGGCTGGGGAAGACAAAGACGTCGGCCGAGGCGTAGATCTCGGCCAGTTCGTCGTTCGGGCGATGGCCGAGGAAATGGGCATCGGGATATCTGACCTTCAGCTTCGCCAATTCCGGCCCTTCGCCGACAATCACCCTGCTGCCGGGCAGGTCCAGATCGAGGAAGGCCGGCAGGTTCTTCTCGATCGCGACGCGGCCGACGCAGAGGAAGATCGGTCCCGGAAGCCCCAGGTCCTTTCTCTTATCCGGTCGAAAATGATCGGTATCGACGCCACGCGTCCATGGCCGAAGCTTGGTGAAGCCGCGTGCCGCAAGATCGTCGGCAAGCGACTGGGTGGCGACCAGCGTGCCCTGTCCTGAATTATGGAAATCGCGCAGCCAGCGATAGGCCCATGCTTCCGGCACCGGCAGACGCGCGCTCAGATATTCCGGAAAACGTGTGTGATAGCTGGTCGTGAACGGACGGCCGGCGTTGCGGCAGTAGCGCCGCGCCATAATGCCGAGCGGTCCTTCGGTGACGATATGGATGTGATCCGCCTTGCGTGCCTCGATCAGCTGCGCCACGCGGTGCGGCGTCGTCAGCGCCAGCCTGATGTCGGGATAGGTCGGCAGAGGCAAGGTGCGAAAGATGTTCGGCGTCAGGAAGTCCGTCTCGACATCGAAGGATTTCAGGGTCTCCGAGAGGCGCTCCAGCGTGTGGACGACGCCGTTGACTTGCGGGCGCCAGGCATCGGTGACCATCAGGATGCGCATGGCGGTCCCTTGGCGGAGAGCTTGATTGCTTTGCCGCGATGCCTGAACGGCGACCACGCCGCCGCTCTGGCCTCCCACCAGCGCACCCGGGCAGGCGCGGGGTCGAAATGAGGCCGCAGGGCCGAATCAATCAGGATCGCGCGCTTCATTGGCGCTCTTCACCATGGTTTCATGACGGGCGGATGAAGGCCGGCCTCGCTCCCGTCAAGCCGGAACCTTGATCACCGCCCGCAGGCCGCCGAGCGGGCTGCGTTCGAGGACGATGTCGCCGCCATGGCTGCGGGCAATGTCGCGTGCGATGGAAAGGCCAAGGCCGGTGCCGCTGGCGTCGAGGTTGCGGGCCTCGTCCAACCGCACGAAAGGCTTGAATACATCCTCCCGCTTTTCGGGCGGAATGCCCGGACCGTCATCGTCGATAGTGACGAGCAGCGAACCGCGTCCATGATTGGCATTGATCTCCACCGTCTTGGCATAGCGGAATGCATTGCCGACGACGTTGGACAGCAGCCGGGCAAAGGCATTGGGGCGCACATGGACATGCGGATCGCCGGCAAGCACGGTCGACAGCTTGCGCTTGCGCAGCGCGGCTTCCTCGCGAAGCTTGTCGAAGAAGGCTTCGAGGTCGAACCGGCCGGCGTCTTCCGATGCTTCGCCGCGTGCAAAGGCAAGGTAGCCTTCCAGCATCGACTGCATGTCGTCGATATCCTGGTCGAGTGCCTGGGTGTCGGCCGCCTTGGTCCCGGCCAGCGCCAATTGCAGCTTGAAGCGGGTGAGGATGGTCCTCAGATCGTGGCTGACGCCGCTCAGCATGGCGGTGCGCTGCTCGAGCTGGCGTTCGATGCGTTCGCGCATCTGGATGAAGGCAAAGCCGGCGCGGCGGACTTCCTCGGCGCCGCGCGGGCGAAAATCGCGAGGCATCGGCCGGCCTTTGCCGAAGCTCTCGGCCGCCTCGGCCAGCGTCAGAATCGGCCGGATCTGGTTGCGCAGGAAGGGAATGGCGATCATCAGCAGCACCAGTGAGGTGCCGACCATCCAGATCAGGAAAATATGGGTGTTCGATGCATAGGCCTGGCTGCGGCGCACGAAGACCCGCAGCACCTTGTTCTCGAGCTGGACGCGGACCTCGACGATATTTGAATTGCCGACCGTATCGATCCAGAACGGACGGTTGATCTGGCGGGTGATCTCGGACGAAAGGATCTCGTCGAGGATCGAGAAGAACGGCTTTGGCCCGGGTGGCGGCAGCGGGTCTGGCGGCAGGAGGTCGACCTTCAACTGCATGCGATCCTGGGCGATGCGGATGACGTTGGCGTAGTCGGCGTCGTGCGGATAGGTCTCTATCAGGTCGATGATGGCGGCGATGTCGCGCACCGTGGCCTGCGACAGGCGCTGCGTCACGGTCTGCCAATGGCGCTCCATGAAGACAAAGGCGACGACCGACTGCAGCATGATCATTGGCGCGATGACGATGATCAGCGAGCGGGCATAGAGCCGCTTCGGCATGTAAAGCGACACCAGGCGCCAGAAACGGTTCCAAGCGCGCGGCACGGCCTTGAGCGCCCGCGTCGCGCGGGCGCTCAAGCCGCCATCTTCCGGCCGTTCGAGTTGCGTGGTCGCCATTCGTCTTTTCGCTCACCGGCGGCCCAGCAAAGGACCGCTGTCGGCGGCATTCTATTCCACGCTGAGCCGATACCCAATACCGCGCACGGTCTGCAGCCAGACCGGATTGGACGGATCGCGTTCGATCTTGCGGCGCAGCCGGTTGATCTGGACGTCGATCGTGCGCTCGCCGACCTCGGACTCGTCGCCGACAAGCTCATGCCGCGGTATCGTTTCGCCGGCACGCGCAGCGAAGATCGCCAGGATTTCCTGCTCGCGGTCCGTCAGCTTGAGCGCCTCGCCGCCGCGCTTCAGCTCACGCCTGGCGATCTGGAAGGTATAGGGGCCGAAGACCAGCTGTTCGACCTTGGGCGTCGTCGCGGGGCCGCCGCGGCGCAAGATATTGTTGATTCGCAGGATCAGCTCGCGCGGGTCGAACGGTTTTGGCAGATAGTCGTCGGCGCCGGCCTCGAGCCCGGTGATCCGGCTGTCGGTTTCGGACAGTGCGGTGAGCATCAGGATCGGTACGTTCTTTTCCGCCCGCAGCGCCTTGGTGAGATCGACGCCGCTTTCACCCGGCATCATGACGTCGAGCACGATCAGATCGAAATCGAGGCCGGTGAGCTTGCGCCGCGCCTCGCCGGAATTTCCGGCAACGGTGACGCGAAAACCGTTTTCGGTCAGATACTGTTTCAGAAGATTGCGGATTCGGGTGTCGTCGTCGACCACCAGCAGATGCGGCGCGTCGTCTTCCGGTGCTGTCGGATGATCAACCCTCTCAATGGTCTCCATGGCTTTTCCCTGACATCTTTGCGGGCACAATGTCGATCTGCGCCCTTAGTTCCGGATTGACCATCGCCTCAAGGAACCGTTCGATAACGGCGCGTTCGGTGGCTCCGGAATCCTCCAATGCAGCATGGATGCGGCGCGACTGTGGCCGCGCCAGTGCCAGCGCCAGCGCACGGCCCTTGGCCGTCGGATAAAGCTCGCGCTGGCGGCGGTCGCGAGGGCCCTGCAATTGCACGATATGGTCGGTGTCGATCAGTTGCTTGAGCACGCGCGCCAGGCTCTGCTTGGTGATCTTGAGCACGTCGAGGAGCTCGGCGACCGTCAGGCCGGGCCGGCGATTGACAAAATGCAGAACCCGGTGATGAGCACGGCCAAAACCGTAGTCGGCCAGGATCTGGTCCGGATCGGAGGTAAAGTCGCGATAGGCGAAGAAGAACAACTCGATGATGGCGAAATCGATGCCATCCTCGTCGGTGATCGCCGTCCTGATCGGCTCTGCGGCTGCGTGGCTCGTCATCTTTTCTCCGTGTGAAGCAGGAAATTATGTCAGCACTATTGACGTATTTTCCGCGCGATGGTAATTTTTGGCAAGCTTTTCGGCGGATTGCGAACGAAAAGGCAAACGAAGCCCTTTTTTCCGGAACTTCCTGAGTTTGCCAGACCTTAAATATCCGCCTACGCTTTGAGACAATGGCCGCCCGCGGCGGCCGAGGCGAAACACGCAACGACACAATGATGTGCGGGCTGCCGCCCGCGGGAGGTTACCATGGCATCCGTTCCCTTCGACCAACTGGACGGCTTTATCTGGATGAACGGCGAATTCGTCAAATGGGCCGCCGCCAAGATCCACGTCTTGACCCACGGGCTGCACTACGCCAGCGCGGTATTCGAGGGCGAGCGCGCCTATGGCGGCGAAATTTTCAAGCTGACCGACCACACCGAACGCCTGCATGAGTCGGCGCGCCTGCTTGGCTTCAAGATACCCTACTCGGTCGCCATGATCGACGACGCCTGCCGCACGCTGTTGAAGAAGCAAGGTTTCCAGGACGCCTATGTCCGGCCGATCGCGTGGCGCGGCAGCGAACAAATGGGCGTTTCGGCGCAGAACAGCCGGATCAACTGCGCCATCGCCATCTGGCAGTGGCCGAGTTATTTCGACCCGGCGCAGAAGCTGAAGGGCATCCGCCTCGACATGGCCGAATGGCGCCGCCCCGACCCGCGCACCGCACCGTCGAAATCGAAGGCGGCCGGCCTCTACATGATCTGCACCATGTCCAAGCATGCCGCCGAGGCCAAGGGCTATGCCGACGCCATGATGCTCGACTGGCGTGGCCAGGTGGCGGAAGCGACAGGCGCCAACATCTTCTTCGTCAAGGACGGCAAGATCCATACGCCCAAGCCCGATTGCTTCCTCGACGGCATCACCCGCCGCACGGTCATCGGCCTTGCCAAGGACCGCGGTTTGGAGGTGATCGAGCGCGCCATCATGCCGGAAGAGCTTGAAGGCTTCCAGCAGTGCTTCCTCACCGGGACAGCGGCCGAGGTGACGCCGGTTTCGGAGATCGGCCCGTACCGATTCGAGGTCGGTGAGATCGCCAAGACGCTGATGAATGACTATTCTGCAGCCGTTCAACCCAACCACGCGATTGCTGCAGAATAACGAAAGTCACAGCTTTTTTATCAAGTAGGGGCGGTTTTCGGGCCGCCCCTTTTATTTAAGCGTTTGCGCATTTGACTTTCGTCCAATTCGGCGTCTCATGATGGCGTCGGCCCGGGAGGCTGGCAGCTATGGAGGGATTGGAAATATGGATATGAACACGCTTCTTCCGATCATTATTCAGGTGATTACGGGTATCATCGGTGGTCAGGCGGTGGGCGCGGCTATCAAGACGGCGGCGATGGGTCAGCTTCCCAAAATCCTGGGCGGCGCTGTTGGCGGCGTCGGCGGGGCGGCCATCCTCAGCAGCCTGCTGGGCGGTGGGGCGGTCGATCCGGCAGCAGCCGCCACGGCGGCAGGGGCCGGCAGCGCGTTGAACATTCCCAACATCGTTGGCGGTGCCGGCGGCGGCGCCATCCTGACCGGCATCATCGGTGCGGTCATGAACGCGATGAAGAAATAAGCTTTCGACGTTTCAGGCTTTTCAAATGGGCGGCTTCGGCCGCCCATTTCGTTTGCCGTTTGCGGGAGCGGTGGACGCCGTCCGCGTGTGTCTCTACATCAGGGCCTGATTCAACAAGGTTAGAGCTTTCCTGACGCGTTCGAGGGGACGCGCGGAGCTCCGACAGTGTGAAAGGACAAATATGGGTCAGCTCAACGCCGGCATCGTGCCGGTCACGCCGTTCCAACAGAACTGCACCATCCTCTTCGACATGGACGACAGACAGGGCGTCGTCGTCGATCCGGGCGGCGACATCGACAAGGTGCTGGCGGCGCTCAAGGACAATGCGATCACTGCCGGCGCGATCTGGATCACGCATGGCCATATCGACCATGCCGGCGGGGCCATGGAACTGAAGGAGGCGCTCGATATCGAGATCATCGGCCCGCATGCCGCCGACCGTCCGCTGCTCGCCAATCTCCAGAACCAGGCAAAGCGCTACGGCATCACCGATCCCGTGCGCAACTGTGTCCCCGACCGGTTCCTCGCCGAGGGCGAGACCGTTTCGTTTGGCTCACAGGTGTTTGAGGTATTCCATTGTCCGGGCCACGCACCCGGCCACATCGTCTACTATAACCGGGCGGCGAAGTTCGCCCATGTCGGCGACGTGCTGTTCCGCGGTTCGGTCGGCCGCACCGACCTGCCGGGCGGCGACCACGCCGCGCTGATCGCCTCGATCAAGGAGAAGCTGTTGCCGTTGGGCGACGACATCGGCTTCATCTGTGGCCATGGTCCCGGCGGCCGTTTTGGTGAGGAGCGGCGGAGCAATCCTTATTTGGTCTAAAGCCGGCCTGGTCTGAAACCGCGAAAAACAAAAAGCGCCACCCACCGGGCAGCGCTTTTGTTCAGGACAGGAAAACTGTCTTAATTGGCGGTGCAAAAATGCTGTTCGCCGTCATAGCCGGTGAACGTGCCGGTACGCGCGTTGAAGCTCTGGTAGCGGTCCGAGCAGTATTCATACCAGCCGCGGGTCCACGGCTCCGCATAGCTTTCGGCATAGGCCACTCGCGGTTGTACGTAATACCGACGCACCGGGGCAGGCCGGTAGTATTCATCATCATAGGCCGGGTCGTAATAGCGGGGCTGCGGGCTGGCGAGCGCACCGCCGATCAGGGCACCGGCCGCAAGACCAAGGACGCCGGCTGCAACGGCGTCGCCGTGGCCGTGGTGGCGGCGGTGATGGCGCCATTCATCGGCACTGGCCGCAGGCAAGGTCGCAAGCGTGGTCGCAACGATCGCGGCGGACAGGATGGCAGTCTTGAAAATTCCGTTCATGTCGGTCTCCTTCGTGCCGGCCCGGGTCGTTTTCGGGGGGATGCGGTCCGGCTTTAACGAAGATTAATATGCGACCGTGGCTGAACGGGGGCTGAACGAAATTTGACCAAGCGGTTCATTTAACTGGGGTTCAAACATGCGGCAAACACCGCAGGCCAGACCGGCCACGTCCATTCTGTCCGGGGCTGGTTCAGCCGATCGACAGGTTGACGGCTTTCGGACCCTTGCCGCGCTTGTCCGGCTCGGTGTCGAATGTCACTTTCTGCCCATCCTCAAGACCGGGAAGACCCGACGCCTGCACGGCCGAAATATGGACGAAGACATCCTTTGCCCCGTCGTCCGGCGTGATGAAGCCGAAGCCCTTGGCGTGATTGAAGAATTTGACGGTGCCGGTCTGCGGCATGGGAAGCTCCTTTGATCCCACAAGTCCAGTCTCGGGCCGGCAAATGCCCGGACGGAAATTTGTCCTTTATTTTAGTGCCATCGGCAAGAGAAAGTTTTGCGGGTGCCGGCAAGCATCCC
Organism: Mesorhizobium sp. M0983; assembly: GCF_040318975.1. Lineage (NCBI taxonomy): Bacteria > Pseudomonadati > Pseudomonadota > Alphaproteobacteria > Hyphomicrobiales > Phyllobacteriaceae > Mesorhizobium > Mesorhizobium sp. M0983. The sequence continues at coordinate 240,035 of NZ_JAMYNH010000002.1, read as the reverse complement.
GGAACACAAAAGGCGCGACGAAAACCGCCGCGCCTTTATAAAATTCGAGTTCACACCAAAAGCCTTGCAGCATCCTCACACACCCGAAAGGACGCGCGGCACGCCGCCGTTCAGGCGGCGCGGAGATTTACCGCTTTCGGACCCTTACCCATACGGTCGGGCTCGACATCGAAGGTGACCTTCTGACCGTCGACGAGCGTGCGCAGCCCGGAAGCCTCTATCGCCGAGATGTGGACGAATACATCCTTGGCGCCGCCATCGGGCGTAATGAAGCCGAAGCCTTTGGTAGCGTTGAAGAATTTAACGGTGCCGGTCTGGGCCATTGGGGAAACTCCTTCACCCGTGTCAGTCTTGGTGGTTCCGCCCGCCGCCTGGCGCCGTGGGCAAGTCCCGGTGGTTGCTTCGGCAGTCATGCATTGGCGCATGGTAAAACCCCCCGCCGAAAACGGGGCTGTCAGAGATTCACAGTATCGGGGAAAGGTCGTCCAAAACGTTCCGCTCTCCGGGTCGCAAATGCCCGAACACAAAATTTATCGCACGGAAACGTGATGCTTGCAAGATAGAGCCGCGGGCGGCCCAACAGGCGCATCCCGACGCATCGCACCGATAGAACTGGTTCTCCGCGCGGTCATCGGCCAGACGCAACCCAGGCATGGTCCAGCAAGCTGGGCCGGTGCTGTTTTGGACTTGCGCCGGCAACCCGCCTTGGTTTGCATGCGCCAGGCTACAAACGGGGGTTGCATTTGGCAGCAGAATGGCGAGATTGACGAGGATCAGCCCGATGCAGGCGCGATTATGCGGGGGCGGGAGTTTCGAGGGAGGGAATATTCATGCGGCTTCTTGCGGCAATCTTCTCGCGGCAGGGTTTTTCCATCTTGTTCCTGTCGGCAATTCTTGCGGCCTGCACCGTCGTGGTCGACGAGGGGCCAGGGCCGCGCCCGCCACGGCCGGGGCTGCAATTCTGCACCAAGCAATATGACCCGGTCTGCGCCCGGCGCGGCGGCGACCGCCAGACCTTCGCCAATGCCTGCCTTGCCGAACGGGCCGGATACCGCATCATTCGCGAGGGCGAGTGCCGCGGCGGTGGTGGCGGCGGTGAGGAGCAGACATTCTGCACCCGCGAATACCGCCCGGTCTGCGCTCGTCGCCATGGCGAGCTGCGCACATTCCCCAACGAATGCGAAGCCCGCGCGGCGGATTATCGGGTGGTCGATGATGGGCCGTGCTAGCGCACCGGCCTCACTGTTCGTCCGGATAGGCACCATCGGCGGGGCCGACGTAGAGCTCGGCGCCGTCCTCGTTGGAGATGCGCAGGCGATCGGGGATCTGCGGCATCATCAGCGTGTGAAGCAGCGTGGCGGCGCCTTGCAGGGCGGCGCGCAGGTTCGGTGCCTCCAGCGACACTCGATCGAGTATCGCTTCGTCGGCATCGCGCGAGCGGTAGAACTCGATGACGAAGTTCAAGCACGCCTCCAGGCAGATTGTCGTGCGATCGAACCCTAGCCTTTGGACTTGGGTTTCACAGCGGTCTCCGCCTGCTTGACCGCCGAGCCGAAGGGCGAGGCCGGTTTTGCCGCCACCTTGTCCTTCTTGGGCTTGCGTGTCTCGCGATTGCTGCGCTGTTGACCCTTGGCCATTTTCTGATCCCTTATACGTGTTGCGGATTGCTTTCGGCTCAGTTGGCCGGGTTGTCGACCGGTTCGAGATTGTCTTCCGTGGTGACCCGCTCATAGGTCTCCTGATCGCTGCGAATGCGATATTGCGGCGAGCCGTCCTTGACCGGCAGCCGGCTCTTTATCTGGAACAGCTCCGCGGTCTTTTGGGCAAGGCCGGTGCGGCTCTTCATGCGAACAGTCTGGCCGACGGTGAAGATATGCGAGGGCGTGTCCGTGCGCCGCGCACTCTGCTGGAAGCGGATCATGTGGCATTCTCCTGGTCGTGCCGAAGCGCTGCTTCGAGTTCGGCGTAGTCGACGGCGACAAGCCGGCCGGTCGGGCTTTTCACCGTCCTTGCCGGCAGATGGATGAAGGTGGCGACGCGGCGCCAGGCAAGCCACGACATGCCGTCGATCAGTTCCTCGTCGTGGTCGATGTCATAGTCGCCGGCCGGCTGCATGCCATCCAGGCCGCCAAGCACGAAAGGTGCCGCGAAATGCGCGATGGAATGAGTGGTGCGGGCAGACATTCTCGTGCCTTGAAGTTTCTTTCCGGCCTGGCTCCGGAAGCGGAGCCTGCATTGCGGTACCAGGTGTCGGCGATTTGGATCAGTTTGGCGGGCCGAGAACCCTGACGCCGCGAGGGCCCAAGCATGACCCAAAAACGGTTTCATACCATTAGTCCGAAAATGCGGCTTATTCAAGAAGATTCCGGCCTCTTACCCCTACCAACGCAAAATTACTTTTCTATAGTTATTTGCAGAACGATGATACGATCCCGGTGCACCTCAAAAATTGTTTGAAGAACTTCCGGAAAAATTCCTCCGGCATTTGTATTTATTTAGGTGTGAAAGGAAGAGAGTCATGAATTCCGCAAGAACACCGGATGTCCCGACAGTTGCAGTCAATCCCGTCGCAAAGCCGATAAAGGTTATGTCGCCACGCCTCACGATAAGAAGCGACGAGGCGGCAAGGCGAAGGCTTGCCGATACCGACGGCACGGTGCGGCGGGCGCGCCAGCTTGCCGAAAGCAACCGCCTGATTTGACGCGCAGCCATGACACTCAATTTTCCCAATCCCAGCCGCTCCTACGACGCGGCGGCCAAGCGCATTCGTTTCGTTGGCCATGACGGCATGTTCGAAGTCCCGTTCTTCGTCGAGGTTGCGGCACTTTCGGCGGCAAACCCGGCCGCAAGCGGAGCCGAGGCCGAATTTCTCAGTGCCTTCGACGCCAAGCGTTCGTCGATCCACGATATTGCGCGCGAAGCCTACTCGCATGGCCGCAGGAACATGTATGTGCTGACGCCGGCCGACTTCCGCTAGTTTGGGGTTTGCTCCATAGTGCCCGTCGTCTGCTCTTGCACGCGCCGCAGCGATGGCCTAGATCGCGGCAGGCGGACAACACGGCAGGTTTCCCATCAACAGAAATCCGAGACAACCGGCAGGCGCACGTTACGGCTCAGGCGGGCAGCCGCCGCTGGGGCTCGACCAGTACGTGCAGCAGGCGCTGCAGCTGCACCAGGCGGGGCGCCGGCAGGAGGCCGAGGCGCTTTACCGTCAGGTGCTGGCGCAAAAGGCTAACCACTCGGCCGCCGCGCATTTCCTCGGGCTTCTGCTGCACCAGACCGGGCGCAGCGCCGAGGGGCTGGCGCTGATCGAACAATCGGTTCGGCTGCAGCCGAACAATCCGGATTTCCTCAACAATCTCGGCACCGTGCTGCGCGACCTCGGCCGGGTCGCGGCCGCAGCCGATCTCTTCCGCAAGGTGGTGGCAACCAGGCCGGACCAACTGGCGGCGCGCGACAATCTCGGCTCGTCGCTGAAGCAGCTCGGCCAATTCGAAGGCGCCGAGGATATTTATCGCGGTACGATCGGTCGCAACCCGTTCCATGTCCGCGCCCGTGTCGGGCTTGCCGAGACGCTGCAGGAAGCGGGCCGGCTGGATGAGGCATTAGCTGTTTTTCGCGAGGCGCTGACGATCCGGCCGAAGGATGCCGATCTTTTGCATGGCCTGGGTGTCGGGCTGATGGAAAAGGGCAGTCTCGACGAGGCTGCGGATCTTTTCAGGCAGGCGCTGGCGGTGAATCCCGGCATGGCAAGGGCCTGGCTAATGCTCACCCAGGTCAAGCGCCAGAAGGAGCGCGACGCCGAGCTTGCCCGCATGGAGGCGGAGCACGCCAAGGCGCCGCAAGGCAGCCTGCCGCGCATGCAGCTTTCCTTCGGCCTCGGCAAGGCCAATGACGACCTCAGGGATTATGGTCGCGCCTTCGACTATTTCGCCGAAGGCAACGCGATCCGCCGCCAGGGCATCGACTACGACGCCGGCAAGACGCGCGGCGAGTTCGAGGCGATGAAGGCGGTGTTCGACAAGGCCTTTTTTGAAAAGCACAGGCCGAGCGGGATTACCGACGACACGCCGGTCTTCATTGTAGGCATGCCTCGTTCCGGCACCACGCTGGTCGAGCAGATCATCGCCAGCCATCCGAAGGTCTACGGCGCCGGCGAGCTCGGCATATTGAAGACGGCGGTCGGCAAGCAGTTTCCGCTCAGCATGAAGGGCGGCTTTCCCTGGGGCATCGCCGACATGTCCGATAAGGCCTATGCCGAGGCCGGCCAGGCCTATCTCGATATGCTGCACGCCCGCTATCCCGGGTTCCGGCACGTCACCGATAAGATGCCCGGCAATTTCCTGTTGGTCGGTTTCATCCACATGATGCTGCCGCAGGCCAAGATCATCCATTGCGCGCGCGATGCGGCGGCGACCTGCCTGTCGATCTACAAGGTGCACTTCCGCGGCGACAGCCACCGCTACGGCTACGATCTCGGCGAACTCGCCGATTTCCACAATCTCTACACCGACATCATGGCGCACTGGCACGCCGTGCTGCCTGATGTCGTGCACGATGTTCGCTACGAGGATTTCGTCGCCGACCAGGAAGGCCAGTCGCGAGCACTGATCGCCCATCTCGGCCTGCCATGGGACGACGCCGTGCTGTCGTTTCACCGGACCGACCGGCCGGTGCGCACGGCGTCGGCCGCGCAAGTGCGGCAGCCGATGTATCAGGGCTCGGTCGATCTGTGGAAGCGCTATGGCGACCGGCTGAAGCCGCTGCTCGACAGGCTGGCTTAGAGCGCCGCCGCGCCTAAAGCGCGTCGCGCTCGATCGGCCTCATGCGACGCGCTTTAGATCCTTGTTTTTATGCATGTCGTTATCGCAAAACCGCTGCGCAGTTTTGCGCGACATGCATCAAAGCTCCATAAACGGCTGAAAGCCGCCAAAGATCATGCGCTTGCCGTCGAACGGCATGGTCGACCAGTCCGACTTGAGGCGTGGGTCGGCCATAACCTTGGCCATCACCGCGTCGCGGCTCTGGCGCGATTCATAGACGATCCATGAGAAGACGACGATCTCGTCGTCCTTGGCCTGCACGGCGCGCGGGAACGAGGTGATCTCGCCATAAGGGACGTCGTCGCCGACGCATTCGACATAGGCAAGTGCACCGTGCTCCTTCCAGACGGCGCCGGCGGTTTCCGCCAGCTTCTTGTAGGCATCGAGCTTTGCCTTCGGCACGGCAAGTACGAAACCATCGACATAAGACATCTGATTTCCTCCATGCGATTGTTTTCCGCCCTCTTGAGCGGTGATTTCAGGTACAAACCTGTGTGGGGATCCTAAGCTTTCTTCACCGGCGCGTTCATTGCCCATTCGACGCCGAACGGATCACGCATATTGCCCCAGCGGTCGCCCCAGAACATCACCTGCAACGGCACGACTTCCTCGCAGCCCGCCTCGATGGCCCGCTTCCACCAGGCGTCGATGTCGTCGCTGCCGAGATGGAGCTGCATGGTGTAGCCCTGCGGCTTCACAGCGGGCATTCCATGCTCGGGATAGAAGTCGGAAAGCATCAGCGTCGAACCGTTGATGTGGAGATGGATATGCATGGTACGGCCCTGTTCGTCCGGCGGATAGGCAAAGACCTGCTCGGCACCGAAGGCCTTTTGGTAAAATTCGGCGGCTTTGAAAGCGCCGTCCAACTGAAGGTAGGGCGTCAATCCGCCAAGCACTTTGGCGGCGGGCTGGGTCTGCGCCTGGTCATTCATGTCATGCTCCTCTTTGCGTCTGGTTTGCCTTTGCGAACCACAGGACGAACGAAATGGCGACGATCCTACACGGCCGATGGTTTTTTGGATTCGAAATGGCACCTGCCGCGATGGCCAACTGCCACCTTTCACCCTTCGATGCGAATCCGCGGGCTGTTTTGCGCGTCGACGACGATTTCCGGCCAGCCAATATCTTTGCGCAGCTCGATCGGCAATGAAAGTATGGCGCGTTCGCTGCGATAACGGGCGCGAGCCGCCGAGTAACGCGTTACGGCGTAACCTATGGATGACAGAATAGACATGATGCTTTCTCCTCGATTGGCGCCGGCATCACCGTGTCGGCAACCCAAGGACGTGGCATGCGATCATCATCCGACAGAGCGCCGGAATTTTTTTCCACAATTTTTCAACCGTCGGCCTCGGCAACCTCCCGGAAGAAAGCTTCCGGGTCGTCGACCTCGGTCAGCCGCCGTTTCTCGATCAGCCAGAAGCGGTTGCCAACCGCGCGGATGAAGGAGCGGTCGTGCGAGGCAAGCAGGCAGCTTGCTTGATGTTCCAGCAATTCCGCTTCCAGTGCCTCCTGGCCGTCGATGTCGAGGTGGTTGGTCGGCTCGTCGAGTAAATAGAAGTTGGGATTGGCGAGCCTGAGCGCCAGCATCATCAGCCTCGCCTTCTGTCCGCCCGACAGCACGCTGATCCTGCGCTCCTGCATGTCGATGCTGACGCCGGCGCCCGCGAGCAGCGAGCGGGCGCGCTGCTCGCCAACGTCGAATCCGCGCGAGAGCATCGCCAGCGGCGTGTCGTCGCCGCCGATGCCCGACAATGCCTGGTCGCTATAGCCGAGCACGGTCGACGGCGTCACCTTCAGGCTTTGCGCCGCCGTTTCCGGCTCGACGATGGCGTTCCGGATCAGGCCGATCAGCCGTGATTTGCCGACGCCGTTACGGCCGAGCAGGACGATGCGGTCGCCTTGGCAGATGTGGCGCTTGCCGGTGCTGAACAGAACCGTGCCGTCAGGCGTTCCGACCACCAAATCGTCGAGCGTGATCAGCACTTTGGCATGGCTGCCGCGATTGGTGAGCTTGATCGTGCCCGCCGATCTTTCGCGGTGTGCCGGCGCCGCCGCTTCTTCCAGGCGCTCTGCCCGCTGGTTGAGCTGCTTGGTCTTGACCGTCAAAAGATCGCTGCCGGAATTGATGCCGATATTGTTGAGCTTGGCCGCCTGCCGGCGCAGCTGCTGCGCCACTTTCATGTCGCGCTGGAACTTGCGCTCGGTCGAAGCGTCGACCTCGTCCAGCGCAAGCCTCGCCCGCGAATAGGGCAGCGAGAACACCGGCGACTGGTCGGGGCGCAGGAACAGCGTGCGGTTGGTTGTCGCGTCGAGGAACGCCCTATCGTGGCTGGCGATCACCAGCGGCACCTCACGCGGCAGCGCGTTCAGCCAGGTCTCGAGCTGGCTGATCTTGCCGAGGTCGAGATGGTTGGTCGGCTCGTCGAGAAGCAGGACGTCGGGATCGGTGACCCAGACGCGGGCGATCAGCGCCAGCCTTTGCCAGCCGCCGCTCAAGGCCCGCATCGGCCGCTCGCGCATCGGATCGGGTACGTCGAGCGAATCGAGGACCACATCGACGCGCAACAGCTCGCTTTCGGCCTGCTCGGCCGGCAAGGCGTCGGCCACCACCTCGTGAAAGCTGCGCCCGGCCAGCGCTGCGGGGATGACCTGCTCGACATAACCGACGCGCAGGCCGCGCGTGCGGGTGATGTCGCCTGATGTCGGCTCCATTTCGCCGGTCAGGCACTTCAGCAAGGTAGATTTGCCGCGGCCGTTGGCGGCGACGATGCCTAGGCGGTCGCCGGTGCCGATGGTGAGGTCAAGGTTGGAGAAGAGCGGCGCACTCATGGTGACGCCGAGGGATTTGAGGCTGATCAGGGCCATGTTGGTTTCTCTGGTCTTCCCGGAATGAAATTCCGGTTCGATGCACTTTGACGGTGCGCATGCCGGCCATCAGAACAGCCGTTGCGGCACCACGAAGGGCAGACCAAAAAATCGAAGCGGGAGAAAACCCGGACCGTCCCTGGTCAGCCCTGCAAGCAAGCTCGCAGGGCAGGGACAGGGCCGCGCTGACGGTGGTGGTCGATATGCACGCAGCCCTCCTTTCAGACGTTCGAGTGTGGCAACTGGCTACACCAAGGGTGAGGCCGATGGCAAGTGCCGTGTTCAGCTGGTCGCGCCAGTTGATTTCAACGGCGGTGGGTTGCGCTTTCTAGACGCCTTTGGTCACCCAGGTCTCACGAATACGATGATTAGTGTTGCTTAGCGCAATATCGCCTTCGCTGGTGGAACTATCGCCAGCAAAATAGGCAATCCCGAGTGCCGCTCGCTGGCCGTCGTAGAGCCCAATTTCTTGCATCACAGCAGAAGCGTCGTGCCACGGCAGCGGTTCGTTCTGAATGAGAGCTCGTGCGCAGCGAAGCATTGGCTGCTTTAGTGGATGATCAGGCCCGAGCGACCATTCCTCAACAAGCTCAAGCATTCTTTCCTTCGAAACTGCCTGCCCAACTGGTGGATGACATAGCTCATGGAGCACACAAAAGGCTGCGTTGAGTGAGATCGACCATCCTCGCGCGATTATAGCGGAAGCAGAACTTGCGTCTGCATATGGAAAGCGAGCATCGATCGACGGCTCAAATGAGGCTTCAGTGGAGCTGTCTTGAAGTAGCATCACATCATTGTCTCATAGAAAACGGATCCACTAAACGCTCGGTTGCAGGCCTCTACCGCCCGGGCCGACCGGTCTTGCCGGGGCGGCGTTTTTCGCGGCGGGCGTCGGCGGGGTCTTCGTAGGAGCCGATGCCACTGCGCTGGCGGACAATGGGTTTCGCGGAATCGTCGCGTTCCTTCGCGCCCCCCTCTGTCCTGCCGGCCCCCACCAGGGGGGAGATCGGCTGTGGCTTGGGCGGCACTTTTCCCTCGACCGGCTTTTCCGTGCGCCGCACCGTCATCTCGTCGAGCGAGTTCTTCTTGAACAGCGGTTTGGCCGGTTCGCCGGGAATACCGAAATCGGAGCCGTGCGCCTCCTGCGCCGACTGCTTCTTGAACAGCGAGCGGGACACTGCGCCTGACGGCGTCGTCATGTCGGTACCCGGCCCCATATCGTCCAGTGACGGCTTCGAAAACAGCGGCTTCTTCACCGGCACGGCGCCGTCGGCGCCCATCTCGTCGAGCGCCGGCTTGCGGAAGAGGTTGGGCCGGGCCGCCGCTTCGGCGGCACGTGCCGCGTCCAGTTTGCGGAAACGCTCTTGTTCGTCTGATGTACGATGTTTGGCCACGCCCTTGTTGTGCTTGCCCTTTTCGCGGCCCGAAACCGGGCTTTCCATGTCGGCATATTTGGCCAGCGGATCGTCGGAGATGGACAGCTCCATCTCGCGTAGTCGCTTGATCTCGTCACGGATGCGGGCTGCCTTCTCGAAATCGAGATTGGCGGCGGCGTCGCGCATCTGCTTGTCCATCGCGTCGAGATGGGCTTTCAGATTGTTGCCCATCATCGCGCCGGCGCTGTCGGTGAACTGCGAGATGTCGGCGCGCACGTGGTCCTTCTCGTAGACCGAGTCCAGGATGTCGGAGATACGCGACTTGACCGATTCCGGGGTGATACCGTTGGCCGCGTTCCACTCCATCTGCTTTTCGCGACGGCGGTTGGTCTCGGCCATCGCCCGCTCCATTGAGCCGGTGATCTGGTCGGCATAGAGGATGACCTTGCCGTCGACGTTTCTGGCGGCGCGGCCGATGGTCTGGATCAGCGATGTCTCGGAGCGCAGAAAACCTTCCTTGTCGGCATCGAGAATGGCGACGAAGCCGCATTCGGGAATGTCGAGGCCTTCGCGCAACAGGTTGATACCGACCAGCACGTCGAAGGCGCCGAGGCGCAGGTCGCGCAGGATCTCGATACGCTCCAGCGTGTCGATGTCGGAGTGCATGTAGCGCACGCGAATGCCTTGCTCATGCAGATATTCGGTCAAATCCTCGGCCATGCGTTTGGTCAGCACGGTGACCAGCGTGCGGTAGCCGGCCTTGGTGGTCTCGCGGATTTCGCCGACAACGTCGTCGACCTGGCTCTTGGCCGGGCGCACTTCGACCGGCGGGTCGATCAGGCCGGTCGGGCGGATGACCTGTTCGGCGAAGACGCCGCCGGACTGCTCCATCTCCCAGCCGCCGGGCGTTGCCGAAACCGCGACGGACAGCGGGCGCATGGCGTCCCACTCCTCGAAGCGCAGCGGCCGGTTGTCCATGCAGGACGGCAGGCGGAACCCGTACTCGGCCAGCGTCGCCTTGCGGCGAAAGTCGCCGCGATACATGCCGCCGATCTGCGGTACGGTGACGTGGCTTTCGTCGACAAAGACCAACGCATTGTCGGGGATGTATTCGAACAAGGTCGGCGGCGGATCGCCCGGCTGGCGGCCGGTCAGATAGCGCGAGTAATTCTCGATGCCGGCGCAGGAGCCGGTCGCCTCAAGCATCTCCAGGTCGAAGCGGGTGCGCTGCTCCAGCCGCTGCGCCTCCAGCAACCGACCGGCCCGTTCGAGTTCGACCAGCCTATGCTTGAGTTCTTCCTTGATCGACTTGATGGCCTGGTTCAAGGTCGGGCGCGGCGTCACATAGTGCGAATTGGCGTAGATCTTGACGCTCTTCAGCTCGCCGGTCTTTTGGCCCGTCAGCGGATCGAATTCGGTGATCGCCTCGATCTCGTCGCCGAACAACGAGATGCGCCAGGCACGGTCCTCGAGGTGAGCCGGGAAGATCTCGATCGTGTCGCCGCGCACCCGGAACGAGCCGCGGACGAAGTTTATGTCCTGGCGCTTGTATTGCTGGGCGACGAGGTCGGCGAGCAACGCGCGCTGGTCTAGGCGGTCGCCGATCTGCATCTGGAAGGTCATCGCCGTATAGGTCTCGACCGAGCCGATACCGTAGATGCAGGAGACCGAGGCGACGATGATGACGTCGTCACGCTCGAGCAGCGAGCGCGTCGCCGAGTGGCGCATGCGATCGATCTGCTCGTTGATCGAGGATTCCTTCTCGATGTAGGTGTCGGTCCGGGGCACATAGGCCTCAGGCTGGTAATAGTCGTAGTAGCTGACAAAATACTCGACGGCGTTTTCCGGGAAGAATTTCTTGAACTCGGAATAGAGCTGCGCGGCAAGCGTCTTGTTGGGGGCCAGGATCAGAGCAGGGCGCTGCGTCTCCTCGATCACCTTGGCCATGGTGAAGGTCTTGCCGGAGCCGGTGACGCCGAGCAAAACCTGGGTGCGGTCGTTGCTGTTGACGCCCTCGACCAGATCCTTGATCGCCGTCGGCTGGTCGCCGGCCGGCTCGAAATCCGAGACCATCTTGATGGCGATGCCGCCTTCGGATTTCTCCGGTCGGGCAGGGCGGTGCGGCGTCCACAGCACGCCGTCCTTGTGCAGCGGATTGCCGGATTCGATCAGCGCCGACAGCGCCGCGACGGTGGCGGTGACGCCGCCCGAAGCCATGGTCTCGGCCTCTTCCAGTGAGACATCGAGGCCGGCGACAGGATTGAGACCGGCCGCGGTGCGCTCCCGCGCCGAAGCCGCGCCGCCCATCGAGGTGCCGCGTGCCGTACGGCCGGGGGAAGACGAGCGCTCGGGGATCTTTTTCGCCGGCTTCGCTAATTTGCCGCCGACTTTGCCGGAAACGCGCCCTTCCTTCTCGGCTTCCTGCTCGATCTGCTCGGCCCAGTCGGCGATCGAGCCGGTTAGCGGCGCGCCGGTGAGCTCGGCCTGCGGCGCTTCGGCAAAGCCGTGCAGTGGCTCCGAGGCATCGAGGAAATCGGTCAGCGGGCTGCGCCGCTTGGGCGGCGAAGCGCGATCGTCATTCGCCGGCGGCGGCGTTTTCTTGTCAGAGAGTCTGGCCATGGCCCGAATATGGGAGGTATCGGCCAAAATGGAAAGAGCGGAGTGGTGAGGGGTGCTGCGCGCAATTTGGCTGCTGACAGCAGGGTGTCAGGAGCACCGTCCAAGCTTCCCGCTCAATTAAACCACAACGCGAACGTCAGAAACCCGGCGCCGCCGAATTGGCGCTGGATCTGGTCGAACTCCTCGCTGGTGAGAATCTTGCCGCGCTCGAGATAGGGCGCGATGGCCGGGCCGGTGATCGACAGCACCAGGTCGAAGGGCTTCGGCTCGTCGAAGAAGCGCTTCATGTTGATGCCTTTGTCGGCGATGCGGAAATGCGGCAGCAAGGTGCGGCCTTCCAGAAGATCCTCGGCCATGGCCAAGGCGGCGAGCCAGGCCTGCACCTGCTGCTCGCCGACGTCGAGGCCGGTGAGCGGGCTGGCGCCTTTCTGCTGCGGCCCGGGCAGCCATTCACGGTCATTGTCGGTTTCGGCGCGGATGGCTTTCCAGTCCTCGCGCGACAGCCGGATCATTTCCATGAGATGGCGGCGTGCCGCTTGCCGGCGTTCCGGCTCGACCACCGGCCAGTTGACCAGATGCACCAGGGAGATGAAGTCGGCGATGCGCCATTCGGACGTCAGGATGCCGCCGCTCATGCCGCCGTCCGGCGGAACGAGCGCGTCCTGCAACGGCAGTTTGGCGCGCGGGAACAGCATGTGGAACGAACCGTCGAAGGCGTTCCTGAAATCATGCGCCAGCCAGAAATCGGCCTGCGCCATCAGGAATTCGGCATAGCCCTGCAGCCAATAGCCGTCGGCGCGGTCGAAGCGGAAGGTGAGGGCGGGTGCGGCCGCGTCTGGCGCACCGCCGCCGCGTGACAGGGTCGCCATGATCGCGGCGGCACTTTCGTCCGGGGCGATCTGGCCGTCCTCGTTGAGATCGATACCGAGACGGGTGAGGTCGACCTCCATGCCGATGTCGGCATCGGCAGGCACGGACCCAAGTGTGGCGGCGGATTTCTGCAGCCGGTCGCGGAAGGCAACCAGGATGGCGCGGAAGTCGTCGTAGGTCAGCGGCTCGGGATTGGGATTGTCCGGCACCGGCAGCCGCATTAGCGGCAGCATGAAGGATTGCGGGCTCTCGAAACCGTGGCGGTGCAGGCCGCCGGCCAGGATCTCCAGCGCGGTGAAGAATTCGCCGGCGCCGGCGGCGTAGGTCGCGGCCGGATCGCCGGGCGCGGCGGCTTCCAGAGCGGCAAGAGTGCTGTCGCGTTTAGCTACGGTTTTTCCCTCGAACAGGGCCGCCGGTTCGGGAGCCGCGGCTCCGGCCGAGGACAGCGGCAGGAGAAGAACGATGGCGCCTGCCATCAGCCTGGAAAAACGCTTCATCGTGATCGCCCCTTTTGTCGCTCCGCAGTGGATCATACACGCATTTGGTTCGCGCGCCTGTAGCCCTGTGGTTCACCGATAACAGTCGAAGCTTCAATCAATCCGGCGGACGGTCTACACAGGGCAAACGATTGGGCGTCGCGTGTCGAATTATCCGCTTTCCTACAAACTGTCCTGGCTTCCCCGTTTCCTCCGGCCTTCGCTCGGCGGCGCTGCTCGCGGCTTCGCTCCGATGGCGGCAACCCTGCTCGAACCGGCGCCGGTGCGGACGGTACGGCTGGCTTTCGTCGGCGACATCTCGGCGGTGGCCAATCGCAGCGCGCCGGAATGCGATCCGGCGATCGCGGCGCTGCTCGCCTCGGCCGATCTGGTAGTCGGCAATTGCGAAAGCCCGGTGGTGGAACGGCCGAGCGCCGTTTGGGGCACAAGGCTTGGCACGCACCATGCGATGAGCGAGCGGTTTCTTGCCGAGGCGCTGGCCGCCGCCGGCATTTCGCCGGAAAGACTGGTGCTGTCGCTGGCCAACAACCATGTGCTCGACCAGGGCATTGCCGGCTTCGACGAAACCGTTGCCGTGCTGGCGCGGCTCGGCATCCGTACTGTCGGTGCTGGGGCTCCAGTCGAGCGGTTTGCAGTCGGGGCGCTGACCATCGGCCTTGCCGCCTTTACCTTGTGGCGCAATGCCGACGCGGTCCAGTTCGCGGGCCGTGTCTCGATGGCAAGCGACCCGGGACAATGGCCGCGCGATACAGTTGAGAGTGTCGACCTCCTCTGCGCGGTACCGCATTGGGATTGGGAGTTCCGGCATTTTCCGCGTGCGAAGACGCGGGCACTGGCGCGGCTTCTGGCCGAACATGGCGTCGGCTTGGTCGCCGGGCATCATGCCCACGTCGTGCAGCCGATCGAGCGGATCGGCAAGACGCTCGTTGCCTGCGGGCTCGGCGATTTCTTCGGCACTGCCTTCGCGCGCCAGCCATGGCCGGGCCGTATCGGCGCCATTCTCGTCGTCGACATCAGCGCCGATCCCGGCACGCGCGGGGCCATCGCCGCCTACCGGCTGCATGCCTTCATGCGGCTGCGCACCGGCGATCATGAGCGGCTGGTGCCGGTTGAAGCGCTGGCGGGAAAATCGAGGCAAAGGGTTCTGGCCCGCCTTGATGCGATCTTCGCCGCGCGCTGACGGCTGCGCTGACGCGGTCCACAAAACCGGCTATCATGCGCTACGCGGGCAGGCTTGTGGCGGCGGGTGGGCGATGGAAACAGCGGATTTCATGCCGAGCGAAGCGGTGATCGCCGGCATCAGGAAGAACATCGAGGCCTACGAGGCCGAAAGAGCTTCGGCCCATCGCCAGACGCGCTGGCGGGTGCCGATGTTCATCGGACTGCTGCTGGTGTTCGTGGCGCTTGTGGCCTGGCTTTTCAACGGGGTTGCCGACCCGAACGAGCAGTGGTTCTCGACCCCGCATGTGTTCCTCTATATCGGCGGCTTCCTGGCGGCGATCCTGCTCTATTTCCAGGCGATCAAGCCGGCGGGCAAATTGCAGCAGTCGTTCCGCAGCACGCTGCTGCCGATCGTCTTCGGCTTCATCGAGGACATGCGGTACCGGCACAATATCAAGCCGAATTCGTTCGACCGGCTGCCGCGCGAGACGGTTGGCCCGTTCAACCGGCAGTCTTTCGACGATGTTTTTTCCGGCCGCTATGAAGGGTTTCCGTTCGAGCTTTACGAAGCAGATCTCCGGGAAGGGACGGGCAAGAGCACGACGGCAGTGTTCAAGGGCGTCATCGTCGCCTTCGAGACGATCGTGCCGTTCCCCGGCACATTGGTCGCCGCGCGCCGGACCAACAAGGTCGTCGGCTTCTTCCGCGGCATCTTCGGCAGCAAGATGCAGGAATTGTCCAGCGGCGTGCCGGAGCTCGATGCCGCCTACGAGTTCCGCACCGACAATATCGAGGCGGCGCGGCCGCTGGTGACCGGCCGGCTGGCGCAGGCGCTGCAATGGCTCGGCGAAACCCGGCCGAACGATCCGGCACGCGTTGCGCTCAGCGGCAGTGACGGTTTCCTGCTGCTGCCGCAGGAAAGGAATTTCTTCGAGCTGCCGGATATCTCCACGCGTCTCGACTACACCAAACACGTCGCGCCGATGATCGCCGACATGGGCGCGATCCTGGCGACCGCGGCACTGGTACGAAAGATCGGCGTGAAGGATGTAGAAGCCGGTTGAACTGGAATTCAGCCGTCAACAATCGAAGCCATAGTTCTGGCGATAATAGTCGGCGTCATCCTTCGACATCTTTTTGAAGAGAACGCAGACAGTGAAACTTCCCACCCGGCGGCCGTTCTTCATATAGCCCCAGTCGGAAATATCGTCCCGGCTGAATTCGATCTCCTGGCCTGCCACGACGTTGTGAACGGTCTGCGGCTCGTTGTCCAAGGTTCCCGCAAATCCGGCCGCCGTACGGTGGAAGGGAATGACCCAGAAATGTTCAGTGGCGTCCCCATCCCTGACCATGACTTTCAATTGGAAGTCGGCCGTTCCGGATGGCGGCGCGTCGGCCAATGCCAGGAAGTCGTCGAGACCGGCACGCGCCTGCTCGATAGCGGCCGCCATCTCCGGATCGTCGCCAGCTACGCTGACGACCTTGTCGTCGCCTTGACCAGGAGTCTGCGCGCCGGCTGATGATGCCGGAGCAAACGCGAGCAACATGGCAAGTGCGGTACGGGCTGCAAGCTTCATGGTGAGACTGCTTTCGACATTTCCGCCAGACAAACCGGATCATCATTCGCCGAACGTCTGATTGGCAACTGGTTTTTGTCTCCATCCGGCGCTATTCCTGGGACAGTGGGGTGGGGCTATGATCGAGGAACGCAAGGGGTTTCGCCTGTCGCGGCGGTTGCTGCTGGGTGCGGCGGTGGTCGGCGGCGCGATGGTCTGGGGCGGCACGACCGTGGCGCGGCTGGCCCGCGGCCCGTCGGCGCAGAAGAATTCCGGGCGCATTGCCGACATTGACGGCATCGACCTGGCGCTGAAGCCGCTGGAGAACGCGCCAGCCTACGATCCGTCGCTGCCATGGCTGACCAAGGGCGGCGACATCAACGATGCCAGCGGCCTTTCGATGACGCCGGTCTACGGCGTTATCGAAGTCAGCGAGGAAAACCACATTGCGAGCGCGTTGGCCTTTGCCCGCACCAATGGCCTGAAGGTCTCGGTCGCGGCGGTGCGCCACTCGATGGGCGGCCACGCCTTCGACGATAACGCACTGGTCCTCGACATGCGCAAATTCAACAAGATCAGCGTCGATGCGGCGGCGAAGGCGATGACCTTGCAGCCGGGCGCGCGCTGGCACGACATCCAGAACCTTTTGCACCCGCGCTTCGCGGTGAAGGCGATGCAGTCGACCGACATCTTTTCGGTCGGCGGCTCGCTGTCGGTCAACGCGCATGGCATGGACCATCAGGCCGGCTCGGTCGCCGGCTCGATCCGTTCGATGCGGGTGATGCTGGCCGACGGTTCGGTGACGACCTGCTCACCGGCCGAAAACACCGAGCTGTTCCGCCACGTCGTCGGCGGCTACGGCCTGTTCGGCGTGGTGCTGGAGGCGACACTCGACATCGTCGACAACGCCGTCTACCGCACCTCGCGCGAGATCATCAAATCGGACGATTTCCCGACGTTCTTCGCCGAGGTGCTGGAGCCAAACAGGGCGATTGGTCTGTTTTATGGGCATCTGTCGACTGCGCCGGGCAATTTCCTCGAGGATATGATCGTCTATCGCTATGACAAGGTCGCCGACCAGCCGCCGGCCGACCAGCCGGCAATCGGTGAACCGGGCTCGGTTGGGCTCAAGCGGGTGATCATCAACCTGGCGAAATGGGGCAGCCTGTTCCAGGAGCTGAAATGGTTCACCGAAAAGACGCTGGAGCCGCAATTCGAGAGCTGCACGGTGGCGCGGACGACGGCAATGGCCGAGGGCGAGGCCTGCCTGGTCACGCGCAACAACCCGATGCACGATTCAGTGCCCTATCTGTTCAACGACCTGCTCGACGAGACCGACATACTGCACGAATATTTCATCCCGCGGGCGGCCTATAACCCGTTCATCGCGGAAGCGCGCGAGATCCTGCGCAACCAGAGCCTGCCGGTGCTCAACGCGTCGGTACGCATCGTCCACAAGGAGGATGTGGCGCTGAATTATGCGCCGGAGCCGGCCTATTCGCTGGTGCTCTACATCAATCAGCCGACCGACGCCGACGGCAATGCCAGGATGCGGGCACTGACAAGGGCGCTGATCGACGTGACGATCAAGCATGGCGGGCGTTTTTTCCTGCCCTACCAACTCCACTACACGGGCAAGGAGCTGCTTGCCTCCTATCCGGAACTGCCGTCCTTCCTGGCGAAGAAGCGGCAATACGATCCGGGGGAGCTGTTTTCCTCGACTTTTTACCGCGCCATCAAGGCACTGATCGGCACGGCCTGAAGTGCCGGTTACAGACCGTCAGGCAGCTTCGCCGCCAGCCAGTTCGCCGAGCGCCTGGCGATGCCGATCGTTGCCGACGCGGCGCGGCCGAGATCGGTCTTGACCACGGCGTAACCGGTCTTCGTGCGGTAGAGCAGGGCGCTGCCGCCATCGACCGCCGCTTCGTAGGCGACCGGCCGGACGGCTTCTGTTTCCGTCGCCGTCGCCTGCGTTCCGACCGCTGCACTGGGCCGATGGCTCAGTTCTGCTGGCAGCGGCTCTGTCGCGGCCGTACTGGCCGTCGTCAATTCGGGCTCCGAAGTGGTCGCCGCGAGCTGCGATGACGAAGACGAGTTCTGTGTCCGGCAGATGCCCGAGACCAGCGGATAATCGAAATTGCGCTCGTGCAGCATCTGGCTTTTCATCGCCGCTTCGCATTCAGCGATGGTCGACCACTTGGCGGGCGTCTCGCCGATATATTCGCAAAGCCTGGCGTCGCAGTCGCAGCCGACGATGGTCATGGCGACAAGGGCGGTCTTGATCACGGTCTTGTCCCTCCGAATTGCCCGGCGCATGTGCGCAAGATCAAAGTGCTACGGCATCATCAATCGTTGCGGAACAAGGCGGGATTTGGCCGCGATTGTGGAATGAGCGTGGCGGAGCATCACGCAACGTCTTGCCGAGGCCGGCTGTGACCGAAAGGCCTCAGTAGTCGTAGACGTGCTCGAGCCTGGCGCCCGCCGTCATCAGCGCCGGCAGCACGACGTGCAGCTTGCGCACGGCGACGGTCAGGCCGGTGCGGCGCGTCGAAGGTTCCGCCGGAAGCGGGTAGCTGAACAAGGTGCGTGCGCCTTGGGGAACATTGATCTCGTCATTGGAAAGCACGGTGACCATGATCTCGTCATTGCCGCCGATTTCGACGAAGGAGACGCCCTTGCCGATCAGGCGCGGGATCATGTCGGTGAACACCTGATAGCGCCTGGTGACGAAGACCGTGCCGTCGGCGCCGAGATCGCGCTCCAGCAAGGTGTCGGGCTCGTTGCGGGTCACCTCGCTGACCGGACCCTTGGCCCAGACGTGGATGTCGAGCAAGGCCGGGTCGGTGGTGGCGGCGAGCGCCGACTTGATCAGATCGGCGTAACCCTGCTTGATGGTGTAGGCGAGGCCGAAGGCGAGCTTGCGTTCGCCGGCGCGGACGGCGCTGTCGTCCGGCGCCGGCTGGACGGCTAACAGGCCGGCACGTTTTTCGGCATAGGGAAACTGGTACCACGGCACCTGATCGAGAAAACCGGCGTAGTCGGCCGCGACCTTGGCCTGGTAGATGTCGACGGTGGTGCGCTTGCCGGCTGTCGCTTCGGTAATGCGGCCGACCGTATTTTCATAGGCCCACTGGATGGCGTGCTCGATCGTGTGGCTGGTGCCGATGATCACCAGCATCTGGTGGTTGTCGAGGTTGAACTTGTAGGCGGAGCTGGCGCGGGTGACCATCGCGTAATCCTGCCAGAAGCGGCCGATATAGGAGAGATAAGGGAAGCCGCTCGGCTGGTTCTTGTCGACAAAGCCGGCATATTCGCGGGCGGCGTAGACGATGGCCCATTCCGGATAGGTGAGAAAGGTCGATTCCTCCGGCCGTTGGTAGCCGGAGATCTCGGCACGGACCTTGTCGGCCAGCGCCTTTGGCGGAGCACCCCCGGCGATGCCCGGCAATGGTGTTGTGTCCAGCGACGGCGTGGTGAGAAAGCCGTAGGCCAGCCCGGCGATCGGGATCAACACGACAATGACGACGAGCCAGAGGATCGCCTTGATGATGCGCTTCAGCCAGCGAAACAGGAACATGGCCGGTCAGGCCGTGGCGAAATGGTCGTACACGCGTTTCGACAGCCAGAACCCGACGTAGACGGCGAAGCCGCCGATGACGATGTGCGGCAGGTTGGCGAAGAAGCGGGCCGGGAATTCGATGTCGTTCAGGGAGCGGAAGCCGTTGATGAAAATGCCGCCATCGAGGCAGCCGGAACCGGTGACCAGCCCGAGCACGCCGTCGAACAGATAGACCGAGCCGAACAGCTTGAAATAGAACACCGCCTGGCGGTGCGAGATGAAGGCGGCGGCCAGCGCCCAGACGCCGGAGAAGGCGTGCAGCAAATCGTCGTACCATTGCAGCGAGAACAGGCCGAACAGATTGCCGCCGGCGTCGTTGAAAGCCGGCACATAGCCGATGGCAACAACGCCGAAGAACAGGAAAGCATAGGCAACAGCAAGCTTCTGGATGAGCGTCATGAAATGTCCCCCTGCCGTCAGCCCCTTTAAACGGCCCCCGACGGCAAATGGATAGTAGCTGATTTTGGCGCAGCGTGAAGCGTCGCCGGCAAAATCGTCAGGCGGGGCCACAAAGACAGTCGGCGCCGGGATTTCTCCCAGCGCCTCCCTGTCAGATCAGGACACGGTCGCGGCAGCAACTCCCGAAAGATGTCGCGCCATGCCGGCCTTGATTTTGACGGTCCTGCCAGTCGCCACCCGAGGGCAGCGTCCGTTCCGGACCACGCCGGTCTCCACTCTTGCGAGCTTTGCCCAGCGCGCCATCGAAGGTTTTTGCCGTCCTTCATGGCAGCATCGGTCCGCCGTCGGCGTTCGCACGCTTCCCGCGGCCCCGTAGGTCTCGGCGTCCATCCCTCCAACAAGCAAGCCTGTTCTCGTTCAGGGCCGTACGGGCCTCAGGAAATCCGCCGTTCCGCTTTGCCTTTCGGCGTGGCGATCGGTAGCCGCCTGAGATGGGTTTTAACGTACGTCGGATAAGCGTTTGGCGGAACTGCCGCATGCCTGTGGATAGCGGGATTATCGGGGACTGACCCTGCCAAAATAGCGACTTTCCGATCTCTGCCGCCGCCGGTCGGGATTTGCCGCCTCGATGCCGAAGCCGCATTGTCGGGTAATCGACCCTTGCCCCGCGGCCCTGCGCGGGCTTCAATGCCGGCAAATGATTGGAAGGCGTGTTCGATGGCCTTGGGGAGGCAGGCTTGAAGGTCGCGGTGGTTCTCAATCCGATCGCCGGCGGCGGCAGGCTCAAGCGGCATTGGCCGGAGGTTGCGGCTTCGCTGAAAAGACATTTCGGTGATTTCGAGCTGCGTGAAACGCAGGCCGAGGGGGATGCCGAACGGCTGGCGCTCGACCTTGCCGCCATCGGCTTCGAGCTGGTGATCGCGGCCGGCGGCCACGGCACCGCCAGCGAAGTCGCCGACGGGCTGCTGAAGGCTTTCCGGGAAAGCGGCCGGACGGCTGAACTTGGGCTGCTGCCTTGCGGCACCGGCATCGACTTCGCCCGCGGGCTCGGCCTGTCGAACAATGTCGATCTGACGCTGAAGCGGATTGCCGAGGCCAAGCCGCGCAAGGTCGATGCCGGCTGCATCAGCTATGTCGACGACCATGGCGCACTGGCCAGCCGCCATTTCATCAACATCGCCAGCCTCGGGCTTTCCGGCGCCACCGACCGTGCCGTCAACGCCGACAGGCGCAAGGGCAAGGTTTCGGCCAAGGCACTGTTCTACTGGCGCACGGTCTGGGAATTCCTCCGCTATCGGTTCCAGGAGGTTGCGATCACCATCGACGACGGTGCCCCGGTCGAGGCGCGCATGGCATTGGTGGCGGTGGCCAACGGCAAATTCTTCGGCGGCGGCATGATGATCGCGCCCGACGCCGAGCTTAACGACGGCGAGTTCGACATCGTCATCCTGCGCGCCGCCGGCAAGCTGAAGCTGATCTGGGACATCCGCCTGCTCTATGGCGGGCGGCACCGCAACCATCCGGCGATCACCATCCTGCGCGGCAAGAAAGTGGTTGTCGAGCCGCTCGGCGATGTGCAAAAGAACGCCGCGCTGATCGACATAGACGGCGAATCGCCGGGTCGCATACCAGCAACTTTCGAGATCCTGCCCGGCGCATTGACGCTGAGATATTGAATCAAGGTGTTGAGACTTTGAATCCGGTCGTTACCGCTTTGATTCCGCAGATACATTCAGCGCTTTGAAATTGCTGATATTCTGCCTGATGTCAGACAACCCCGGTCGGGCCAGTTGGAACGGACATGAATGTTCTCGACCATTGAATACACCGACAGTCATTTTGACGGGGTTGATACGCTTTGGCGGGACGCATTCCCCGATGACAGCCCTTGGAACGCGGCTCATATTTCGATCCCCGAGAAGCTGAGATACCAGCCGAACCTCTTTTTGGTTGTGCTTGAATCTGGCCGGGTCGTCGGTTCGATCATGGCTGGATATGATGGCCACCGGGGCTGGATTTCCCGGATCGCCGTCCTGCAATCCCATCGCCACAAGGGGATCGGAGAGGCCCTCATCCAGGAAGCCGAAAAACGGCTCGCCGCCCTTGGCTGCGTAAAGATCAACCTCCAAGTTGTCGCTTCCAACTCAGCGGTCCTCGGGTTCTACCGCAAGTGCGGGTATGAGGTCGAGCAGCGCGTGAGCATGAGCAAACTGCTCTCCAAGGCCTGAGCTGGCACGGACGGCGATGGTAAAGGCGTTGCGGATCAGGCTGGCGGGTGGCTGCCGGGATGGCCAAGGCCGATAAAGGCATGGCGCTCGCTCACGGCATCAGCGGCGTCTGCATCATCTGCAAATGCAGGTCCTTGCCGGTCCAGGGATGCGCCTCGCAGACGGCTTCGTCGAGTTCGACACCGAGGCCTGGCTCCTTCGACGGGATGACGTTGCCGTCCTGCCATTCGATCTTCTTCTTCAGCAGCTTTTCGTGGAAGCCGCCCCACTGCTTCAGCGATTCCAGAATGAGGAAGTTGGGCAGCGTTACCGCGAGCTGGATGTTGGCGGCGCCGACGATCGGCCCGCAATAGCAGTGTGGCGCGACCTGGATGTGATAGGCTTCGGCCATGGCGGCGATCTTCTTGGTTTCGAGAATGCCGCCGGAGCGGCCGAGGTCGGGCTGCAGAATGGTCGCCGCACGGTTCTCGATAACGCGGGCAAATTCGAACTTCGTCGTCAGTCTTTCCCCTGTCGCGATCGGGATCGAAGTGCCGCGCGCCACTTGAGCCATGACCTCGGGCATGTCGGGCGGCACCGGCTCCTCGAACCACAGCGGATCATAGGGCTCGATGGCGCGAGCGAGGCGCAGCGCACCCGATGCGGTGAACTGGCCGTGCGTGCCGAACAGGATGTCGGCTCTTGTGCCGACCGCGTCGCGGATCGCCTTGACCATACGGGCGGAGAGATCGATGTCGACGAGGCGCGGCTGGTGGCCGTCGAAGGCTGTGTAGGGGCCAGCTGGGTCGAGCTTGACCGCGTTAAAACCCTGCTCGACATATTCGAGCGCGCAGGCGGCGGCCATATCGGGATCGTTGTAGACGTTCTTGCCGCGGGCGTCCTCGGTGTGGACGCTGCCGCTGTGCGGGTAGAGGTAGGTATAGGAACGCAGCGTTTCATGCACCTGGCCGCCGAGCAACTTGTAGACCGGCTTGCCGGCCTCTTTGCCGATAATGTCCCAGCAGGCGATTTCCAGCGCCGAGAAACAGCCCATGCCCGACACGTCGGGCCTCTGGGTGAAGCCGGACGAATAGGCGCGGCGGAAGAAGGTCTCGATATCGTGCGGGTCGCGGCCGATCAGATAACGCTCGGCCATGTCCTCGACCATTTTCGCCGTGACATGAGCCGAGAAGGTGGCGTTGTAGGCCTCGCCATAGCCGACGACGCCGCCATCGGTGGTGAGCTTGACGAAGATGAAATACTTGCCGCCGATGCCGGGCGGCGGATTGCCGACCACCCAGGTCTTGACGTCGGTGATTTTCATTTCTGATCCTCCAGAACCAGTTCGGCGCCCTTCCATCCGGTCATGATCGCGGCGGCGTTGGTGTTGCCGGTTATGTTGTCGGGAAAGATCGAGGCGTCGATAACGCGCAACGCCTCGAGGCCGTGTACCTTGAGGCGCGGATCGACGACGGCGTGCGCCGCGTCCGGCCCCATGCGGCAGGTCGAGACCGGGTGATAGACGGTGCCCGAGCGCTTCCTGAAATCCTGAATGAGATCCGCGTCGGAGGTGATCGAGGGACCGGGCAAAACCTCTTCCTCGATGATCTCGGCCATCGCCGGCATCGAGGCGATCTTCCTGACGAATTTCACCGCCGCCAGCATTTCAGCGACGTCCGCCTCGGTCGAAAAGGCATTGGCGACGATTTTGGGATAATCGCGCGGATTGGCGGAACGGATCATGATTTCGCCGCGGCTCGACGGACGGCAATTGGACAGCCCGATGGAAAAGCCCGGCCATGGATCGGGCGTCAGGATCGGGCGTTCGCCGCTCTTCGGAATGACGGTTGAAAACGCCTGGAAATAGAGCTGCATGTTGGGCCGTGCCGTGGCCGGATCGGTGCGAAAGAAGCCGCCGGCATTGTTCATCGACAGCGACAGCGGGCCCGAGCGCAAAAACACGTACTGCATGCCGACCAGCAGTTTGCCCCACCACGGGCGCAGGATCTGGTTGAGCGTCGGCAGCCTGCCCTTGAACGTGTAGTTGATGCCGACGTGGTCCTGCAGGTTTGCCCCGACATTCTCGTTGGCGTGAACGACGGGAATGCCGAGCGCGCCAAGAAGCGCCGACGGGCCGACACCGGAAAGCTGGAGAAGTTGAGGCGAATTGACCGAACCGCCCGACAGGATGATCTCGCGGCCGGCGCGGGCGGTTTTCGTCGCGCCATTCTGGAGATATTCGATGCCGACGGCGCGTTTGCCCTCGAACAGGATTTTTGTCGCCAGGGCGTTGATCTCGACGCGGACGTTTTTACGCTTCATCGCCGGGCGCAGGAAGGCGCGCGCCGCCGACATGCGGCGGCCGTTCCTGGTGGTGATCTGGTAGACGCCGGCGCCTTCCTGCGAGGCGCCGTTGAAATCCGGGTTGAGCGGCAGGCCGGCTTGGTTGGCGGCGGCGAGATAGCGCTTGGTGAGCGGATGGACGGAGGTCGAGCAGTCGGTGATATGCAGCGGCCCGCCGACGCCGCGCCATTGGTCGGCGCCGGCCTGGTTATCCTCCAGCGCCTTGAAGGCGGGCAGCAGGTCATCGAAGCCCCAGCCGGGATTGCCGGCCGCTGCCCAAGCGTCGAAATCCTCGCGCGCGCCCCTGATCCAGACCATGGCGTTGATCGAGCTCGAGCCGCCGAGCAGCTTGCCGCGCGGCCAGTGGTCGACATTGCCGGCCAGACCCGGATCCGGCTCGGCCTTGTAGTTCCAGTTGACCGCCGGGTCGAAGAAGGTCTTGCCGTAGCCGAGCGGCATCTGGACGTAGAAGCGACGGTCGCTGCCGCCGGCCTCGAGCACCAGCACCGAGAAGCGGCCGGAAGCCGACAGCCTTTCGGCCAGGACCGAGCCGGCCGAGCCGGAACCGACGATGATGAAGTCATAGGTTTGCATGGTGGCTGCGGCTGGCTCCGGAATTCGGCTCTAACCTAGGCTTGGGCGCGACGCGGCGTCGCCGGGTCTTCCGGCATCCGATGTGAAAAAAGCGACTGGTGATATTCGGTTTGAATGTCAGCCTGTCGCCTGCTGCCCGAGTTCAGTCGTGTTCGCGCCCATCCGGGTCGAACAGGGCCGCCACCTCATTGGCTTCTTCCAGCAGGAAGGTGAACACGCTCGTGTAGGACTTAATCGAACCGGACAGAGGATCATCACTCTCCCAGCGAAAGACCCTCCCGTCCGGATTCATGCCAATTAAATCGTCATTGTCCCCTAGCGCACCAATAAAGAGAACATCGTCTGGTGCATTGCCTGGTCGTCTCTTTATATTTGGTTCCAGTATGGAGAAGGGTTGTTGACCCGCCTCCACCAAATTCGTGCGTGACCAGCTACGTCGCAGCCCATAGACGCTTATATAATTCGCAAACAGACCTATCCCGTTGTGGAGCATGAGAAAGCAACGGAAATTATCTGGAAGTCGGCACGAAATTTCAGACTCCATCTGCCCAACTCCGACGGCGCCAAGCGGAGCATACAGCTGGTGCAAATATGCTTCAGGAGCCCGATCTGGCGTATGTCCGATCCACTCCGTTCCATCCGGATAGGTCTTCGTCCCAAGGCGTTTCCATTTATCGACTAGGGTTCGGAGCTCTCTGTATGCACGAGCGTCTTCATTGCTTGACCATTCTTCCTGCGAACGCATTGTCCCTAATAGCTCCATTTACCCACTTTTGACGGGTTCTAGGGTCTACCTTGTCAACCTGATCTATCACATCGAAAACAACGGGCGAACACCACAGAGTTGGTAATCACGCCCGACGGTGACTTTCGCGCCTACAACCTAAGGTCGCCAGCCAGTTCGTTCGGCCGGAGACGTGAGACTTGCCAAGCTGCGATCCGCTACCGAAGTCTAGTCTTGCTGTTGCAATGTCGGTGAGCCTCGCTACGGCTTTGATTAATCTGTTTGCGTTCAGTAATGTTCGCCGGTGACGCTCAACATTTACGATTGCCGTTGAAGAGGTTAGATGTTCTCCCGCTTGATCGAAAGATTTCGTCGGCAGCCAGACCTCCGTCGTGCGCCTCAGCGTGGTAAAGCGTTGGGCGACATTGCCGCTGGAGCATTGGAAGGCGGCTTGGCATCCGATTTTCAACGAGTAGGGGATTTGTTCTGGGTTGGCCGTCCAACAGATCACATACGCTATCTGCTGAAATTTCAGATGTTGAAAGGCATGACCTTCTCCGCCTGTTGGGGCGTCTCGATCGACTTTGTGCCACTTTTCAGAGGCGGAAGCCTCCGGTGGAAAAGGACGGCGAAGTCAGCGAATTTTGACCTTTGCATTGACCCGATAGATTCATCGGGCCGGATTCCCAACTGGTGCTCATTCTATAGTAGCGATAGCTCCTATCAGGTTGAACGCGCAGCTTTGGCGGCGCTCAATGCTGCCCAGCAGGACTGGTCCAGAATCACCGCACTAAAGGACGTTGCTGCTAGTTTCGAACGACGATCCAAGATGAAATTTCGACGTTTTTCGTTGGAAAACTATGTGCAAACAGACCTCGCCTGGGGCTTGGCCCTTGTTGCCGTTGGAGACGCGGGTCGGGGCCAGCATCACATCGATGCATTTTGTGAGCAATTTGCCGTTGCGCCGGAGACGACCATCCTCGCAAAAGCGAGAAGAGAAGCGGGCGCAATAGCGGCTGGATGACAACTTCAAGCTGCGATCACAGGCGATGATCGGCAATCTGCTTGAAATCATAGCGCATGATCGGGCGGGCCGGCGTTCTGCGAGCGACGACCCTGAACCCGGCGCGCGCGAAGGTGGAGGCATATCCGCTGCCGGAAGCGCTCGGCGATACGTCGGCGTCGAAAGGATAGGCTTCGAGCACAGGAGCATTTGCGCGCCTTGCGACTTCCAGTGCTTCCGCAATCAGCTGGAATGTTACGCCCCGCCTGCGGTATCGTTTTCGCACGTAGAGGCAGGACAAGGACCAGACCGGCGCATCATCCACACGCTTGAGCTGCCACAGCCGATCGAGCCAGGGCAGGGCATCTCGCGGTGTCACCTGACACCATCCGACAGCCGTATCGCCGTCGAAAGCAAGTACGCCTGGAGGCGGACCATGCTGGACGTCCTGCCGGAACGCGGCCTTGTTTTCCTCGCCGGGTCTCTTTCGGTAAGAACGACCGATCCGTCCGTGCATACACCAACAGCGACTGCAGACGGCGCTGTCACCGAACAGGTCCTCGAGCGCCGGCCACAGATCGGGCGTCAGTGGGCGAAAGCCAAGTTCCATGTCAGCCGTCATCCGCTACCTACCTTGCCCAGTCTAGCCTGAGCTACGTGTTAGTGCATCATAGGTTGCGGTCCATGCGGGGGATGTTCGAAAACGGGGTTTCACTCAGTGCTCCATCTCAGCGCAGAAAACCGAGCACGGCCTGCATGAATTCTACGGGGTACTCGACGTTCGACAAGTGAACCGCGGGCAGGACAACCAGTTTCGCGCCGGGCACCGTCGCCGCGATCAGCTCGCTATGGCTGGCGGCTGTCACAGTGTCGTGCCGGCCGGCGATTACCAGCGTTGGCCTGGAAATCAGCGCTATGGTTCGGCGAAGGTCCGCATCGCGAACCGCCGCGAACAAGCCAGCCAAGCCTTGCCGGTCGATAGCCAGCAGCATGGCGCGAAATTCTTCGATGACGGGCTCGTTGGCCGCCAGCATACGCGCAGGAAACCAGTTGCCCAGGAACATCTCGGCGGTTTCGGGCATATCCGGCGCCTGCAGCACGGCGGCAATCCGCTCGTCAAACTGCTTTGCCGGTCCGAGGTAGGATGAGGAGTTGCTCAGGATCAAGCGCTCGATCCGCTCGGGCGCGTGGATGCCGAGCCACTGCCCGACGAAGCCGCCCAACGACAGACCGAGGAAGTGTACGCGTTCAATGCCCAGGGCGTCGAGCAACTCGATCACGTCGCGGCCAAGCCGGTCGAGCGAATAAGCGCCGGCCGGAACGCTCGACCCTCCGTGGCCGCGAAAATCATAGCGCAGAACACGGAAATGCTTCGACAGCTCGTCGACCTGCATGTCCCACATCCGCAGCGTGGTGGCGATGGAATTCGACAGCACCAACACAGGCTGCCCGGCGTCGCCGTCGATGCGGTAGGCGATGCGCGTGCCATCGCCGACGGTCACGAAATCCAGCTCATTCATGGTGAATACACCTTCCTTTTGGAGCGTTGAACGTGGCAAAGCCTAGCGGCGGCACGCTTTTGATGATATTACAAAGATGGGATAATCTCTGTAATGTAAGCTGACATGGCCGAATTCACCTTGCACGACCTGCAATGCTTCGATGCCGTGGTCCGCTGCGGCGGCTTTCAGCCTGCGGCGGCCATGCTGCATCGCTCGCACCCGGCGGTGTTCGCAGCCGTTGCAAAGCTGGAGCGGCAACTCGACCTCGTTCTCTTGGATCGCAGCGGCTATCGCGTGCGCCCCACCGAGGCAGGGCTGTCGTTCCATCGCAGGGCACAATCGCTGCTGCGCGAGCTCGAGGGCTTGCGGCTTCATGCTGCTCAGCTGTCAATGGGCGAAGAAAGCGAGATCCATGTGGTGATCGGCGACCTTTGCCCGCGCCCGCAGGCACTGGGCATGCTCGGACGGTTCTTCGCCCAGTGTCCGGGCACACGCCTGCACCTGCATTTCGAGGCGGTGGGCGGCCCGTGGGAGCGCCTCTTCGATGACGAAGCCGATTTGATCCTGCACTGGATCGACAAGAGCGATCCGCGGGTGGAATGGATCGATCTGTGCAAGGTGCCATTCGTTCCCGTGGTGGCTTCGGGCTTTCTGCCGGAGCGCATCAAGCACCCCATCACGCCGGATCAGATGCACGCGTTCACCCAATGTGTCATGCGCGACACGGCCCGCCATTCACCGCGACAAGACTACTTCATGATCGAGGGTGCGCCTCAATGCATGGTGGCCGATCAGGGCATGAAGAAGGAAATCATCCTGCAAGGCCTCGGATGGGGCCACATGCCCCGCTTCCTGATCGAGGAAGAACTGCGCGACGGACGCCTGCAATCCATTGCCGGTCGTCATCTGCCAGGCCGCACCGAGGAGTTGGTGGTGGCGCGCCGCCGCGACCGGCCGCACGGGCCGATCTCGAACCGTCTGTGGGATTATATCGAGCAAGAGGCGCCGACGTTGGGGGCGGTTCCGGTAGAGGGCGAAATGACACCTAAGCGGCCATGACAAGTTTCACACGACTGGGATTTTAGCCGGTTTCGCCACACAACAGTCGCTGGACAAACACCTTGCAGACGGCAGGGTGCGACCCTTCCCGGTCCTCGGCGGCGGACGCGATGAACGGCTCGATTGAGCCCGAAACGAACTTCTGCCATGTCGGTAACCTGCCGCCACCTCCTCAGCAAGATATGTGCTATTCTGAGGATATGCCCGCGCCCTCCGACCGATCACCCGACAAGTCGCCGGAAGACGGTGCAGTTGCATCGGATCCGTATGCGGAGCTAGCCAATCGCGGAGATTGGTCCAGGCTTCACCGCGAACTGTCAGACAGAGGCCGCCGCAGTGAACTTGGCGGCGCCGAGCTCCAGCGCCTCGGGGAAGCCGCCTACATGCTTGGGCGCGAGGAGGAATTCGTTCGGGACTACGAGAGGGCTTTCGAAGAGCATCTCCGGAACGGACGCGAACGATCCGCAGCGCGTTGCGGCTTCTGGATCGGGCTCACCCTGATGTTTCGCGGCGAATTCGCCCAAGGCAGCGGATGGCTGACCCGCGCCAACCGGTTGGTCGCGGATCATGCGCCGGAATGTGCAGAACAAGGTTACCTTCAGCTCCCAATGGTCGAACAATGCCTCGCCGCCGACAGTCCGGACGAAGCATTCACCCACGCAACACGTGCCGCGGAGATCGGACAGCGCTGCGAAGATCCGGACCTCTTGGCTATCGCGCGCCACCTTCAGGGTCGGATATTGATCGTGCGCGGCGACTGTGCGAGGCTTCGAACTGCTGGACGAAGCGATGGTTTCGGTCACCTCGGGCCGGCTCTCACCGATCGTTACCGGGCTGGTCTACTGCAGCGTGATCGAGATCTGTCAGAAATTTCATGCCACGAGCCGGGCGAGGGAATGGACATCGGCGCTGATCGGATGGTGCGCGGGACAGCCCGACATCGTTGCCTTCACCGGCCGATGCCTGATCCACCGGGCCGAAATCCTGATCCTCGACGGCCACTGGGACGAGGCCGGCCGCGAGGCCAGTGTCGCCAGCATCCGCCTTCAGCAGGGGCCCTCGAAGCACCACGCCGGTCCGGCATTCTACCAGAAGGGCGAGGTCTTTCGCCTCCGCGGCCAATGGGACGAGGCCGATGCCGCCTATCGCGCAGCGAGCAGGCTCGGGTTCGATCCGCAGCCGGGGCTGGCGCTTATGCGATTGCAGCAGGGGCACGAGCAGCCGGCCCTTTCGGCGATCCGCCGCGCACTGCAGTCGGTCGATGACATTCCGGGCAAACTCCGCCTCTTGCCGGCTGCGGTGGAAATCACTCTCGCTGTCGGTTCGGCCGATGACGCCTGGGAACTGTGCGAAACACTGCGCGACTGCGCGCGCCAATATTCCGCGGATGCAGTCCGCGCCGCAGCCGCCGAGGCTACCGCGCGGGTGCTGATCCATGCTGGTCGAGCCGCGGAGGCATTGGCCCATATCCGGCGCGCAGTGGAGATCCTCTGGGACCTTCGGGCGCCCTATCATCTTGCCCGGATGCGGGTGCTGACAGCGCGGGCCTGTCTCGCAACCGGCGATACTGAAGCGGCGCAGACCGAACTGGACGAAGCGATAAGACTTTTCCGCGAGCTCGGCGCGCGCCCCGACGAAGCCGTTGCCGGCAAGCTGCGGGCTATCATGACGGCGACAGGCAGCGAAGTTCTCACCCTCAGACAGACGCAGGTTCTGCGCCTGATCGCGTCAGGCCTGACCAACCCGGAAATTGCCGGCGAGCTCGGTCTGAGCCAGCGGACGGTAGACCGTCACGTTAGCGATATCCTGACGCGGCTGAACGTGCGCACGCGCGCGGCAGCCACGGCCTTTGCGGTCGAGCACGGCCTGATCGGCATGGGCGTATCTGGGTAATCCTACCCAAGCCAAAATTTCTCGCTGCGTGGGTATTTACGCCGAAGCGGGCAACCGTGACGCGGGTCTAAACTTCATGGCGTGGTAAAGGCCACAGGAGGTTTTCCCGATGCAAACGAATAATAACAGCATGAGCGGGCCGGGCGGTGTCTGGCTCGCCACCGGAACGCTGCTGCTGGCGGCTGCGCTCGTCTTTCACGGGCCACCGGACGCGGATTTGTCTGTTCAGATGCAGAATATCGCCGAGGGCCATGGGCGATGGGCTATGGTCCATTGGACGGCGGCAGCGGCGCTGTTCCTGATCGCCGGCGCTTCGTTCCTGAACCTGGCGCTCAACCCCCGGGTCCGGCATTCGCCGATGCTGAGTTCCGCCTGGATGGTGATGGCTCTCGGCGCCCTGACCACGTTCTCCACCGCAGTCGCCGAGGCATCGGTGGTCGCGGTCGTGGCCGACCGGGGTGACACCAACGCCTTCATGACCTGGTGGGCGTTTTCCGGCGGCATGGGTAACGGATTCTGGGCGCTGGCCTTGGCGACAGCGCTTGTCGCGTATCACGACGCCCGCGATAACGTCGGGATACTGCCCCGATGGGCCGCGATCGTCGGCTCGGCGTTCGGTATCCTTTCGGCAACCGGGTGGACACTCGGTGAGCAGCTCGGGATCGGCATCGGGGGTCCGATCTGGCTGGTTTCCTCGCTTCTCATGTGCCTGTGGCTCGCGTGGTACGGGCTGTCCTCAAGCAGCGTCCGGTCGGGGCAAGCCACGGCGTAAAGCGCCTGATCCAGCATCATCTTGAGACAGGAGGAAAAAATGTCCCTTCAAACGAAGGAAATCGAGGCGACGATCCACGACATCCACGAATTCTTCACCGACTGGGTGGCGGGCCGATGCCCTGGCGACGACGCGACGTTCAAGAAGAACGCGCTCGACCGGATCAGCGACGATCTGGTCGCCATCATGCCAGGCGGCAGGGCGTTCGGGAAAAAAGACTTCGCAGGTTACATGAAGAGCATCTACGGATCGAATCCGGCCTTCTGTATCAAAATACGCGACATCCGGATCAGCCATCAAAGCGCCGACCTGGCGGTCGTGAACTACCACGAATGGCAACGCGACGCGAAGGACTCCGATGAACCGAACAATGGCCGGGTCACGACGATGGTGGTCCGCGATCGCGGCTACAGCCGCGGGCCCGAGATCTTGCAGGTTCATGAAACCTGGCTCCCAGCCGATGTCGTTCAGTCCGCGGATTTCGCGTTCTGAAAAGCGTCGGTCCGAAACGGGCAGGGAAAGGAATTGCGCTGGCGGGACCATCGGCTCTGCCGCCGTCATGGAGCCAGAACTTTGCTTCTTTTCAGCCCGAATTGATCCACATTCAACGTCCAGCTAGTCCAGCAATCCGGCCATTCCTTGCGTTCGCGTGGAGCGTCCGGCCGTCATCTGCCAGGCCGTACCGAGGAGTTCGCGGTGGCGCGCCGCCGCGACCGGCCGCACGGGCCGATCTCCAACCGTCTGTGGGATCATATCGAGCAAGAGGCGCCGACGTTGCGTCGAGCGCTCGAGCCTCGGAAGCCTGTCCAGTAGGCAAAGCCGGGGCTCGGCCAGGCCGTTCAGCGGACGGCCAAACGAGCGGCCTTACCCGCCTAAATTGATTGCTGCATAATTTGCAGCAGTGAACTGCATCCCGTCGCTATTCCAGCTGCTTGTGAGGCGCATTATTGATGTCGCAAGGAGTTCGCCATGACCCGCGCCGACCCCGCTCGAAGAGTGGTCCGAGGGGTCGGCATCTGCCCTGGCGGCGACCCCGTAGCCTGCGACTAGTTTCATCTGCACATTCGAAGGACAAGACCATGAATATCGACCGTCGAACGTTCGGCCTTGGCGCCTTTAGTGCCAGCGCCCTGCTACTTTCCCCTATCAACCTCTTTGCGAGCAACGCTGCGGCTATCGCCGCCCCGTCTCCGGCTTCGCTTGCGAGCGCCCACAGGTTTATGCTCGGCGACCTCGAGATTACTGCGCTGAGCGACGACTACCTCAATCTTGGCCTCGAACTCTTCCCTTCCGCCGATCCGGCTGCCGCTGAAGCGCTCCTGGCAAAGGCATTCCTGCCAAAGGCACTCCCGACCTCGGTCAACGCTTACCTTGTCACCAGGGGCGACAGGCGGGTGCTGATCGATACCGGCACGGCATCGGCGATGGGGCCTATACTGGGACATATACCTGAGGCGCTCGCAGCCGCCGGCGTCAGGCCGGAAGAAATCGACACGGTAATCATCACCCACCTCCATCCCGACCATGCCAACGGCCTTGTCGGGATTGGCGGCAAGGCCGCCTTCCCGGCAGCGGAGGTCGTGGTTGCCGCGCCGGAATTCGCTTTCTGGCACGATGACGGGATCCTATCCAAGGCGCCCGACCAGATGAAGCCGTACTTCGAAATAGCGCGCAAATCGCTGGTGCCTTACGATGGCAAAGTCAGGAAGATCGAAGGCGAGGTCGAGATCGCGCCCGGAATCAGGGCATTGCCTGCGCCCGGACATACGCCGGGGCATCTCGCGCTTCGGATTGGCTCTGGTGATGCCAACCTGCTGCTCTTCACTGACGTAATCCACGCCTCCGCGCTGCAATTTGCGCATCCGGAATGGGCAATCGCCTTCGACGTGGACCAGGAGGCCGCAATCGCCACACGCAAGAAGGTGCTCGACATGGTGTCAGCGGATGGCCTGCTCGTCGCAGGCATGCACCTGCCCTTCCCAGGCATCGGTCATGTGATCCGCGAAGGCAACGCCTACGCCTACGTCCCGACGCCGTGGCCCGCTTTGTAAAGCGCACCTATTGGTAAGCGCTCGGGCGCGCCAGCTTTCTCACCTCGGCCATAGAGTGCATCGCCGAACGTCAGGCCGCGACACTATTCAGTGGCGTTGACCTGTCCGTGCCATGACGATACGGGATCGGACGATCGGCTTCGAGAGGATTGGCCAAATGGTGCATTACGCGGACGGGCGGCCGATCGGCGATCTGACGCTCAGGACGCTGGCCATGCCTTCCGATGCCAATGCGGCGGGCGATATCTTTGGCGGCTGGGTGATGGCGCAGATGGATCTCGCCTGCGGCATCCGCGCCGCCGAGCGCGCCAAGGGCCGCGTGGTGACGGCGGCGGTGAAGGAAATGTCCTTCGCCAAGCCGATGAAGATCGGCGACACGCTGTGCATCTATACGCATGTCGAACGGGTCGGCCGCACCTCGATGACGCTCAAGGTCGAGGCCTGGGCGCAGCGCTATCTCTCCGACCTGATGGAGAAGGTCACCCATGCCGACTTCGTCATGGTGGCGCTGGACGGCGAAGGCAAGCCGAAGGCGGTTCCGGCGGAAGGCTGACCGGCCTGATTCCAGAAGACGAACTTAAACAGCCGTCTCTCCCGCGCGGGGGATGCGGGCAGCGATCCGGCGTGGTCTTTGACCAACGGGTTCCCGCATGCGCGCCTGCAGCGCGAGCGACGGGATCTTGGGAGGAAAGACAATGCGTCAACACATGCTGAACGCTGCCCTGGCCGGTGCGTTTGCAGCCTTGCTCTGCCTGTCGTCCGCAAGCGCTTTTGCCGAGGTCAAAAAAGGCGATCCAGGCGCCACCTGCACGTCGGAAAACCGCACCATCAACGGGCAGGCGGCCAAGTGCGAGATCTGCTCGGCGACGAAATGCGACACCAGCGGTACGACGGTGAGCAATTGCCGGAAGGAGACGACCACGACCTGCACGATTGGCGGCAAGGTGGTCAGTCCCAACCCGAAATGGAACCGGATCGAGAAGCTGCCGAAGAGCAAGATGCAATTACAGCAGTAGGGCTCATCCGGAGGATCCCCGTCAGGTTCAAACCCTTGCAGCGCAAGGGCTCAGCTGTGCATGGCGTCGAATTTTTCGCGCGCGACCTTGACACGCTCGGTGTTCTTGCGCGCCCATTCGCCGAGTGCACCGACCGGCACCAGAAGCTCGTAGCCAAGGTCGGTCAATTCGTAGTCGACCCGCGGCGGGATGGTCGCGAACACGGTGCGCGTGACGAAGCCGTCGCGCTCGAGCCCGCGCAAAGTGGTGGTCAGCATCTTCTGTGAAATGCCGCCGACCGCGCTGCGCAGCTCGTTGAAACGCAGCGGCCCGTCGCCGAGCTTGCCGACGACGAGCACGGTCCATTTGTCGCCGACGCGCTGCAGGATTTCCGAGATGGCGCGGCAGTCCTCGGTGCGGTGCGGGTGCCTTGGTAACAAAAAAGTGCCTCCTTGCACATTGAGCGGCCAGTTACTCATATAGCGCAGGTATCTAAACGATACCAGTATTCCTGTAAGGAGAGCCCCTCTATGTCAAAACCCAAAATCGCCATCGTCATTGGTTCGACCCGCGCCGCGCGCTTTGCCGACGTCCCGGCCCAATGGATTGCCAAGATCGCCAGGTCGCATGCCGACATCGATGTCGAAGTCGTCGACCTGCGCGATTTCCCGCTGCCGTTCTTCGATGAGGTCGCATCCTCCGCCTGGGCGCCGTCGCAGAACGAAGTGGCGCAGCGCTGGCAAAAGAAGGTCGCCGGATTCGACGGCTTCATCTTCACCGCCGCCGAATACAATCATGGCCCGACGGCCGTGCTGAAGAACGCCATCGACTACGCCGCCAACGAGTGGAACAAGAAGGCGGCCGGCTTCGTCGGCTATGGCAGCGTTGGTGGCGCGCGTGCGGTCGAGCAGCTGAGGCTGCATGCGGTCGAGTTGCAGATGGCGCCGGTGAAGTCCGCCGTCCACATCGCCTGGGCCGATTTCCTTGCCGTCAAGCAAGGTGAGAAGAAGCTCGATGAATTCGAGCACCTCAACCAGGCGGCAACCGCGCTCGTCAACGACATTGCATGGTGGGCCAGGGTACTGAAGACGGCGCGTCAGGCCGATGCCGTCGCCGAGGAAGTCAAGGCGGCCTGAGCGCAGGTTCGAACAATCCTCCCAAGGATTAATTCTCCCAAGGATTCAGGGCGGCGCATGCGCCGCCCGTTTTTTTCAGACGGCATGCGCGTCCTGCGCTTGCCTTGGCCTGATGATGCAATCGGCAAGGCGGTCCATCTCATTCAACTCGTCGGCGTGGTGCTGACCCCACTGGCAAAGTGCCAGCAGGATGGGCTCGAGGCTGAGGCCGAGCCGCGTCGCCGAATATTCCACGCGCGAGGGGATCTCGGCAAAGATCTCGCGGCGAACGAGGCCGTGCTCTTCCATGTCGCGAAGCTGCTGGATCAGCACTTTCTGCGTGATATTGGGCATCAATCCTTGCAGCGCCGACAGCCGCCGCGGCCCGTCGAAGAGATGGTAGAGGATGATCGCCTTCCAGCGGCCCGAAATCACTTTCAGCGCGCGCTCGGCCGGCAGCATCGGCAGTCTCTTGATCAGCTTGGCCATGGTCACCTCCCGGTCAGCGGCGGACAAATCGGTGTGTGGTCGAAGCCAGGCAGATAGTGGCAAACAGCGGCCGATGCCAATAACGATCGGTGCATGTGATGAGAGCCATTCAACTGAACCGTTTCGGCGACCCTGACGTTCTCGAAATGGTTGAGGTGCCGAAGCCCGAGCCGCAAGCCGGCGAGGTCCTGGTCCGCGTTCGTGCGGCCGGGGTGAATTTCTTCGAAGTGCTGATGCGCGCAGATCGCTACGCGGTGACGCCGCAACTGCCGATGATCCTTGGCGTCGAGGCCGCCGGGATCGTGGAGGCGCTCGGGCATGGGGTGGATGCTTCCTTGCTCGGCACGCGCGTCGCCGCGCCGTTGTTCGCCTCGGGCCGCCCGTTAGGCGGCTATGCCGATTATGTGACGATTGACGCAAGCCTGGCCGTGCCCTTGCCGGATGCGCTCTCGTTCGAAGCCTCGACGGCATTGATGGTGCAAGGACTGACGGCGTTGCATCTGTCGCGGCAAAGCCCGCCGGCCGGCAAATCGGTGCTGGTCGCCGCTGCCGCGGGCGGCGTCGGTTCGTTGCTTGTCCAGCTTGCGAAGCGGGCAAGGGCGAGCAATGTCATCGCGGCTGCCGGCAGCAAGGCCAAGCTCAATCTTGCTTTGTCGCTGGGGGCCGACGTTGCCGTCGACTACAGCAAAACGGACTGGCCAGAGCGCGTCCGGGCAGCGGCCGGCGGCGCCGGCGTCGACATAATCTACGACATTGTCGGCGGCCCGCTGGCCGCGGTTGCGCTGGAGGCTCTAGCACCTCGCGGAGAGCTGGTGTTTGCCGCACTTGGCAGATACGCGCTCGGCGGCCCGGAGATGGAGGCGATGATCGGCCGCAACCAGTCGCTGAGAGGTTTTGCACTGCTGCCGCTGCTCTCTCCAGACGTGCTCCGTGACGACCTGTCGGGGCTCTTCAATCTGGCGGCAAGTGGTGAGCTTAAAGTGACCAACGGCGGTCGCTTCCCGCTCGACCAGGCCAGTCAGGCGCATCGCCTGCTGGAGGAGCGCGGCGCGACCGGCAAGGTCGTCTTGATACCCTAGTAGTGCTCGGCAAGGAGCCGGGGATCCGGGCTTGTGCCGTTCCGGCCGTCAGCGAACCCGATAGAACGGATTTGGCAACAGGAACAGCTTCTCGGCATGCCCCCCGAACAAGTCGGATGGCTGGTCGCCGACATTGGCAATTATCGTGTAGCCGGCCTTTTCGATTTCGGCTCTTATGGGTGCCTTGAAATCTGCGGCGGAACCATATTTGGCTCCAGGCTGGACCATGTAAAGTTGCTCATAGCCGGCATAGCCCGCCGACTGCAGGTTCTGTTCAGTTGCCTGACGCTGGTCCTCCGGACGTCCGGTGATGAAGAATACCGCGACTTTCGCCGTTCGCGCCTGCCGGAAGACCTCCAGCACCGGGTCAATGGCCGGATCCTTCGCAAGCTGGTCCCAGGCGGCCCAGCCACAGGGACCGTCGATTGCGATGTCGCAGGCGCCGCTGATCGGGCGGCCGAAATTGTCACGTGTGATCACTTCCCAGTTGGCCAAAGCGGTCTCGTCGATGTCGAGCACCAGTGCGGGGCGAGGCACCTCCGTCGCGCGCTTGACGACCCAGTCGCCGGCCTGCTTCGCCACTGCGGCAAGGTCGCGATCATAGTCGCCGGAATCATGATAATTGGCAGCCGCCAGCATCCCATCGCCGACATTGGCTGGCTGGGACGGGCTTGTGAGAAGGAGCGAGTCGGAACGTGCCGGCACAGGAACATTTGTGCCGATCATCAGCACGATTGCCCCGACACGCGCAATTCTATTCCAACCAATCGCCCGCATCACGAGACTTTGCGGTCACAAGAAGTCCGCTGTCAAGCGAGACCGAACAGACGACCGTACCCCCCGGTTGAATTGTGACACGCTTTCGTAACCGACCGCGAACGCCGCGCTGCTCGCGGTCTTTCCCTCCGACAGGAGACGCACCGCCGAAATCTCCGGCGCAAGTGCGTCACCCCAGGTCGTAGCCAACACGGCCTTGACCGTGCCCTACGCCGCCTGAACGATCTCGACCAGTTCAACGTCGAACACCAGATCCCGCCCGGCCAACGGATGATTGCCGTCGAGCTTGACGCTGGCGTCGTCCACGCCGACGACTGTTACCGGCATGGGGCGCCCTTCTGGGGTTCTGACCTGCAATCGAGTGCCGATATCGACGTTGATGTTGTCTGGTACGCGGGCGCGGTCAACGGTCATCACCGCTTCGGGGCGGTGGGGGCCATAGGCGGCCTCGGCGGGAACAGTCACGGTGCTTTTCGCGCCCACCTCCATGCCCTCGACATGGGTTTCAAGACCGGGGATCACTTGTCCTTCACCTAGCGTGAATTGCAGCGGTTCGCTGCCGGAAGAATCGAATTGGGTGCCGTCTGCCAGGCGTCCATTGTAATTGATGCGCACGGTGTCGCCATTCTTGGCCTGTGTCATGATAGCCATCCTTTGAAAGTTTCGAGGGGCCGGCCAAAGCTCACGGTCCCGTCCTCGATCATCCACGCACTCGGTGCGCGGCGCGAAACGCTAAAACTAGGGACCTGGCTGCCGATGTAAACCCCGATTGAGCTACGCCGGTATGACGCCGCCGGCGCTCGCCGCCTTCGGCAGGAGTGCGCCGGACTAGCGGTCATGCCGCCTCAACCCATTCAGGCGCTGTGCAAATGGCGGCTAGATCAGGTTATGGCCGCCATCGATGCGGATTGTCTCGCCGGTCGTGAAGTCGCTTTCCATGAGGTAGAGGTAGGCGGCGGCGACGTCCGCAGCGGTCGGAATTTTTCTCGATGGCAGCCGGGCAGCCATGTCGGCAAAGAAGCCGGATTTGGCTTCTCCAACGATGTCCCACATCGGTGTTTCTACCCATCCGGGAGACACGACATTGACGCGCGTCGGGGCCAGTTCGAGCGCCAGGGCGCGGGCGAAGTAGCTGAATGAGCCGGCAATCGCGGAGACGACTGCACCTCCCGGCACCGGCGGCTTGTCCTTGTTGATACCCGACGTGAAGGTCATGGAGCCGCCGGCCCTCAGGGTGCGCACAGCGTGCTTGGCGAGCATGACGGCGCCAATCAGCTTGTTGTCGACGAAGCGCCGCACCGCCTCCATGTCGGTACCGCCGATGGGATCGCCGGGCGGCAGTGTTCCGGCGGTCGATACGAGGTGATCGAAATGACCGGCCTCTTCGAACAGGCGAGCGACGTCTGCTTCGTCGGTCATGTCGGCGACCAAACTTGTCACGCGATTACCCGCATTGAGCGTCCGTTCGGCCGCCTGCAGTTTCTCTTGCGACCGGCTGACGATCACGACCGTCGCTCCGCTGTTGAGCGCAGCTTCCGCGACGCCAAGACCAATGCCGGAGCTGCCTCCGACGACGATGACTTTCCTGTCCACGAGCGATGTCACGGGAGGTCTCCATTCGTTTGCGATGTAGGTGAGGGTCAAGCCTTGCCGGCGTAGGCGGCTTCGAGGTCGGCGATGATGATCTTGCGCATCCCATACATCGCCTGCCGGACGCGGTTGGCCTTTTCGCGATCCGGATCGGCACTGAGCCGCGGCAGGATTTCCGGGGTGACCTGCCAATAGACGCCGAACTTGTCAGTGAGCCAGCCGCAGGGTTGTTCCCTGCCGCCGCCGGCGGTGAGCGCCTCATAGTAGTAGTCGGTCTCGGCCTGGTCCTTGGTCTCGATGTAGAGCGAGAGCCGCTCGTTGAAGGGCGGCTGCGGCCCGGCGTTGAGCGCTGTAAGGTGCAGTCCCTCGAGCTCGAAATCGAAGGTGGCATGCGGGACCGTCTTGTTGGTTCCGGACACCCAGTCGGTGTATTCGATCGTCTCGAGCACTTTGCCGTTCTTGAAGACCGAGAGATAGAAATCGCGGGCCTCCTTGGCGTCGGTGTTGAACCAGAGGAATGGATGGATGGTGGCCATGTCCGTTCTCCGTTAATTCCTTGCGACAGCGATCTTTCGCGAAGAACCTGTCCGCCGTTACTTTCGTTCAGGCTAGCGGCGGTCCGACTGCCGATAGATCGAGCCGTCCCAGTCGTGGGCAAACCCGAGGTCTTCGAGCCGGCGGGTCGAGAAGCGTGCAATCAGCCGCTCGGTCCGGCGCCGGCTGCTCGAGGCGAGGATGCGGCCGGCCATGCCGGTCAGGACGTCGACGATGGGTTCAACTCGTTTGGCGCTCATGGTGCTCTCCGTGGATGTGGGCGGTTGCCCCGCGACTTTCGTCAGCGAGAGTATCAGTCACATCAGACTTGCCTTTTGCAGCGGCGGTGGATGGCTGATTACGTGAGCAAACATGCCGTCTTCCGGTCTGGACGACAAACGACTTATCGGCGACAATGTGTGAGCATCGCTCACACATGCAGGTATCGATCATGCCCCGGAAACTGCCTCCCCTCACCACCTTGCCGAGCTTCGAGGCGGCGGCGCGCCTGTTGAGTTTCTCCAAGGCGGCAGAGGAACTTCATGTCACCCACGGCGCCATCAGCCGGGCGATCAAGAACCTTGAGGATCAGCTCGGTGTGCAGCTGTTCGAGCGCGGTACGCGTTCGGTGAGCCTGACCGCCGTCGGCGAGCCCTATGCGCGGGCGGTGCGCGAGGTGCTCGACCAGTTGGCTGCCGCCACCGCTGCAGCAACGGCCCGCTATTCGAGCTCGACACTGAACGTCAGTACCTCCGATGGCTTCGCGGGGAGATGGCTGGTGCCACGCCTCTATCGCTTTCACCGTGCGCATGGCGACATCGATGTGCGGGTTTCGACGAGCGGGAAGCTGACCAACTTCCTCGGCGACGGCATCGATGTCGCGGTCCGGTATGGCAGCGGAAATTATGCGGGGCTCACGTCAGAGTTCTTGACCGGCGAGGAGGTGTTTCCAGTGTGCAGCCCAAAGCTTCTTGAGGGTGCACATCCGCTCCGCACTCCTCAGGATCTTAAACATCACACGCTGATCCGTGACAGCTTTCCGATCGACTGGGCGACCTGGCTCGCAAGCGCCGGGGTCGACGGCGTGGACCCGCAGAGCGGGATTACCTTCGACTCTGCCACCTTTGCGATGGAGTCGGCAGCACAAGGCGAAGGGGTGGTGCTGGGCCGGACCATGCTCGTTGCAGCCGACCTTGCCGCCGGGCGACTTGTCCGGCCCTTCGGCCACGCCCTGAAATCCCCCTCCAGCTTCTATCTCGTCTACCCGCCAGCGGCGATCCGTCAGCGCAAAGTCAGGGCTTTTCGGGATTGGCTGCTTTCAGAAGTCACGCCGCAAATAGGGTGACGGGAAGGCCGAGCCGAGGGGACAGTTCGCCTACAGATCAATGTCCGAAAAACCGCTACTATCAGCTCGCCCGAACTGCGGTGATGATCCAGGCACGCGAGTCGAAAAGCACGCCGTCCGCGGTCAAGCGCGCGTCGAGCAGTTCGCGCAACCGCCGCAGCGCCGCAGCGACATCCACATCCGCGCTAGCCAGCGGATCCTTCACCAGTTGCAGGCCAAGCAAAGCGTCATAAGCCGCATCGACGTCCAGGCCATAGAAAACCGGTTCATGCACTTCGGCAAAGTCGACCGAAACAAAACCGGACGCACGCAAGACCTCCGCGGTGATGACGGGGTCACCGAGCGAAAACGGGGTGGCGGCGGCTGCCGATATGGCGGTCCCCGGCGCAATCGCCCGCTGAATGGCAGTCGCCCACTCGTTGCGGTCCTGGCCCTGCCATACCATCCACACAAGACGTGCCCCTGGTCGCATCGCCCGGCCGATATTGGCGAACGCCGCCGCCGGATCGGCAAAGAACATCACGCCAAAGCGACTGATGCACAGATCGAAGCCGGCAGGCGGAAACGCCAGCAATTGCGCATTGCCGCGCTCGAAGGCGACGTTTCGCAATCCCTCGTCCGCGCTACGCCTCCGGGCGAACTCGAGCATCTCGGCCGATACGTCCACCCCGAGCACGCTGCCTTCCACCGCGACGCGGGCAGCATCGCGAGAAGATTGTCCCGAGCCGCATCCGATATCGAGCACGCGATCACGCGTTCCCGCCTTGACGGCAGCCCTGAAGACCTCGTTGTGCCGTCGCAGCTCGGCGTCGTAAAACTCGGCGCAGTTCAACACCATCGCACGCCTGCCTGGACATGATGGGCACGGCGGCATTCCCAGCCGCTCCGCTCTGATCTTGTCGATGATCTCCTCAGCCGGGTGATGCACCGACTTCTGCTTCGGGTCAC
Organism: Mesorhizobium sp. M0983; assembly: GCF_040318975.1. Lineage (NCBI taxonomy): Bacteria > Pseudomonadati > Pseudomonadota > Alphaproteobacteria > Hyphomicrobiales > Phyllobacteriaceae > Mesorhizobium > Mesorhizobium sp. M0983. The sequence goes on along the minus strand of NZ_JAMYNH010000002.1, from coordinate 197,227 downwards.
CCCAGCACTATCAGCCGCGCCGCCGCCTCGATCGCGGCAACGTCGATTTTCTTCATCTCCATCATCGCCTCGAATGCGCGCTTTGCTTCGTCGCCGCCGGCAGCCATCGCCTCGGTCAGAACGCGCGGCGTGATTTGCCAGGAGATGCCCCATTTGTCCTTGCACCAACCGCAGGCACTTTCCTGGCCGCCATTGCCGACGATGGCGTTCCAGTAGCGGTCGGTCTCCTGCTGATCGTCGGTGGCGATCTGGAAGGAGAAGGCTTCGTTGTGTTTGAACGCGGGACCGCCATTGAGGCCGAGGCAGGGGATGCCGGCGACCGTGAACTCGACCGTCAGCACGTCGCCCGCCTTGCCGGACGGGTAGTCGCTGGGAGCGCGGTGGACGGATTTCACCAAGCTGTCGGGGAAAGTCTCGGCATAGAAGCGGGCCGCAGCCTCGGCGTCCTTGTCATACCAAAGGCAGATCGTGTTCTTGGCGATTGTCATTGCTGGTCCCTTTGCTTTTGAATCAACCTGGGCTTTTGATCAACCTGGGCTTTTGGAAACAACCTGGGCTTTTGAAATCAACCCGGGCCTTGAAGTCAATCCGGGCTTTTGCACAGCCAGCCTCGGCGTTGCACTACGAAAATGGAATGCGCTCGTGCCATCTGACGTTCCGACAGCAACACCTGCACGGCATCAAGGTATCACGGCTGGCACTTTTAAGACCAGATGTGGGCAGTGACTCGAACGGGCGACGGTCCGCCGGGTCCCGACCGGTGGCCTTCACTTTTTTGTCTGGGGCAGCTTTGTCTGGGGCAGCGCCGCTTTGCTCAAGGGCGTGCTGGCTTTCGGTTGGGCGCCCCGGTGCCTCAGGAGGCGCACAAGCAAGTTCCGTCTGCCCTTGCGCGGGACGAGATCGATATCGCTGACAAGCTTTGCGCCGCCCTCGCGACGCTCCAACGTGATCTTGCGGCTATGAAAGGTTTCCAGCTCGGCGCGATGCGCTACGCTGATGATGGTGACCTTCGGCAATTCGCGAATGATCATCTCCATCATCTTGTCCTGGCTCTTCTCATCAAGTGCTGAGGTTGCTTCATCCAGCACTATGATATCGGGGCTGTGCAGCAGAAGACGCGCGAAGGCGAGCCGCTGCTTTTCGCCACCCGACAAGGTCTGGTCCCATGGCGCGTCCTCTTCGATCTTGGCGTTGAGATAATCGAGTCCCACCTTGTCGAGAGCCGCCTTGATCTTTTTCAGCGTCCAGTTGTCGGCGGCGCCTGGATAGGCGACTGCGCGGCGAAGCGTCCCGGTGGGGATGTAAGGCCGTTGCGGCAACATGAACAACCGTCTGTCGGCGTGGATGTTGACGCTGCCGCTACCCCACGGCCACAGGCCTGCGACGGCCCGCACCAGCGTGCTCTTGCCTGAGCCGGATTCGCCGGCAACGAGCACCCGCTCGGCTGGTTTGATCACGACCTCGGTTTCCTTGACCACGGCGGTACCGTCGTCGAGCGACACGGAGAGATTGTTCAGCCCAAGCATCGCATCGCCTTCGGTTTCGCCGCGCTTAATGCGTCCAAGGGTGTTGCTCTGTTCCGCCCGCTCGAGCCCGTCGAGCGACATCATCAGCGAGGCGATGCGCCGTGCACAGGCATTCCAATCAGCGAGACGGGGGTAGTTGTCGACCAGCCATCCGAACGCGCCCTGCACGATGGCAAAGGCCGAGGCAGCCTGCATTACCTGTCCAAGTGTCATGCTGCCTTCGAGAAACTTTGGAGCGCAAAGCAGAACCGGCACGACCGGCGCAAACAGGCTCGACCCCTGCGACACCAGCGCTGTGCGCATGTGCTGGCCTGCAAGGAGCGCCCACTGCCTGAGCACATGGGCGAATGTCTTGTCCATGCCGCTGCGCTCCTCCTCCTCGCCGCCGAGCAATGCGATACTCTCGCCGTTTTCCCGCACGCGCGTCAGCGTGTAGCGGAACTCAGCTTCCGCCTGGTTTTTTTCCTCGGAGAGGTGGACGAAATGGCGGCCGATGACCGCCATCGAGGTGGACGTGATTGCGGCATAGATTACCGCGGTGACGACCAGGAAGCCGGGAATGGTGACGGTCGAACCTGCAATCGGCAGGGTCAAGGCGCCGCCGATCGTCCACAGCACCACGATGAAGGTCGAGGCCGACAGAAATGCGACGATGACACCGGCAATGAAATCGACGGGCGATTCTGTGGCAATCCGCAAATCCTCGGCGATGCGGGCTTCGGGATTGCTGTGGTCGCCGCCGACGAGGTTCAGCTGATAGTAGCGGCCGCTTGCAAGCCAACGCGCGATGACTGCGGTGGTGAGCCAGGAGCGCCAGCGGCGCTGTATCGTCATACGAAAGAAGACTTGTGCCACCACAAGGCTTGTGCTTCCGAGCACGAGCGGCACGAAAACGGCGCTCAGCCGATATACGGTATGGGCGTTGCGTTGCTCAATGGCGTCGAAAATTGCGCGATTCCAGACATTGATCCCATACTGGAAGCCGACATTGGTGACGATCAGGACCAACAGCCCGATCGTGCATGGCCAAGCGAGCCTATCGCCAATGCTGCCCCAGTAACCGCGCGCGCTGATCCAGAAACGCTTCAGCAGGTACCTCTTGCGCGCCTGCTCAGCCTCTTCGGGTGTCAGCTCCGGATCGGGTTCGATGAAATCCGGCGGCGGCGCGGCCTCGCCGACGACCTCGGACGCGGCTTCGACAGTCGAGTGTTTCTCGTGGCGCGACCTCTCGGCATCGCGCAATTGGGCGGCGTCAACCGATTTCGGCTTGAATCTAGCCTCGGGCATCCGGCGATAACGGCTTAAAAATCAGAAGGTTTCATAGCGTCCGCTCGAGATGGTCAGCTGCCAACAGCGCCTGGGCTTGGAGAAGCGCCGCGCTAAATTAGCTGCAAGGTCGGCCTGACATCGCTTTTCCCGAAGCGACTGCCTCAGGCCGCCTTCCGCTGGGATTTCCATGCTTCGTGGTGCTTTCCCCACGCCGACATCACTGTCACGGCATCGTTCAGGCTAAAGCCCAGCGGCGTGATCGAGTATTCCACGCGCGGCGGAACCTCGTCGTAAGAGCGCCGGCTGATCAGGCCGTCGGCTTCCATCTGCCGCAATTGTTGCGTGAGCATTTTCTCGCTGACGCCGGGCAACAACCGGCGCAATTCCGCGAAGCGGTATGGCCGCAGATGCAGTTCCCACAGCAGCGAGGTTTTCCATTTTCCGCCGATGGCCTGCAGTGCGGCGGCAAAACCGCAGCTGTCCGGTTCCTTGCATCTCATTTGGCAGTCCCTGTCATGATGCCGCTAGCTTACCTCAAGGTGCGTACTTCTCAGCGCATTGAGAATTTATATCTTCGGCTCCGGCGCGCCAAACATAAACCAACCCTCGTCGCGAGGGCCAACGCCTATCGGAGAAGTTATCATGGTATCGAATGTCTGCGTGCTCGGCGCGGGCCGAATGGGCTCGTCCATTATTCGAACACTGCTCGACCGCGGCTATCCAACATGGGTCTGGAATCGGACCGCGGCAAAGTGCAGCCCGCTGACGGCTTTGGGCGCCAAGGTCGCCCCTTCGGTGGCGGATGGGTTCCGAGCGGCCGATGTCGTGATCATCAATGTTCTCGACTATGCCGCCAGCGACGCTTTGCTGAAGCAGGACGGCGTCGCTTCGGTATTGGCCGGTAAAGCCGTCGTGCAACTCACCTCCGGCTCACCGCGTCTGGCGCGGGAAGAAGCTCGCTGGGTGGAGGCGCATGGTGCCGGGTATCTGGACGGGGCAATCATGGCCACTCCGGATTTCATCGGAAAACCCGAGACCGCATTGCTCTATTCGGGTTCCCGCAGCGTCTACGAGACGCACAAACCCCTGCTTCTCGCGCTCGGCGGCGGTACCAGCTATGTCGGGGAGATTCCCGGCCAGGCTTCGGCGCTCGATATTGCACTGCTCACCCAGATGTGGGGCGGGCTCTTCGGAGCATTGCAGGGGATGGCTGTTGCCGAGGTCGAAGGTCTCAGCCTGGAGATGTTCCGGAGCCATCTCTCGGCATTCAAGCCGGTGGTCGATGCGGCTCTCTTCGACCTGGTCGATAGGACAAATGTCAGGCGCTTTGCCGGCGACGACGCAACGCTGGCATCATTGGCGGCCCACTACAGCGCCTTCCAGCACCTGCTCGAGGTTTGTGACGAGCGAGGGCTCGACGCGGCTATGCCTCGCGCCATGGATACGATCTTTCGGCAGGCGCTTTCGCTCGGGCGCATGGAAGATGATTTTGCATCTCTCGCGCCTCTGTTTCGGAACGGTTCGCCGCATCAGAGCAGGGAAACGGCGCATGCATAGCGGCGGTAAGACGAGACGAACCGCGACCTGCTCATGCCGGGCGGTGGAACTTATCCTCACCGGAGAGCCGCGGCGTGTCTACGCGTGCAGTTGCCTGGAGTGTCAGCGATGTACCGGGACGGCGTTTTCGTACCGGGCCATCTACGCCGACGCGGCCCTCGTCGGACAGAAAGGGGAGACCAGATCGTGGCGCAGAACCGGGTCGTCGGGACAATGGTTGGAGCAGACATTCTGCACCATTTGCGGATCGGTCGTCTTCATGCGGGCAGAAGGATTGGGGGATGCGCTGTCGGTCTCGGTCGGCTGTCTGGAGGACCCGCATTTTCCGGCCCCGGCAACGCTCCACTGGCCTGACAGGAAACATAAATGGCTTTGTTTGGAAGGCTTGCCCGAGGTCTCTTGAGGAGCGAAATGGCGATGCGTGCAGACGCTGGCACAGAGTTGCAACAGAACTTCAGGGATCACTCTGCTGGACGAGCAGTCTCGACAATTCGCTTCAGGCTCTCAAGATTTATTCGCATGCCGCGTTCGAAGAAGCTGGACGCGAGCGGCGCGAGAAGCGCCATCGGCCCGGGAAGCCCTTTTCCGGTAATCGAACCCTCGAGGTGGAGATGCGTTCTGTGGCCTGTCGGCGCCAGCCGAAAGCGGTAGGTGAATGGCGTCGGCCCGCTCAAGCTGGACAAAGTCAGCAGTGCATCGACTTCGAACTCGGTGACCTCCACGATGTTTTCGAGGACCCGCCCGACCGGGCCGGCCGTGAGCTTGGCTACGGACTGCACAGCCGAGTACCAGGCCGGAGCCGCTTCAATATCCTCGATATGACGGAAGACGGTCTGGGCAGGCCTGTCGATCTCGATTGATATGTCGAACATTTGTGACTTATTCCTTCGGGAGATCGGATGATGGCCCATCGCGCCGGGCGATTGCGTTGCCGGCGGCTGTTCCGGCGACCAGAACTCGCAGCAGCCCGACGGCGGTTGTGACCTCGTTCGGCGTGAGCCGCTGGCCCAGCCATCCGTAAAGCCGGGATTCGACCTGCCGGATTTCGGCGGCGAGCCGGTGCCCCTCCTGTGTCAGTTCGAGCTCCACCTGCCGGCGATCGTCGGAGTTTTCCCGCCTGACGACGAGCGCCCGCTCGACCAGCGTGCTTACCAGCCGGCTGGGACTGCCGGTCTCGCAGACCAGCAGCTTGCCAACAGCATTGAGCGACATTGGTCCGCCGGCCTTCAGGCAGCTGATGACTTCAGCCTGGGAAGGGGTGACGCCAAGCGGCGAGAGCAAGTCGGTAAGCAGCCTGTTGCCTTCGCGCTGGGCGCCGAGAATGAGGAATCGGAGCTCCTCTTCTGGTTTCATGCCGCCGCTCCCAGTTCGACCGGGGCGGTCACCAGCTGACGCGTCGCCAGCCGCACGGCGCTCTCCGGATCATGGGTCGGCAGATAGATCGTCGGCTGCTGCTCGGCGAGGTGCCGGACGGCTCGCAGGGTGGCGGCGGCAATTTTTGTATCGGGTCCCACGCCGTCCACCTTGCCGGCAAGCATCAGTGCCTGGTTGTAAGACGTGTCGCCGGCGAGAAAGAGCGTTGCGTCGCCATCCTCCACCAGCACCGAAAGATGACCGGCAGTGTGACCAGGAGTTGCGATCGCCACGACGTCGCCCGCTTTGGTCAAGCGCTTGCTCGCCGCAAATTGGCCGAACGGTCCATCGTCGAGCTCGAGCCGTATGGGGTTGAACCAGTCGGGCCAGCGCTGCGGCAGGTAGCCGCGGAGCATTCCCATGAAACCCGACGCCGTGTCGATCTCACTGGGGGCGGCGAGTATCTGGCTATGGGGAAAATGCACCAAGCCCGCATCGTGGTCCATGTGCAGATGCGTGAGCACCACCCGTTTGACGTCGCGCGGCCCGATGCCCAGGCCACGCAGCTGCGGCCCGATCTCTTCTTCCGGCTCGATACGAAAGTGCACTTCCCAGCGAAAGAACGGATGCAGCGAGCGTCCGTGCCCGTTCAGCAGATGCGCCGCCTGTCCAGTGTCGACAACAATGACGCCTTCGTCATGCTCGATGGCCCAGGCGAAGGTCGGCAACCAGCCGGACCAGTTCCTGTCGGCAAAGATGCTGGCAAGCCCATGGCCGCGTCCTTCGATCTGGGCCGTCTTGATGCGGACCGACCCGGTCCGGATGGCATGTACTTTCATTTTTTCCTCTCCATTAGATGATATGTCATCGTATGACACGTCATATATTGAGGAGTCAATAGAACGGAGGAGAAAAGATCAGCGCGACAGCGATCGCGAGCATCTGCCGCTCAGCCCGACCGCGCAGGCGCTGAATTCCGGAACAAGGGTGCGATTTTGCCGTTGAGCCAGAAACTGGAAGCGACCCGCATGTCCGAATTGCCGAATGAAGAGATCGAAGGGCGGCTGAACGCCCAGCGCGAGACTTTGGCGCTGGTCGTCGCACTGCTTGCCAGCAAGGATACGGCACCCGAGCGAATATGGGCCGAGCTGGAGGCCCGTTTTCAGTTTCAGAACAGTCAGGAGGACCCCGGCGTCCTGCCAAGCAGCGCATTCGCCATCGAGGCTGCGAAGATGCGGGAGTTCAAGCTGATCGCCGAAGAGGCGCGGGCGCGCACTGCGGAATGGAACGGCAGGGACATGCCACAGGGCGCCAGCTGAAGCCCCGGCAAGTGGTTGCAGGACCGGCTATTTTGCGAGGGGCCGAGCAGGCGTCAGCTTTGCCCTAAAAGTGCACGCGCCAACTCTTCCCATTCCTCGTCAAGACTTAAGGTCGATGGCGCGGCGTTGCAGCGGCGATACCAATATTCCGCATTCGACTGGTCGCCTTCCTTGCGGTGGAGGTAGGCATGCACGTGCATGCCCGCAGTATCGTCGCGCCGCTGCGCGCACTCGTGCGCCTTAGCCCAATCGCCCTTTGCATCCCACCACAGCGCCTGCAGGGCAGGGCTCAAACCGTCTGGCGGCTGTGGTTTCGCAATCGAATCCCTGAAGGTTTGCAGATCCATTTTTCCACCATAGCGACGTACAGGCGCCGATAATACCCGCACCGGCAGCCGACCGATAGCGTGCATCGGGCGGGATAACCGGAATGGGTGTCGGGAGCCGATAACCGCACGGCCAGATGCTTGATTTGGTGACGTGCATGAAATAGTGCGCACCACGGCACCATGATGCCTGAGACAGCGAGGATGGGTAGCGAGCCGATGACAGCCCCCGACAACGCACGCCAATTCTACCACGGCACCCGGGTCGACCTTAAACCGGGAGACCTGATAGAAGCCGGCTACAGCTCCAATTACGGCGCGAGAAAGCAGGCAGCCTGGGTCTATCTGACCGGCACTCTGGATGCGGCCATCTGGGGTGCAGAGCTGGCCGCTGGTGACGGACGGGAAAGGGTCTATATCGTGGAGCCAACCGGCCCGATCATGGACGACCCCAATCTTACGGGCAAGAAATTTCCCGGCAATCCGACGCAGTCCTATCGCTCCCGTGAGCCGCTCAGGATCACGGGCGAGGTCGCCGAGTGGCAGGGCCACTCCCCCGAGCGGCTGAAAGAGATGAAGGACCATATCGAACGGCTGAAGGCGCAAGGCATCGAGGCAATCGATTGATCGCTAAATCCTGCGATTGCCAAGCTTGGCTCTGACCTACGGTCGGCGGCAGTCGCCGCGAAATACGGCTCCACGTCCGCAATGGGTCCGCGAGTTGTCGTTCCTTGCAGGTTGGAGAGCGGATACTCCTTTTCATCTCGTCGCGAACGTGATGATCTCGGGGCTCGAAGGGCCAAGTGGGCTGCCGTCAAAGCCGCCGAATTGCTGTTCGATCCGTAGCCCCGCGTTCCCCAGCAGGCTCGATAAGGCGTCCGTGTCGAGGAATCGCAAGGTGCTGCGACTAACTTGCGGAAGGCTCGGATGCTTTCCGCCGAACCTGTGGGTGAATGTCACCGTCTGTCCATCGAACGGCATGATCACCTCTGTTGTGATCTGCACCGGAGACCCGTCAGGTAGCTCAACGACGACCGCATTTTCGGGTGTCCAGCGCTCCCACGCCCGCACAGAAGGGTTCCGCGTCTCGAACGCGAAGCATCCGCCTGGCACAAGGGCCTGTCGCGCAGCCGCCATCAAATCCCGCAGGTCTTCGTCGCTGACAAGGGCCTGGAATGCATGCCCCGTCATCACAATGAGATCAAACTCGGCTGTCCAGCCGGCCGATTGGAGATCGCCGAGGACCCATTCGATATCCGTGCGCGTTCGTGCGCGATTCAACACGCCGGGTGCTGGGTCGATGCCGCAGAGCCGCCCTGAATGTCCGGCCAGGCGTGCCTCGTGAAGGAGGGTGCCCGTTCCACATCCGACATCAAGCACCGCGTCTGCTGTTAGAATGCGGGGCAGGTAGAAATCATAGTCGTCGCGCGCAGATCTCGGGTGCCAGGCATCGTAGACGGCAGCGAGATACGGGTCGGCGAAAAGGTGGTCGACCATAGGCGGTATTCCCAATCAACTTTGATTGTGCGAGCGGTGTCGCCGCGAGCATATAGCCCATAAGTCGCGTCGATCGTTACCGCACGACCTCGCGGTGGGCGCCGGGCAGTCGGGTGGCGATGAGCTTGTCGATGCGGCGGCCGTCGAGGTCGACGACCTCGAAGCGCCAGCCTTGCGCGTCGACGCATTCGCCGGTCGCCGGCAGATGGTGCATATGCGACAGCACATAGCCGGCGACGGTTTCGTAGTCGCGGTTCTCGGGCAGGTCGATGCGGAGAACCTCCGCCATCTCGTCGGCCTGCATGTAGCCGGCGAGCAGCCATGAGCCGTCCTCGCGCTTGACGGCGTTTTCCTCGTCGCCGGCATCGAGGTCCGAGCGGAAGACGCCGGTGATCGCTTCCAGTATGTCGGCCGGGGTGACGATGCCTTCGAAATGGCCGTATTCGTCGTGCACCAGCGCCATGGGCACGTCGGATTCCTTCAGCGTCGCAAGCACATCCAGCGCGTCGGCCTGGTCATGCACGATCGGGGCGGTGCGCACGTGCCGGCGCGGGTCCAGGGCGCGGCCGCCCAGCATCGCGGCCAGCACGTCGCGGGTCTGGACGACACCAATCATGGCGTCGACGCCGCCGTCGCCGGCCGGCAGGCGCGAATGCTGGGTATCCATCAGCAGCTTCCTGATGGCGGCCTCGTCGGCTTGCAAATTGATCCAGTCGACCTCGGTGCGCGGCGTCATCACCGCGCGCACGGCACGGTCGCCGAGCCGCATGACGCCCGCGATCATGCGGCGTTCGTCGGATTCGATGGTGCCGTGGTGCTCGGCCTCGGCGACCAGCATCTTGATCTCCTCGTCGGTGACCTTCTCCTCGCTCTGGCCGCGCTGGCCAAGCAGCCACAGGAGGGCACGGCCGGAAAAGTCGAGCAGGAAGACCAGCGGCGCCGAGAAGCTGGCGAGGATGGTCATTGCCGGAGCCACCCTGACGGCGACCCGTTCGGGGTCGCGCAAGGCGATCTGCTTGGGGACCAGTTCGCCGATGATAAGCGAGCCATAGGTGATTAGGGCGACGACGATGCCGACGCCGAGCGGGTCGGCGAGGCTTTCGCGGATACCGGCCGACACCAGGAAGGTGGCCAACCGCTCGCCAAGCGTCGCGCCGGAAAAGGCGCCGGACAAGACGCCGACCAAAGTGATGCCGATCTGCACCGAGGACAGGAATTTTCCCGGATTGGCGCCGAGCGCCAGAGCCCGGCCGGCGCCCTTGACGTCGCGGTCGATCATCGCCTTGAGGCGCGCCGGCCGCGACGAGACGATGGCGAGCTCGGACATCGACAGAAGGCCGTTCACACAGATGAGGACGACCACGATGGCAATTTCAGCATAAAGCATGCCGGGTCCATAGCATTGCCACGCGGTTTTCGAAAATAGGACGGTCGCGATTTTTCAGGGCAATCGCTTCAGACAGAAAAGATAATGCCCAATTCGTGTTGGAGGTTATCAATTCTCGAAGTCGGCGCCGCCCTGGCAGCGCAAACCTTAAGCAATGGCCCTTTGTCTTTTCAACTAGGCGGCGGAGCAATCAAGCGGCATCCCAGGGCGGCGTGGAAAAATGCTCGATCAGGGTGTCGACGACGACGCGCACCTTTGGCGCGAGGTTGCGTGTTACCGGCCAGATGGCATGCACCACGGTATTTTCGACAAGACAGTCCGACAGAACCATTTCTAGCTCACCGCGCCTGATGCTGTCGGCCGTCAGCCATGTCGGCAGAAAGACGATGCCGCAGCCGGCCAGTACCGCATCGAGCATCGGTTCGCCGTGGCCGAGCACCAGCCGCGCCTTGGGCGCGAATTTTTCGAGAGGGCCGTCGGCATGCCTGACGGTCCAGGGATGGACAGCGCCGTCGCGGCCGTAGCCGATGAGGCTGTGCCTGGCGAGATCCTCGATCGATTGCGGCCTGCCATGGGCGTCGAGATAGGCGGGGGCGGCGACGATGCCCGAACGCTGAGCATAGATGCGGCGCCCGGCGATCGAAAGGCTGTCGTCGAGATCGCCCATGCGCACCGCCAGATCGATGCCTTCCTCGATCAGGTCGACGCGCCGGTCGTTGAACGAGATTTCCATCGTCAGATCCGGAAATTTTTTGGAAATGTCGAACAGCACCGGGGCGACGCATCGCCGGCCGAAAGCCAGAGGCAGGTCGACGCGCAGCCGCCCGGAAGGCACCTGCTTGCGGGAAGCGAGCAGTGACTGGGCGGCTTCGATCTCGGCCAGCGCCCTGACGCAGGCTTCATAGTAGCTCAGGCCCTCGCTGGTCGGGCTGAGACTGCGGGTGGTGCGGTTGAGCAGGCGAACGCCCAATCGCTGTTCCAGCTGTGCGATCGACTTGCCGACCGCAGATTTCGTGACATGCAGCCGGACAGCGGCGCCGGTGAAGCTGCCAGCCTCCACCGTATGAACGAATGCGACGATGCCCTGCAGATTGGCCGATTCCAATGAAGCGCTCCTATTGTAGAGTTTTGCTCATTAATCTGTTGCGAAACATGCCACATGGAAGCGCTTTTCTCCATAGTGAAACGGCGTAAATGTCTCGCGCAACCATCAACCACGGAGCGCGAACCAAATGAGCACCGAAAATAGGTCCTGGCAGATGAACGGTTTCGGCCTGTCCAGGCTGAAGCCGGCCGAGGGCAAGCTGCCCCAACCCGGGCCGCATGACCTTCGGGTACGCGTCACAGCGGTATCGCTGAATTACAAGGACAGGATGATCGTCGATGGCGTGCTGATACCGGACCTCAGCTTTCCGTTCGTGCCGACGTCGGACGCGGTGGGCGAGGTGGTGGCGATCGGCGGCAAAGTCAGCCGCTTCGGCATCGGGCAGCGCGTGCTCGGCCAGGTCATCGCCGACTGGCCGGACGGCGACGCGCCGCCGGTGCTGCACAAGCATACGCTGGGTTCGTCACTGCCCGGCACGCTGTCCGAGCATGTGCTGTTTCATGAGGATGCCGCCGTGGCGGCGCCGCCGTCGCTCAGCGACATCGAGGCATCGACGCTACCGATCGCGGCGCTGACGGCGTGGTTCGCGCTGGTCGAGGCGGCCAAGCCGATCCCGGGCGAAACCGTTCTCATCCAGGGCACTGGCGGCGTGTCGCTGTTTGCGCTGCAATTTGCCGCCGCCTTCGGCCTGCGCGCCATCGTCACTTCGAGCAGCGACGAGAAGCTTGAGCGGGCGAAGGCGCTGGGCGCCTGGAAGGGGATCAATTATCGCAGCCAGCCGGCATGGGACGAGGCGGCGCGCGAACTGACAAACGGGGCTGGCGTCAGACATGTGCTGGAAATGGTCGGCGGCGACAATGCGCGGCGCTCGCTCAATGCGCTGGGCCCCGACGGCAGGCTCTCGCTCATCGGCCTTCTCGGCAGCATGGAGCTCAGCTTCCCAATCATTCCGTTCCTGCGCAACCGGATCGTCGTACAGGGCATATCGATCGGCCATCGCCGCGCTTTCGAGCGGATGAACCAGGCGATCGAGACGCTTGCGATCAAGCCGGTGATCGACAAGCTGTTTGGCTTCGACGAGGTGCCGCAGGCATTTGAGCGATTGGAGACGGGACCGTTCGGCAAGATCGTGATCACCGTGCCCTGAACCCCGTCGGCGCGAATGGCTGTCAGACGGGAAGGCTGATGGCGCGCCTACGGCAGTTGCAGCAGCACGCCGATGATGGCCTTGCCGTCGGTGAAATAGGGATCGCCTTCGCCGTTGCGCCCGGCCTTTGTGGCGCCGACGCCTGGTATCTGGCTGGTCGAGATCAGTATGCCGGCAGCGGCGAGGTCGCGCATCAACTCGTCGCGCTCGGCGTCGATGTCGGGGCCGATGTGATGGGTGATCGCGCCGGTATCGTGGCTGAGGCCAACGCCGCGATCGAAGCTTGCCGAGCCCAGCCAAAGCGGCCGGCCGTCGTCGCCGGTCGCATCGGTCTGCCAGAAGCGGACGTGGTGGCGCCGGTCGGCGCTGGCGCCGACCGGTTTTTCGAAGGCGAGGTCCTGGGCGCGGCCTTCGAACAACAGCCGGCTGACCGGCGCGTCGGGATAGGGGCGGTTAAACAGTACGCTTTCGCCGATCTCGATCGCGGTCTTAAGCGTGATCGCGTCTGCCGTATCCCAGCCGGCGACGGCAAAAGCATGGACAAGCTCCTTCCTGGTGCCGACCAGGCCGACATTGATCGGATCGCCCGGAATGCCTTGCGGCGTGTGCGTCACCATCTCGAATTGCTGATTGCGAAAATTGCGGTCCCGCAACGTCCAGAACTCAGGCGCGGCGAAATAGGCGAGCGAAAGATAAGCGGCACAGCATGCCACCAGCCAGGTCGTTGCACGTCGTCGAAGGCTTCGTTGGCTCATGCATTGGCGCTCAAACTGGCAGGCCGGAAATCCTTGGCAAGCGGCGCTCAGCCGGTCTATCGTCATATTTTAGCATGAAATGGCGTAGAACCGGCTAGCACGAATGAGGGCGTGATGAAGGGCAAACCGGCGCGCGGCACTGCCATGGCGTTGACCGCCGACCTTGTCGCGCTGGTCGAACGTGTCGAGCCCGACCCCGGCCCCGAGCCCGGGACGACAGAACACACCGACGCGGAGTTCGATGGTCTTGTCGAGCAGCTGCTGCTGGAATACCGGCCCGAAGTGCTCTGGGTCTTTGCCTACGGCTCGCTGATCTGGAATCCCGAATTCGACTATGTCGAGCGGCGCCCGGCTACGGCGCCGGGATGGCACCGCTCGTTCTGCCTGAAGCTGACCCGCTGGCGCGGAACCCGTGATGTTCCGGCCTTGATGCTGGCTTTGGACCGGGGCGGCAGCTGCAAAGGCGTTTGTCTATAGACTTCCGGCAGAAGATCATTTCGGGCAACTCGGTCGGCTGATGCGACGGGAGATCGACGCAAACCCGCCTACCAACGTGCCGCGCTGGATCTGGGTCGAGGCCAGCGACGGTCCGCTACGCGCCCTGGCCTTCGTCGCGGCACCCGACGGCAAGGCTTATGCCGGGCGGCTGCCGCTCGATCAGGTGGCGCAGACATTGGCGCGCGCAGCCGGACATTGGGGTTCGTCCGCCCAGTATCTGTTCCGCACCGTCAGCATGCTCGAGGAAAGCGGAATCCGCGACAAAAACTTGTGGCACGTCCAGGGTCTGGTCGCGCAGCACATCAAGGCTTCCACCGGCGGCACGCAACGCAGCTGATCCGGACGCTCTCGCGAAATGCTTGTTCCAATTTCATCTGAAAACCGGAACGGTCAGCGGCAGGCGCGGTAGCCGTTCTTGCGGTTCTTGATGTCGAAATGGAAATGGTTGCGGTGATCGTAATTGTAGCCGGGGCCGAGCACGGTGGTGAAGTACTGGCAGCCGTCGGCGCGCACATTGTTGAGGAAGCCGCGTGTGCGGAAGGCGAACAGGCCGGGCTTGCGGACGTCGATGTCGTCACCATTGTTGAGCTCGATGCTCATCACGTCGAGCGCATTGCCCTTGCCGTGTTCCGACAAAACACCTTCGCCGGCAATCCTGCGGCAGGAATAGCTCGAGCCCTGGTGGATGGTCTTGACGCCTGAAAAATAGCGCCAGCGGGCCGACGGGACGAGTTCGTTCCTGGTCCAGCCGGCAAAGGTGGCGGCCATGTCGCAGGTCAGCGTCGCGGCCGGCTTCATCTCGACGCTGCCGATGGCCGAGACCTTGACCGGATAGTCGATGCCGCACTGGCCTTCATGGATCGGCGCAACGTCGGTGTAGACGACGCCGAGGCGTTTCAGTTCCTTGCGGCAATCGATCTCTGTAGCCGGCATCTGTTCGGCCGGCGACATCGGGTTGTCCATGCGCGGATAGGCGGCCGTCATATAGGGGTCGGACGGGACGAGGCGCTGCATGCCGGAATATTCCGGGCCGGAATCTTGGGGACCGGAATCTTGTGGGCCGGAATTGGGCGGAACGGCAGCGGTCTGGCTGCCGACATCGACGGCCGGCTGCAGCGACAGCACGCTGCCGGTATTGCAGGCCGAGACCGCTGCAATGGCAAGCACGGCGGCAAGCCTGCCGGCCATGCGCGCGCGTCCTGTGTGCCGCGCAGCGGCAAGCGCAGCGCGAAATAGCCCGGCCATCGGAGGGGTTCCCTGTCCCTGGATGGCACAGACTCTAAACCTGAAGAGTAAAGGAAAAATCAGCGGCGCCGTTCACGCCTGCGGCCAAATTGCGGCGCCACTGTCGGCGCCCGGCGTCATTGGCAAAACGTGCCGCCATTGCGGCGCGGTTCGAGGTCGAAGTGGAGATGTAGCGAATGATCGGCGTCGCTGCCCGGGCCAAGCACGGTCTTGAACGGCCCGCAGGCGGCCTTGCGCACTGCATCCAGGAATTCCGCGTCCTTCTGCGGCGGCGTTGGACCGACATCGATCTCTTTCCCGTCGGAAAGCGTGACGCTGGCGATGTCGAGGGCGTTGCCGAAGGCGTGCTCCGACAGTTTGTCGCCGGCGTGGCGCGGCCGGCAGACGAAGGCGGAGGCCTGGCCGATCGATTTGATATCCGTGCCGAACTCGGCCTTTGCGGCAGGCTGGATGACCGAAGCAGCAAAGCGGGCGGCCGCTTCCGCCATCTGGCAATTGAGCTCGGTTTCGGGACCGATGGCGATGGATTTGCCGAGCGTTTTCAGCACGACCGGGTAAGGGATCGAGCAACCGACCGCCGTATCATGCTCGGGCTTGCGCTCCTCGAAATCGACGCCCATGGACTTCAGCCGCCTGCGGCAGGCCAATTCTTCGGCCGGCATTTCCTTCCCGGCAATGGCGGCCGAGCGAGGATCTGGAAGGATTTCTTGCTCCGCCTTTTTGTCTGCCTCGGCCGGGTTTGGTGGCGCGGCCGGTGGGCTTGCCGGCGGCTCAGCCTGCGCCGGCTTTTCAGGAGGCTGTGGTGCAATCGCCGGCGGCTCCGGCTGCTGGGTCTTGGGCTGGCCATTTTGGGGCTGCCCGTTTTGCGGCTGCTCGTTTTGGGGCGGCTCAGCCTCCGGGGCATCCGCCGGGCGCGGTTCGGGGACCGGGATGTCGGCTGGCGACGGCGGAGTGGCTTCCTGGTTGAACTGCGGAACCGGTGCAGTTTGCGGCAGTTCGGGCGCCTTGGCCAGAGCGGGTCCCGTCAGCGACGTAGCCGTAACGGCCAGGAGCAATCTACCCAATCTGAAAAAGCCAAACGCCGCCATTACTTCGCAACGGCCAGAATGCAGGGAAGTTGCCTTGGGCGAGGCGGGCCGGCGATCACAATCGGTAACCGCGCCGTCACGCGCCGATCGCTTCCAGGCCCTCCTCGAGCCAGTCCGCCAGCAGCGGCATGCCGAGCAGGTACTTTGCCGTGCGCTTGTTGGCGCGCTCGCGGGCGGCGGTCAGCGCGTCCGTCCATTCCGTCGCGTCATAGTCGCCGCGGCCGACCCAGGCCAACGCAATCAGTTCGGCCGCTTCGTCGACATTGAGGTCGTCGATCAGTTCGCGCAGTTCCTCCTCGGTGAGATTTTCGGAGCTTTCCTCGGCAAGGCCGTCGTGATGGTGGTTGTCGTGCGCGTTGCCGTCGAGCTCTACCTCGTGCTCGGCGCCGTCGGCATAGTCTTCGTTGACGGCGGCGCTGAGCGCCTTCGCCTTCAGGATGAACAGGCGCACGGTGTCGGGACCGATCGAAAGCTCCCAGTCTCGTTCAACGCGTTGCTGCACCGGCCGTCTCCCTGCTTCGTGCTCGGTCGGCCCGATGATAGCGGATTTGCAGCGCTCGTCACGTTCTCTTGCGCGTCGGCGTTGATCGTGAACCATGATTTCCGATGCCCTCTGTTCCAGGGATAAGATGGCCTTGCTGGGAGAGATCGCGGTTTTGAGATAGAATGGCATTTTCCGGGGACGAAACGGCTTCGGCCCGGCGTTAGTGTTGCATTGTCAGGTTCTAAGGAGAGTTCGATGCGCAGACGATTGCTGATTTGTGCCATGGCCATGGCCGCCCTGCCGCTGATTGCGGCTCCGGCGTTTTCGGCTGGTGAAGGCGGGGGAGGTGGTGGCGGCGGCGGCGGCAATGGCGGCGGCGGCCAGAGCCAGTGCAAGAAGGGGGAGGCCTGGGACAAGAAGCAGAAGAAATGTGTCTCGCCGAAGCAAGGTATGCTGGACGACGACAGCATCTATGATGCCGGTCGCGCGCTGGCGATGGATGGACGCTATGACGAGGCGATCGCCGTGCTCAGCCTCGCCGCCAACAAGCAGGACCCGCGCATCCTCAACTATCTCGGCTATTCGCACCGCCATTCCGGCCGCATCACCGTCGGCCTCGGCTATTACGAGGAAGCGCTGCGCATCGACCCCAATTACACGCTGGTGCGCGAATATCTCGGCGAGGCGCACCTGCAGATCGGCGATCTTGCCGGCGCCCAGGAACAGCTCCGCGAAATCGAGAAGCGCACGGGCAAGGGATCTCGCGAATACGGCATGCTGTCGGAGCAGATCGATCATTTCATGAGGAGCTGATCCTCCGGAACGCTCGTCATAACCGGCTGTGAGCGATCGCAGCCGGTTTTTTGCTGTGCTGCGCACGTTTGGCACAACCGGGATCTGGCATCACGGTACACGCGATACGATCTTGGAACCCCGCTTTACGTTGGGTCAGCCGCGCAATCGGTCGATGATTTTTCAAAAACCGACTTTTTGGACGTGAAAAACCCGCGAAGATTGCTATATCTTGCGAAATTGTGGTGAGACGGTTCCGTTAGCCCGAGGCTGCCGGACCGTTTTCTTTTTGTACCATCGACAAGGTCGCTCCCGATTGCGGGGGCGGCGGCAGGAAAGGTCAGGCATATGAACAAGGTCCCGATGACAGGCGAGGGGTTCGCGTCATTGAAGGAAGAACTGCGCTGGCGCCAGCAACAGGAGCGGCCGCGTATCATCGAGGCGATCTCCGAAGCGCGCTCGCATGGCGACCTCTCCGAAAATGCCGAATATCACGCGGCAAAAGAGGCGCAGAGCCTCAATGAGGGCCGGGTCAACGAACTCGAGGATCTGATCGCGCGGGCCGAGGTGATCGACGTCACCAAGCTCAGCGGCGACAAGGTCAAGTTCGGCGCCACCGTGGTGCTGGTCGACGAGGATACCGAGGAGAAAAAGACCTACCAGATCGTCGGCGACCAGGAGGCTGACGTGAAGTCCGGCCGCATCTCGATCTCCTCGCCGATCGCGCGTGCCCTGATCGGCAAGGAAGTCGGCGACGCCATCGAGGTCAACGCGCCCGGCGGCGCCAGGGGCTACGAGATCGTCCAGGTGCAATTTATCTGAGGGACAAAGCGGTAGGCGCCTTAATCCCGACGGGCAGCGCCGCCCCTCATCGCCCTGCCGGGCACTTCTGCCCGTATAGTGATGGGGAGAAGGGGCTGTCCGGAACCTCGACGCCGCTTCTGCAACGTCACCGATTGGCGAAATCCCCGGTGAAGGCGTCCTTCTCCCCGTCCCTATACTGGGAGAAGATGGCGGCAGCCTGATGAGGGCCAGCGCCGACTTTCCGGAATTGTTCGTCCCGAAGATCAGCCCCTGCCGACCTTGAGCTGACCAATCTCCCGAAGCGCCAGCAATCTCTCGGCTTCCGCCATCACCGCCGCCGGCGTGATGCCGCGGCCGAGTCTGGCAAGCAGCGTCGATGAGAACGGGCCGCGCGGGCCGGTCAGGCCGGGCTCGGTGGCGAGGAATACCGCCACCGTCGGCAGGCCGAAGGCGCTGGCGAGATGGGTCAGGCCGGTGTCGGCGCCGATCACCAGCGCTGAGCCGCCGATGACAGCGGCGATCTCGGCAAGCGGCGACCTGGGAACCACCACGGTTTGCGAAACGGCGCCGGCGATCGCCTCGGCAACTGCCTTTTCCCGGTCGTTCGACCAGGTGGTGACCGGCGTCATCCCCTTATCCACCAGCAGGCGGGCGGTTTCGATCCAGTCCGCGACCGGCCATTTCTTGTCCTCGCGGCTGGTGCCGTGCAGCAGGAAGGCGGTCTTTTCGCCGACAAAAGTCGATCTTCCGGCTGGCGGCACGATGCCGGAGTCAAGCCGGGAAAAATCCGGCTCGTAGCCGAGCGCCAGCCCGAACAGCCGTCTCGTGCGCTCGATGGCATGCAGGTCGCGCGGCACGGCGTAGCGATGGCCATAAAACAGGCTCGCCGAAGGCTCGCGGGCGCTCGAGCGGTCGAACCCGGCGATCGGTCCTGCCGCCAGCCGCGCCACCAGCGCCGATTTCAACAAGCCTTGCGCATCGAGAACGAGGTCGTAGCGGCAATCGCGCAAGGCGCGGCACAAGCCGACCACTTCCCGCCATGTGCCGGGCTCGAGCAGCTTCCTGCGCCAGCGCCGGATCGCCACGCTGTGGATGGTTTGGATGGCGGGATGCAGCGCCACGATGCCGGCAAAGGCCTCTTCCACGCACCAGTCGAACGACAGGCCGGGCCGGGCGCGGCGCGCATCCTCGATCGCGGGAAAGGTGTGGATGACGTCGCCCATCGACGACGTCTTGACGATCAGCACCTTCATGCGGCGGCCGGCATTTCCAGCAGCCGCTCCGCCGCCACCACGACGCGTTCGACGTCCAGCGTCTTCAGGCAGTTGAGATGACCGAGTGGGCAGGTCTTCCTGTGGCACGGCGAACAGGACAGGCCGAGCCAGACCAGTTCGCGACGCTCTGCGAGCGGCGGCGTGTTCTGCGGCGAGGTCGAGCCGTAGACGGCGACAACCGGCGTGCCGACCGCGGCGGCGACATGCATCAGCCCGCTGTCGTTGGAGACGGCGAGCCTCGCCGCGGCGATCAGGTCGATGGCATCCTCCAGCCGCGTCTGGCCGGCGAGATCGACGGCGCCCGGCGCAAGCGCGGCGATTTCAGCCGTCACCTCGGCGTCGTTCTTCGATCCGAACAGCGCCACGCCAAACCCCTTCGCCATCATCTCGCGGGCGAGGCCGGCATAGTGTTCGCTCGGCCAGCGCTTGGCCGGGCCGAATTCGGCGCCGGGCATAAGTGCCACGAATTTCCTCGCCGTCAGCCCGAAACGGCCGAGCAGTGCCGCCTGGTTATCCTGATCGACGGCAAGCTTGGGAGCCCGGAAGCCGCCGCCCTGGGCAAGGCCGAAATAGGCCTGCGCGGTGCGCCGTTTCAGGCGATCGGGCAAGGGCACGATGTCGGTCAGCAGCCCATAGCGCATTTCCTTGAGATGGCCGACGCGGCGCGGAATGCCGGCAAAGAACGGGATCAGCGCCGACTTCCAGCTGCCCGGCAGGATATAGGCCATGTCGTAGCGGCCGCGCAGCAGGCGGCCGAAGCGCCTGCGGACGCGGAATTCGAACGCGCCGGATTTCAGCGGCAGATCGATCTGCTGGCGTATTTCGGGCATGCGCTTGACCAGGGGGGCTGCCCAGGCCGGCGCCAGCACGTCGATGGCGGCGCTCGGATGAAGCTCCCTCAGCGCCTGGAACAGGCACTGCGCCATCACCATGTCGCCCACCCAGCGTGGGCCGATCACGAGGATCGTTGGGCTTTCAGCCATTCGACATAGTCTCTGACGCCGGTTTCCACTGTGCGGAACTGGCCATTGTAACCGGCTGCGCGCAAGCGGGACATATCAGCTTGCGTAAAGCTCTGGTAGCTGCCCTTGAGGTGGTCGGGAAATTCGATGAATTCGATCTGGCCTTGGCCGAGCGTATCGATCACCGTTTCGGCAATGGCGCGGAACGGCTGGGCCTTGCCGGTGCCGCAGTTGAAGATGCCGCTCGAGCCGCGTTTCCACAGCCACAGATTGACGTCGGCGACATCGCCGACATGGATGAAATCGCGGCTCTGCTCGCCGGGCCCGAAACCGTCATAGGCGCCGAACAGCTTGGGGTTTTCGCCGCGTTCGACCTGGTTGAACAAATGGAAGGCGACCGAGGCCATGGCGCCTTTATGCGCCTCGCGCGGTCCGTAGACGTTGAAATAACGCAGGCCCGCCACCGGCGAATGGTCGGTATCGAACACGGTGCGGCGGACATAGTCGTCGAACAGCTTTTTCGAATAGGCATAGACGTTGAGCGGCCGTTCGTATTGCGGATCCTCGCGGAACTCGGCGCCGCCGCCATAGACCGAAGCGGACGAGGCATAGAGGAAGGGTACGCGCAGGGCCAGGCAGGCGTGCAGCAAGTGCTTCGAATAGGTGTAGTTGACCTCCATCATGAACTTGCCGTTCCATTCGGTGGTGGTCGAGCAGGCACCCTGGTGGAAGACGGCCTCGATGCGGCCGAGGTCCCCGGCTTCCATCCGCGTCAGGAAATCGTCCTTGTCGAGATAATCGGCGATCTCGAGATCGGCGAGATTGGCGATCTTGTGGCCGTCGGTGAGGTCGTCGACGACGAGGATGTCGCTGAAACCGTCGGCGTTGAGCGCGGCGACGATGTTGGAACCGATCATGCCGGCGCCGCCCGTGACGATGATCATGAAAGCCTCTGGTACCTTGTGTCGGTTGTAGCCTTGTGGGATTCTGGCCTTATAGGGGAGCCGGGCCGGGCTGTCGACAAAGCAGGTGGCGGGCGGCAGGATGAGCGTCATAGTGGCGCCGCAAAGGTCTCGTTTCGGTGGGCCGGCCGGCCCCCCCGCGACAGGAGCAAGGTAATGCCGTCAACCGAACTGCTTGTCGCCTTTTTCGCCACCACGGCGATCTTCGCCTATATCCCCGGTCCGGCGATGCTCTATGCCGCCGCGCAAACCATGGCGCGCGGCCGCTGGTCCGGCCTGATGGCGGCGCTCGGCATCCATCTCGGCGGCTATGTCCATGTCTTCGCCGCCGCTGTCGGCCTGTCGGTGCTTTTCCATGCCGTGCCGGTGCTTTACATGGCGGTCAAGCTGGTCGGTGCACTGTATCTGATCTGGCTCGGTGTTTCGCTGTTTCGCGCCAAGGCCCAAGGCGATGCGGTTTTGCCGGGAATTCAGCCGAAATCCGCCCGCCGCGCCTTTTTCGAGAGCGTTGCCGTCGAGGTGCTCAATCCCAAGACGGCGATTTTCTTCATGGCGTTCCTGCCGCAATTCATCGATGCCTCGGCAGGGTTTCCGGTCTGGCTGCAGTTCGTCGTGCTTGGAACGATCGTCAATTTGATGTTCTCGTCGGCCGACATTGTTTGCGTGATGCTGGCCGGCGCGGTGACCGCCAGGCTGCGGCGCTCGAGCCGGGCGCAACGACTGATGCGGCGCGCCGGCGGTGCGGTGCTCGTCGGGCTGGGCGTGCATGTCGCCTTGCAGAAAAGCTGACGCACCGTCGCGCTGCCGCGATCGGTCGAAGGCCCGCCGTTGCGTTGGCTGGAATTGCGGTATATCGGCATCGCCATGAACGGCCGGCCCTGCCAATCGAATTTCCCTGTCACTGAAATCGGCTCTCCCGCGCGTTGACATGATCAAGCTGCCTTCACCCGAACCTCTTCACCGCGCCATCTCGCGCTTCGGCAGCGCCACCGTGCTGGTGGTCGGCGATTTCATCCTCGACCGTTTCGTCAATGGCGTAATCGAGCGCATTTCGCCGGAAGCGCCGATCCCCGTGCTGCACGGGCGCGGCGAAATGCTGGCAATGGGTGGCGCCGGCAATGTCGTCGCCAATATCGTTTCGCTCGGCGCTGCCGCGATACCGGTCTCGGTGATCGGTGCTGACGAGGCCGGCAAGAACCTCATGCGCATGCTCGGCGAGTTTGGCGTCGACACCGGCGGGCTGGCGCAGGATGCCGACCGCATGACGTCGTCGAAAAGCCGCTTCAGCGCGCTCAACCAGCAGGTGCTGCGTTTCGACGAAGAGGAAATCAAGCCGCTGGGCGATGCCGAGCGGGCGATGATGGTCGGGCATTTCCGCGACGCGCTGGTCGGCGCCGACATCGTCATCCTGTCCGACTATGGCAAGGGCGTGCTGCTCGACGGCGTCGCCGGCGAGCTGATCTCGATCTGCCGCGCGGCGGGTAAGCCGGTGCTGGTCGATCCGAAGGGCAGCGACTATGCGCGTTATGCCGGCGCGACGGCAATCACGCCCAACCGCAAGGAGCTCGGCGAGGCGGTCGGCCGCGCGGTGTTCGCCGACGACGAGATCGAGGCGGCGGCGCGCCAGCTGATTGCGGCGCACGGTTTCGATTTCGTCGTCGCGACGCGCAGTGAGAAGGGCATGAGCGTCGTCGGTGCGGACGACGCCCGCCATATCGCCACGCAGGCGCGCGAAGTGTTCGACGTTTCGGGCGCCGGCGACACGGTGATCGCGACGTTTGCACTGGCGCTTGCTGCAGGGGCGGATCGTGTCATGGCCGGATCGATCGCCAACGCGGCCGGCGGCGTTGTCGTCGGCAAGCGCGGCACGGCGCGGCTGACGATCGAGGAACTCACCGGCGCGCTGTTTCGCTCGCATGGTCCGGTTGCCCACAAGGATGCCATCCTCGATGCCGCCGCCGCAGCGCGGCTGGTGGCGGCCTGGAAGGACGAGGGCTTGAGCGTCGGCTTCACCAATGGCTGTTTCGATATCCTGCACGCCGGCCATGTCAGCCTGTTGCACGCGGCGCGCAGCCAGTGCGACCGGCTGGTGCTCGGCCTCAACAGCGATGCCTCGGTGCGCCGGCTGAAAGGGCCGGGGCGCCCGGTCAACGACCAGCATGACCGGGCCTGCGTGCTGGCAGCACTTGCCTCGGTCGACGCCGTCGTCATCTTCGAGGAGGATACGCCGCTTTCGCTGATCGAGGCGCTGAGCCCCGACATACTGGTCAAGGGCGCCGACTATACGGTCGATCAGGTGGTTGGCGCCGATGTCGTGCAGAAGGCCGGCGGGCGCGTCGTGCTGGTCGATCTCGTTGCCGGCAAGAGCACGACCGGCACCATCGGCAGATTGCGCGCCGGGAACTGAGGATTTCATGTCCGAACTGAACGATTACCTGGCCCGCTCGGCGGCCGCGATTTTGGCGATGGTCGAGCGCGACCTGACCAGCGAGATGGAGCGGGCGGTCAGCGCCGTCGTCGCCGCGCTTTCGCAGGGCAAGGCGTTGCTGATCGCCGGTAATGGCGGCTCGGCCAGCGATGCCATCCACATTGCCGGCGAGCTGGTCGGCCGCTTCCTCAGGGAGCGCAAGGCCTACAACGTCATCGCGCTGCCCGCCAATGCGGCGGTGCTGACAGCCTGGGGCAACGACTACGGCTTCGACACGGTGTTTGCGCGCCAGGTCGAGGCGCATGGCTCGGCGGGCGCCGTGCTGCTCGCCATCTCGACCAGCGGCAATTCGCCAAGCATTCTCGCCGCCGCCCAGCAGGCGCGCATGATGGGCATGACGGTCATCAGCCTGACCGGCGACACCGGCGGCAAGCTGAAGCCGCTATCCGACATCCTGCTCAACGTACCCTCGACCTCGACGCCGATCATCCAGCAGGGGCATTTGTGCCTCTACCACCATCTCTGCGAAATGGTCGAAACGCGCCTCTGCGACGCGGGGTGATTGGGTATTCGATTAGGCGCCAGCGCTGAAGCTGCCGATCTCCCCCCTTGTGGGGGAGATGCCCGGCAGGGCAGAGGGGGGGCGCTGTCCCGCCGACCTGTCGATGGATTTTCAATCATGCCCTCAGACATGTTATCGGCTGGTCGCAGGTGAACGAGGTTGGCGTTCCTTCACGCCCCCCTCTGTCCTGCCGGACATCTCCCCCACGAGGGGGGAGATTGGATGTCGCCTCGGTTTTCGCCAATCTTCAACGCTGAAGATAAATTTTGTTCTTGCTTTGTGCCATGCTACTAATTTGGGTATGGTGATGATTCCCACCGACGACCCGCCCGCCGAGGCGGGTTTTTTGTTTCCGGGTTTTTGTTTCACAGGCGCTTTGCCCGGTCTCTCAAGCTGAAAATGCCACCAGCCCTTCGTCCTTGACCCGGCGGATGGTCAGCGCGGTTCGCACCGTGTCGACATTTGGGGCCGGGGCCAATTCCTCGATGACGAAGGTCTGGAACGTGCCGAGATCGCTCGCCACGCAATGCAGCAGGAAATCGGATTCCCCCGACACCATCCAGGCATCGCGCACGATCGGCCAGCCAAGCCGGGTTCGAGGTCCTGCCGCTGCGCGACCGCGTGGATGCGAACCGGTTGGTGACGGCGGTCGAGGCGCTTGGGTCAGAGCACAATTAGTTGGCTTCTGCCAATGTCGCGAAGTTTAGGATTTTTGCGTCATCCAGCGGCGAAAAAGCCGGCCATCTATGATGAGCAGGCTTGCAATGATCGATGTCATCCCCGCGAACTCGAACGGCTCCAGCCTTTCCCCGAGAAACACTGTGCCAAGCAGGATCGCGCTGGCAGGCACCAGAAGCGTCACGAGGGAAGCGTTTGTCGCTCCGGCCGAGGCGATCAGGTTGAAATAGAGGATGAATGCCAGCGCCGTCGTGAAGACCGCAAGAACAGCCACTGCCGCCCATATGGGGACGCTTGACGTCACGATCGCCGCCGGACTGTAGAGAAGGAAAACGATCGGTAACATGACTATGGTGGAGGCAGTGAGTTGGCCGGTCGCCACCACCGATGGCTTCATGTTCTTGAACCGCTTGGCGTAGACGACGCCGAAGCCGTATGAGATGGCCGCCCCGATCACGGCGAGCTTCGCCCAGGCAGGGCCACCAAGATTGGACAGCAGCCCGGGGCCGATCATGATGGCGGCTCCGGCGATTCCGAGCCCCACTCCCGCAAGCTTGGTTGCCGACAATTTCTCATCCGCCGTCAGCAGGTTTGCAATGAGGATCGTCCACAGAGGTGTTGTTGCGTAGAAGATAGAGGCAAGACCCGCACCAATCTCGGTTTGTCCTGTGAAGATCAGAGAGAACGGAATCACGTTGTTGAGCAAAGCCAGGCACAGGAAGGAGCCGGACCTCGCCAGTGCGGGAGCGAACGAAATGCCACATGTCCTCAGCCATAAATGCAGAACCAAGGCGGCGATCGACACCCGATAAAGGACAAGGGCCAGTGGCGGAATCTCGGCTACCGCGATACGCGCGAAGAAGAAGGTGCCGCCCCACAGAAAACCCAGAAGCAGCAACTGCCCCCAGTCGCTTGCCGACATTGAGCGTGTCGGTGCTGTCGTGCTCAACGCTTCGCCTGTCTAATTTCGGAGTGTAAGTGCAGACGATAATACGAATTAAACTGGCGATCATATTGGAAGTTTTGCCTGAATCGACGAGATTTATTGGAATATTAATATTGGAATTAATATTCTAAAGTGTTTTAGAATTCCTATTGTCGAATATCAAAGCTTCCGTTGCTGCGGTCCCGATCAGGCGTGGAACGCCACTAGCCCTTCATCCTTGACCCGGCGGATGGTCAGCGCGGTTCGCACCGTATCGACATTGGCTGCCGAGGCCAGTTCCTCGATGACAAAGGTCTGGAAGGTGCCGAGGTCGCTCGCCACGCAATGCAGCAGGAAGTCGGACTCGCCCGACACCATCCAGGCATCGCGCACGATCGGCCAGCCGCGGGTGCGCTCGGCGAAGGTCTTGAGCTCGGCGTCGGCCTGGTGATGCAGGCCGATCAGGCAGAAGGCGACGACGTCAAGGCCGAGCGCCGGCGCGTTGAGCAAGGCGCGGTAGCCGCGGATGATGCCGGCTTCTTCCAGCCGCCTGACGCGGCGCAGGCATGGCGGCGCCGAAATGCCGACGCGGCTCGACAGTTCGACATTGGTCATGCGCCCGTCCTGCTGAAGCTCGCGCAGGATCTTCCAGTCGATGGCATCGAGATCGGCCTTGATCGGCATGGCGGCTTCCGTGGTGACGCGAAAGAATCTTTCGCGACTTTGTAGTTAAACGACTTTGCTGTCTATTCCATCCGGTGGATCGAGGATTTTCGCATCATCTTGCTACCGGTTGCTTGTCGCCGTCGCCGGTGCGGAAGCTTTCCGGGGACGAACGGCAACTTGCCTTGCTGGCGTCGCAGGCAACACTTACATTACGCGCAACAATCGACGAGAGTTCATGCCACAATCCATGGCTGCTCCCCCGCAGAGGCTTTTCATGATCACCAAGCACGCGCCTGTTCTCATCATCGGCTCCGGCCCTGCCGGCTATACGGCGGCGATCTATGCCGCCCGCGCCATGCTCAAGCCAATGCTGGTCGCCGGCCTGCAGCAGGGCGGGCAACTGATGATCACCACCGATGTCGAAAACTATCCGGGCTTCGCCGACCCGATCCAGGGCCCATGGCTGATGAGCGAAATGCTCAAGCAGGCCGAGCATGTCGGCACCGACATCGTCAACGACATCATCACCGAGGTCGACCTCAATGTGCGGCCGTTCCGCGCCAAGGGCGATTCCGGTACGACCTATACCGCCGACGCGCTGATCATCGCCACCGGCGCGCAGGCGAAGTGGCTGGGCATCCCGAGCGAACACACCTTCATGGGCTTTGGCGTCTCGGCCTGCGCCACCTGCGACGGCTTCTTCTATCGCGGCAAGGATGTCGCGGTGATCGGCGGCGGCAATTCGGCGGTGGAGGAAGCGCTCTATCTCTCCAACCTGGCCAAGAGCGTCACCGTCATCCACAGGCGCAGAGATTTCCGCGCCGAGCGCATCCTGCGCGAGCGGCTGCTGCAGAAGGACAATGTCCGCGTCATCTGGGATACGGTCGTCGACGAGATCACTGGCCGGCCCGGCAAGGCGCCGATGCCGCCTTCGGTCGAAGGGCTGAAGCTGCGCAATGTGGTGACCGGGCAGGAGATGCATCTCGTGGTCGACGGCGTGTTTGTGGCGATCGGCCACGCACCGGCGGTCGAGCTGTTTGCCGGCAAGCTGAAGCAGAAGCCGAACGGTTATCTGTGGACGGCACCGGATTCGACCCGCACCGACATGCCGGGCGTGTTCGCCGCCGGCGACGTGACCGACGATATCTACCGCCAGGCGGTGACGGCGGCCGGGCTTGGCTGCATGGCCGCGCTCGAGGCGGAAAAATATCTGGCGGGGATCGAGGTTCACCGCGAAGCGGCGGAGTGATTGTTGAATAAGCGGCTGAGAAAAGCCGCGCAAAAGCCTGATTTTTCATTCAGACGCCAAAACAGGCGGACGCCAGAAAACAGGACGAGGGGAAATCATGGCGTTGGATTGGGACAAGCTACGCGTGTTTCACGCCGCAGCAGAAGCGGGGTCGTTCACCCATGCCGCGGAAACACTGCATTTGTCGCAATCGGCGATCTCGCGGCAGGTCAGCGCGCTCGAGCATGACGTCGGCGTGCCGCTGTTCAATCGCCACGCCCGCGGCCTGGTGCTGACCGAACAGGGCGAGATGCTGTTCCGCACGGCGCACGACGTGCTGATGAAGCTCGAAACCATCAAGTCGCGGCTGACCGAGACCAAGGACCGGCCCTCCGGCGTGCTCAGGGTGACGACCACGGTCGGCCTCGGCGCCGGCTGGCTGACCGAGCGCGTGCAGGAATTCATCGAGCTCTATCCCGAGGTCAGCCTGCAGCTTATCCTCGCCAATGAGGAGCTCGACCTCACAATGCGCCAGGCCGATTGCGCCATCCGGCTGCGCCAGCCGCAGCAGCCCGACCTCATCCAGCGCCGCCTGTTCACCGTGCATTTCCATCTCTACGCGGCGCCCTCCTATGTGAACAAATACGGCAAGCCGAATTCGATCGCCGAACTGAAGGCCCATCGCATCGTCACCTTCGGCGTGCCGGTGCCGGCGCATCTGTCGGAACTGAACTGGCTGGAAACGGTCGGCGATTTCGAAGGCGGGCAAAGGGTGCCGACGCTGCAGATCAACGACATCCTGTCGATCAAGCGGGCGGTGCAAGGCGGCGCCGGCATCGCCATGCTGCCGGATTACGTGGTCAGCAAGGATTCGGGGCTGGTGCAGTTGCTGCCCGAGACCGAGGTGCCGTCTTTCGACACCTATTTCGCCTATCCCGACGCGATGAAGAACCAGGCGAAGCTGCATGTCTTCCGCGATTTCATCATCGCCAAGGCGCGCAGCTGGTCGTTTTAGAGTGCGTCGATAGTCAGCCTAGGTTGCGACGCCGATGGCGGGCTTTGGGCGACATGCACCCAGCAAGGTCTGGCTGCCGAAAAAACAAACGCGTGCTGCACGATTCCACGTCATCCTGCGTTTTTCGACTTTCCGAGCAAGAATCGCTGCCGATTCGCGGCTGCAGATCGATTTTTGCCTTGCCGCAGGCTGCATTTCAGCGATTCAACTGGTCCTATTGCGCTTCGGGCCGGATTGGACCACAGCCGGCGCCTTTTTGCATGTGTGTGTTGCAAAATAGATGCTTGTTTCTTGGGCATGAAGAGCACATATATAGATCATCTCCTGAGCGCGTTCTCCTCCCATTAGCGCTCTCGAGTGTTCCCCTCTGGAGGTTAGCCTTAACAGGCACTTCCAATCAAACTCAGCCGGGTCTTCATTGATCCGGCTTTTTTGTTGCCCGAAACCAACACATCGCCAGAAAATCGGCCGGAACTGGCGCGTAACAGTGACATGTAACCTCGGGTAACATGCCGCGGGCGCGCCAAATCGATTAAGCAGAGCATAGGACGCGGTGTGGCTCGTCCGGGGGATGGGGGCATCACTCGGACGACCCGGGCTCAGGCGGCTACCGCGTCCGAACCTTCCTCCGCCGCCAGGCACCGGCGGCAAGCATGCGGCGGACCTGCCGTTTCGCCTCCCACGAAGACGGTCCGCAACGAAACGGCGCCCGGATGATCCGGGCGCCGTTTCCTTGTGTTCTGGCCGCAAGCTGTTGTTTCAGGCGGCCTTGCCGTTGGCGTTCAGCGCTTCGTCGGCCAGCCGGCCAGTGAGTTCGGCCATGTGGTCGAAGACGGCCCGGTAGCTGGCGACACCCGCAGTGGCAGAGCGCAGCTCGATGATGAGGTCGCCGATCTCGGCCTGCGGCATGGTCGCCTCGACAACGTCCCATCCCGGCCAATCAGGCCGCGCGTCGTAGCCGAGGATCTGGCCGCGCCGCTGCGGGATCAGCGCGATGATCTTCGACGTCGCATCCGACGGCGTGACGATCTCGACCTTCATCACCGGTTCGAGCAGCACCGGCGAGCACGCGGCCATACCTTCCTTCATCGCCAGCTTCGCCGCCATCTGGAAGGCCATATCGGAGGAATCGACGGCATGGTAGGAGCCGTCGGAAAGGTTGACGGCAACATCGACGACCGGGAAGCCGAGCGGCCCGGATTTCAGGTAATCGCGCACGCCGGTCTCGACCGACTGGATGTAGGTCTTCGGCACGACGCCGCCGGTGATCGTATCGGTGAACTGGAAGCCTGACCCGCGCGGCAGCGGTTTGATCTCGATCACCACGTCACCGAACTGGCCGTGGCCACCCGATTGCTTCTTGTGGCGGCCGCGCTGCTGCGTCGCTTTGCGGATCGTCTCGCGGTAGGGCACGGCCGGCACATGGCCTTCGACCGGGATCTGGTTCTTGCCTTCCAGCCGCTCGCGCACGACGCGCAGATGCATCTCGCCATGGCCAGACAGCACGGTTTCGGCCGAATCCTGGTTGTGATGCAGGTTGAGCGAGGGATCTTCCTCGGCCAGGCGCTGGATGGCCGCCGACATCTTGACCTCGTCCTTGCGCTCTTTCGGCCGCAGAGCGAAGGCGAAGACCGGTTGGGGCGGCGCCAGCGTGACCAGCGGCTTGATGCCGCCCTTGGTCGAGCTCAGCGTCTGGCCCGTCCTGACGGCGTCGAGCTTGCCGAGCGCGACCGTGTCGCCGGCCTTGGCCGAAGTCAGCTTGAACTGGTCCTTGCCGAGCATCTTGTAGATGCCGGAGACCTTTGCCGTTTCGCCATTGGAAAGGAACAGCTCGGCGGCGTCGGCGACCTGGCCGGACAGGATGCGCGACACCGACAGCTTGCCGCCATGCGGGGTGTGGACGGTCTTCATCACCTGGACCACGGTGGCATTGCCATCGGGCGCGCCGAGACGCCGGCGCGTCGCCTCGATGTCGGGTGCGTCGTGACGGATTGTCTTCAACAGGCGCAGCACGCCATTGCCCTTCTCGGCGGTGCCGATCAGCACCGGCGTCACTATGCCGTCGCGCAGGTCGGCGGCAAGATCGTCGAAGATGGCATCCTTTGGCGGTTCGATCTCGTCCAGCAATTGCTCCATCAGCCGGTCGTCATGGTCGGCGAGCGTCTCCAGCATGGAAAAGCGCGCCTCGAGCTCGCGCGCCTTGTCGTCGCTCGGGATCTGCGCGACCTCGCTCTCGGCATATTCGCGGTAGATGTAGGCTCGCTCCAGAGCAAGATCGATCGAGCCGATGACGACGCCGTCCTTGCGCAGCGGGATCTGGCGCAGCAGCAGAGGCACCGAGCTTGCAGGCTGGAGCATCTTCAGCGTGTCGCGCACGCCTGCTATCGCCTTGTCGACCTTGTTCAGGAACAGGATGCGCGGCACGCCGAGATCATCGAGCTTGCGCATGATCAGCTGCAGGGCAGGAATCTTCTTCTCGTCGGCTTCGGCGACGACCACGGCGACGTCGCAGGCGGCCAGCACCGGCTCGGCTTCGAAGGAGAATTCGATGGAACCGGGACAATCGACGAAGGTGAACGGCTCGCCCATGAATTCGGTGGTAGCGAAGGTCGCCTCGACGCTCATCGCATGGGCACGCGCCTCGGGCGAATGATCGGAAACGGTATTTCCCGACGAAGCGGGATTCTGGCGGGGAATGGCGCCTGTACGGGCGAGTATGGCTTCGAGAAGTGTCGTCTTACCGCTTGCGAAGGGACCGACTATGGCAATGCATTTCGGTCCCGTGCGTCGTCCTCCGGCGCGAGTACCCATGGCTGACCTCCACTCAGGCGTTTCCCTGTGAGCGGCGGCCGGCCTGTCGGCCGTCGCGGGCGAGGCTTTTTTCAATTTGCCACCTACCCAAAGGGCATCGTCCCACGGGCAGGCCGGGAGGGCAAGGGATTTGAAGTTGAAGGGATTTGAAGTTGACGTTCGGGTTCAGCCGGTGCCGGCTAGGCGCGACGCCAGCGGGGTTGCGTCCACGCGCTGCACTGCCACCGTCTCGGCAAAGCGCGCGAGCAGCGGATTGAACAGGTCCGCACGTTCCCAGAAAGGCGCATGCCCGGCGCCGGGGACGATTTGGCAATGCTCCCACAGCGAGCCGTAGGCGAGCGTCTCAAAATAGCCGAGCCGGACGAACGGATCGTTCTCGCCATTGACGATGGCGACCGGAAATGCGGCTTGCTCGACCACCTGTCGCTGGTCGGCGCCCTTGCCGGTGAGCATGCCGCGCGTCACCGCGGCGCGCAGCCGGCCGTCGGTGCGCAGGATGGTTTTGCGGAAGGACGGGTCGGCGGTGTCGCCGAAGCAGAGCGTTTCGAAGCGCTCGGCATCGCGTTCGGAATACGTCTTTTTGGACGCCAGCAGCATGTCCCAATGCGCATGGAAGCCGCGCAGCATGCCGAAAGGGCCCTTGGATACCGGCGGCGCGCCGGCTAGCATCAGCCCGCCGACGGCGCGGTGGAAACTCGCGA
The DNA here is from genome assembly GCF_040318975.1 of Mesorhizobium sp. M0983. Lineage (NCBI taxonomy): Bacteria > Pseudomonadati > Pseudomonadota > Alphaproteobacteria > Hyphomicrobiales > Phyllobacteriaceae > Mesorhizobium > Mesorhizobium sp. M0983. Next base: position 164,863 of record NZ_JAMYNH010000002.1, on the reverse strand, counting down.
GCTCGATTGCCACGTGCCCGCCAAGCGACCAGCCGAAGACGACGGCGCGGCCGATCCCCAAGGCATCGAGGAGCTGAGCCGCCGACTGGGCAAGGCCGGCGATGGTGTAGTCCGTCGCCGGATCGCGGGCGTCAGACGATTCGCCATGGCCGGGCAGGTCGAAAGCAATCAATCGATGGGCAGCGGCCAACGGGCTGTCGAACTGGCGGGCGAATACGGCGCGCGAACTGCCCGAGCCGTGGATCAGGACAAGCGGGATGCCTGGTCCCGACGACTGGCTGAGGCGCAAATCCGCTTGCGGCGTGCGGATCGTGCGGTGGGAAACGGCCATAGCTGGTTGGACCTTCGGATTGTCTCGAGGTCAACATCGCATGCCGAGGTCACCATGTTGTTTAGAACGGTGGTTAAGAAATGATTTCTCGGTTTCTACCGAGTATGATGCAGCGAATCCACCACAGCTAACCCCGGGACCCTGATGATGGAATCCACACTCGACCTTCTCCTCTCGATCAGCAGCATCGCCACGCTCGGCCAATATGCCTGGTCGATGCGCGCGCATTTCCAGTCATCGAGCATGTCTCAAGGCGCCATGATCATTTCGGCCGTCGTGGTCGGCACGGCGCTGTTCTTTCTTGCACTGCTGTGGATCGAGCGGCAGCCGGTTGCAGCGAAGATCGTCGGGCTCGCCATCGAACTGGCAAGCTCGGCGCTTTTCTGGTGGGCGATCTCGGTCTCACGCAAGGCGCGGCTGCGTTTCGCGTTCGATCCGGACAATCCCGACAGCCTGGTGACCGAAGGCCCTTATCTCCATGTCCGCCATCCGTTCTACACGTCCTACATCATCTTCTGGATCGGATGGGGCATCGCGACCTGGTCGGTGTGGGCGGTGGTGCCGGTCGCCGGCATCGTTACGATCTATGTGATCGCGGCCTTGGACGAAGAGCGAAAATTTTCGCGGACAAGGCTGGCCGATGCCTACAACGCCTACCGCACGCGCACCGGCCTGTTCTGGCCTCGCCTTGCCCGTAGCCGGGCAGGACATGCAGCCGGCATCGGACGAAAGTGGTAGGGTCTAAGTCCGCACACCGAGGAATCAAATCGAGGATTGCGACGATGAAGATCATTGCCTGCGGCAGCGTGCCGACGATCGTTGCGCCGGAGACATATTTCACCGGCCGGGTTTTGCAGACGCCGATCATCGAGAAAGAGGCGCCGGCGCGGCTCAGGGCCACGCTGGTCAGCTTCGAGCCCGGCGCCCGCACCCACTGGCACACGCATCCGCTCGGCCAGACGCTCTATGTCACGTCCGGTGCCGGCCTCGCGCAAAGCTGGGGCGGGCCGATCCAGGAGATCAGGGCCGGCGACGTCGTCTCCTTTGCGGCCGGCGAAAAGCACTGGCACGGCGCCGCGGCCAAATCGGCGATGACCCACATCGCCATGCAGGAGGCGCTCGACGGCTTGCATGTCGACTGGCTGGAGAAGGTCAGCGACGAGCAGTATGGCGGCTGAAACGTCTCAGGCCAGCGAGGCAGTAAAGCGCTGGATGCGCGTGCAGGCCTCTTCGAGCAGTGTCTCCGATGTGGCGTAGGAGATGCGGAAGTTCGGGCCGAGGCCAAAGGCCGAGCCGAAAACAACCGCCACGCCCTCGGCCTCGAGCAGTTCCGAGCAGAAGGTTTCGTCGCTGTCGATCACCTTGCCGCTCTTGGTCTTCTTGCCGATCAGCTGGGCACAGGAGGGATAGACGTAGAAAGCACCCTCCGGCGACGGGCAGGTGATGCCGCGCGCCTGGTTGAGCATCGAGACGACGAGATCGCGCCGGCCCTGGAAGATCGCCTTGTTCTTCGGGATGAAATCCTGCGGGCCGTTCAGCGCTTCGACCGCCGCCCATTGGGCGATGGTGCAGGCGCCGGAGGTCTGCTGGCCCTGGATCATGTCCATCGCCTTGATCAGCGGCACCGGGCCTGCCGCATAGCCGATGCGCCAGCCGGTCATGGCATAGGCCTTCGACACGCCGTTCATGGTCAGCGTGCGCTCATAAAGCTTAGGCTCGACCTCGGCGATCGTCTTGAAGACGAAGTCGCCATAGGTCAGATGCTCGTACATGTCGTCGGTCAGCACCCAGACATGCGGGTGCTTCAACAGCACGTCGGCCAGGCTCTTGAGCTCCGCTTCGGTATAGGCGGCGCCCGAGGGGTTGGACGGCGAGTTCATCAACAGCCATTTGGTGCGCGGCGTGATCGCCTTCTCCAGCACGGCCGCCGTCAGCTTGAAGCCGTTGTCGATCGAGGTCTCGACAAAGGCCGAGGTGCCGCCGCAGATCGCTACCATTTCGGGATAGCTCACCCAATAGGGCCGCGGGATGATCACCTCGTCGCCGGGGTTCAGTGTCGCCATGAAGGCGTTGAACAGGATCTGCTTGCCGCCGGTGCCGACGATGGTCTGCTCCGTCCGGTAGTCGAGATTGTTCTCACGCTTGAATTTTTTCGCGATCGCCTCGCGCAGCGGCACGATGCCGGAGACCGGCGGGTACTTCGTCTCGCCGCGGCGGATGGCCTCGATTGCGGCGTTCTTGATGTTGTCGGGGGTGTCGAAGTCCGGTTCGCCGGCGCCCAGCCCGATCACGTCGCGGCCGGCGTTTTTCAGCTCGCGCGCTTTCTGCGTCACCGCGATGGTCGCGGAAGGCTTTACGCGGGAAAGGGCGTCGGCAAGAAAGGCCATGAGAGATATCTCCAGGAAGCACCGGCGCGGCGAAGGCGCCGCGGCGCCTCTCATGTCGCATCATCTGGTCAAGCGCAAGCCCCGGCGCAAGCCCAGCGCAGGCATTGTCGAATGAGCCAGAGCGCAATGCTGGCAACAATAAATTCATCAACGATCGGTAAAAGCTTGAACGGCAGGACCGTGGCCGGTCGGCCAGTCTCGCACAGCGAGGAACCGTGACGCGCAGCATCGAACTTGCCCATATCATCCGCCAAGATGACGGCACCGCCAGCGGTGTCTGGGGGCTCTATACGCTGCAAAGCGCTTTCCAGCCGATCTTCGCCTTCAACAAGGGCAAGCTTTCCGTCGTCGCCTTCGAAGGGCTGATCCGGCCGTTCCGCGACGGCGATCCGCAGCAGCCGATGAGTTTCTTCAACAGCTGTCCGGCGGTCGACCGCCTCCATATCGAGGCGCTGACACGGACGCTGCACCTTCTGAACGCCGGCGCCTGCCTGCCGCGAGACGCCTCCATCTTCATCAATTTCGATCCGTCGGTGTTCACCGACCGCGGCATCGCCGACAAGGCGCTGCGCGACATGCGGCTGGTGCTGCGCGAGGCCGACATTGATCCGCGCCGTGTCGTCTGCGAGGTCACCGAGCAGAAATCGGCGTCGCAGGAAACGCTCTACAATTTCGTCGAGGCGCTCAGGGGCAATGGTTTGCGCATTGCCGTCGACGACTACGGCGCCGACGAATCCGACATCAATCGCATCAAGGAACTCAGGCCGGACATCGTCAAGTTCGACGCCGACTGGATCATGACGCTGATGGAATCCGGTGCCGGCTTCGCCTTGCTGACCGCCATGGTGACCAGCTTCGAAGAGCAAGGCATCCGTACGGTGTTCGAGGGCATCGAGACGGGCTGGCAGCTCGAGCTTGCCGAAAAGTCGGGCGCCTCGATGGTGCAGGGCTACGTGCTGGCGCGCCCTGAGCTCGCGCCGACCAGCTTCCGCGTCTTCGACACGAACGGGCAGGCGGCCGCGGTGTTGGCCGATGCGGAGAAGGTGCCTGCGGCAGTTCCGCCATCGCGACGGCCGATGCGGCCCTTTGGCCGCAGGGTGGCATCGTGACCGGGCAAGCCGATATGCGGCGCAAGGTCGGTGAGGCGATCTTTGCCGACGAGGTCGGCATCGAATATGGCGTCTACGGCGCATTCCGGCTGAGGAGCGCCTACCAGCCGATCTTCGCGCCGCGCGGCAGATTTCTCGCCGCCGTCGCGGTCGAGGGACTGATCGAGCCGCATCGTGCAGGCAGGCCGGTGGCGCCGCAAAAGTTCTTCGAAGGCGTGCCGGCAGCGAATCGGCTATTTGTCGAAACCATATGTCGGGTGCTGCATTTGCGCAACTTCCGCAACATCGGCGTCGACGGGCTCGACCTGTTCTTCAACTACAATCCGCTGATCAACGATGACCCCGCACGGGCGCTGGCCGAAATCAGGCTGATGACCAGGCATCTGGCGGATTTCGGCCTGCATCCCGGCATGCTGGTCTGCGAGATCACCGAGCAGGCTGCCGGCGACAAGGTGCTTGTCAGCCTGGCGCGCGAGATGCGGCGCGACGGCGTCCGTATCGCCATCGACGATTTCGGCACCGGGCATTCGACGGAAGAAAGGGTCGCGCTGGTGCAGCCCGACATCGTCAAGATCGACGGCACCTGGTTCGCCGAATTCTGCCGCCATGCCGCCGCCGAGCGGTTTTTCCGGCCGTTGGTTTCGACGCTGCACGACCGTGGCGCCAAGGTGCTGGTCGAAGGCATCGAGAACGCCACGCATCTGCGCGTCGCGCTGGATGGCGGCGTCGACCTGCTGCAGGGCTTTTATCTTGCCCGGCCGGCGCTGGCCGGTACGATGTTCGATGAGGAGCCGCTGTCGAGCGACAGACTGCTTGGCAGGGATAGCAACGTCATCCCTTTGTTCGGATGAATGCATCAGCGGCGCTGATGGTTACGCCAAAACAAATCACTGGATGAAGCCGCCGCTGCCGCGATAGAGGCTGGATCAAGCCCTGAGACGGGTGGTTGCGAGCAAGGGGGAGCACCGATGATACTCTATGGAATGATCGACAGCGGCAATTGCTACAAGCCGCGCCTGTTGATGGCCAAGCTCGGCATCGCTTTCACCAATGTCGAGGTCAGCTCGCATGCCGGCGACACGCGCAAGCCCGACTATGTCGCGAAAAACCCGAACGCCATGGTGCCGCTGCTCGAACTCGACAACGGCCGGCGGCTGGCCGAATCCAATGCCATCCTGCTCTATCTCGCCGAAGGCACGCGGTTCCTGCCGGCGGACAGATACGAACGCGCGCTGGCCTATCAGTGGCTGTTCTTCGAGCAATACAGCCACGAGCCCTATATCGCCGTGCGCAGAGCACTGCTGACCTTCCCTGAAAGAGCCAAGGACGCGACGCCCGAGCGGCTGGCGGTGACGCTGGAGCGCGGCAACAAGGCGCTCGGCGTCATGGACAAGCACCTGGCCGGGAGCAGCTTCTTCGCCGGCAATGCGCTCAGCGTCGCCGACATTGCGCTCTATGCCTATACGCATACGGCCGAGACGGGCGGCTTTCAGCTCGACGCCTATCCGGCGGTCGCTGCCTGGCTGCAACGGGTCGAGGCCGACCCGGGGCATGTGCCGCTGGAGTGGCTGCCTTAATTCTGTTCTCACGCTTATCGCCGCTTCGCGGCTCGCTCCGGACGTCGCGCTTGTGGCTTCGGCCCGTGGCGTGAATGGACGCGCGGCTATTTCAGCAGGCGATCATATTCCGAATGGGTGCCTATCCAGAACCAGACCACGTCATCGTGGTCGCGAACAGCTACGGCGCGGTAATTGACATCAACCCGCGCCGACCAACAGCGCCCGACCTGTTTGAAATGCAACGACGGGTGGAACGGCTCAGAATTCAGTTTGGCGAAACGTCTGTTCGCCTTTGCTTTGATCAACGAGGGCAGTTTTGCGTAAGCCTCCCAAAACGAGGGAGTGGCAAAATGCTTCACAGAGGCCGAGTCCGGCCGGCCCGATGATCAGCCAAGGCCTGCTCGGCAAGCCTGTCCAGCCTGCCGGCCTTGGCATCGCCTTCAAACTGCTGGTCCCACATGTCGGCCTGCAGCGCCTCGAACCATGCGGCAAACGCCTTGAGCTCTTCGGGGCTTAGTTCGGCGACGGATTTCTCAATCTGTTCAAGCTTGCTCATGGGTTGATGGTACCATGACCGGGGTAAAAACACCACAAAGTGGTCCCACAGGACCAAGGCGGTGGTTCATCGGAATCCAGACAGCAAAAAGGCGGGACAAAATCCCGCCTTCCCATGCTTGGTAGCCTGATCGGGAGCGTTTTGGCCGGGCCGGCAGCAATCTGCTGCTTCGACTTGTCGGGGTCTTTCGCTCCGGCGCGCTTCTCGCGCGACCGCCAGTACATCCGTGACTTGCCGCGCGCCCCGGGCTATCGCCCGGCGCGCACCATTCGCAAAATCAGGCTGCCTTGCTCAGAGATCCAGCGGACGACTTGCCAGTGCGGCGGTCCTGCTCGATCTCGAAGTTGATCTTCTGGCCTTCGACCAGGGTCGACAGTCCAGCGCGCTCGACTGCGGAGATGTGAACGAAAACGTCCGCGCCGCCGCTGTCAGGCTGGATGAAGCCGAAACCCTTGGTGGAATTAAACCACTTGACCGTACCTGTTGCCATTTCGATAGTCCTTTACGTTTGCTTTAGTTTGACTGGACCGAAACCCAGCCGGTTTGTATCGAGATTTTGGAGATAGAACGTCAGCAAACGCGAATATCGCGAGGCCCGGATCGATCGGCCGAAATATCAATGGACCGCATATAATATGCTTTCGCGCGAAAAACAAGACGGGGCGGAAAATGGCGCGGCGGCAACGCTGCCCAACGGCCGCCCCAATCGCGTGAGAGCGTCGTCGTTGCGCGCCTGACGCGGGAGGACCGCGCCGGCTTCGGGCGCGACCGGGTTTTGGGGGAGAGGGCCATGAAAATCGTTCTGCTTGCCGCTTGCCTGACGCTGGTGGCCGCCGAGGCGCAGGCGGTCTCGCGCTACGACCCGACCCGCATGAGCTGCGGCAAGGTGCAGGCGACGATCGCGCGCGAGGGTGCGGTTATCCTGCGCTACAGATCGGCGCGCGTGCCGGGGCTGGCGCTCTACGACCGCTATGTGCGGAGCCAGCAATTTTGCGACATCGGCGAGGTCAGGGCGCGGGCCTCGGTGCCGAGTGCCGACACGAATTCCTGCACCGTCTACAAATGCAAGCGGGTGGAGATCGATCGGCGCTTCCGCCGGCGCCTGCTTCCGGATTAGGGGCGGTTGGCGTGCAGGGTGTCGGCCTCACCTGAATATCGACATACCTAAAACCCGAACGACACCTGCGCGGGCGGCGGCGGGCCAACCCGCACGCCTTCCATGGCCAACATCCTTTCCTTGGTGGCCGAGCCGCCGGGCGCGGAAAATCCGCCGATCTTGCCACCGGCGGCAAGGATGCGATGGCAAGGGATGACCAGCGGCACCGGGTTGGCGCCGAGCGCCGCGCCCGTCTCACGCGCGAGCCCGGCATGGCCAGCGCGTTTGGCCAGTTCGCCATAGGTGGTGGTTTCGCCGAAGGCGAGCTTTCGCGCCGCGTCATAAATCGCCAGGCGGAACTCGTCGACGCCGCTGAGATCGACCGGCACGCCGGAGAAATCGATATCCTCGCCGGCGGCATAGGCCTTGATCGAGGCGATCAGCTCCGTAACCCATTGCGGCTCGGGCTTGGCTGCCTGGTCGGCGGCGGCATGGCGCAGCAGCCGGCGCTCCACCGCGTCGCGATTGCGCTGCGGCAGGCAGAGCCGGGTCAGCCCGGCCTCGCTCCAGGCGATGCCCATGAAGCCGAGCACGGTTTCGAAGACCGCGTGGCCGGCGGTAGCATGAGAGGCATTCATGGCGTGCTCCTTTCCGGAATCCTGCGAAGTACAAATCCAGAACAATATCGCATTTCCCGGCCCGGCTCGCCACCCGAAAACCACCTTCTACCGCGGATTGCAGGGGGAAAGATGCTGGTGTAAGGACTTTCTTAACACCCGACGAACCGGACCCGAGCGCCGCTTGCCAGCAAAATTCCTCTTTCCCGTCCTTGCGGCGGTGTTGGCCGTGGCCGCTCTCAGCGGTTGCACCTCGACTTCGCCGGTGACCCCGGCGCCCGCCTTCATGGAAAATACGGCCAACACCGATGCCGGCTTCACGCTGGCGCTGCCCGACACGGTTTCGGTGCTGCCGGAACCGTCCGGCCTCGCCCAGACGGCAGCGCTGCCGGTCGAGCCGGCCGCCGCCTTTGCCGGGCCGACGCCGCTGGCGGCTTCTGCGCCCGCCGTCATGACCGCCAATGCCCAGCCAGCCATCGCAACGGCCGCTGTCGCCATGCCGGTCACCGAACAGACCGCCGCCATGCCCGGCGTTCAGCCGGTTTCCTACACCGTGCCGCAGAACCCGGCCGCTCTGGCCGCGACCGACCTGGCAGAGGGCCAGTCGAACGCCGGCGGCCGCAGCGAGATCGAGCGGCTGATCGAGAAATATTCCGCGCTTTACCAGGTACCGGTCGATCTGGTGCGCAGCGTCGTCAACCGCGAGAGCACCTTCAACCCGAAAGCCTACAATCGCGGCCATTGGGGGCTGATGCAGATCAAGCACGCGACGGCGCGCGGCATGGGTTATGATGGACCGGCAAGCGGCCTGTTCGACGCCGAGACCAATTTGAAATATGCGGTGAAATATCTGCGTGGCGCCTGGCTAGTCTCAGGCGGCAACCCCAAGCGCGCCGACCGGCTCTACCAGAGCGGCTATTACTACGACGCCAAGCGCAAGGGGATGCTGGGCGAAACCGGACTCGGCAGCGACCGCCTGCGCCGCCGCATGCAGCCCGATGCCTGAGCCGCGTCCGCCGGCGCCAAACGAAATAAGACTGCGCAAGATCCTCGACGACACGCTTCTGGCGCCGCGCTGGCCGGAAGGTTTCTTCATGCGCGCCTTCGAAGCCGCCGATGCACTCGCTTTGCATACGCTGTTGACCGCGGTGTTCGACGACGGCGCCGACGGGCCGTTCGACGAATGGTGGCCGCGCATTTCGGGCGACGCGGAATTCGACCCGGCTTTGTGTTTCCTGGTCATCGATCGCAAGGGCCGGCTGGCGGGTGCCGCGCTCTGCTGGACGCGGGCTTTCGTCAAGGATCTTGCCGTCCATCCCGAGGCGCGCGGCAAGGGCATTGCCGAGGCGCTAATGCGGCACGCCTTCGCGGTGTTTCAGGCAAGGGGCGCGACGCATGTCGACCTCAAGACCAACACGGTGGAGAACGCGGCTGCGGTGCGGCTTTATGAGCGGCTGGGGATGGTCGAGGTGGACTGGGCGGGTGAGAGGTCGGGGCAAGCGCCTTGGTAAGTGCGGCGATGTTCAGCAGAGGCTCCGACGCTCGAAGGTAACGGCATGGATCCTAGGGTCTCCGCGACGTCGCTTCGCTCCTGCTCCGCCCTAGGATGACGAAGGTACAGTGCATAAGGCCAATCGCGGACGTTGGAGATTGGCTGGAAACCTCCCCTCGCTTCGTCATCCTAGGGCGGAGCGAACGCGGAGCGCAGACCCTAGGATCCATGCCGTTACCATGGCTGTGGAGCGCAGCGCCCAAAAGGCCCTCATGTGATTTGACGCTGCGGCGCGCTGACCTACCCTCTAATGCCGGAACCGAGGAGACGAGCGATGCAGTCACCTTTCAACCGGAGCGTCGCGCTGGCCGCGGCGGTGATCCTTGTCGCCGCCACCGCAGCCTATGCCCATCATGGCTGGTCGTGGACGCAGGACGGGTTTTTCGAACTCAAGGGCCGGATCACGGCCATCTATATCGGCAACCCGCACGCCACGCTGGATGTCGACGCCGAGGGCGCGGTCTGGCGGGTGGAGATGGCTCCGCCCTCCCGCACGATCGCTGCCGGCTTCACGGAAGGTGTTGCCAAGGTCAGCGACGAGGTGACGGCGATCGGCCATCGCTCGCGCGACGAGAGCGAAAAGCGCATGAAGGCAGTCCGCATCATCGTCGGCGGCAAGACCTATGATGTCTATCCCGACCGCGTGCCGCCGGCCTGAATGGACGGGTTTTTCGCCGGCATCGAGCAACTCGCTTTGGTGCGGGGGCTGAAGGCCTCCTTCGTCGCCTACCCCATAATCAATGCGCTGCACATCATGTCGATCGGCGCGTTGCTGACCAGCGTCTGGCTGATCGACCTCAGGATTCTGGGCGCCTTCCGGTCGCTGCCGCAGGCGGCGTTCGTGGCGCTGCTGCGCCGCACCGCATTGGGCGCGTTCGGCGGTGCGCTTGTCACGGGCTCGCTGCTGTTTTCGGTCAGGGCGAGCGAGTATGCGGCGATGCCGATTTTCCTCACCAAGATGACACTCATCCTCCTCGCCGGCGCCAATTTCCTCGTCTTCATGCGCCGCGCAAAAGGCGGTGACGAGCCGGCTGGTGGGGGCACGGCCGTGCTGGCTGTGCTTTCGCTGATGCTGTGGACGTCTGTGCTTTTCGCCGGGCGGTTTATTGGGTTTCTCGGCTGAGGCGAGCGAGGCGCTGGCGTTCGCAACGTGCGAGATGGTTCGTGGCTCGAAACGCAGACCGAGGCGTGGCTGAAAGGCGCTGAAACATTGCCTCGAAGCGGCCGGCACCTCGTTGGAAAACATAGTCATGGTGCGCATCTACGCCGTCAATTCCGGCTTCTACAAACCATCAACCGCGTCTATGCGAAGTATTTTTCGACGAACTCGCCGGCGCGGAGTTTTGTGCCGGTGGCCTCGTGGCCGATGGAGTTTGATATCCAGATCGAGTGCGTGGCGGTGGCGTGAAGCGTCAACTTCTGCCCTTCCAGGATAATTTCCGCTTGTCTTTAAAGTAAAGTCGTCCCCAAATCCATCTGGGGATAGGGAGGGCGAGTCATGAACAAGCTGCCGAAAAAATTCGTCGCTTCAGCTTGTCGAAAATGAAGTGATCAAATGCGACACAATTGACGGCGACAAGGCGAAGGAAGCTGTAACTAGGATGCGCAAGGCTGCAAGCAAGTTGGAGAGAACAAAGAACAAAATCGTGAAGGAAGCCGTCGTCGATGTTGTGGATTAGCCTACTAAAGTACCAGACATTTTTATGGATCAGGCTGCCGCTGGCGATGTTCGTCGCTTTTATGGCTTTGCCTCAACCCGCCACTGCAAAATGCGCCGATATTCCCATGGCAGTGGTCGGTCCTATGACCGGCGATTGGGCGTACGACGGTGAGGAGATGCGGCGGGGCGCTCAACTTGCAGTAGACGACATTAATGCCAAGGGCGGGGTACGAGGATGCAAGATAGTACTCACCGTGCTCGATGATCAGTATACACCAGCCACCGCGATAGCCCTCGCCAAGAGATTGGCAAAAGAGGGGGTTCGCTTTGTTATCGGCCATTTCAACTCAGGCAGTTCTGTCCCTGCCGCGATGATCTATGCCAAGAACAACACTTTGATGGTCAGCCCCGCGTCGACAAATCCCGCTCTTACCGAATTCAAACTTTGGAATGTCATTCGCACGGTCGGTCGTGACGATGTTCAGGGGATGTTTGCCGGCGAGTATATGGCCGATCATTTCTCAGCACAAAATCTTGCCATCGTTAGCGATGGTACGCCCTATGGTGATGGCTTAGCGAACAAGGCAAGAAAAGCGCTGCGAGCAAAGGGGCATCCTGAAAAGCTGGCCAAAAAGATCAAACCCGGCCAAGGCGATTTTGCAGACCTCATCAGCAAACTTAAATCGATGAAGATCGAAGTTCTCTTCTTCGCGGGGCTTGCCGACGATTTTGGTCCGCTCGTTCGCCAAACCAAGGAAGCTGGGCTGAAGGTTCAGTTCATCTCCGGAGATGGAGCTCTAGTTCACGATCTGCCCGGGAAAGCGGGGCCCGCATTGGAAGGCGTGCTAATAGCATTTTCGCTCGAGGACCGGAGCAATCCTGCCGCAGCCGACGTTGTCGCGCGCTTTCGTTCTCAAGGATTCGAGCCGGCAGACTACACGCTGAAGTCCTATGCGGCAGTCCAAGTGGCGGCCAAGGGTATCGAAATGGCAGGTGGTCAGGCGCCAAGGGCTGTTGCGGCTTCTATAAAATCCGGCCAGCCAATTCCGACCGTGTTGGGGAACCTGACCTTCGACGCGAAGGGAGATCGAAATCAGCGTGACGTAACAATGTACGTCTGGAAAAGGCGGGGAGACGGCACACTCATGATGGATTTCCAATCCCCATAGCTTACGCAAAATACTCCTGCAGCGGCCGCACTTCCAAACTCCCCGCCCGCAGCGCCGCAATCGCCTCCGCCACCGCAGCTGCACCCGACAGCGTCGTGTAGTACGGCACTTTCTGCATCAGCGTTGCGCGGCGCAGCGATTTCGAATCCGATACCGCCTTCTGGCCGTCCGTGGTGTTGAAGACGATCTGCACCTGGCGGTTGCGGATGGCGTCCTCGATGTGCGGGCGGCCTTCCAGAACCTTGTTGATTTTCTCGGCGGCGACGCCGTTTTCGGCGAGGAAGCGGGCGGTGCCAGAGGTGGCGAGCACCTTGAAGCCCTGGCCGGCGAGCCGCTTGACCGCCGGCAGGATGCCTTTCTTGTCCTCGTCGCGCACCGAGACGAACAGCGTGCCGGAGCGCGGCAGGTCGACGCCGGCGCCTAGCTGGCTCTTGGCGAAGGCCAGTGCGAAGTCGCGGTCGAGGCCCATGACCTCGCCGGTCGAGCGCATTTCCGGGCCGAGCAATATGTCGACGCCGGGAAAGCGGGCAAAGGGGAATACCGCTTCCTTGACCGCGATGTGGCCGGGATTGCGTGGGTCGGGCATGGCGCCGTAATGGGCGAAGGCGTCTTCCAGGCTTTCGCCGGCCATGATGCGGGCAGCAATCTTCGCGATAGGCCGCCCGATAGTCTTGGCGACGAAGGGCACGGTGCGCGATGCCCGCGGATTGACCTCCAGCACATAGACGGTGCCGTCCTTGATCGCGTACTGCACGTTCATCAGCCCGCCGACATTGAGCGCGCGGGCAAGGGCTGCCGTCTGGCGCTCCAGCTCGTCGACGAGCTCCGAGGGCAGCGAATGCACCGGCAGCGAGCAGGCGCTGTCACCGGAATGGATGCCGGCCTCCTCGATGTGCTCCAATATGCCGGAGACGTAGGTCGCCTTGCCGTCGCAGAGGCAATCGACGTCGACCTCGATGGCGCCTGAGAGATAGGTATCGAACAAAAGCGGGTTCTTGCCGAGCAGCGTGTTGATCTGGCCGGTCTTGTCGTTGGGGTATTTCTGCTTGATGTCCTCCGGCACCAGGCCGGGCACGGTGTCGAGCAGATAGGATTGCAGCATGCTCTCGTCGTGGATGATCTGCATGGCGCGGCCGCCGAGCACGTAGGACGGGCGCACCACCAGCGGGAAGCCGAGCTCGCCGGCGACGAGGCGGGCCTGCTCGACCGAATAGGCGATGCCGTTCTTCGGCTGGCTGAGGCCGAGCTTGTGCAGCAGCTTCTGGAAGCGGTCGCGGTCTTCGGCGAGATCGATCATGTCGGGCGAGGTGCCGAGGATCGGGATGCCGGCCTTCTCAAGCGCGTCGGCGAGCTTCAGCGGCGTCTGGCCGCCGAACTGGACGATGACGCCGACCAGTTCGCCGGCCGCCTGCTCGGCGCGCAGGATTTCCAAAACGTCCTCCGGCGTCAGCGGCTCGAAATAGAGCCGGTCGGAAGTGTCGTAGTCGGTCGAGACGGTCTCCGGGTTGCAGTTGATCATGATCGCCTCGAAGCCGGCGTCACGCAGCGCAAACGCCGCATGGCAGCAGCAATAGTCGAACTCGATGCCCTGGCCGATGCGGTTGGGGCCGCCGCCGAGGATGACGACCTTTTTGCGCGACGAGACCTGCGCCTCATTGGCGAGCGCGCCGGCGAACGGCGTCTCATAGGTCGAATACATGTAAGCGGTGGGCGAGGCGAACTCGGCCGCGCAGGTGTCGATGCGCTTGTAAACCGGATGCACGTCGAGTTTTTCGCGAATCTTCTGGATTTCTTCGACGTCTTTCCTGACCAGGGACGCGAGGCGGGCATCGGAAAAACCCATCGCCTTCAGCATACGCAGATTGGCGGCGTCCTCGGGGATGCCGTGCTCGCGGATGCGCGCTTCCATATCGAGAATGCCGGCGATCTGTTCGAGGAACCACGGGTCGATCTTGCACATTGCGTGCACGTCTTCCAGCGAGGTGCCCATGCGGATCGCTTGCGCCACCATGCGCAGCCGGTCCGGCGTCGGCGTGCCCAAAGCGGCGCGAATGGCGTTGCGGTCGTCGACGTGGCTGGCGGCCGTGCTGCCATGGCCGATGCCGGGGATCTCGATTTCGTCCAGACCGGTCAGGCCGGTCTCCAGCCCGCGCAGCGCTTTCTGCAGCGATTCCTGGAAAGTGCGGCCGATGGCCATGACCTCGCCGACCGACTTCATCGAGGTGGTCAGCACCGGCTCGGCGCCGGGGAATTTCTCGAAGGCAAAGCGCGGGATTTTGGTGACGACATAGTCAATGCTCGGCTCGAACGAGGCCGGCGTCGCGCCGCCGGTGATGTCGTTCTCGAGCTCATCCAGCGTGTAGCCGACGGCGAGCTTGGCGGCGATCTTGGCGATCGGGAAGCCTGTCGCCTTGGAGGCCAGCGCAGACGAGCGCGAGACGCGCGGGTTCATCTCGATGACCACCAGACGGCCGTCGGCCGGGTTGACGGCGAACTGCACGTTGGAGCCGCCGGTCTCGACGCCGATCTCGCGCAGCACCGCGATCGAGGCGTTGCGCATCATCTGGTATTCTTTGTCGGTCAGCGTCAGGGCCGGGGCGACGGTGATCGAATCGCCGGTATGGACGCCCATCGGGTCGATGTTCTCGATCGAGCAGATGATGATGCAGTTGTCAGCCTTGTCGCGGACAACCTCCATCTCATACTCCTTCCAGCCGAGCACGCTCTCCTCGATCAGCACTTCGGTGGTCGGCGAGGCGTCAAGGCCGGACTGGACGATCTCGTAGAATTCGGCGCGGTTGTAGGCGATGCCGCCTCCGGTGCCGCCCATGGTGAAGGACGGGCGGATGATGGCGGGCAGGCCGACATGGTCGAGCGCTTGTGCTGCGATCGCCATGCCGTGGCTGATGTAGCGCTGCTTGCGGTCGCCCTCGCCGAGGTTCCAGCGCGTTTCCAGCGCGTCGAGTGCGGCGTCAAGATTTTCGGGCTTCTCGGCCTTCAGTGCGGCGCGCTCGGCTTCATGCGTCTTGCGGTCGGCGTTCTTGACGTCGGTGGCGTTGGCCAGCATCGACTTCGGCGTTTCCAGGCCGATCTTGTTCATCGCCTCGCGAAACAGCGCGCGGTCCTCGGCCTTGTCGATGGCGTGCGCGTCGGCGCCGATCATCTCGACATTGTAGCGATCGAGCACACCCATGCGGCGCAGCGACAAAGCGGTGTTGAGCGCGGTCTGGCCGCCCATGGTCGGCAGCAGCGCGTCGGGCCGCTCCTTGGCGATGATCTTGGCGACAACTTCCGGCGTGATCGGCTCGATATAGGTGGCATCGGCCAGCTCCGGATCGGTCATGATGGTGGCCGGATTGGAGTTGACCAGGATGACGCGAAAGCCCTCTTCCTTCAGTGCCTTGCAGGCCTGGGTGCCGGAATAGTCGAACTCGCAGGCCTGGCCGATGACGATGGGGCCGGCCCCGATGATCAGGATCGACTTGATGTCGGTGCGTCTTGGCATGTCGAGGGTCCGTTTGGCGGGCGGCTTGCACAAAAAGCCGGACGGGATGACCCGGCCGGTTGTGCTCGCGATTCTGGTATCAGGCTAGGAGGGCCTTATAGGGAAGAGTTTTGCCGGATGTAACCCCCTAAAATGCGGCTTTGTGTGCGGGTCCACTAGCTGGGCAATCGCTTCAGGTTTAGATGCCGGTGCTGCCCCTCACCTGCCTACCGGCATCCTCTCCCCGTATAGTGACGGGGAGAGGGGCGCTCTCATGGACGATTTCGCCACTCGCCAGCATTGCAAGAAGGGCGCCGACGCTGCGGCCAGCCCCTTCTCCCCGTCACTATACGGGGAGAAGTGCCCGGCAGGGCGATGAGGGGCGGCGCTGATTCCTACAATTACACCAGTCCACTCTCTCTATCCTCCGCTCGCCAGCGCGTCGGTGATCTCGAAGCGTTCGGCAACGCCGACGCGGATGATGTTCAGGCTGCCCTCGCGCGTGAAGCGGAATTCGCCGGGCCCATTCGCACCGGCCGGCTTGCCTGACTGGAAGCTGATGACGCGCGTGCCGCCATCGGGCCAGGTCACGGTCACCTCGGTCTTGTCGCCGGTGTGCACGACCGCCGCCTTGCAGTTGGTCATCGGCTGGCCGACATAGCGCGCGCAAGGGATCGCCTTGCCGGCACCAGGGACCGGTGTCCCCGGCGGCTGCAGCCGTGCAACGGTTTGTGCATCGGCCGGAGGCGATGCATTGATCGCGCCGAAATTCTGGACGGGATCAACCGCGGGCGCCGATCCATCAACCTGTCCAGTCGAGGGGTTTCCAGCGGCCAGGGCCAGGCGGTAAGCATCCTCGATCGCCACCCTACCGATTGCGTCAGTGGAGTTCAGCGCCGTTTCGGGAGCGGTCGCGCCGAGGCGCGTTGTCAGATCGGGCAGCGGTTGAGAGGCAGGGCTCTCCGTATTGGCCGCCGCCTGGGGTGTCACTTGCTGGGGATTGATAGGGTCGAGGTAGCGCGCCGGAGCCCATCCGCTCAGCTTGGGGTCGTCAATGTCTTCAACCTTGCACCACCGATGGCCGCTGACGTCGCCGCAGCCGAGATTTTTGACGCTCGAACCAATCGGCAGCCGCGCCTCGATTTTGCCCATGGCCGATGCCGTGGCGCGCACGTTCAGGAGATCACCCGGAGCGAGACCCGTTACAATCGAGATGATGGGCTCCGGCTCCTGGCCCTTCGCCGGCAACCCCGCCAGCATCAGCGGAGCGGCAATCACCGCAAGCAGCATCGTCGGGAGTGTTACTGTGCGCCTAATCATCTGCCATGGGCGGTAGGTTGCATTGCGAAGGCGTGGCCAGGCACGGAAGCGCCATCGCACGCCAGCCGGTTTTTATAGGCGACGAGGCGGTGCTGTGTAAGCCCGAAAATGAGTAAGGTGCCGCGTGTTGAATCGCGGAGCAAGCCACTTCCGTGAGCTGAAAGCCGGCAAAATATTGCACATTTCATGTAAATATGCACTCTCTCAAGTAAGGTTGAGGAGGGCAATATGGTCGACCTTGAAATATTTGCGCAGGTGGAAAACATAGTTCGCCAGCGTATCAAGAAAACGCGCGCCGAAATTGAGGCTTCACTTGGTCACATCGCCAACGGTAATCCGCTGGCCGCCGAACAGACCCTCTCCAGGCGGCTCGACAGGTTGCAGGTAAAAGCGTCGCTCAGCCGCACCGAAGCGGAGATGATATCGGCTGCAATCGACATGAGGTCTGCCGGGGAGAGAAAGGCCGCCGCCAAACAGCCAGGACCGGAAGCAATTCTCGGCCCAACGCTCGATTTCATCGGGGTCGCATTTTTGGAACGTGGGCGCCGTGTGGCCGATGCGGTCGGCCGCGTTGCCTTTCTCAACGGCAATCCACAAGGATCGGGTTTTCTGGTCGGGCCAAGGCTGTTCCTCACAAACAACCATGTGATTTCGTCGCCGGCAGATTCCCGGCGCTTCCAGGTCCAGTTCGATTATGAGCAGGACGGTGCGAATGCCGTGCGCACGCCGACGACGTTCCTGCTCGATCCTGAATTCTGTTTCGTGACCGATAGCATAGAGGGTCTGGACTATACGCTGATCGGGGTCGGCGAGCGGCGTTCCGGCCCAAAGGAACTGGGGGAGTTCGGTTTTATCTCGCTGTCGGATGCGCGCGACAAGCATATGCTTGGCGAAATCGCCAACATCGTTCAGCACCCCGATGGCCGCTTCAAGGAACTGGTGCTGCGTGAAAACCGGCTGGTGGCCCGCGACGAAACGGTTCAAGTGCTGCACTATGTTGCCGATACCGAACAGGGTTCGTCCGGTTCACCGGTTTTCAACAATGAATGGGAGCCAATTGCCCTGCACCATTGGGCAGGGCCATTCCACGAGGTGACGGGCATAGGTGGCTATGCGCTGACGCGCGAGATCAACGAAGGCATAAGGATCAGCGCCATCGTTGACGATCTGGGCGCTAGAAAGTCCAGGCTGCCGGGCTCCTCGGCATCGGCGGTTTCGCAAGCTCTGGCGATTTGGGCCGGCACGCCGCGCATGATGGACGAGACAGTTCGGCTGAACGCCGACATTCGCGAAGATGTGCTGGACAAGCCGGTGCAGCGGCCGGAACCGGATGACAATCCACCGGCGACGAGACACAACGCCGATGGCTCGGTCACCTGGACTTTTCCCGTCGAGATAAATGTCCGGGCGCCCTTGATCGACCGCGACGGAGGCGATGCGAGACGAAGCGACGAAGGCCCGGCAAGCGAACCCGCAAAGTTAGCAATCGCCGAGGCAGCGGCTTGGAAAACAGAGGATTTCGACGATCGCGGAGGGTATGAACCCGGCTTCATACCGGGCTTTGTCCTGCCAATGCCGACGGTTGCCAATTCACCCTACCGGTTGGCCAAGAACCTTCTTGCCAAACCGGGCGAGGATCCACACGAATTGCGCTATCATCATTTTTCGATCTTGATGAACGCCGATCGCAGGCTTGCCTTCGTCACCGCCTGCAATATCGATGGATCTCGCACCAAGGCGGTCAATCGTGACGACAAGACCGTCATCGACAACCCGTCGCTTGTCGAGTTGGGAGTGGAGTCGATTTCCGGTGCGGAAGCCAGCGACGCTTTCCGGCCCGACCGTCGCATCGACCCTGGCGAGCAGATGACCCAGGAATTCTATTCGAGCCAGAATGTGCCTGGATTTCCCGTCCTAAAATCCAAGGAACGAATAGCTCGAATGTTCCAGAAGGGCCATATTACGCTTCGCGGCGACCCTGCATGGGGAGTGGATCAGGAGGCGGTCGCGGCAGAGCGGGACACGTTTTTCTATCCCAATGCTGCGCCGCAAGTCGGCTTCTTCAATCAGGGAAGCTCGCTTGACCATCCCGGCTCCAAGGGGAAACTGAGATGGCGCGCGGTGGAAACCTATGTGCTGCGCAACGCCTATACGACGCGAGGCCGTGTCACGGTGTTCGCCGGCCCAGTGTTCCGCGAGGACGATCCTCCTTACCGCTTCAACAGCCATGTTCCGCTGAAATTCTGGAAGATCGCGCTGTGGTCCGATCAAGCTGGCCTGCGCGCCATCGCGCTGCTGGCGGACCAGAAGCCGGTTTTGGAAGTGATGCCCGAAGCGTTCGGTGGGCGTGCCGAGGCATTCGACGACCCGCTTGAAATTGCCAGGGTATCGGAGTTCCTTTCGACGGTGGCCGAGATTGAAGAACTGACTGGCCTGAACTTTGGCCAGCAGGTGCGCGACGCCGACATTCGGGCCGGATCCGAATCGGCTCCTGCACAGACTTTCAACCCAACGCAACTGGCGCCCAAGACCTCACGGCCAAAGGCTTCATCGGCCAAGACTTCGGCGGCCAAGACTTCGGCGGCCAGAACCCGACGTCCTGCCAGGCGATCGAAGCGATCCGCGTCCGACAAGTGAAGATTGGACCGGTCGCGGCCATCGAGGCTGCTTGCCTGCCGCTCGAAGGCGGTCATCCGTTCAGCCTGGCATGAGCAAGCTCAGCCCGGCATGAAGCCGGTGCGCAGCGCGTGAGCCCATTCGGGCCGTCCAGCCTGCTCGGCCCGACGCGCCGCCCCCTCGTGGTCATAGTCGACGGCGATGGCCTCGAAACGATCGGGATGCAGGTCGATGATGCCGTAGCGGGCGTGCGGCGAGCCTTGTTCGGAGACATGCGCCGGCGGCGTATCGTCGTGATAGGCCGGGCAACCGATGCTGCCTGGATTGAAAATGACCGGACCGCCGGGAATGCGGACCAGCTCGCTACGATGGCTGTGGCCGCAAAGCATGACGCGGCAGGCGGGATCGATCGCGCCGAGCCGCCGCTCGATGGTGGTCAGCGGCGCGCGCACCAGTCGGCCGTCGACTATCGCGTCAGCCAGGTATTTTTCGTCGTGGTCGGGCCGGGCGTGGAAGGCGAGTACGCCGGGCGCCACCTCCAGCGTGACGGGCAGCGCGAACAGCGCCTCGCGCTGGGCTGCCGTCAGCCGTTCATGCGCGTAGCGGTCGGAAGGCCACATGGTCTCGTCGCCGGTGTCGTAGGCAACGCGGCGGTCGTGGTTGCCGCGCACCGTCGGCAGCTCGAGCGCCTCGAGCCGCTCCATGGTCTCGCGCGGCCAGAGAGGGCCGGAAACGCAATCGCCGAGATTGACGATGAGGTCGGCGCCGCCGTGTCGCCGCAGATCGTCGAGCACGGCGTCGAGCGCCAGGACATTGCCGTGGATGTCGGCGAGGACGGCAATGCGCATGGCAGGCTCCGTTTGTTGGAATGGCTGGAGGACAATTATCTTCCTCACCTCGCGAAGCGGGCGAGAGCGGAATGCAGCTTCGGGGTCGCTCTAGGCGCGGACTTCGATCTCATGGCCGCCGACCGCCGGCAACGATGCATCGTCGCCGGCCGCGGCAATCACGCTGTCGAGCAGGCCCGGGAAGCGGCGGTCGAGATCGTCACGGCGCAGCGTGATCAGCCGGCTGGTGCCAACCGCCTCGGTGCGGGTAACGCCGGCCTCACGCAGCTTGGCCAAATGGTAGCTCAGATTGGTCTTCGAGCAGAGGTCGAGGAACCGGCTGCAATTCAGCGGCACGCCCTCCTTGCTCGCGAGATAGCGCACGATGGCCAGTCGCGTCGGGTCGCCGAGCACGGCAAGCACGTTCGGCAGGCCGATCTGGTCGGCGGTGGGATGGGGCAAGGTCATGACCAGGAATTAAGCACATTCGGGGCCGATTTCAACGCATCTGATCCTTCGCGGTTCTGGTGGTATTCGGGCCTGTCCTGACACAGGGCTGTCAGTAGGGTTCGATTAGTCTGCACAAGCTCATTGACATCATGCCCTGTTATGTCCAATTGTTCAATAACCTTTGAACTAAGGAAATTGCCATGGATAAGCGCCTCATCTGGCTTGCGCTCGGATCATTCACGATTTCGACCGAAGGTTTCGTCATCTCCAGCCTTTTGCCCGACATTGCAAAGGATGCCGCCATCTCCGTTCCGCTCGCCGGCACGCTGATCACGGCGTTTGCGCTCGCCTATGCGATCGGCACGCCGATCCTGGCAACGCTGACTGGCGAATGGGACCGGCGCCGCGTCATCCTGTGGACGCTGGTGTTCTTCGTGTTGGGCAACGTCGCCGCGGCGCTGAGTTCCTCCTTCGAATTGCTGTTGATCGCGCGCATCGTCATGGCGCTGTCGTCAGGCCTGTTCGCGGCGACCGCGCAGGGAACGGCCGTTGCGCTTGTCGACGATCATCACCGCGCCCGCGCCATTGCCGTGGTCGTCGGCGGCACCACGGTTGCGGTGGCGGTCGGCGCGCCGCTTGGCGCGCTTGTTGCGACGGTTGCCGGCTGGCGCGGCACCTTCTTTGCCATTGCCGGCCTTGGCGCGCTCGCCGGCGCGATCCTGTGGTACCGGCTGCCGCGCGGCATCGTCGGCACCAGGCTGCCGCTCCGGATGCGATTGGCAGCGGCACTTCGCCCCGGCGTCATGCCCATCCTGGTGACGACGATCCTGGCACTGATCGGCGCCTTCACTGTCTTTGCCTTTGTCGCGCCGCTCGCCATCGAAGGCGGCGGCCTGAGCCCGATCGCGCTACCCGGAATGCTGCTCGCCTTCGGCGTCGGCGCGGTCATCGGCAATATCGGCGGTGGGCAGGCCGCCGACCGTTTCGGCGCGACGCGCACCGTCTGCTGGTCGCTGGCGCTGAGTGCCGCCATGCTGGTCACGTTTTCGCTGATCCCGACATTCCTGCCGCGCGAGATCGCCGGGCCGGCACTGATGGCCATGATGGTGCCGTGGGGCATCGTCGGCTGGGCATTCCCGCCGGCGCAAGCCAGCCGCATCATCAAGCTGGCGCCCGATGCCGCGCCCATCGTGCTGTCGCTGAACGCTTCGTCACTCTATCTCGGCGTCGCACTGGGTGCCGTGGTCGGCGCCGCGGTGCTGCGCTATGGCGCACCGGCCGACCTCGGCGTGGTCGCGGCGGCATTCCCGATCATTGGTTTGGGCGTGGTGCTGGCGGGCTACCTGGCGGCGCGACCGGTGGCGATGCCGGCCGAATAAGGCTTGTTAGCAAAGCTTGGCTGCCGGCCGCCGACAATTCAAGTCGCGGCCGGCGGTGCGTCAAAATCCAGCGCGGCGATTTCGTCCAGTGCCACTCGCAGGCTTGCCGCCTGCTCTTTTCCAAACATCTCCTCGAAGCGCTGCTGGGCGACTTGCCACAACTTCAGGGCTTCTTCGAGCTTGGTCCGGCCTTGCGGCGTCAGCCTGACGCGCCTGATGCGGCGGTCGGCAGGGTCGGCGAAGGCCTCGACATAACCGTCCCGGATCAGCGGCTTCAGCGTATGACCGAGGGCCGACAGGTCCATGACGAGGGCTGCGGCAATGGCACCCATGGTCGGTTCATTGCCGACGTGGATTTGATAGAGCAGGCCCTGCTGCGTAGCCTTAATGCCGGAGGGCGCGAGCACATCGTCATAGAACTGGCCGAGTTTCCGCGTTGCGCGGCGTAGCATGGCGTTGTTGCAAAACACCAGGCCGGGCAGGGTGGTTTGGGACATTGGCGGATTTCCGATGAGGGGACCGGAAGGGACCCTCGATGCAAACCAGAAATAGTCCTTGCTCCGCGGATTGACAAGATGGTGGCATATGCCTACGTATCGATAGTGGCATATGCCATTAATCGATCTGCCAGTCGAAGCAAGGGTGTTGCGCTGCGGCACCGGCATTTGGGATCGAACCAGAAGGAACAAGACAATGAGCAATCAGGACAAAGGCACGGCGGTCGTCACCGGCGCCTCTTCCGGCATCGGGGCGGTCTATGCCGACCGGCTCGCCGGCCAAGGGTATGATCTGGTGCTGGTGGCGCGGCGCGCCGACCGGCTGGAGGAATTGGCGGAGAGGCTCCGCTACGCGTATGGCATCAAGGTCAGCGTCATCAGCGCCGACCTGGCCGACGACGCCGATCTGCGACGGGTCGAACAGGCGATATCAACCGACGACAGCGTGACGCTGCTGGTCAACAATGCCGGCCTTGGCGGCGCGCAGGTGGTGGCAACGGCCGACGCCGATGTCGCCGAGCGCATGATCAAGGTCAATGTGGTGGCGCTGACCCGGCTGACGCGCGCGGTGCTGCAGGGACTATTGGCGCGCAACCGCGGCGCCATCGTCAACATCGCCTCGGTGCTGGCCTTCGACACCTCGTTCGGCGGCATCTATAGCGGCACCAAGGCCTATGTCGTCAACTTCACCGAGGCCCTGCAGCGGGAAGTCGCCGACAGCAGTGTAGCCGTACAGGTCGTGCTGCCGGGGGCCACGCGGACCGAGTTCTGGGAAGTCGCCGGAAGCGATATTGCCAATGTGCCCCAAGAGATTGTCATGAGTGCGGACGATCTGGTCGATGCCGCGCTTGCCGGCCTGGCCAAGGGTGAAGCGTTCACGGCACCGGGTCTTGCCGACGTTGCCGGGGTGGATGCCTTTCTTGGCGTCCGACAAGGCTTCTTCGGTAGCCTGCTGGCCGGCAAGCCGGCGGCACGCTACGCTGCCTGAAATAACTGGTCTTACGCTGTCCGCCACATCGGAATGATCGAGGCGGCCAGCAGCAAGCCAAGCACGGCGTTGAGGATGCGCCACTGCCGCTCGGTTCGCAGCAACCGGGCGAGCAGCGTGCCCGCCACGCACCACGCCGCCAGCGATAGCGCCGCGGCAAGGCCGAAGACCGTGCCGAGCAGCAAGGCGAGCTGCAGTGGCCCGCTGGCGAGCGCGGCAAAAGATGCCGCCGCTCCCAGCCCCATGGCCCAGCCCTTTGGGTTCATCCATTGCAGGCCGGCGCCGCCCAAAAAGCTGTTCGGCTTTGCCATGGTCACGTTCAGATTGGGCGGGCCGCTGCGGCCGATCTTGAGGGCAAGCCATACCAGATAGAGGGTGCCGGCTATTTTCATTGCCAGTTGCAAAGAAGGGGCGGCGGCCAGCAGACCGGCGAGCCCGGCAGCACCTGCCGCAGCCACCGTGGCCAGGCCGGCCGCACTTCCGGCCATCAGCGGTATAGAGCGGCGAAAGCCGAACTGCGCGCCGGACGCCGTCGACAAGGTCGTGGCCATGCCGGGCGTTGAGGTTGAGACCAGCGCGAACAGCACGAGGGGAAGGACGGTTTCAAGCATGCTGCTTCCTTTGAAGCCTGCACGGTAGGTCTTTTGGCTCATCAGTAAATGCAATGTTTGCGATGGTCGCTATTAAGAAGCATAATAGTCAGATGGCTCGCAATCTCGATACCGCCTTGATCCGAACCTTCGTCACCGTTGCCGATAAGGCCAGCATGACGGCAGCAGCGAATGCGCTGCATTTGACGCAAGGTGCCGTCAGCCAGCAGATCAAGCGTTTGGAAGAGGTTCTCGGCTGCAGGCTGTTCGAGCGCGACCGGCGTGGATTGCGGTTGACCCGATCCGGCGAGCGATTATTCGGCAAGGGCAAGCGCCTGCTTTCCCTCAATGACGAGATCCTGGCGGAGATGGCGGGCGATGCGGTTGCCGGTCAGGTGCGGCTTGGCGTGCCGTATGACCTTGTCGGCACCTTGCTTGCGCCGGTGCTCAAGGCCTATGCCGAGGCGTATCCGCAGGTCGAGATTTCGCTGATCTGTGCTTCGTCGCCGGAGTTGGCTGCGGCCTTGGCGGCCGGCACGATAGAGCTCGCGGTGATCGAGGAGCCGATCGGTCGGTCGGCCGGCGAATGCCTTGTTGTCGACCGGCTGGTTTGGGTCGGCGCCAAAGGCGGCGGGGCTCGCAGCAAGCGCCCCTTGCCGGTTTCGATGGTGGCCGAGACCTGTGCGTTCCGCCCGGTGGTGCTGGAGGCGCTTAACGAGCACGGGCTGGAATGGCGCACCGTATTCGAAAACGGCAGCATCGACGCGACGACAGCGACGGTGCGTTCGGACTTGGCCGTCACCACCTGGTTGGCATCGACCGTGCCTGCCGACCTTGATATTTTGGCCAACGATCCGGAACTGCCGTCATTGCCGAATTTTTCGATCAATCTGCATTTGCCGAAGCACGGCCTTGCGCCGGCTGCACTGGCGTTCGCAGGCCATCTCCGCGATGGGTTGGCACGGCGACGGGAGGCGGCTTAGAAAACAGCAAAAAGGACGGCCAGTGTTCAGCCGTCCTTGATCGCCTCGGCAGCCTCTATTTCCAGTTCTTGCGCCGCTCGATCTCGGCTTCGGACGGCTGCTCCGTGGCAAAGGACCCGGTCTTGATCTCGCCGGAGCGTTCATAGCTCGCCATGATGACACCGGTGGTCGATGCCTGCGAGCGGGTCAGCTTGAAGGCGGCAGGTATTGTGCCGCTGCCGAACAGTTTTTTGCCCTTGCCCAGCACCAGCGGGAAAATCAGCAGGCTGATCTCGTCGATCAGGTCATTGGCGAGCAAGGTCTGGATCAGTTCGCTCGATCCCTGAATGAGCAGGTCCGGGCCGTCCTCCTGCTTCATCCGGCGCAATGTCGCCACGACGTCGCTGCCGAGCGGCTGGCTGTTTTGCCAGGACAGCGTATCTGGCCTGTGCGTCGCCACATATTTGGTGACGGCGTTGAAGCTGTCGGCGATCGGGTCATTCTTCTGATAAGGCCAGTGGGCGGCGAAGATGTCGTAGGTTTTGCGGCCGAGAAGCAGCGCGAACGGTTTTGAAAACGTCTCGCCCATGGCGGCGCCCATCACATCGTCCCAGTAGTGGAACGTCCAGCCGCCGAACTTGAAGCCGCCGACCGGGTCCTCGTGCGGGCCGCCGGGCGCTTGCATGACGCCGTCGAGGCTGACGAATGTTGCGGCGATGATCTTCCTCATTGGAGCTCCCTTTCCCTGATCCGTGCCGTCATGGCCGGACTTCGAGCCAAGGACGGGCGAACGGACATTTGTCCGACAGCGGCCGGCAAATTTCCAGGGCTGGAAGGGCGGATGACTGCCGACCTTAGTTGCGTCAGTTTGGAGCAGACGCTCAGCCCAGACCGACGACCGTATCGTAGAGCAGCTTGAAGTTGAGCACCAGGATGAGGGCGGCAACCACCCAGGCCAGCACGGCGACGGCGCGGGAAATGGCGAAATTGCCCATTTTGCGCTTGTCCGAGACGAACTGCACCAGCGGGACGACCGCGAAGGGAAGCTGCATCGACAGGATCACCTGGCTGAAGACCAGCAACTGGCCGGTGCCCTTCTCGCCATAGAGGGCGGTGACGACCACCACCGGGATGATGGCGATGCCGCGCGTCAGCAGGCGGCGCGCCCATTGCGGGATGCGCAGCCGCAAGAAGCCTTCCATCACGATCTGGCCGGCCAGCGTCGCCGTCACCGTCGAGTTCAGGCCGGAGGCAAGCAGCGCCACGGCAAACAGAATGGAAGCAATGCCGAGGCCGAGTAGCGGCGACAGCAGCTCGAAGGCCTGGCCGATCTCGGCGACGTCATGATGACCGGTGCCGTGGAACGCCACCGCCGACACGATCAGGATGGAAGCATTGACGAACAGCGCCAGTATCAGCGCGATGGTCGAGTCGGTCGTCGCCCATTTGATGGCGTCGCGCTTGCCGCGATCGGTGCGCTCGTAGGCGCGGGTCTGCACGATCGAGGAGTGCAAATAGAGATTGTGCGGCATCACCGTGGCGCCGATGATGCCGATGGCAATGTAAAGCATCGCCGGATTGGTGACGATCTCGGACGACGGCACGAACATGGCGTGCAGGATGGAGCCGACCGGCGGCGCGGCGGCAAAGATCTGAATGGCGAAGCAGCCGAAGATGATAATCAAAAGCGCTATGATGAAGGCCTCGAGGAAACGGAAGCCCTTGTTCATCAGCAACAACAGCAGGAAGGCATCGAGCGCGGTGATGATGGCGCCGCCGATCAGCGGAATCCCGAACAGCAGTTGCAAGGCGATCGCCGTGCCAATGACCTCGGCCAGGTCGCACGCTATGATGGCCAGTTCGCAAGCGACCCACAGCATGAAATTGACCGGCCGCGGGTAATAGGCGCGGCACGCCTGCGCAAGGTCACGGCCGGTGGCGATGCCGAGCCGGGCGGCGAGCGCCTGCAGCAGGATCGCCATCAGGTTCGACAACATGATAATGAATAGCAGCGTGTAACCGAACTGGGCACCGCCGGCGAGGTCGGTCGCCCAATTGCCCGGATCCATGTAGCCGACCGAAACCATGTAGCCCGGCCCCACGAAGGCGAACAGCCGGCGAAGCCATATCCCCGAGTGCGGCACCGCGATCGTTGCGTTGACTTCGCGAAGGCTGGGCTGCTCGTCGTCTTCCGGGCGGGCAAATCGCCACATGGATCGGGGGGCTGAGGTGGCTTCGGCTTCCGACATGAAATGGCTTTCCACTGGAACGATCGATGTTGTCTCCTTATCTATGCCACGGCTGAACATTATGCAATATGCTATATTTCATTGTTCGTGCTTTTTCGTATGGCCGCTTGACGGTGCGACCGGAACGGCAGTGAACGCCGGTTGCGCCGGCCACCGAATGGAAATAAACGGCCAGAACCAAGGTTCCGTGTTATGACTGCAATGCCGATTCAAACTGCCGGGAGGAGCGCGTATTGGCGCTGAAGAAAAGACCGGTTCCTCGCGAAAAACCGCTGCCTGACGCAGAAATCCACTCGGAAGGGTTCCGGCAGACGCGTGAAGCGCGCCGCAGCGCGCTGGTCGAGGATTATGTCGAGCTCATCGCCGACCTGATCGAGGACGGCAACGAGGCGCGCCAGGTCGACATCGCGGCACGGCTCGGCGTCGCCCAGCCGACGGTGGCGAAAATGCTGACGCGGCTGTGCGCCGACGGGCTGGTCTCCCGGAAACCCTATCGCGGCGTGTTCCTGACCGATGCCGGCCGCAAGGTTGCGGAAGAGAGCCGCATTCGCCACCAGACGGTCGAGGCTTTCCTGCGCTCGCTCGGCGTCAGCGCCGAGACGGCGCGGATCGACGCCGAAGGCATCGAGCACCATGTCAGCGCCGAGACGCTCGAAGCCTTTCGCAAGGCAATAATCGCCGCCCGCTGATTGATCGAAGTGATATGCAGTGCGACTGACCTGCTCACTCATTCGTATCCTGCACCCAGTTGCGCGGGTGACCATCGACGCGAAACTGGAAGATGAAATAGGGTGGGATGCAAGTGCCCTTGCCGGGCTTTGCTTCCGGCAGATCGTCAAAACCGGCGGTGCAGATATAGTCCTCGCGGCAGGGATGGGCCTTGTCGCACGCACGCAGGCCAGCGGTCTTGGTGAATTCCCTGGTGCAGAATTTGTGGTCCTTGCCGGAGCCTACGCAGTCGTTGAAGCCGGTCTTGGCGAGGCGGCCGCAGCTTGCCTCGTCGGGCAGCTTTTCGCAGGTCGCCTTGCGCAGCATGCCGCCGGGAAAGCCGCCAGTCTTCTGCTCGGGATTATCGTAACGCTGGCGCGCCGCGCCATAGCCGGCGAGCTTTATCGGCGGTTTTCTGTCCCTGGCCGGGTCGATGGCGCAGGCCTTCGCGGTTGCCGGTGACAGACGGCAATATTGGTCGTTGCCCCATTTCGACATCCTGATCTCGCCGAACTCCACCGGATCGCCGACCGCGGTGCCGGCCTCGCTGACGCAGGTACCAAAGCCCGGATGGATGGCGCTCTCGTGGACCCCGGCGCAACGCAGGCCTTTGTCGCAGGTCCAGTTTACGAAACTTGGGTCGGTGCCGCGATAGCAGGTCGAGCCCCATCCATTGTAGAGATCGGTGCCTTTCAGCGCTTCGGCGTATTTTGCCTCCTGACGGCCGGCAAAGCCGCGGCTGAAATCCGGGTGTCTACCAGCGGC
Organism: Mesorhizobium sp. M0983; assembly: GCF_040318975.1. Lineage (NCBI taxonomy): Bacteria > Pseudomonadati > Pseudomonadota > Alphaproteobacteria > Hyphomicrobiales > Phyllobacteriaceae > Mesorhizobium > Mesorhizobium sp. M0983. The sequence goes on along the minus strand of NZ_JAMYNH010000002.1, from coordinate 135,992 downwards.
GAACGACTCGACAATGGCGCGGCGGCGCGGCAGGTCGGCAAAAAACACAGCCGAGCCCGGCACGAACACCGCGTTGCGGCGCGGTTCGCTGGCCGGGTCGGCGCCGGTGTAATGGAACCCGGCGATGCCGTGCGTCTGGTGACAGCCGGTGCAGGTCATCTCGTTAAGGCGCAGATTGAAGCCGGCCACCGATTTGACGGTGCGAAGCGTATTGCCCTTTGCGACATAGTCCTTGAGCGCTTTGTCGATAGCATCGTCGTCGAGCAGCCCAAAAGCCAAATTGTTTTGCGACCGGCTCATACCGCCGGGTGCCACCGAAACCGCGGTGGTCGCGAGGAATTTTTCGTCGATCACCAGGCGGCCACGGTCGAGATCATAGATGTTGCGGTCGGTGAGCAGCCATCTTTCGAAGGTTTGCCTGTCGGCCAGCACCAGCTTGCGGTCGATCTGGTTCTCCATTTTCGCTTCCTGGAAAATGGCTTTGGCCGGGTCCCACTTGAATATCTTCAACAGATACTCAGCGTGGCCGCCGAAATCGCGCCGGCTCGAAGCCGATAGGCGCACGACCTGCATGTTGAGCTCGAGCCGCATGATCTGCGAAGAATTCAACATCGCGCTGGAAAGCGGGCCTTCTTCCGAGCGCAGCCAGGCCGCCAGTTGATCCGGCTCCAGATTCTTCTGCCCGGCGACAAGCCAGCGCTTCGCCACGTCCGCGCAGGAACCGTTAGCCGAGCGCGGACGGTCCTTCGAGGCGCGAATCTGTGCCGAAGCCGGTATGGCGTTGAAGACCAGGCTCAGGGTCAGCGGCAGGCGCGACGAGATGCGTTGCCCAGGCTTCTCCTCGACCGAATAGTGGAAGCGGTAGATCAGCCTGATCTCGCCGCATTCGGTGTGGCCGAGATAGCCGCGATCCATGCGATTGACGATGCCGGTCAGGTCCAGCGTCGAACCGTCGTCGTCGATGTATTTCGGATTGAACTTCTGGGTGATGTCTTTCGAGTTTGCCAGAGCGGTTACATAGGAGTCGGGGCTGTTCCTTGGTTCGTCTACGATCTGCTGTTTGACGGCGTTGCGGACCGGGCTCAGCGCGCGCACCGAAAACAGCCCGCGATTGTCGACGTCGCGTGTCAGTCCGAGCGCTGGCCCAAGCAGACGGCTGATCGATAGCCCGCCGCGCTCGAGCGCCTGCAAGGTCTCGGGATCGGTGATTGCGACACTGGAATCGAGAGTGACGGCGCTGGCCGGCACGGGGCCTAGGCAAGACAATGCCGCAAACAGCAACAGAACCCGCCCGATCATCCGCAAGCGCCCCCTCGCTTCCACAGCCACGGTGGATGCTACAGACCTTGCGACGTCTAAGCCAGAGCAGACCCGCGTCAGCCGGCATTGCTTATTAGCGCGAAAAATACTGTGACTTGGCGTAACCATTGGGATAATTGTTTGCTGGGTTGGAACCGGCCAGGACATCGGCGGGTTGATTGCAAACATGCATCACGGGGGTTGCCATGCTCTGGAAGGGCCGTCGTCAGAGTGACAATGTCGAGGACGAGCGCGGCCAGAGCGGCGGGCTTGGCGGCGGGCCGGGGCAGTTTCGCATCCCGATCGGAGGTCGCGCCGGCGGCGGCGGCATGTCGGGCATCATCATCGTAGGATTGATTTTCCTGGCAGGGTGGTATTTCGGCTTCGACCCGAGTCAGATCCTCGATAACAGCGGCTTGCAGCCCGGCGGCGGCGGCCAGATCACCGACAATAGCGGCGAGCAAGGCGGCGGTACCGGTGCGCCGGCCTCCGACGAGATGAAGCAGTTCGTGTCGACCGTGCTGGCCGAGACCGAGGATACCTGGACTGGTATTTTCCAGTCCGAGGGCCTGACCTATCAAGATCCAAAACTGGTCCTGTTCAGCGGCCAGATTCGCTCCGCCTGCGGTTCGGCCTCGTCAGCGGCCGGACCATTCTACTGTCCCAACGATCGCAAGGTCTATCTCGATACCACCTTCTTCCAGCAACTCGATCAGCAGTTCGGTGCCTCGGGCGATTTCGCACAGGCCTATGTTATTGCGCATGAGGTCGGCCATCACGTGCAGAACCTCGTCGGCATCCTGCCCAAATTCAACCAGATGCGGCAGAATATGAGCGAGGCCGACGCCAACCACATGTCGGTGCAGGTCGAGCTGCAGGCCGACTGCTTTGCCGGCATCTGGGCACATTTCACCGGCCAGAAGGGCATTTTGGAACAGGGCGACATGGCGGAGGCATTGAACGCCGCAAAGCAGATCGGCGACGACACGCTGCAGAAGAAGATGCAGGGCTACGTCGTGCCGGAAAGCTTCAACCACGGCACGTCGCAGCAGCGGCAGGCCTGGCTGGCGCGAGGCTTCCAGAACGGCAAGCTTTCGGACTGCGACACGTTCAACAATCCGATCTGAGCCGACGGTTTTCTCGCGAATCCGAGAGACTGGATAGCAGTCAGGGGATGTCAGGATGAAAACACCCTGCCCGTTCCCTCATTGTTCCCAGCGATGTGTTCGCCTATAAGGTGCGTTCGCCTTCGCCCCGGGCGGCCCGAGGAGATACCATCATGATAGACCCCAAAACCGCCAGGCGGGGCCTTGCGCTTGTTTTCACCACCCTGCTGCTCGACATCATCGGCTTCGGCATCATCATGCCGGTGCTGCCGGCCTATCTCAGAGAATTGACCGGCGTCGGCATCAGTGAGGCGGCTATCGAGGGCGGCTGGCTGTTCTTCGCCTATGCGGCGATGCAGTTCATTTTCGCACCAGTGATGGGCGGGTTGAGCGACCGGTTCGGACGACGGCCGATTCTGCTCGCCTCCGTGCTGACGTTTTCCATCGACAATCTGATCTGTGCCATCGCCTGGTCCTATCCGATGCTGTTCATCGGGCGTGTGCTGGCCGGCATTTCCGGCGCCAGCTATTCCACGACATCGGCATTCATCGCCGATATCTCGACCGACGAGAACCGTGCGAAGAATTTCGGCCTGCTTGGCATCGCTTTCGGCGTCGGCTTCGTCATCGGGCCGGTTCTGGGCGGGTTGCTCGGCACGTTCGGGCCGCGCGTGCCATTCTATTTCGCTGCCGGGCTTGCCTTCGTAAACTTTTTGATCGCGCTGTTTCTGTTGCCGGAAACGCTTGATAGCAAGCATCGTCGCCGCTTCGAGTGGAAACGCGCGAACCCGGTCGGCACGCTCGTCCAGATGCGCAACTACGAAGGCATCGGCTGGATCGGGCTTGTCTTCTTTCTGATGACGCTGGGGCACATGATGTATCCTGCGGTCTGGTCGTTCGTCTCCAGTTATCGCTATGGCTGGAGCGAACAACAGATCGGCTTCTCGCTCGGTGCCTTCGGCCTGTGCGGGGCTATCGTCATGGCGACGGTCCTGCCGCGCGTGATCCCCAAGCTCGGTGAGTGGAAGACGGCGGTAATCGGTCTGGCATTTACGGCACTCAGCGCCTTCGGCTACGCATTCGCGTCGCAAGGCTGGATGATCTATGCAGTGATCGTCGTCGGCTGCCTCGAGGCGTTGGCCGATCCGCCGCTCAGGAGCCTTGCCGCCGCCAAGGTGCCGCCTTCGGCACAAGGCGAACTCCAGGGCGCGATGACGTCGATCTTCTCGATCACCTCGATCATCACGCCGCTGCTTTATACGGCGATCTTTTCCTGGTTCACGGGGCCGAACGCGCCCGTGACCTTCGGCGGCGCACCCTACCTGCTCGGCGCGATTTTCCTGACGCTGGCGCTCATCGTCTTCGTCACGAAAGTAGCCAAGCCGGCGGCGCTCAGAAACGTCACGTCCGGCGTTGCTGAAGACGGAGCACAGATATGAGCCATGACGGCCGCATCGCCCTGACCAAGGACGGGCTGTGGAGACAGATCCGGCCAACGAAATGCCCGTCACACTGGTTCTTCGACCGGTTTTAATGGCTTCATTGAAAAAAGGCGATAGGAATGAGGGCAACAACGCAACTCCGGTAATCGCGCAGTCCGGCCTCGAGGCATTCGCGCCGCATTTTGTAACTCTGACCATTCGAACTCCCGCCCTAGTTTACGTCAGAAGCAACAAACGCGGGGCCTGGATCGAAGACGAGAGGAGAGCAACATGTTGAACCGGATACTTCATCGCGCGGCGCTCATGGCTGTGGCTGTCTGCGCGGTGCTCGTTGTAGTGGCGGCTCATGCGGCGCCTGCTGGACGGGCAGGTCAGGTGCCGCCCGGGTTCACCTCGGCCAAAGCCGCGGTGAACGGCAGCAGCATGCACTACCTGCGTGGCGGGCACGGACCAGCCCTTATCCTGGTGCATGGATTTCCGGAAGATTGGAACGAATACCAGGCCGTCATGCCGAGACTGGCGCAACGCTTCACCGTCGTTGCCGTCGACCTGCCTGGCATAGGCCGCTCGGAGCCTGCCAGGGGCGGCTATGAAGCCGCCAATCTTGCGGCGCAGATCCATGGGCTTGCCGACGCTCTGCATCTGGAAAAATCCTATGTGGTGGGTCACGACCTTGGCGGCATCGTCACCTATGCCTATCTCAGGCGCTTTCCCGACACGCTGCGCGGTGCGATGATCCTCGATGTTCCGATGCCCGGCATCGACGGCTGGGACAAGGCGATATCAGGCACGTGGCATATCGGTTTCATCCAGGCGCCCGGCGGCCTCGCCGAAAAGGTGGTTCCCGGTCGGCAGGCCGCCGTGCTTGGCTGGTTCCTCGACTTCGGCAAATTCACCAGGCAGGAACGCAAATACTATTTTCGCATCTATCGAGCGCCTCAACTGCATGCCGCGTTCGAGATCTACCGCGCCTTCCCCAGCGATGCCGAATGGAACGCCGCCCAGACGGCGCCGAGCACCGTTCCGCTCGTCATCGCCTTCGGCCAGAAGTCCCCCTTTGTTGCGCTGCTGCCGACCTTCCTCGCCGGCTACCGCGCCAAGGGCATGAGCCATGTCGAGCGCGCCGAGATCCCCGATGCGAGCCACTATGTGCTGGCCGACAATCCTGATGCGGTTGCCGAACTGATCGAGAAGCGGGGGGGGGCCGGCGGGCCCGGCCCGGCGGGAGAGAGAAACAAAGGAGAAGGAGCCGGACACCCGCGGCGCGTCACGGGGTGATTACTCCGTTCGCTGGGTTGGTCGTGCGGGGGTAGCCGCAGGGGCCCTGTCTGCGCCGATGGTTTGCGGCGATTGGACCCCAGGTCCGACAGAAAACCCTGGCTGACGCCGATCATGGCCGCCAAATCGGCTTGCGTCAGCCGCCGCCGGTTGCGCAGCGCCTTGAGCCGGCTGGAGCCCGCAAGATGTCCATGGTCACGTCCGCGGGCAGTGCCTTTTCCGCTCGGAGATCGGCCTTACGCTCGTCGTAGATCGCCGCATCGGCAGCGTCTTCCAGAGCTTCTTCGGCGGCACGCAAAAGGATCTCGTAGTCCCCTTGGGATAGCGACCAGCTCCTCACCGGTTGGGGTCTTGATGATTTGCGGGGCGTTCATGGTGTTCTGTCCTACTATGGCCGACGGGTAGGTTGTCGTTTCGCGTTTGCCGACATAGACCGCAAGGATCGTGGCGCGGTCTTCGTCAAACATGACTCGGTAGCGACCGATCCGAAGTCTGTAACCTTCCCTGCCGACGAGGCGCTTGGTATCTCCGCGACCGCCGACTGCGTAAGAAATCAGACTTTCTGAGACCTGCTCGCGGACGTCCGGAGGCAAGTTGTCCAGATCACGCGCCGCCGATATGTTATAGCTGATGCATCGGCTTGGTCAGCGCTCGGCCAGTGCCGGTTCGCCACGCTTTTCGCGGATCAGGTTGACGAAGCGGCGGAACAGATAGTGCGAATCCTGCGGGCCGGGCGAGGCTTCCGGATGATGCTGGACCGAGAAGACCGGCTTGCCGGTGAGCGCGATGCCGCAATTCGAACCGTCGAATAGCGAGACATGGGTTTCCTCGACGCCGCTCGGCAATGAGTCGGCGTCGACGGCAAAGCCGTGGTTCATCGAGACGATCTCGACTTTGCCGGTGGTGTGGTCCTTGACCGGATGATTAGCGCCGTGGTGGCCCTGATGCATTTTTGCGGTCTTGCCGCCCAGCGCCAGCGCCAGCATCTGGTGGCCGAGGCAGATGCCGAACAGCGGGATATCGGTCTTCAACAGATCCTGGATGACCGGAACGGCGTAGTGGCCGGTGGCTTCCGGATCGCCGGGGCCGTTGGATAGAAAGATGCCATCGGGCCGCATCGCCAGGATCTCCTCGGCGCCGGTCTTGGCCGGCACCACGGTGACCCTGGCGCCGAGGCCGGCAAGCAGGCGCAATATGTTGCGCTTGACGCCATAATCGATGGCAACGACGTGCATCGACGGGTCGGCCTGTTCGCCAAAGCCCTCGTTCCAGGCCCAGGGTGTCTCGCGCCAGACCGAGGATTGGCCGGAGGTGACCTCCTTGGCCAGATCAAGCCCGATAAGCCCCGACCATGCGGCGGCGCGGCGCTTGAGGTCTTCGATGTCGAAGATACCGTCTGGGGCGTGCGCGATAACGGCATTGGGCATGCCCTTTTCGCGGATCAGCGCGGTCAGCGCGCGCGTGTCGATGCCCGAAAGTGCAACGATGCCGCGCTTCTTCAGCCACTGGTCGAGACCGGTTCCGGCGCGGTAATTCGACGGGTTGGTGACATCGGCCTTGAACACGGCGCCGACGGCGCCGGCGCGGGCCAGCGGATTGAGATCCTCGATGTCTTCGTTATTGGTGCCGATATTGCCGATATGCGGAAAGGTGAAAGTGACGATCTGGCCGGCATAGGAGGGGTCGGTGAGGATCTCCTGATAGCCGGTCAGCGCGGTGTTGAAGCAGACCTCGGCAACGGCGGAGCCGGAAGCGCCCAGACCACGGCCCTCGATGACGGTGCCGTCGGCCAGCACCAGCAGGGCGGTCGGCTTCTCGGTGGCCCAAGGGGGGGTCGATGCGGCGGTCATCGTTGCCATGGCGGCACTCCTAAAGGCTGCGCTCCTCAATCGGCGCAACAAAAAGCGCGAAGCGGCAATCTCACAGCCTCGGCGCGCTGCATGTCGTTGCCCCAAAACCGCTACGCACTTTTGGGCGACGTGCACTAGAATTCAATTCATGCAAGGCACAGTACATAGGGGAAGGCGCCAAGGCGGTCAATGATGCCGCGCCGTACGTGCCTGGATTTATTTCGTCGAACAATATCAGGGATTTGCCGGACAGACTTGAATTTGCCTTGGGCTTTCGGCACGGCTATTGTCCGCCGCATTCGAAGGAGAAAGCACCATGCGAGGCAAAATCGCCGAATCCCTGAAGAGCGCGATGAAGGCACAGGACAAGCGCCGGCTGCCGACATTGCGGCTGATCCAGGCGGCCATTCATGATCGCGACATCGCCAATCGCGGCGCCGGCAAGGAGCCGGCCAGCGACGACGAGATCCTGCAGATCCTGGCCAAGATGGTGAAGCAGCGCGAGGAATCGGCCAAGGCGTTCGATGACGGCAAGCGGCCGGAACTTGCCGCGCAGGAGCGCGACGAGATGGCGATCATCCGCGACTTCCTGCCGACGCAACTGGGCCAGGCCGAGACGGAAAGCGCCGTCCGTTCCGCTATCGCCGAGACAGGTGCCAGCGGCGTCAAGGAGATGGGCAAGGTGATGGCGGCGCTCAAGGAGAAATATGCTGGCCAGATGGATTTCTCCAAGGCGAGCGGCATCGTCAAGAGCCTGCTTCAGTAGGGATTTTTCCCGCCTTAGCGGTGCTCATGAGACTCGAAGAGACCATCGCGAGGAGCCAGGCTAGGAGCGGGCGGAGCGGACGGCAGTTCGCACCGACATGTTCATCGCCACGGCCGCGCGAATGAACCTGTATGTTCGACGTCTGGCGTCTCACGACGGCATCGATGCGGCGAGCTTTTTGCTTGTTAGGCCTCGTGCCGATGCCGGGCGGCAACCTCTCAAGTCGAGGAGGAACCTTCCTCCCTCCGGACACGTTTGCGAGAAGATCATGCGAAAATGGAGCTTCGATTTGGCGGCGCGTTTGTTGAATATTGTCGGTGCGGCCACGAGTGCCGGCGCCTATTCGCCGGGTCAGGAACAGGCCCCCGCGGCCTTTCGGCGAAATGGGCTCGCAGAAGCGATCACGAACCGAGGCAGATCCATCAGGGATCGTGGCGATGTTGCATCGTTCCGATGGCGACCGGACCCTTCGCGGTCGCAGGCTATGAACCTGGAAGCAGTGCGCGACGCCTGTGAGTTGGTCGCAAGCCACGTAGCGACGGCGATCGCAGCGCAGGAAGACGTGCTTGTTTTAGGTGGCGATTGTACTGTGGAACTGGGGACGGTCGCCGGGGCGAATGCGGCCGGCGCGCGGATCGGACTCGTTTACATTGACTTCGACGCCGATCTCAACACACCTGACACGAGCGACGGCGCCTTGGACTGGACCGGCGTCGCCCATCTGCTCAATATCCATGGATGCGAGCCTTCGCTCGCGAGGCTCGGCCCGACCCGCCCGATGCTCGTGCCTCAGCAACTCCTCTATTTCGGCATCGAGAACATCACCCCGCCCGAAGCGGCCGTGATCGGAAATCACGCGATCAAGATCATATCGCGTGAGGAAGCTTTGAGTGACATCGAGGCGGCGTCGGCGCGCGCGGCCGAATGGGCGGCGCGCTTTGACTGCGTGCTTATCCACTTCGATGTCGATGTGCTCTCCTTTATCGATTTTCCGATTGCGGAGAATGTGCGCCGTTGCGACGGTCTCAAACTGGAGCAAGTCGCCTTTGTGCTAAAGCAACTGACAGCCCTGCCGCAATGGCGCGGCCTGACCATCACAGAAGTTAATCCGGCCCATGCGCCAGACGAGTCCGCAGCATTCGCACGCTTGAATGAGATGCTTGCAGACGCCCTTGGATAGTTCGAGATCCATCTCACGGTCGTTCGCGGGCAATTGGCCGGCTTGCCTCATCCAAGCGGAGCCAGCCTTATGCGCCCGGTCGCAATCATTGCGCGACATGGGCGCAATGCGGAAAACTTGGGAATTACGGTCGATGGCGGGGCAGTTTTGTCGTAGCCGCTACAGCCGCAAGCCCGCCTTTGAGGGCCGACAGCCAAAAGCTCGCGCTCATGATCGAACTCGTCAAACCGGCGTTTGAACACCTGCCGTCCTACAAGGCGGCCCTCGAGCGCGGCTGGTCGCCGGACAATGTGCGGCTGCTCGACGCGACGCGCGAGCAGCTTGCGGCTATCGAAAAGGATCCAGCGACTTTCCTTGCCGATCTCGACGATCCTGATGGCAAGGGACCGCCGATCGTCTTGCCGGACGGTTCGACGGTGCCGCGGCTGCCTGGATTTCGGCGCTGGATCTGGGACGGGGAAGTCTCAGGCTCGATCGGCTTGCGCTGGCAGCCCGGAACCGCGGCGCTGCCATCGCACGTGCTCGGCCACATCGGCTATGCGGTGGTGCCGTGGAAACGGGGATGCGGCTATGCGACGGAGGCGCTGCGGCTCATGCTGGAGGAGGCGAGGGCGGTTGGCCTGCCCTTCGTCGAAATCACCTGCAAGCCTCACAATGTGTCCTCGCAGAAGGTCGTTCTGGCCAATGGCGGCGGGCTCGTCGGGCGTTTCTTCGAGGATGCTTCCTATGGCGGCGCGGAAAGCCTGCGTTACCGGATCGATCTGTAGCCCTATTCGGCGGCAGCCGGCAGCGGCGGCGCCGCCCGGCTCCGCCATTCCCAGACATGCGAGGCAAGCGCAACCGCGACCGCGACCAGCATGGCGATCGCGCCAACCACCGGCAAGCTGCGATAGCCATAGCCGGCATTGAGCATCGCCGCGCCGAGCGATGCGGCGAGCGCGATGCCGACATTGAAGCCTGACGGAATGAGCGACGAGGCGAGATTGGAGGCGTCCGCGGTCCAGGTCAGGATGCGGGTCTGGATCGGCGTGCCGATGGCGAAGTTGAGGCCGCCCCAGACGAAGATCGCCATCACCATCGGCAGTGGGTAAGGACTGACGGCGTAGATCGAGGCGAGCATCGCCGCCTGCAGGAATAGCATTGCGATGAGCGACGGCATCAGCTTCCAGTCGGCGAGGCGCCCGCCGACGAAGACGCCGATTGTAGCGCCGACACCGTTGAGCAGGAGCACCCAAGGTATCCATTTCTCGTCGAGGCCGGTGACCTCAAGCAGCGTCGGCGTGATGTAGGTGAACAGGCCGAACTGGCCGATCATCAGCATCAGCATCATGATGAGCGAGGTCCAGACCTGCTGGCGTGCGAGCACGCGTACCTCGCTGCCAAGGCTGACGGACGGGCTCGACGATCCTGTCTTGCGCGGCAGCAGGGCGCCGATGGCGGCGAAGGCCACCACGCCGAGAGCGCACATCACCCAGAATGTCGCACGCCATCCCCAGATGTTGCCGATTGCCGTGCCGGCCGGAACGCCGATGACATTCGATACGGTGAGGCCGGACAGGATCAGCGCCACCGCCATGCCGCGCTGGTCTTCGCGCACGAGGCCGACGGCCACCACCATGGCAACGCCGAAATAGGCGCCGTGTGCCACGGCCACCGCAATCCGCAACAGCAGCATCGAGGCGAAGTCGGGCGCCAGCGCGCAGGCCGCCTGGCCGATGGTAAAGGCTGCAGTCAGTCCAAGCAGCAGGGCCTTGCGGGAGAACCTTTTGGTGGCGAGCGCCAGCAGCGGGCCGCCGACTGCAATGCCGCCGGCATAGCCGGAAACGAGATAGCCGGCGGTCGGGATCGCGACGCCAAGGCCATCCGCCACCTGCGGCAGCACGCCGGCGATGACGAATTCGGTGGTGCCGAAGGCGAAGGCGGCAATGAACAGGGCAATGAGGGGAAGCATGGCGGGAAGGCGATCCTCGGATAAGGTGACCTCAAACCACGGATAAGGGCACCGGGCAATTCAGAAATTGGCGACGCCGCTTTAGATTTTCTTTGTCACCGGTCAGGTGCCGGCCGCGGCGGCAAGAGCTACGCGGCCGCCTTCCTTCCGTAAGGAATTTTCAGCCACGCCCGCTCATGAAGGTAGTAGAGCAGCGACTTGGTGACGACCTCAGTCAGGCCGATGGCCGCAGCGAGCTTGATGCTTCCCGTCACGACGAGCGAAATGATCATCGTGTCGATGGTACCGGTGACACGCCAGGAAAGCGCCTTGGCGAAGCTGCGAGAATGGGTGTCCATCGACTTTCCTTCCGGTAGATCTGGCGATCTTTAGCCGACAGACAGGAGGTGGCGCAAAGGTAATTTTGCGCATTGGCTCACAGCATAGGCGAGCTTCTGAAGCTACCGGCCTGTGGACGCAATCTATCCGGCCTTCAGCCGCGAACCGGTTAGCAGGCCGCGTTCCTCAAGCACGGGATAGGCCATCGAGGCGAGCAGCGAGTTGATCTGCTTGAGGTCGCGAATGGTGTCGAGATGGATGGAGCTGGTCTCGACGCTCTTGGCGGTGCCGTCGCGCAGCCGCACGAAATGGCTCTGGCTGGTTTCCTTCTCGCGGTCGCGCAGCCGGTCCTTTTCCAGCACCAACTGGCGAGCGGTCTCCGGATCGCGGGACACCAGGACGTTGAAGGCTAGCCTGGCATTGGCAAGCACCAGGGCATGGAAGGCGCAAAGCTCGCGCCAGCCTTCCGGCGTGAACTCCAGTCCGCGCTCGAATTTCTTCTTCACATGGACCAGCATGTTGCGCACGATGATGTCGCCGACCTGCTCCAGCTTGACGCAGGCGCCGATCAACTCCTGGCAACGCAGGGCCTCGTCCTCGCTCAGCGGGTTCTTGGTGACCTTGGCGAGATAGAGCTTGATCGCCGCGTGCTTCCTGTCGACACGGTCGTCGAGCGCGGCCAGCGCACTGATCTTGTCGGCGTCGGCGCTCTCATAGAGTTCGATGATCCGTTTCAGCATGATCTCGACCGTCTCGCAGACCCGCACTACCTCGCGGGTGGCATTGGCGAGTGCTTGGCTCGGCACGTCGAGCGCACTTTCGTTGAGCGCCGAAAGCTCGATGACGTCGAGCGCGTTGGCGGGCTGGGGCCTGGTGCCCAGCGCCACGATCTTTTCCGAGGCACGATAGACCAGGCGCGCCAGCGGCAGGCCGGCGATCAGGATCAGGATGTTGAAGACGATGTGGGCATTGACGATCTGCTCGGGCACGGTGCTGCCCAAGAAGGCGACTGGCGGCTTGAACGTCAGGAACAGGATCAGCATGATCAGAGAGCCCATGCCGCGCATCAGGAGATTGCCGATCGGCACGATGCGAACGCCGGGTTCTGCGTTGCGGGTTAGAAGCGGCGCGATGATCGAAGAGCCGAGATTGACGCCGAGCACCAGCACGATGCCGAGTTCGGGCGGGATGAAACCGCGGCCGGCGAGCGTCACCATAAGCAGCACCGCGGCGATCGAGGAATGGAACAGCCAGGTGACCAACGCCGCCAGAAGGTAGGCGGTGACCGGATCGCCGGAGAAGTAATCGACGATGAGCGGCATCAGCGTGCTCTGGCGCAGCGGCTCCGACGCCTGGCCGATCATCTCCAGCGACAGAAGCAGCAGGCCGATGCCGACCAGGATGCGGCCGAACTGGCGCCAGTCGCGCCGCTCGGTGGCCATGAACATGACGGTGCCGGCGACCAGGCAGACCGGTACCAGCAGCGACAGATCGAAGGTAAGCAGCTTGACCACCAGCGCCGAGCCGATCTCGGCACCGCGCACCGCAAGCTGGCCCGACATGCCGCTGACAATGCCGGAGCCGGCGAATGAGCCGACCAGCAAGGTAACGGCGGTCGAGCTTTGCAGCGCGACCGCCAGGCCGCAGCCGGCCAGAACCGCCATGAAGGGATTGCGCATGGTGGCGCGCAGTTTGTGGCGCAGCACATCGCCATAGGCGCGCTCGACGCCGGTCTTCACCAAACGGGTAGCAAACAGCATCAGTGCCACCGCACCGGCAAGGTGCAGCAAAACGACGGAGCCACTCATGCCAGGCCCCGCAACGCGACAGGTGCCAGCGACGCGGGCGCGGTGAAGTCAAAGGGGCAACAGTGGGCGCGAATCGTGGACATTGCAGAGGTTGATATTACTCCGATTTATTTTAGCCGAATAATAAATTTTGCCCGGTTCGGACGAGTGTTGCCCCGCGACGGGGCGTGTCGGAAATGGATGGCCGGCAAAATGGTTGCATTGCCCGCGGAGTTGCGGAGGGTCATGCGTCCGTGCTCGGACAGCCGCTTTAAAGGTAGTGCTGAATTAGGCGTGCTAAATGTAGGAAATCATTACGAAAACGTAATCTCTGCGTTCAGTTTCGGTTCATCCTTCCGGCTCTATTCCAGAGGCATCGACAACCAAGGAGTACCCGCTATGAAACGCATCGTTCTTTCCGCCATTGCCTTCTCGATGCTGGGTGCAACGGCCTTGCAGGGCCAGGCTGCACCATTGAACCCACCAAACGCACCGCAATCGAGTTATAGCCAGGTCGACTGGCAAAAGCCCGGCAATGTCGACGTGAACAAGCATGTCGAGGTGAACAAGGGCGTCGTAGTGACGAAAAAGATCGTGGTGAAGCGCAGCCATTGGCGCAACGGCCAGAGATATTCCAGCTGGAAGCGTCACCAGCCGATCCGCGACTATCGCCACTACGGCTTGCGCCGTCCCGGTCCCGGCCAGGAGTGGATCCGGGTCGGCAACGACTATCTGCTGGTCAGCAACCTCTCGGGCCTGATCTTCGGCGCTATCGCCGCGCAGTAGGTGCGGAACGGCTGACCGGCGCTGCGCCGGATTAGATCGAGAAGGCGGCCCGCAGGCCGCCTTCTCTTTTTGGCCTGTGAAAACCGGGTATGGTTCCGCATTAGGAGTCGTCGGGCTTGGCCCGTGTGATTATATGGAGGCCAAACGAGCTGTCCCTCATGCGCTTTCCGCCTGCTTTCCTCGACGAGATCCGCGACCGCGTGCCGATTTCTTCGGTGATCGGCCAGCGCGTCGCGTGGGACAGGAAAAAGACAAACGCGCCGCGCGGTGATTATTGGGCGTGCTGTCCGTTCCATGGCGAGAAGAGCCCGTCCTTCCATTGCGAGGACAAGAAGGGCCGCTATCACTGTTTCGGCTGCTCGGTTTCGGGCGACCATTTCAAGTTCTTGACCGAACTCGACGGGATGAGCTTTCCCGAGGCCGTCGAGAAGATCGCCGACATGGCCGGCGTGCCGATGCCGGTTCGCGACGCCGATGAGGAACGGCGCGAAAAGGAACGCGCCAGCCTGACCGATGTCATGGAGATGGCGACGGTGTTCTTCCAGGAACGGCTGCAGGGACCGGAAGGCGCAAAGGCCCGCGCCTATCTGCGCGACCGGGGACTGACACCGGCGACGCAGCAGTCCTTCCGCCTCGGCTATGCGCCCGACAGCCGCAACGCGCTGAAGGAGCATCTTGCCGCCAAGGGCGTCCCCAAGGCCGACATCGAGGCGTGCGGGCTGGTGCGCCATGGCGACGACGTCCCGGTTTCCTACGATTGGTTCCGCGACCGCATTATGTTCCCGATCCCGGATTCCAGGGGCAAGATCATCGCCTTCGGCGGGCGGGCGCTAGCGCCGGATGCGCTGGCCAAATATATGAACTCGCCCGATACGGAGCTCTTCCACAAGGGCAACGTGCTCTACAATTTCGCTCGTGCACGCCAAGTGCTGGGAAAGGGGGCGCTGGGAAAGGGGGCGCTGGCCAAGGGCGGCACGGTCATTGCCGTCGAAGGCTACATGGATGTGATCGCGCTGGCGCAGGCCGGCTTCGAAAACGTGGTGGCGCCGCTCGGCACCGCATTGACTGAAAACCAGCTCGAACTTCTATGGCGCATGGCCGGCGAGCCGGTGCTGTGCTTCGACGGCGACCACGCCGGGTTGAAGGCAGCATGGCGCGCCGCCGACATGGCGCTGCCGGCGGTCCAGGCGGGCCGCTCGGTTCGCTTCGCCCTGCTGCCGGAGGGCAAGGATCCCGACGATCTGGTCAAGGGTGACGGACCGGATGCGTTCCGCGCCGTGCTTTCCGAGGCGCGGCCGCTGGCCGACCTCTTGTGGATGCGCGAGACGGCCGGCGGCATCTTCGACACGCCGGAACGGCGAGCCGAGCTCGAAAAGACGCTGCGCGAACTGACCAGCCGTATCCGCGACGAGAGCCTTCGCTATCACTACCAACAGGAAATGCGCGAGCGGGTGCAGAGCTTCTTCGGTGCCCAGCGCGGACGCCAGGGGCGTCAGGACGGACGGCCCGGCGAACGTTTCCAGGGCAAGGGTTCAGCACCCGGCGGACAGTTTGCGCGCGGCGGCAATGCCGGTGGGCGCACCGCGATCACCGAAAGCCTCGGTCGCTCGGCGTTGGTCAAGCGCGGCGGCGAGGGCATGTCGGTACGCGAGGCGACGATCATTGCCGCCCTCGTCAACCATCCCGTGCTGATCGACGAGAATTTCGCCCATGTCGAGTTCCTCGATCTCGCCAACTCCGATCTGAAGCGGCTGCATGCGGCGATCCTCGACGCCATGGCGCATGATATGGCCAATGACCGCGACGCGGTGATCGCGACGATCGAGCGGGCCGGCTGCGGCGAGATCTGGCAGCGTGCGGTGGCGCTGATCAAACGTGCGCGGCAATGGCCGGCGCTGGAAACGGCGGCACTCGACGATGCCCGCGATGCGTTCAGCCAGGCCCTCCACTTGCAGCGCAGCGCGCGCACCTTACATAAGGAGCTGAAGCAGGCGGAAGCAGCGCTCGCCAGCGACCCCACGGACGAAAACTACCGGCACCTGGTCGAAATCCAGGCGCAATTTCGTGATGTGCAGGCAACGGAAGCGCTGATCGAAGGGTTTGGCGTATCGTCGGGCAGGGCTGGGCGCGTTTAGATCGAAGCCCCCAGAAGACTGAATGTAAGGACGTGCTTGCGCGTCGAATCAAGCGTGCGGCGCTCTAAGTCGGGTAATTGATTCGCTTTTTTCATGCGAATCATGCGAGAGGCGCTTGACCTTCCGGCAGAATGGCGGAATCAGGTCGATTCGAAACGTTAACCCGCCCCGGCATCGACGGGAATGCAGCGATGTAAGGTACTGATCACTGGACAGGCAGTCAGCTTGCCACAGATATCAGGGTTAATCTGGACTTAACGAGAGATGCAGTTACTGGCCCGGTAAAGCGCGTTCTGGAAAGAGCGCATCCAATTTGACCGGACCGGCAGCTTACGCGGTTTTGATACTCAGCCGCTTGGAGAAAATAAAGACTATGGCGACAAAAGAAAAGGAAGAAGTCGAGACCGAACGCGAGGCCGCGACCGATGGCCCTCTGCTCGACCTTTCCGACGATGCTGTCAAGAAGATGATCAAGGCCGCCAAGAAGCGCGGCTATGTCACCATGGACGAGCTGAATTCGGTGCTGCCCTCGGAGGAAGTGACCTCCGAGCAGATCGAGGACACGATGGCCATGCTTTCCGACATGGGCATCAACGTGGTCGAGGACGACGAGCAGGGCGAGGAGCCCGAAGCCGCCGATACCGCCGCTGACGCCGAGGAGGATGCCAACGAGCTGGCTGAGCAGACCGGCACCGCCGTCGCCGCCACCACGACCAAAAAAGAGCCGACCGACCGCACCGACGATCCGGTTCGCATGTATCTGCGCGAGATGGGCTCGGTGGAGCTTCTGTCGCGCGAGGGCGAAATCGCGATCGCCAAGCGCATCGAGGCCGGCCGCGAGACGATGATCGCGGGCCTCTGCGAAAGTCCGCTGACCTTCCAGGCCATCATCATCTGGCGCGACGAGCTCAACGAATCGAAGATCCTGCTGCGCGAGATCATCGACCTCGAGGCGACCTATGCCGGGCCGGAGGCCAAGCAGGCGCCGGTGGTCGAGCGTATCGAGGAAGCCAAGACCGAGGAAAAGCCGCGCCGTTCGCGCGAGGACGAGGACGACATCACCAATGTCGGCGGCGACACCCGTGGCCTGGTGGACGACGACGAGGAGGACGATGACGAGGCGAGCCTGTCGCTGGCGGCGATGGAAGCGGAACTGCGGCCGCAGGTGATGGAGACGCTCGACGTCATTGCCGACACCTATAAGAAGCTGCGCAAGCTGCAGGACCAGCAGGTCGAGAACCGGCTGGCCGCCGCCGGCACGCTGTCGCCAAGCCAGGACCGTCGGCTCAAGGAGCTGAAGGACCAGCTGATCAAGGCGGTGAAGTCGTTGTCCTTGAACACGGCGCGCATCGAGGCGCTAGTCGAGCAGCTCTACGACATCAACAAGCGCCTGGTGCAGAACGAGGGCAAGCTGTTGCGGCTGGCCGAAAGCTATGGCGTGCGCCGCGAGGAGTTCCTCAAGGAATATCAGGGCTCGGAGCTCGATCCGAACTGGACGCGTTCGATCGGCAATCTGACCTCGCGCGGCTGGAAGGAGTTCACCAAGAACGAGAAGGACGCCATCCGCGATCTGCGCGCCGAGATCCAGAACCTCGCCACCGAGACGGCGATTTCGATCCAGGAATTCCGCAAGATCGTCAACCAGGTGCAGAAGGGCGAGCGCGAAGCCGCGATCGCCAAGAAGGAAATGGTCGAGGCCAATCTGCGTCTCGTCATCTCCATCGCCAAGAAATACACCAATCGCGGCCTGCAGTTCCTCGACCTGATCCAGGAAGGCAATATCGGCCTGATGAAGGCGGTCGACAAATTCGAATACCGCCGCGGCTACAAGTTCTCGACCTACGCGACATGGTGGATCCGGCAGGCGATCACCCGTTCGATCGCCGACCAGGCGCGCACCATCCGCATTCCGGTGCACATGATCGAAACGATCAACAAGATCGTACGCACCTCGCGTCAGATGCTGCATGAGATCGGCCGTGAGCCGACGCCGGAAGAACTGGCGGAAAAGCTCGCAATGCCGCTGGAAAAAGTGCGCAAGGTGCTGAAGATCGCCAAGGAGCCGATCTCGCTCGAAACGCCGGTCGGCGACGAGGAGGATTCGCATCTCGGCGATTTCATCGAGGACAAGATGGCGATCCTGCCGATCGACGCGGCGATCCAGGCCAATTTGCGCGAGACGACGACGCGCGTGCTGGCCTCGCTGACGCCGCGCGAAGAGCGCGTGCTCAGAATGCGCTTCGGCATCGGCATGAACACCGACCACACGCTTGAGGAGGTCGGCCAGCAGTTCTCGGTCACCCGCGAGCGCATCCGCCAGATCGAAGCCAAGGCGCTGCGCAAGCTCAAGCATCCGAGCCGGTCGCGCAAGCTCAGAAGCTTCCTCGACAGCTGAGTCTGGGTGACGGATAAGCAGTTTAAAGGGCGCCGGTGGCGTCCTTTTCCGTTTGGGCACAGGCGATCACGATTGGACGCGCCGCTCTTGCGGGTCGTGCCCTACGAGAGGATAATTCCGCGACGGATGCATTTTCTGGGCGACAAACCCGGATGCCCGCCCCGGCTGTGACGCCGTGCTCCGTGGCCCCGGAGGGAGGTGTGCCATGACAACTTACATCGTGCTGATCAACTGGACGGAGCAAGGCGCCAAAAACGTGCGCGAGTCGCCGAAGCGGCTCGATGCCGCCAAGAAGCTGTTGGGAGACATGGGCGGGTCCTTCAAGGCATTTTATCTCACCATGGGGGATTGCGACATGGTGGCGGTGGTCGAAGCCCCCGACGATGCCGTACTAGCTCGTTTCTCGCTGATGCTGGCGGCGGGCGGAAACGTCAGGACGCGGACACTCAAGGCTTTCCCGGAGGATGCCTATCGCGAGATCATTACCTCGCTCGGCTGAGTGCCGTGCCTGAAGCGCGTCGCGCTTGAACGGCCTCTTGCGACGCGCTTTACGCTCTTCTTTTTAAACAGGTCGGTATGGCAAACCGCCGCGCACCCTCGGGCCAGGCCCGAGGACATGTTTTTGGGGCGACGTGCATTAGCCGAAGCCGGGACATTCCGCGGTGTCGCGTCACGTTGCGGCGCAACGGCAGTTGCTGGATAGTCGTCGCGCGTCCTCCGCTGGTGTTGCGAACCATGGCCAAGCCTCTGCTGACCGTCTGGTACAATACGCGCTGTCCGGTCTGCGATGCCGGCATCAGCCGGCAGAAGCGGCGGCTGATCGAGGCGGTCAAGGCGGGGCGGATCGAATTTCGCGACATCAATGCCGAACCGACGGCGCTGGCCCGCTACGGCATCGGGCTGGAGGATATCCGGCGCCGGCTGCATGCGACCGACGCCGGTGGCAAATTGCTGGTCGGCGCCGATGTTGCCGTTGCGGCTTGGCTGATAACGCCGGGCGAGGGCTGGTTGGCGACGCTGTTCGGCAATCCCGCCACGCTGCCGTTGACGCGCTATGCCTATGATCGCTTCGCCGATCTGCTCTATGCCTGGAACCGCCGCAAAGGCCGTTGGTGATAGTGTCCGTTCACTTCGCACTGAAAGACCCGTAAGTTGCTTCGGGCCCTTGGCGCAGCCTGCTATCGAGCCACGGGCTCGCAAAGCCAGCCAACGATGCGGCGCACCGCCGGCAGCAACAGCAGCAGCGTCGGAAAGGCCACCATCCAGGACAGGCCCCAAGCCGTCAGCCAGGTGGCCGGCAGATCGGGCTGGAAGCCAAGGCTTTTCAGTGTCGAGATGAACGACACGATGAACGTCATCAGCAACGACAGCACCAGCGGGCCGAGGACGGCGGCATAGCGCGCAGGCAGCTTCCTGCGCGGGGTTTTCATGGTCATTTGGATTTTTCCCTGAAGCATCCGGTCCGTCGCATTGGCATCCATTCGCCGGTCTTCCGGCGTAACTGCCCGGAAACGACCGGGGTGGATGCGTTGCTTCACGTCAGACGCTTACGGAGGGGTCTTCGACCCTCACGCGCTTCCTAGCTGCCCTTGCCGGCGAAATCAATCCTGCTGGCGCATTTTCAGATACATCGTAAGATATATCTTGACTCGATCGTGGCGAGCACCTAATTGAGATATATCGTAAGACATAACTCAAGGAGCAGACAATGCACAAAGACAATCATTTCGGGCATCATCGTTTTGGCGAACACGCCGAGCGCGTTTTCATGCATATGGCCGGCAAGTTCGGCGGACGCGGCGGGTTCGGCCCGTTCGGGCATGGCATGAGAGGCGGCGGCGGACGCGGCGGACCAGGCGACATGTTCCGCGCCGGGCGTATGCTGGCTGACGGCGATCTCAAGCTGATCACGCTGTCGCTGCTGGCCGAGGCGCCGCGGCACGGCTACGACATCATCAAGGCGCTGGAGGAGCGCACCAGCGGCGTCTACAGCCCGAGCCCCGGCGTCGTCTATCCGACGCTGACCTTCCTGGAAGAGGCCGGCTATGCCGTTTCTGCGGCGGAAGGCAACAAGAAGGTGTTTTCGATCACCGAGGCAGGGCAGGCGCATCTCAACGAAAATCGCGAGATGATCGACCACGTGCTCGACCATCTCGAGCGCTTCGGCCGCAAGATGGCGAAGGCGCGCGAGTGGTTCGGCTGGAACGATGACGGCGACGGTGGCCGGCGCGGCCGCGGCCGCTCGGAAAAGCGCGACGAATTCCGCGCCGTGCGCCACCGGCTGCGCGCCGCGCTCGGCGAAATCGTAGATGCGCCTGAAGCAAAGCAGGCCGAGGCAATCAGCATATTGGAAGCTGCCGCAGAGGCCCTGGAAGCGCTGTCGCGCGACTGACCCCTGAGTGCCAAGCCAGCTGCGGCCCTTGCCCGCTCGGCCAAGGACCGGTACTGAAAATCATCCTGCACCACGCTATGTGGTGCAGGATGATTGCCGTTGGAGGATACCCCATGTCTTTTCTGAAGCGTCTTTTCGGCGGCGGCAACGAAGCCGCTGAGCCAAAGACAGCGGCGCCGGTAAAGCAAATCGAGCACAAGGGATTTTTGATCAGCGCCACGCCCTACAAGGCGGAGGGCCAGTACCAGACCTGCGGCGTGGTTTCGAAGGAGATCGACGGCGTGATGAAGGAGCACAAATTCATCCGCGCCGATCGCTTTGCCGGGCTTGATGACGCTGTCGACATCTCGATCAAGAAGGGCATCCAGCTGGTCGATGAGCAAGGCGAGAAGATCTTCGGGTAGATCGTTATTACAGCCTTGGGTCGATTGGCTCGCTTTCCAGCGCCAGCACGGCGAAGACACACTCGTGAACGCGGCGTAGCGGCTGCTTGGCGACAAATCGCGTCAGCGCCTCGTGACCGAGCGCGAACTCCCTGAGTGCCAGGCTGCGCTTGCCGCTCAGGCCGCGTTCTCGCAGGCGGATGAGATTGTCCGGCGCGTCATATTCGGGACCATAGATGATGCGCAAATATTCCGGGCCGCGGACCTTCAGCGCCGGCTGGATGAGTCCCTTCTTGCCACGGCTGACGAAGTCGCGTGGTTTGACCACCATGCCTTCGCCGCCCGAGCCAGTCAGCGCCTCCCACCAGGCAATAGCCTCCGCACACGCGCTGCCGTCGGCCAGATCAACCGTACGCCATCGGGTCGGCGTGACCACGCCAACATGGGCAGCCAGACGGTCCGCGAGCGACATGTGCCAGACATGATCCTGGTCAAACCAAACACGTCCCTCGCTGGCGAGCAGGTGGAAAGGCGCGACCTTAAGGTCGTCGACGCCGGAGACCGGCCACACGTAAGGCGCCCAGGCCGTGGCGTATTTAGCCGCACGGGCGGCCCGGTCTTCAAGGCGTGCGTTCAGGCCGGCCGCATCGACGCCGCGCGCCATCGCACGGGCTAGCGCCTCGCGGCTGACCTTGAAACCGGCGGCTGAGGATGTCGCCACCGGCGCATACTGGCTTTCGATCAGGCTGCCGGCCTTTGCCGACCAAGGCATTATCTCGGTGTCCAGCAGCAGCCAGTCGCTGTTCAATTCCGTCCACAGATCCGCCGCGTCGACCTCGACCCGGAGACGAGCGAGCAGGCCTTCCGTCATGGTGCCGTCGTTGAAAAAGGAACGTCCGGTGCGGGTCCAGATTGCGCCGGTCTCGTCGCCCGGGATCCCGAAGCGGCTGCGCGCCGCCTGCGCGTTCCGGCACAGCGCGACCACCGCCCGCGAACCCATATGCTTTTCCTCGCACACGACCTGGGCGACGTCGCGTTCGCGGAAATAAGCGAAGGCATCTTCCGGACGTTCCAGCCAGCCGTGTTGGCTGCTGGTCTCGGACGGCGACATGGTCGGCGGCAGATAGATCAGCCATTGCGGCGACAGCGCGAAGCGGCTCATCACTTCCAGTGCCGCCGAGGCGTTCTCCTCGGCCACCACAATCCGGCCCCTCAGCCCGGTCTCGATCCAGCGGCGACCGGAGACATCCTGGTAATCGAGCACGCCGTCGGCGTCGGCCTGTGCCGATTTGCCCAGACAGGACCCGCCCAGCGGACGTATCGGCTCCGACCATGTCTGGATTGCCGGCACCTCTACCAGTTCGCGTTCCGGCCAGCGTAAGGCCGTCAGCTTGCCGCCGAACACGCATCCAGTGTCGATACACAGGGTGTTGTTGACCCACTCGGCCGACAGCGTTGGCGTATGTCCATAAATTACGGCTGTCTTGCCACGGTAGGCTGCGGCCCAGTCCGCGCGGACGGGCAGCCCGAACTCGTCAGTCTCGCCTGTGGTCTCGCCGTACAGAGCGAACTCGCGCACGGCGCCGGAGCCGCGTCCGATCATTTCCTCCTTGAGACCGGCGTGGGCGACGGCGAGGTGTCCGCCGTCCAGCCAGACGTGGCTGCGCAGGCCGTCGAGAAAGGCCGGCAGCGCCTCTCGCAGGCCGCGGTCCTGCGTGTTCAACTGGTCTATCGTCTGCTCGAGGCCGTGGGCGACCGTGACCTTGCGACCTTCCAGCCAGCTGCCGAGTTTGCGTTCATGGTTGCCCTGGACACAATAGGCGGTCCCGGCCGCGACCATGCTCATGGCGATGCGCAGTACGTCGGGCGAGTTGGGGCCGCGATCGACGAGGTCGCCGACAAAGACGATCTTGCGGCCCTGCGGCGGGATCACAGTGGCCGTTCGGTCGCCCTGATGTTCAGACCAGGCGACGCTGTAGCCCAGTCGAGCGAGCAGCATCTGAAGTTCATCCGAACAGCCGTGGATGTCGCCAATGATATCGAACGGGCCGTGGTCGTCGCGCTTGTCGGTCCATAGCGGCTGCCGCGACACCTCGGCCGCGTCGATGCTGGCCTCGCTGGTAAGCGTCCAGACCTGGCGGAAGCCCTCGCGTTGCAGGCCGCCAAGACCCTTGCGGATCTCGGTTGTCATGCGCTGGGCGACCCCGGCGCCGACCGGCCGGTCGGCTCGCACCGCATTGCGTGCGACGCACACCTCGACGCCTGGATCGAGGACCACGGCGACGGGCAAAGCGTGCCACTTGCGCGCCAGCTCAATCCAGGCCTTGCGGTCGGCGGCTCGCACGTTGGTGGCGTCGATGACGGCCAGCCTGCGGTGTTTAAGCCGCTTGCCGGCTATTTCGCGCACCAGATCGAAGGCATCTGCAGAGACGTCCTGGTCGGTCTCATCGTCGGAGACCAGCGCCCGGCACTGATCCGAGGAGATGATCTCGGTCGGCAGAAAATGCCTGGCCGCGAAAGTCGACTTGCCCGATCCGGTCGAGCCGATCAGCACGACGAGGGCAAAGTCAGGAATGGCGAGATCGGTCTTGTCCAGTTCTCTCATCGGGTGAACACCGCCATCTGCGTGGGCGCGCCGAGGGTAGAATCCTGGGCTCCGATACCGCTGAAGGTGGCTGCATAGCCATAGATCTCACCGATTTTGGCCGCCCAGGTTTCGAACTGAGCCCGGCTCCATTCGAAACGGTGATCGGGATGGCGAAATGCGCCAGGGGCCAATCTGGGAAACAGAGCGTTGTAGTCCGCGTTCGGAGTGGTCACGATGACGGATTTAGGCGCCGTCTCGCCGAAAACGATGCGTTCGACCAGGGGCAGCCTGTCCTCGTCGAGATGCTCGATGACCTCGACCAGCACGGCGACGTCGGCTGCCGCCCAGCGGCCGTCCCGGTATGTCAGAGATCCGTGCAGCAGCGTAACCCGGCCCCCCGGCGGCCCGCCAAACTCGTTCAGCTTGAGACGCTTTGCAGCCCATTCCAGTTCGCGTGCCGCTGGATCCAACCCGAACAGCTTATGGACCCATCGCTCGCGCACGAGCCGATAAAGTAGCTTGCCTTCGCCGCATCCCAGGTCCGCAACCGTGGTTGCACCCGTTGCCTGGATGGCTCGGACAACAGCTTCCATGCGCAGATCGTTGAGCCGGATCGGCGTCTCCAGCGCTTCCTCAGGTGTGACACGCAGTTCGGGCGGCAAAGTCTCCCTGGCCGTTTCAGGAACCAGTCGTTCCAGAGCGATGCGGGCCAAGGCACCGCGGTTGCGCAAGTATCGGCGAACTATCAGGTCCTTGGCGGGATGTTTTTCCAGCCAGCCCTCTCCCTTGGACAGCAGCTTGTCGACCTCTGCTTCGCCGACCCAATAATGCTTGGCATCGTCCATCACCGGGATCAGTACGTAGAGGTGGTTCAACAAGGCGCTGAGCCGGCCCGTGCCGGTCAGCTTCAGATGGCCGTACCGGGACTCGCCTGCACCAGACCCGATTCCCTCGATTGGCGTCAGATCGACTGTCCAGCCCAAGGGTTCGAACAGGCTTCGAACCAGAGCCTCACCGCCGCGCATCGGCAGTGGAGTCACGACTGCCTCCAGCGGCAGTTCGCCGCTAGCCAGTTCCTGGCGCTCCTTTGACATTCCGGTCATCGCCGTCCGCAGCATTTTGTTTAGCGCCACGGACAGGAAAGACGATGCCGCGTAAGGCCGGTCGTTCACATATTGGTCCAGCAAGCCTTCCGCCCGCCCCTTGCCGCGCACTAGCCCTATCGGGTCGACATCGAGCAGGAGTGCTGCCTCGCAACGCTCTTCGGTCGCTTCGGGATAGAATAGCCACCCTTTGCCAAAGGAGAGGTCGGTCTCGTGCAAACGATCGGGATGCTTGTGCAGCAGGAAACCGAGATCGGTGGCCGGACGGTGCGTTGTGGCAACGGACAGGAACATCCGCGACCGATAGCGCAGACAAGCGGAATAACCAATGGCAGTTGTTGGCCACCACAATAGGTTGTCGCCAACGACAGCAAGGGCAGGCACCGAGCGCCTGCCCTTGTTCAATTCAAACGATGCTGGCTTTACGCCGCGGCGGCGACGCGCTCGGCGCTTCCGGTTGCAGCCACAATGGCGTCGACCTTGGTCGAGGCCTTGGCCAGCGCTGCTGCTACCGCATCGGCGCCCATGCCGACTCCTTCGATGCGGATGACCTCCACATCGGTCATGCCGAGAAAGCCGAGCACGCTGCGCAGGTAGGGAATGGCATGATCGAACTGCACGGCTGCACCTTCGGAATAGATGCCGCCCGAGGCCAGCACGATATAGACTTTCTTGCCGGTGACGAGGCCTTTCGGGCCAGCATCGCCATAAGCAAAGGTTTTGCCGGAGCGGGCGACGTGGTCGACCCAGGATTTCAGCGTCGACGAGATGTTGAAGTTGATGAAGCCAGTGGCGAGAATGACGGTGTCGGCCGCAAACAGCTCGTCCAGTACAGTATCGGAAACGCCGACGACCTCAGCCTGGCGCTGGGTGCGCGCTTCGGCCGGCGTATAGATGCCGGTCGAATAGTCGGGGTCGATATGCGGCAGCGGGTTGGCGACGAGGTCGCGGGCGACAAGCTTGGCCGAAGGATCGGCGGCAAGCAGTTTGTCGGCGAGTTCGTTGGCGACGCGGGTCGAGTGCGAGGCGGCGCCGCGTGGGCTGGATGTGACAAGAAGGATGGACATGGTGACTCTCCAGGGTTGGATTAAAATCTCCCGGCAAATATGTGTGCGCAGACCCATTTGAAAAACTGGTATATTTTGTATATGATCCATCTAAATTGTGGATTGAAAGATGCAGCCCAACCCGACGCTTGACCAACTGCAGATCCTGGTTGCGGTGGCCGACACCGGTTCCTTCTCGGCTGCCGGCCGTAAGCTCAACCGCGCGCAGTCGGTCGTCAGCTACGCCATTGCCAACCTCGAAGCGCAGCTTGGGCTGAAGCTGTTTGAGCGTGAGGGCACGCGTGAGCCGCAACTGACCGATGTCGGCAAGGCGACGCTGGAAGATGCGCGGCGCATGGTCGGCGTGCTGCAACGCATCCGCTCGCGTATCGACGGATATCGGCAGGGATTGGAGGCGGAAGTTGCGCTGTCGGTCGACGTGACGCTACCGTCGCCGGTGCTGGTTCGGGTGCTAAAGGCATTCGAGGTGCAGTTTCCGGCCGTGACACTGCGTCTGCATATCGGCTCGCTTGGCCTTATCCTCGATCATGTTGTCCGCGGACAGGCCGATCTCGGCATCGGAGGGCTTCTGGGCGAGGCGGACGTGAATCTGCTGCGCATCGGTTTCTTCTCCCTGGTGCCGGCCGCAGCGCCTGATCACCCGCTGGCGCTGCTGCCCAGACCAGTGGCGCTGGAGGATGTCCGCGAACACATCCAACTGGTCGTCTCGGACCAGTCCGAGCGTACGCGCGGGCGCGACTATGGCGTCTTCGCCTACCGCACTTGGCGGCTGACGGATGTGCGCACCAAGCACGTGCTGATGCGCGAGGGGCTGGGCTGGGGCGGGCTGCCGCGATGGCTGATTGCCGATGATCTGGCGAACGGCCGGCTCGTCGAACTCGATCTCGAGCCTTACAGCGAAGTCCGCTCGCCGCTTTATGCCATGCACCGCGCCGATCGCAGCCCGAAACCGGCGGCCGCCTGGCTGATCGATCAGTTCAAGCGCCAGCTTGGTTGTTTCAACGAATTCGAGCCGGGTGAGGTGCCTAAGGAGGAGCCGGAGACAGACCGTCGATCAGCGCGATGAGAACGGCGCGATAGTCCTCGATCGATGCTCCAGCTTCAATGGCGAGCGCTGCGCGGTCGAAGGCAGCGGCGAGCAAAGCGGTCAGAGCTTCCACAGGCAATCTCGTCATAGAGTGCGAGCGCATCGCGGCAACAAGGCCCTCACGCAGCGAACGGTTGCCATGGCGATTGTCGATCGCATCCATGGCGGCGCGGCCGAGCACGGCGGGGCCATCAAGCAGCAAGAGCCGAGTTCGGCCGGGGGCGCGCATGGCAGCCAGATAGGCATCCGAGCCGGCAATCAGCGCATCGCGGGCAAATAGCGAAGGCGGCGACGCGCGTTCGATCTCTTCCGCCACGGCTTGCGCCTCCTGTTCGACCACAGCGGCAAACAGCGCCTGCTTGTCTGCAAAGTGATGATAAAGCGCGCCGCGCGTTACGCCGGCAGCGGCGACGATCTCGGGTGTGCTGGTCTCGGCATAGGATTTTTCGGTGAACAGTTTTCGCGCCGCGGCGATGAGCTCGGCGCGTGTCGCTTCGGTGCGATCACGGTTGGAGCGGCGAGCGGATCGCTGTTGCATACATTCAGCCTGTATGTTAGTTACATTTACATGCAGATTGTATGTTGTTCGCCGGGAGAAGGAAAGATGAGGACGACGAGCTATTATCCGGTGCTGATGACGGGCGATGTTGCCGGCACTGCAGCCTTTTATGTCGCGCATTTCGGCTTCAAGCCGCTGTTCGAGGCCGACTGGTACATCCATCTGCGCTCAGCCGAAGATCGCCGCGTCAACCTCGGCATCGTCCAGGGCGATCATGAGACGATCCCGGAGGAGGGGCGGGGCCGCGCGTCTGGCGTGCTGATCAATTTCGAGGTCAGGGACCCGGATGCCGTCTATGAGCGGATCACCGCCGCCGGCCTGCCGATCCTGCTAACGCTGCGCGACGAACCCTTCGGCCAGCGCCATTTCATCACCAAGGATCCCAACGGCGTGCTGATCGACGTGATCAGGCCGATCCCGCCGAGCCCGGAATTCCTGGCGCAATATGCGCAGGGTGCTGCAGCGAGCTAGCTTGCCCTCGCCAACGGCATCACCGTGACCTGGGCAATGCCGGAGCGGCGCACCACCGTGCACAGTGTCTCGCGGCCGATGCGCTCGGCGTCGAGCATGCGCACAAGATCGTCGACGCCGGTGACCGGGCGGCCGTCGATGGCGGCAATAATGTCGCCTTCCCTGAGGCCGGCCTTGTCCGCCGGGCTGTTCTTCTCGACGCTGCGCAGGCGCACCGCCGTGCTGCTCGACACTTGCGACAAGAGTGCTGCGCGGCGCGGCAGGTTGGTGGTGTCGGCGGAAACGCCGATGAAGGCGCGGCGCACGCGGCCGAAGCGGATGATCTCCGAGATGACGAAATTGGCGGTGTTGGAGGCAACCGCGAACGCGATGCCTTGCGCTCCGTGGATCATCGCGGTGTTGACGCCGATCACCTCGCCGGCCGAGGACACCAGCGGTCCGCCGGAATTGCCGGGGTTGAGCGCGGCGTCAGTCTGGATGACGTCGTCGATCAGCCGGCCGGTGGAGGCACGCATCGAGCGGCCGAGCGCCGAGACGACGCCGGTGGTGACGGTCCATTCGAAGCCGAGCGGGTTGCCGATGGCAATTGCAATCTGGCCGCGCCTCAAACGCTTGGAATCGCCAAGCGGCGCAACGTCGGCAAAGTTGCCGTCGGCGCGCACCAGCGCAATGTCGGTGTCGGGGTCGCGGCCGAGCACGCGGCCTTCCCTGGAGGCGCCGTCCGGCATCGACACGCGCACACTGCGCGCATCGCCGACGACGTGGAAGTTGGTGACGACCAGCCCGTCCGGCGCGATGACGAAGCCTGAGCCATGGCCGCCCGGGCCACCGACACGCTCGATGCGGCAGACGGCGGGCCCGATGCGGTCGACGGCATCGGCGACCGTCGCCGAATAGGCATCGAGAAGGGCATCGTCATATTGCAATTGCTGGGCGGGCAGGGCCATCTGCGGGGCTCCGTAGCTTTTGGACAAGATGAACAATGCCTATATGTGCGGAGCGGCCGGACCGGCCGCGACCTGACCAGATGGCCAGTCAAACGCCCAACTAGCCGTCAGGCGAGTATCCGCCAAGGCCCTGCCGGGCGATATCTGGGTCACGAGGAACCCAGGAGACAAATCATGAGCGATTTCAATCTGAGCACATTTTCCGACGCCATTGCCGACATCGCCGCAGCCGCGGCTCCAGCGACGGCCAGCTTCGCGACGCACCACCACCGCACGTCTACCGCTTTCCACTGGCAGGACGGCTATTTCGTCACTGCCGAGGAGGCGGTCGAGGCCGGCGAGGAGATCGAGCTGACGTTTCCTTCGGGCGAAACCGTCAAGGCCGAGCTGGTCGGCCGCGACCCGTCCACCGGCACGGCCGTTTTGAAACCCACCGGCGCACCAAGCGTGCCGTCCCTGGTGAAGGCGGATGCAGTGCGGCCGGGCAATCTGGCGATCGTCGCGGGCAATAGCGACGGCACCTCGCTCGCTACCTTCGGCACGGTCGGCGAGGTCGGCCCGGCCTGGCGTTCAATGCGCGGCGGCACGATCGACCGGCGCATCAACCTTGCCGTCAATGCCGGCGGCCGTTTCGAGGGCGGCCCTGTGCTCGACGCCAAGGGCGGACTGATCGGCATGCTGCTGTTCGGGCCACGCCGGCGGGCGCTGGTCATGCCTTACGAAACGATCGAGCGGGCAGTCACGACGCTGCGCGAGAAGGGTCATGTGGCGAGGGGCTATCTTGGTGCCGGCCTGCATCCGGTCCGCAATGGTGATACACAGGGCGCCATGGTGATGAGCCTTGACGATAGCGGCCCGGCGAAAGCCGCCGGTCTCAGTCTCGGCGACATCATCGTATCGTGGAACGCAGAGACGGTGCATGGCCCGCGCGAGCTGATCCGCAAGCTCGGGCCGGACAGCGCCGGTGCCTTGGTGACACTCGGCGTGGTGCGCGGCGGCGAGAACCGTGAGGTCTCACTGACCATCGGTGAAAAACCACTGAGCTGAGGGATAGATGGTAAGCGGTGAGGTCGCTGGCAGACGGCTGACGGTGCTGATCGTGCTCCGTGACGTCGAGCGCGCGCGAAGTCTGTCCGCGGCTCTCGCTGCGACCGATGACCTGCAGCCTTTTCTGGCGGGCGAAGTCGACGGGCGTTGGGCGGCGGATGTCGCCATCGTCGATGATCATGGGGTGCAAGGCGGGCTCGTCGACGCCGCTATGCCTCGAGTGCTGCTATCGTCGCGAGCGGCCGGGGAGCGGCCGGCCGATACAGTGTTTGCCGTGCTGCCGGTGGCAGCGGACGACGTGCTGATCGCCGCTGCGGCGCGGCTGGCGGCGGCTGGCTACCGGATTTCGCGTGACAGCCACGCTCTGTCAGACGGGCACGATTTTACCTTTCATGACAGCGACCGGTTCGACGAGGAACCGAGTAACGAGCAAATCGTCCGGCCGACGCTTTCGCCGCGCGAAAGCGAGGTGCTGGCACTGCTCGCCGAAGGCGCGCCCAACAAGGTCATCGCGCGGCGGCTGAACATCTCCGTGCATACGGCGAAATTCCACGTCGCAGCGATCCTGACGAAGCTCGGTGCCGCCAACCGCACCGATGCGATCGCCATCGCCATGCGGCAGGGCCTGGTGCTGGTCTAGCCGTGGATCAAACAGCCGGTTCGATGTCGGTCAGCCGGAAATCGTCACCCTTGAACAGCAACGGCATGGCTTCGATACGTGCCGCAGCATAGGCAATGCAGTCGCCGAAGTTGAGGGCGGCCGGATGCCGGCCCTTGCCATAGCGCAGGAACGCCTGACGAGCGACCGCGGCGTGGTCGGCCGTGAAGGGGATCGTCTCGATCGAGGCGGTGCGCAAAAAAGTTTCGAAGCGATCGATAATCTGGTCCTGCCAGCGGCCGACGAGCACCATTGTCGTTTCAAGCAGTGTCGGTGCCGGAAGCAAACGTCTTTCAGCCTGGGTGATCGCCAAAACGAAGCGGTCGTAGCCCGGCTCCGTGCGTAAAATGGCGACCAGCGCCGAGGAATCGATGATCATCGCGTCGGGATACCCAGTTCGTCATAACCGAGAATTTCATCGTCGCTCATCGCGTCTTTGCGCTCCGGTATTCGTGCAGCTCGTTCCGCAATCGCCATCAGACGATGAAAAAGGTCACCGGTCTCGTCGCGCGGCACAAGCCGCTCGCGCGCAACCTCGCGCTCGAGGCTTTGACGGATGGCCTCCGTCACCGATACCTGGCGCCGGCGGGCGAGCTCACGTGCCAGTTGCTCGACCGCCATATTCTTGATCGATAAGGCCATTTATATATTCTCCCTTTTCGTATAGAATATATACCAACTTGCCCGACAGATTCAACGCGCGCTCCCGCGAAATCCACGACCCTCCGTAGCGTCACACCACCGCTGCGGGTTAAGGGCGCTTGTATCCGCCGGCGGTGCAGGCAAGGATCGCAAGGAGAAAAGATGGTAGAAAAGAGAGTAGCACAGGGAGGGGCGAGGATGTCGCTCAAGGGAAAGACGCTGTTCATGTCTGGCGGGTCACGCGGCATCGGGCTGGCGATTGCGCTGCGCGCCGCGCGCGACGGCGCCAATGTGACGATCGCGGCCAAGACCGCCGAGCCGCATCCGAAGCTGCCGGGGACGATCTACACAGCGGCGCAAGAGATCGAGCGGGCCGGCGGCAAGGCGCTGCCGGCGCTGTGCGACATCCGCGATGAAGCGCAGGTCGCCGAAGCCATCGCCAAGACCGTGGAGACGTTCGGCGGCATCGATATCTGCATCAACAATGCCAGCGCCATCCAACTCACCGGCACGCTGGAGACCGACATGAAACGCTACGACCTGATGCACCAGATCAACACGCGCGGTACTTTTCTCGTCTCCAAAATGTGCATTCCACACTTGAGGTTGGCGGAAAATCCTCACATTTTGAATCTGGCGCCGCCGCTCGACATGAAGGCCAAGTGGTTCAAGAACCATGTCGCCTACACGATGGCGAAGTTCGGCATGTCGATGTGCACGCTGGGCATGAGCGCCGAGTTCGCCAGGGATGGCATTGCGGTCAATTCGCTCTGGCCGATCTCGACCATCGACACGGCGGCGGTGCGCAACCTCCTGGGCGGGGCGACGGTGGCGGCGATGAGCCGTTCGCCCGACATCATGGCCGATGCCGCACACGCCATCCTGGTCAGGCCGTCGCGCGGGGCAACCGGTAATTTCTACATCGACGAAGAAGTGCTGCGCGCCGAAGGCGTCAGCGATTTCTCAGCCTATGCGCCGGGCGCGACAGGCCCGCTCGCCGGCGACTTTTTTGTGCCGGACGAGGTGTTCGAGCGGACTGATACCAAAATCAAAGGTATTTACTGACGGAAAGCATCTAGCTGACAGGCGTATCTCTTAAAGACCGGCACAGACGCGTGCTCAGCCTTCGGCTTTCTTGGCTTTGCCAAGACCCATCAGCCGGTCGATATAGGCAAGCATCAGTGCCGACAGAACGAAGGCCAGATGAATGATGGTCAGCCACATCAGCTGGTCGGTCGTGTAGGAGACCGAGTTCAGGAAAACCTGCAAGAGGTGGATCGAGGAGATGGCGACGATTGTCGAGGCGACCTTGACCTTCAGCGAGCCGACATCGATCGTGCCCAGCCAATGCACCTTGCCGTCATTTTCATCGAAGCGGCTTACGAAGTTTTCGTAGCCCGAGATGATCACCATCACCACCAGTGAGGCGACCAGCGCGGCGTCGATGAGGCCGAGGATCTTCAGGATGGTATCGGTGTCGTCGAGCGTGAAGGCCACGGAGACGAACTCGAACAGCTTCTTGCCGAAGGACACGGCATAGATGGCAAGCGCCGCGCCCAGTCCGAGATAGAAGACGACCAGCAGCCAGCGCGAGGCGAGAATGATCGATTCGATGGCGAGTTCGAGGCGCTTCATGCGGCGATTCCGGGCTCCGTTGTCGGAGTGCCGTATTTCGGGCAGGCTGCGGCGGTTTGCAAGGTTCTAAAAAACGAAACCCCGCCGGGGAGGGGAACCGGCGGGGCTCGTGTGTCCCGCTGGAGTCGGGACGGGGCAGGGACGCCCTTTCCAAAATTTGGGATTGGTGACCTCGCGTTTCAAGATTGGTGACCGCGCGATTCAATGGTTGATCGGATCGCGCGGTTCACATTCCGCTTATTGGGCGCTGGCCACCGGCGCCACCAGCGAGGTGATGCGGCGGATGGCGACGCGGCGGTTCTCACGGTTGGGTCCCGACGTGTCTACCTTGAGATACTCCTCGCCATAGCCCTGTGTCGTCAGGTTCTCCGGCGGGATGCCGAAGGCATTGGTCAAGGCTTCGGCGACTGCCTCGGCGCGGCGGTCGGACAATGCAAGGTTCGCTTCCGGCTTGCCGACTGCATCCGTGTGGCCTTCGATCAGGAAGGTCTCGGCCGGGTTTTTCTTCAGCAGCTTGTCCATGGCGTTGGCAACACCCTCCAGCTTCTGGACCTCGGTGTCGGAAATCGAAGCCGAACCGAATTCGAAGTTGAGCGTATCGAGGTCGATGCGGCGGGCAATGTCGCGCACGC
The DNA here is from genome assembly GCF_040318975.1 of Mesorhizobium sp. M0983. Classification (NCBI taxonomy): domain Bacteria; kingdom Pseudomonadati; phylum Pseudomonadota; class Alphaproteobacteria; order Hyphomicrobiales; family Phyllobacteriaceae; genus Mesorhizobium; species Mesorhizobium sp. M0983. The sequence goes on along the minus strand of NZ_JAMYNH010000002.1, from coordinate 102,489 downwards.
GGGCCGAGCGTTTGACCTCGTCGATCGAATAGAGGCGCTGGACCTTCTCCACCGGCGGTCGTTCGAGGAAGGTGTAGTAGTCGTCCGGATCCTCGACCTCTTCGGAATCCAGAATGTATTCCTCTTGCGGGATGGTAAGGCGCATCGGCGGCAGGTCGTCGCCCGGGTCGCGCCAGTCTGCATCATCGTCATAGTTCCGCTCGTCGACATAGCTCAGCACATATTCGCGTCCGTCAGGCGCGATGCGTGAACGCTGGATCACGTCGCCGTAGCGGTTGCGGATGGTGACGATCCGGAAACCGTTGTCACGCTCCACGATTTCCCGGGTGCGATCGCCCGACAGGTCCTCATAATAGACATTCCTGGCGCCGCGGTGCATACGCGGGGCGTCGCTGCTTTCGACGAACGTCTGGTTGTTGAACTGGAGGATGACGCGGTCGCCGAATTCCCTGAGGACATTGGTGCCTTGCGGGCGCCGACGACGACGAACATCCTCGAAATCGGCTGAGCGCTCGACGCGCTTGCCTTTTTCCTCGGTCACGGGAGCGATCTTTTCAGGTTTGATCTCCTGCTGCGCTGCCCGGTCGTCGGTCGGGGGCGGCCCCTGGTCGACCGGAGCCGGTTTCGAGACTTCCGCCTGGTTGCCGTTCTCCTCGACGGGCTGGTTGCCTTCCTGACCACCCGTTTTGCCGCCATTTTGGCGACCCGCGTTTTGGCCGCCTTGGTCCTTGCCGTGCCTGCGCCTGACATCCTTCTGACTGTCCAGTATGGGCGCCTCGTTCGGGTTGGCCGCGGCTTCGCCCGAAGCAGGGGGCCCACCCTCGGCGGGTGCTGCCTGTTCGCCGGTGGCGGGTTGCTCACCGGTTGCGGGCTGCTGTTCGCCTGTCACCGGCTCTTCCCCAACGGGCTTCTTGCCGCGTTTCTTCGCCTGGTCCTGGGGCTGTTCGGCTTGAGCAGGAGCGGCTTGCTTGTCGGTTGGAAGTGGCTCGGCCTGTGGGAGAGCCGGCGCCGCCTGCTGGTCCTGCTTATTCTTCCTCTTGCGCGGATTGCCCTGCTCGTTGTCGTTTGCAGGGGCAACCTGCTCGGCCGGCTGTTCAGCAGGTGCGGCTTCCTGCTGTTGCTGGTCGCGCTTCTTCCTGCGCTGCTTGAGCTGCTGCTGAACGTCGTTCGCGGGCGCAGCCTGCTCGGCCGGCTGTTCAGCAGGTGCGGCTTCCTGCTGTTGCTGGTCGCGCTTCTTCCTGCGCGGCTTGAGCTGCTGCTGATCGTCGCTCGCGGGCGCAGCTTGCTCGGCCGGCTGTTCAGCAGGTGCGGCTTCCCGCTGTTGCTGGTCGCGCTTCTTCCTGCGCGGCTTGATCTGCTGATCGTCATTCACGGGTGCAGCCTGCTCGGCCGGCTGTTCGGCTTCGATCTGCTGTTGCTGCCTCTTTTTCCTGCGTTGATTGCCCTGCTCCTCTCCGCCCGAGGGCGCGAGTTGTTCGGCGGGCGCGGATTCGGTCTGTTGCTGCTCGCGCTTGTTCCGGCGCGGCTTTTGCTCGGACTCGCCCGATTGTTCGGCGGGTGCTTCGGTTCGCTCCTGCCGTTCGCGCCTCTTGCCGGGCTTCTGTTCCGGCTCCGCCTGCCCGCCTTGGGCACAGGCTTCGGCCGACTCGCCTTCGGCGCAATTCGACTGCGCCGGGATAAGCACTGCGCTGTTCCGAGCGGGGCCGAATGCGGCGCTGCCTTGCAGCGGGAACGCGCCTAACGGCGCGGACGCCATCAACAGGCCAAGCGCCGTGCCTGCCAGAATCCGTGGTTGGCGTTTCATCATAAACACTCCTTGTGGCGTCCCATCCCTGCCCAAACTTTCAGCAACCATGTTTGGTTCCTGTTTGTAGGTCTTAGCGGTGGCACAGGGCGATTGACCGGCGTTTTGAAGGCGACTTCATGTCATTCGTATGGTCTTGGCGTATGGTCCCGGCGTATTGTTCGGACGAGGGTGCATGGGTTGCTGCGCTTGACCTTGACGCCTCCGAGGTCCACATGCCGACGATGGAAAAGCCGTTCTGGAAAACCAAGACGCTGGAGGCGATGACCCCGGCCGAGTGGGAATCGCTCTGCGACGGCTGTGGCAAATGCTGCCTGTCCAAACTCGAAGACGAGGACACCGGAGATATCTACTGGACCAGCGTCGGCTGCCGGCTGTTCGACGCTGGAAGCTGCCGCTGCTCCGATTATACCAACCGGCTGGCGCGTGTTCCGGATTGCGTCGGGCTGACGCCGCAGAATGTGCGCACCATCAGCTGGCTGCCCAAGACCTGCGCTTACCGGTTGGTTGCCGAGGGCCGCGATCTCTATTGGTGGCACAGGCTGGTGTCGGGAAGCGACGAGACTGTGCACGAGGCCGGCATCTCGATGCGCGGCCGGGTCAGCGCCAGCGAGACGGAGCTTGCCGAGCCGGAGGATTATTTCGACCATATGCTTGCAGACGAGCCTTAGGATTTACTCCGGAATCTAGGACCCAGAACCGACAGCAAAACGGACGTTGCCTATCCGCCCATGCCGGTCCACCCTATGTAGGACCGCCGTCCATAGCACCGGTTCCGGAAGCGAGAGACTATCCCGGTTCTGCCGCATGAACCGGAGATGAACGGCCGGTTCGCAAAAAATTCAGACAGGCGGGTGCATTCTCCTCCCATCGGTTCGACGAAAACGGGTGGAAACCCTCAAACAAGGAGAGAAGACAATGTTCAACACCATCAAGACGGCGGCTCTTTCGGCTCTTGTCGGCCTTGGCACGCTTGCTGCCATCCCAGCCCATGCAGACAGTATCTATCTCGGCTTCGGCAACAACCAAGATCCGCGCGTCGGCGTCTATACCGGCGACGAAGATGATGGTTACTATCGCGAACACCGCCGTGAGCGCAACTGGCGCCGCTCCTGTTCGCCCGAGCGTGCCCTCGACAAGGCCGAACGTATGGGCCTGCGCCGCGCCCGCATCGTCGACATCAACCGCCGCACGGTCAAGGTCGCTGGCCGCCAGTACGGCGACCGCGTGGTGATCGTATTCGCCAACGAGCGCGGTTGTCCGATTATCTATCGCTAAGCCCGTCGAAGCTTTGCGGCCGGCGTCTTTCAGCCGGTAAAGTAGCGGAGCCTCTTTCCGCCAGGACGGAAAGGTGCGGCTCGAAAACCCCGGAGGATCGGTCCTCCGGGGTTTTTTATGCGCTGCGATCGACGATCACTTCAGTTCGAAAGTCACCGTCACCTGCGCGGTATAGGAATTCTCGCCGGCCTGCACGGGGACCGATGCGCCGGCCGCATCGAAAGCCTTGGCGTTGATTGGCATCGGCGGCGGTGTGAAATTCTGGTCGGTGATTTCCAGAACCCGGCCGATGCCGACGCCGGCCGCTTCGGCCAGCGTCTTGGCCTTGGCCATGGCATTGGCGACGGCCTTCTTGCGCGCTTCAGTGACGGCTGCCGCCGGATCGTCGTTGGAGAAGGAGATGCCGCCGCCCTGGTTGACGCCGAGCGACACCGCCTTGTCGAGAATGTCGCCGGTCTTGTCGATGTCGCGGATGCGCACCGAAAGCGTGTTGGTCACCTGATAGGCGACAAGTTCGGCCTCCTGGCTGCCGTCGGGCTTGTTGGTGTAGTTATAGCGCGGGTTGATCTGGATGCCCGCGGTCTGCAGGTCGCGCTCCTTGATGCCGGACGATTTCATTGCCGCGATCACCGCGGCCATGGCGTCGTTATTGGCATCGAGCGCGGCACGCGCCGTCTTGGCCTCGCGCATGACGCTGAGCGTCAGCAGAGCCAGATCGGGTGCTATCGCCGCCTCGCCTTCGCCGGTGACGACGATGCGCGGCGGCGGCGGCGAATCGGCGGCGCCGGCGATCGCCGGAAATGCGATTGCGGCGGCAATCGCCAGTGGCAAAATACGTCTGGTCATGAAATCTCCTCGATCTGCGATCCCAAGACTGCCGAGTGTCGAGCGGCTCCAATGGGGGACGTGCAATAGGTTATCAATATGGGCTGATTTGGGCGGTCTCGGCCAGCCCCCTCGGAAAGCCGCTCTGAAAGCCTTGTGCGGTTCAGGGAAAAACACTAATCCAACGCCGTGGGGCCTGTAGCTCAATGGTTAGAGCCGGCGGCTCATAACCGCTTGGTTGGGGGTTCGAGTCCCTCCGGGCCCACCATTGGCCTTTGTGGCCGTTGATTTAATTGGATTTTTTGGCCATTTTTGTCCCACCTCTTTCAACCCCCTCAGAAAGTGGGACAATTTTGTTCTCTTTTCGATCGATAACCAGCAGGTATTTCGCCGCTCTCGCTACCTTCCGGCGACGCGCTTTCTTGATGTAGTGGTCGGGCTGCTGGTACGTAGTCCACCCATATATCGCCTTCAGCTGCTCGTGCGTCGCGCCGTTCTCAGCGGCGATCGTCGCGCCGGCCTTGCGAATTCCATGAGCACTGCAGTGCGGCAGCTCAGCTTGATCACACCACTGGCGCATCTTGTTGCCCAGACCGTTCTCCGAGAACGGGCGACCATACTCATTGACCAGGAAGGTCATCTGGTCGGAGGGCGTGTGCTCAAGTTCCGCCTCTAGTTCGGGCAGAAGCGGGAGCTCCACCAACACCGCATCCTTGTTACGACTGGTCTTCCCAGGCTTAATTCTGATCCACTTCTCCCACTGCTCGGTCTCCTCGTTGTAGACGAGCGTGATGTGCTGTCGACCGAAGATCGCGACGTCGGACAACCGCAGGCCAGTAAACATGAAGATCGAGAGCGCACGTCTGGCTGCGGTACCCAGCGGATGCCGCTTCTCATATTGAACGATCTCCGACACGTCCCATGGGTGCCAGCCGTCGCCGCTCTTTAGCCGTCTGATGCCGCGGGCGGGATTGGAGTCGACGCCCGGAATCTCTGTGTCCTTTGCCCACTCAAACATCGCGCTGATGGCTTTTACGATATTGTTTGCCGCGCCAAGGGCGTCGAGCCTGGTGTCCCTGATCTCCTTAACATGAGACCGTTTCATACCGGCGAATGGCAGAGATCCCTTGGTGGGATACTGAGGATCCGGGTCACCTTCGAGGGGATGAGGTAATTCGCATACGCGCTCCAGAATTGCTCGTCGGCGCGCCATAGTGTCTTGGGTGATTTCCGTGCCGCCCCGACGGTAATACTCCTGGCAAAGCCACAGCAACGTGCCTTTCTTCGCTGGCTCGGAAGGCTTGGGGAGGCGCCGGCAAATCTCGGGAAGAGTGCCGGGCCGAACATAAGTGACCTCGGCGCGCGCGCACCGCAGTTCCTCGAGGAACTCGTCGCTGCCGGTCGGTTCACGGAGCCGGACCTTCTTCCGACCCGGTGCGCGAAAATAGTACCGATCATTGCCGTGGCGATCAGTGTCCTTCACTACGCCCTTAAGATCGACCTTCACGGGCTCATCCGTCATGTTCGTGGTTTTCGATCCCAAGGATTGTCTAGTGGCGGCGAATCTTCGTCAAGCTTTGGTGCTCCTCCGATTTGGCGGTGAGGGAGCTTTCGAAACGCCAATACAAGTTCCTCGACGTCCCAAACAATGCGCCCCTTGCTCGGCATTCGTGGCTGCGGCATCCGGCCGTCCTGGACCATTTCATCAAAGGTCGTTGAGCTTACGCCGATGAACGTCGCAGCCTGCTCGCGATTGATTCCTACCGGCGGGAGCGAGGGCGGCAAGACGCTCGGGGTGCGCAGCATCGGTTTAGTGCGTTGAAAGCGCGTCTTTGGCGCCTGCCTGTCTTTCTATGCACCTGTCCGAATATTGCAGACGCTCAATCATGTCCTGGCCCTGTGCTTGCAGGCTCACCTAGGTCTCCAGACCTAGGATCGCTCAAGACACCGGACTCTTTTCCAGCCTTTGTGTACGATGATGGGTATCTTAATGCGCTCGAGGCCAAGAACTGAATGGGCAGCGACTTGCAAGGGCAAAATGACCGCGGAACCACGTATCTGAGTCAGAGGCGCAATCCAACTGAGGAACGCATGGTTGTGTTTTCAGACGGTTATGATTCTCATGCATGCGTAACAACCAACAAGAATACCAACAAAATATTTCTGTGGATCACTTTCATTCCTCATGGAATGCGCGACTGATTTGGTCCGACAGCGGCTTCACAAAATAAGAAAGCGCCGTACGCTCGCCCGTCTGGATCATCGCTTCGGCCGGCATGCCGGGCACGAGCGTCAGGTCCTTGAGCTTCGTCAGTTCCGCATGCGGAACCGACAGACGCACCAGGTAATACGAAACGCCGTTTTTTTCGTCCGTCGCCAGATCGGCTGCGATCCGGCTGACATATCCGTTCAATACCGGCGTGGTCCTCAGATTGAAGGCTGACATCCGCAGCACGGCCTTGTGACCAAGCTGGATTTGGTCGATGTCCTTCGGGGTGATTCGTGCTTCAAGCGCAAGATCGTCGCCTTCCGGCACGATTAGCATAATCGGATCGGCGGGCGTGATCACTCCTCCGACAGTATGAACTGCGAGTTGTTGAATGGCGCCTGACTGCGGCGCGACAATTTCGATCCGTCGCAGTTCCTGTTCAGCCGCCACCTTGCGCTCAACATACTCCCCAACCTGCGCCTGAACCTCTCTGAGCTCTTGGCCGACTTCCGTCTTGAAATCCGGATCGATCTGCAGGATCTGCAGGCGCGTTTCGGCTATGCGGGCTGCCCTCTGTGCCTGTTGTGCAATCTTCTCACCGCGTTCGCCGCCGAAAGTGGCAACCTGCGTCTTCAGACTGTTCAAGCGTTGGTCCGAGACAATGCCTTGGACGCGCAGCCCACTCAGGGCAGCAATTTCCTTTTGGAGGATCTCGGTGCTTTTCTCACAGGCGATTTCCTGCGCCTTGAGCCCCTCGATCTCGTGCTCATATTGAGTGATGCGTTCCGCTAGCTGCGCCTGCCTTCCGTCGCGGGATTGTCTGCGGAATTCGAACAGCCGCGTCTCGCCATGTACTGCCGAAGCTACGTCCGGAACATCTCTGCGGGCGAGCAGCCAGTCCGGGAAGGCGATCTCCGCCAGATCGTCACGCTCAGCTTCGAGTCGTGCCAGGTTGGCGGCCAGCTCATCGAGCCGCTTGGTGACTACAGCGAGAGTGGCGCGCGTCTGGGTGGCGTCGAGCCGCATGAGGATGTCGCCGGCTTTTACTTTATCACCTTCGCTCACCAGGATTTCTCCCACCACCCCGCCGGTCGGGTGCTGCACCTTCTTCACATAGGAATCGACGACAAAGTGTCCGGACGCGACAACCGCGCCGGACAGATTCGTGAAGGCCGCCCAGGCTCCGGCTCCTCCCACAAAGATCACGCTCGCCAGCAGGCCCGCCACCAGATGCCGGCGAATGGACCTGGAAACGTCATTGTTCTGATGAATGCCGGACACCGGGATCCTCCATGTCAGCGCGCTCGTTATCCTGTGTAGGCTCGATGGCCTTGACCCCAGCGCCTGATGCCATCGCTGCCCCCTTAAGGACTTTGGAAAGCGCTTCATCACGCGCACCGAATGCTCGCTGCCGTCCACCTTCCATCACCAACACCAAATCCACGGCGCGGATGGCGCTCGGCCGATGGGCAACGACAACCGCAATGCCCTTGCGCTCGCGCACGGAGGCGATCGCCTTAACGACCGCAGCCTCGCCTTCCGCATCGAGATTGGCATTGGGTTCATCGAGCACAACAAGGAAAGGGTCTCGATAAAGGGCACGGGCAAGACCGACACGCTGGCGCTGCCCGGCGGAAAGTGCCGATCCGGCCTCACCAATCGGGGTTTCGTAGCCGTGCTCAAATCGGAGGATCAGTTCGTGCGTGCCCGCTGCCTTCGCCGCGGCGACAATAGCCTCAGGGTCAGGATCGTCTTCAAAACGAGCGATGTTTTCGGCAATGGTGCCGTCGAATAGTTCAACACCTTGCGGCAGATAGCCGATATGACGGCCTAGCGCTTCCCGGTCCCATTGATCGAGGCTTGCGCTGTCGATGCGAACCTTTCCGGCGACCGGCGCCCATGCGCCGACGATGGCGCGCGAGAGTGTCGACTTGCCCGAACCCGATGCACCGATGATCCCGAGTGCGCTTCCCGCCTGAACGGCAAACGCAAGGCCGGTCACGGTCGGCTTCCTTTCGCCGGGCGGAACGATTGTCACGCCTTCGAGGCGGAGTTCGCGTTCAGGTGCAGGCATTGGCATAACAGGAGCGGTTTCAGGAACCTTTCCCAGGAGGTCCTCCAGCCGCGCCCAACCCTGGCGCGCCATGAGGAAGGGTTTCCAGCTTGAAATGGCCAGATCGACCGGAGCCAGCGCACGCCCCATCATGATCGAACTTGCAATCATGACCCCGGCCGTAGCCTCCTGCCTGATCACAAGGTACGCGCCGACGGCAAGAATGGCCGATTGCAGCAGCACGCGCAGCGACTTTGAAATGGCACCCAGCCCACCTGCCACGTCCCCGGCTTTCCGGCTGGCGGCCAGATACTTGGCATTGGCCGTGTGCCATCGGGCAGCGATCCGCCTTCCGAGACCGAGAGCTTGCACGACCTCGGCATTGCAACGCGCTGCTTGCAGTAGACCATTTCGTGCCATGTTGTGGGCAATGGTATCGCGTATCGGTTGTTGCGAGAGAGTGTTGGCAAGAAGTGTCAGAGATGTGAGACCGATCGCCCCGATAAGGGCCGTCATGCCGATCCAGAAATGAAAGAGGAAGCAAATGGCAAGATAAAGCAGCATCCATGGCAGATCGAAGAACGCTGTCGGACCGTTTCCACCTAAGAATCCGCGAATATTGTCGAGATCGCGAAGCGGCTGCAAGCCGTCGCCCGGCATGCGCGTTAAAAGCGGAAGGCGAACGATCGCATCGTGAACGCGTCCGGAAAACTGTTCATCGAAACGCTCGCCAATCCGCAGCAGCACGCGGGCGCGCAAAACGTCGAGCAGGCATTGGAACGCATAAAGCCCTGCAGCAAGCACGACGAGCCCCACTAGCGTCGATACGCTGCCACTTGCCAGAACGCGGTCGTAGACCTGAAGCATGAACAGCGGCGAGATCAGCGCAAGCACGTTGACCACGCCGCTGATCAACAGAATTCCCCAAATAGCGGAACTCAGAGGGAAAGGTCTCAAAGCTGAATCCTTCAAGGAATGGTTACTCACGTAGGTCTCCGTGAGGATCTGGCGACCCAGCTCCCTATATTGCTCCCCGAGCGGCAACCGACTGCATCCGCGCGCTGATTCAGGATCAGTGCTCCCGCCGAATGTTTGGTTTGGCATCTAATGGAGCGGGTCAACAACAACACCGTCCGGCTGAAGGTTTGGAAGGGCAACGTCATCGTGGCCGGCCGCAAGGGCCCGAACAGGCTTCCGCCTCCACGCCTTCAGGGAGATTTCGGTGTACGACCAGCGCGACGTGCAGGGCTTCGTCAAGCTGTACACGCTGCGACTGCTCCCGGGCGCCCCGGCCCATCGCAAGTAGCGGAAACGGAAAGCGCCCGCCCCCGGGGGGCGGGGCGCTGTTCCGTATGGGTTTTCTGGATCAAACGAAGGTGAAGTCCGACGCGGTCAGGCCTAGGTCGGCCACGGTGACCACACCGCCCAGGTGGACGAATTCATGCGCGTTGTTGTCGGCGGTGACATAGGCCAGAGTTGCGACTCTGTCGGTGTAGCTGCTTTGGTAGACAATGATGTCGCCGGCGTGCTCGCCGGAGATCGCACTCGCGGCTTCAGAAGCAGAGTTGAAAGATTCGCCAGTGATTACCACGACGTGTTCGCCGTTCGCACCTGAGGCCGCACCACTGTAGAAGCTGCTCACCGGGTAGCCGGACTGTATGCTGGCGTTGTTGACGAAGTTCGCGCCAAAACCGTCATTGTAGAGGCCCACCGCATCGAAGGCGAACTTGTCCTCCGCCGGGTTGAAATCGGTGATAGTGGTAATGTCCGACTTCGACCCGACAACCCCAGGCACCGGATTGTGGAACTGGAACACGAACGTGTCACTGTCGGTGCCCCCGGTCAACGTGTCCTGGCCGTCACCCACGTAGAGGACATCCTGGCCGGGACCGCCGCTGAGCCTGTCATTGTCCTCACCGGAGACGCGCGGGTTGAAGCGGCCGTTGTCGCCGGAGAGATCGTCCCAGCCATCTCCGCCGAAGATGCGGTCGTTACCCTTGCCGCCGATGAGTCGGTCACTGTCCGGGCCACCCGAGATCTCGTCGTTGCCGCCACGACCGTCAATCCAGTCACCGCCCTGGAAACCCTCCATCCAATCGTCAAGCTCGGTGCCGATGAGTGTTTCGGCACCCGGGCCACCCTCGATAATCTTTGCCATCGAAAATACTCCTAATGATGCACCCTGCCTGACGCGTTCATATTGCTCATCGGATAATTAGAGAAATCGATTGCTTGGATAGACACACATTTACGAAATGGATGCATTCACGTTCACTTCGCCCTTCTGCTGAGCAGTTGCGGGCTCGCTGGCGGCGGGGACGCTGGTCGCCCAAGCAATCGATCTGAAGATTCGACACTCAAACCACCAGGACAACACTTCGTAACGGGGCCGACCTGGTTCGGCCCCAAACTTCTCTCTGTTTGCTCGACGCCGGCATACCCGCACCGTAAGCGCTGGACGAGGACAAGTTCCGCTGGCCGCGGGTGGAGAACGGCGTGATCCGGCTTGCCGCGCGGAACTGATGGCGCTCGTCGAAGGCATGGACTGGCGCGTTTGAGCCGAACGGAGACGGCGTCCGACGTCGGCCGGATAGGCCGTGGCGAAGTGACTCAGGCGCAAAAGGCGGGCCTCAGGCCGTGCAAAATAAGCTCCTGTCGGCGTCATGACGAGAAGCGCTTCGGCCCGTCCCCACGAAATCGATCCGCTCAAGGCGATGTTCGTCGCCATGGCGGCGGAGAAGGCCGAACTGCAACAACTCCGGAGCGAAACACTCAAGGCCGAGATCGTCCGGATGGCGACACTCAACGAGCGTGCCCAGGAGAAGATCGCCGACCTTCATGGGATCATCAAGCAGCTGGAGCGCGCCGCTTCGGTCGCAGCTCCGAGAAGCTCGAACGTGCCCAGCAGGCCTTCGCCTTCGAAATCCAGACCGGGCTCGGCGCGATTGAGTCCGAGCTCGAGGCCGCAAGACCGACAGGCGAGCCGCGACGTGCTGCGCGACCGCGCAAGGCGTTCCCGGCGCATCTGGAGCGGGTCGAGATCGTCATCCAGCCCGAGCCATGGGGGAAGAAGCGCTCCCGCAGCCAATTGTCCGGTCCGTCAAACGCGGTCGGCCGCACAGGCTTGCGAAACGGAACAGTCCCGCCATCGCTTAGATACCGAGGCACCGTGTTGCGCGCGCACCCGAATTCCTTCGCCCGTCGGTTCATTCCCCAGCCAAGCTCATGCAGCCGCAGCATCGTTGCCACCTCTTCAGGCTGAAGGATCTGCTCTCCCTGCATCGTTCTCGACAATGCAGGAATCGCCCAATCCCAATCGCCATCCATGCCTCCTCTCATAACCGAGGGGTCGTCGGCCGACAACTGAGACGTCCGGTGCTCTTAGGCGGGGTAATCATACGAGATGCCTCCTGCAACATCATTTCCCGCATCCATAGGCTTGCCGGATCATTATTGTGAAGCGCAGGCCATTGGACGGCCTCCGTGAATGCGGCAGGAAGTGGCGGCGGAAGTTCGACAATCCGCAGGGGTGTTAATTTTGCGAAATGCTGCGCCAGCCGTAAGGGCATTGTCCCGATGCGGTTGGTGCCTGATAGAAGGGGCGGGATCATGCTAAAGCCCTGTACGACGACCTCGATACGTCTCTCGAAACCGTTCTCGAGCAAATACCATTCCTCGATGGAGGGCTGCCGGGTGTCCCCGAATTTAAGCACAACCTGCCCCATCGACAAGTATCGGTCGAATGTAAGTGGCTCTGACAGCTGCTTGTTCGTGCCGCAGCCTACGCACACGAGCATATCTTCGAACAGGGCTGCGCGAGGATGTTTCGACATGAACACTTCCGGCATAATCAGAAAATCAACGTCGCCGCGCCGGAGAAGCTCCTCGGGGTCGTCGGAAATAAGCAGACATTCGAAGCGGACGGCGGGAGCTTCCCGCGCAGCACGCTTTACGATCTTCTTAAAAAATACGAGCGTGAGGTAATCGGAAAGGATGATGCGGAAGCGACGATCCGATCGGGCCGGGTTAAAGGCGTCCCAGGAAATAATCGACAGCTGGATGTGCAGCAATGCCTCCCGGACTGCTGTGGCGAGCCCCTCCGCGCGCGGTGTCAAAATGAGTTCGCGGCCGTTCATCGTAAATAGCTCATCGCTGAAATAGGCGCGTAACCGACCGACGGCGGCGCTCATGGCCGGCTGACTCAGGTTAATACTGCGGGCCGCGGCGGTGACTTTACGCTCCCTGATCAAAGCGTCCAGCACAACCAGGAGATTTAGATCGAGTCCCTTAAAACGCATGTATTGACCTATCCGACGCGTGGATGGGTATCGCCCAAAGAATCAATTTTACGAATGGTGAGTAGCGTCAACGCATCAGCCGACGACGAAATAGAGCAACCGATAGGAAGAACGGCAAAACCGTGTATATGCAAAGCGCGCCGATATGCAGGCCCATGCTGCCGGCCGGACGGCCAAGCATCGCCGGACGAATGAGGTCAATTGCATGTGCGAGCGGCAACAAGGAGGCGACGTCCTGAAAAGCGCCGGGCAATTGGTTGACCGGAAACATCGCGCCGCAAAGGAACAGCATGGGTGTTATAACAAGCGTATTATAAAATATGAAATATTCATAACTGGGCGCAAGCGCCGTGACGACCATCGCTAGACTCGCGAAGGCGAGGCCACTGAGAGCGATTACTGGCAGCAAGCAGAGGATGGATGGCCACGATGTGTAGCCGAGCGTGGTGGCAACAACAGTGATTGCTGTGCCCGCCATCAGGGCCTTGGTGGCTGCCCACGCCAATTCGCCGAGTAAGATATCGCCAAGCGTCAGCTGAGTGCATAACATTCCTTCCCAGGTGCGCTGGTTGTCCATGCGGCCGAAACTCCCGTAAACCGTTTCAGCAGTCGCCGATGCCATCGCGCTTGTGGCAACCATGCCAGCCGCGAGAAACGCAATGTACGAAGTGCCCTCAACAGGACCTATCATTGTTCCGATGCCAAAGCCGAGACCGAACAGATAGATCATCGGATCGGCGAGGTTGCCGAGAACCGATGCAAGCCCGATTTTCTTCCATCCAAGATAGTTGCGGCGCCAAACCGCGACCCAATTCCACGCATTGGCGGGCATGGCCGCCGCATAACGTTCGCCCATTGTTCAGTCCTCCATCTCGCGCCCGGTTAGCCGCAAAAACACATCCTCGAGATTGGGGGGACGCTGCAGAAGGCGTAGACCCGCGCGCCCGCGTAGCTGCACCAGCACCTGCTCCGGATCGGGTGCATAGCAAAAAAGCGTCTCACCGCTCACCTCGATGCGCTGTGCGTACGGCCGGATCAGCGCACCCAGTTCATGCGGATTGCCGCCGTAGACCTCGACCACGTCACAGCCGATCTGCTCGTCAATGAGTGCGGACGGGCGGCCTTCGGCGATCTTGCGCCCCTCCTCCATAACGCACAGCCGATCGCACAGCCGCTCGGCCTCTTCCATGAAATGGGTAGTCAAAAGAATAGTCTTGCCCCGCGCCAGCAGCGATCGCAGCCGTTCCCAGATCAGGTGGCGGGCCTGCGGATCGAGGCCGGTGGTCGGCTCGTCCATCACCAGCAAGTGCGGGTCATTGATCAGCGCACGCGCGAGCGTCAGGCGCCGCTTCATGCCGCCCGACAGTTCGGCGACGCGCGCATCCGCTTTGTTCTCGAGGCGGGCGAACTCAAGCAGCGACGGTATGACCGCTTCGATCTGGCGTCTGCTCATCCGGAAGTAGCGCCCGAACACCAACAGGTTCTCGCGTACAGTGAACGCGGTATCAAGATTGTCGAACTGCGGGACCACGCCGATGCGCATACGTGCCAAACGCGCGCGCGCCGGCACTGGAGCGCCGAGCACAGTAATCTTCCCCGCATCAGGCGATGTCATGCCGAGGACCATACGCGCAATCGTGCTTTTGCCCGCACCGTTCGGTCCCAAGAGCCCGAAGCATTCCCCCGCCGCAACGCGGAACGACAGTCTGTCGACAACGAGCTTGTCATAAGTTTTGCTTACGTCAGTAAGATCGATCGCTACCATGGACATGGGTTCATTTTACCGAGAGGGACGCCAAGACTGGCGGTTGCTTGGTTGCCTGCCGGACCTGAAACTGTGACTCGTCTTCGCCATCCCAGCCGTCGATAACGAACTGATCGACATCACAAGGATTTAGCCCGTGTTCCGCCAAAGCGGCGACAATTGCGTCGAGATTATCGATGGTTTGATAACGCGGATTGTTGTGCCGCTTTTCCTGCTCAACGCAGAAGACGAGCCGTCCATCCTCGACAAGGGCGATCGCCCCATCATGGGTCAGCTTGGTACCACAGATGCGCATAGTGTCTCCACGTTAACGGCATAGATTCGATTCATCAGGAAGCGGAAAGCGGGTTCCGGAAACGGACGAGCAAGCAGTCTTCGTTGACCGACTCGCCCCGACACTCAAGACGCTCTACCTCGATCAACGTTTCGTTCAGCATGGCGATGACCGGCTCAGCACCAGCGGCGTGACCCCAGCGACGGCAATTAGCATCCCTTGCCGATCCGAAGATCAGATGCCCGCCTGGCGCAAGCACCCGCACCAGGTTTTTGACGGCCGCGCGCATCTCGGCTATGTCTTCGAGGTAGTATAGGACCTCCGCCACAACGATCAGGTCAAACAACTCGTCGGTCGAAAACTGTTGAACATCGGAGACTATCCAGTTGATGCGCGACGGCTCCTTTATCCGTTGACGTGCTCGAGCAATCGCTTGCGCCACGACATCGATGACGGTGAGCCCTTGGCAGTAGGGAGCTAGTTTTTCCGTGAATGCGCCGGCAGCGCACCCGACTTCGAGGGCATTTGTAATGGAGCCTTGGGCAAGCGCCAGCTGGAGCATTTGCGTGTGGCGCTCCCGCTCGAACGGATTGCCGTCGAGGCGCCACGGATCGTCTGCGGCCAATTCCCGATCGAGCAACTGATGATTCATGTTCTGGGTCAAACTCGTCCACCTCTCGTCCACCTAGGTAATTAGCGATCGCTCGTCGCCGCAGATGTTGCTCGACAGCGCTAATCCCGAAGAATCCGCGCAAGATTGAGCCTGCGAAGCGGAGCCGCATGCGGTGAGAATTCTGCCCTGCTTGATCCAGTGATCGGAGTTTGGGTGGGGGCCTGTTTTCCCCCAGTGTTCGATGTAGCGACAGCAGAGCTTCGCGACAGCCAATCGCTATTGCTCAATGTACACAGCGCGTAGGCCTTCAAGGGAAGTAAGAGAAAGATGTTGATGAACGTGTGCAGGGAAAAGCCCAGAAATCGAAACTGTCGAGCACGAAATGCTACCACGCTGCATCGGAGCATGGTCATGGACACAATCATCAGTCCTGTCCACCAAGGCACAGTGCCTGTCAGTGCGAAATGTGCGAGGCCCGTTAGTACCGATAGGGCGAGGAGTAGCGGCCCGAGATTCTGTCCGACCACGTCCAACGTGAGATAGCTATTGAGGCCGGGCAGCAAGCGCAGCCCAAGCAGCGTGTCCCGGAATGTGCTTCGTGCCCAACGGAGTTGTTGGCGCAGATACGGTCCGAGTCTGTTCGGAACGACTGTGGCCGCGATGGCGCCCGGAACGTACTCGGTTCGAAAGCCTGCTTTCAGCATGAGGATAGTGAGATGGCGATCCTCCCCGAAGTCGCTTGGCTTGCCCCGAAAAAATTGCGACTCGTACTGGTCCAGTAACAAAAGGAGCGCAGACCGGCGGTACATGGCACATGGGCCGCAACAGCACATAACGGCACCGAAGCGAGCCTGTGCCGCGCGCTCCTCGTTGCAAGCCAGCCAGTACTCCATGTCTATCAGCCTTGTCAGCCAGCTCTCGCTCCGGTTACTGGCAATCAACTGACCCATGACTGCGCCGACCGCTGGATCTCGCATCTTCGGTACAAGCTTGGTGATGACGTCGGACGCGAGTATCGTGTCTGAATCAACGTTAAGCACCAAATCCCCGGATGAGCGGCGTATCGCGGCGATCTGCGCCTTGCGCTTTCCAACATTCTCGGGAAGCAAAATGATGTCGAACCTAGGGTCGCGCGCGTAGGTTTCGTGGACAGTTCCTACGGCTTCGCGATTTCCAGAACCGTCATCAACCACATAGACCCGAAGTCTTCCGGCGTATTCTTGGTCTGCAATGGAAGCCAGGCACTCTGAAAGCGTGCGCGGATCCTCGTTGAAGCAGGGGACGATGACATCCACGCTGGGCAGTTGATCGGAGCCGACGAGATCCTCCAACGCCGATGAGTCGTTTGTCGGCAGAGCATAAATCCCCTGCATGCTCTTATAAGCAGTCGAGAGCAGTGCATAAAGCGAAATGGCCACAGTGCTGGTTGTACCAAGAAGAGTCATGGGATCTCGTTTGTTCAGTGATGTTGAGGAAGTGAGCGGATTACAAATCCGCGCTCATGAAGTGCTGGAATCAGACGGGACAGCGCCGTGACCGTCTGGTCACGCAGACCAGCGTGAGCGCCCTGGCTCAACTCGCCGGGAGGGCATCCGTCGTGCAAGAGTACGATTGCGCCCGGCCGGACAGAGGCGAGCACGGTATCGATAATCGCGTCGACCCCAGGGCGAGACCAATCTCGAGGGTCGACGGACCAATGGAGGGCCGTCAGCCCGGCGATCTGTGACGCTGTGAAGACTTCTTCGCTCCAGGCGCCGTAGGGCGCGCGAATATAGCGCACCGAGGCCTGAGGGCACGCCCTCATGATGGCGCCGTTCGCTTCAAAGATCTCACGTTGCACTTCGCCGAAGCCGCATTTGTACAGATCCGGATGAGTCATCGTGTGGTTGCCTAGCTCGTGCCCTTCTGCAAACATTCGTTGGATTAGATCCGGGTGCTCTAAGGCGTAGGCGCCGATGACGAAGAAAGTCGCCGGCACCCGCTGCTCTGCCAACACATCCAGAATCTCCGGTGTGAAAAGTGGATTGGGACCGTCGTCAAACGTCAGATAAACGCCGCGACGGCCGGTGCCGTCAGAGCACTCACGGCGCACTTCGTACAAGCAATCGGGACGGCTCATAGCTCTGGTCCGTTCCGATCGATCATCGTGCCCGTGGGCCATTCGCTGATCGGCCGTCCAACTGGCAGAACAATGGTGAGTGCGTCATCGATGCGTGTGGGCGGCAGGTCGAGGCGCGCCTCTGGTCGGGTGGAGCGCACGCGAATTCCCGACAAAACGGCCAAAGGGCTGTATCGCCGCCCGAACCTCTCAACATGATTCCGCAGCGCGTCCCGGACGGTTCCGAAAGCGAATGGAACGCCAAGCTCCTGCAGTATTGGAAGCATGACATGGATTGAATGGGCGATTCCGAGACCCTCAAGATCCGGACGTACCCCGTACAGGCCCAGCTCAGCCACCAACAGATCGACCGCGTCAACCTTGATGAAACGGCGCAGTATGCCCATGTGAGCCGCTACACCGCTCGAATCATAGGCGATTACGCGGAGTTCAGGCCTGGCTCCGGCCCAGCTTCGACTACCTTCGAACGGTTCTGCGTTGGACGCCCCAGTCGGCCCGTAGGTATTACGAAAGAACTGGGCGAGCTCGACGTGGTCCGAGAGCTGCAACTCGTTTTCCCAGCACAATTTCCACTGCACCTGAGGGCGCATTCAGGACCTCTCTTCAAAATAGTTTCTTGCGGGCCGCATTAAACCGGCCAAAGCGGCGGCGTTGTTGGCTGCACTCAACCGTTGTCGTTAGCGAAGGTGAGCCAGCCGGTGGGGCTCGCCAGTGAGCTCTCTCGATGTTCCCGCCCGTGTCGCGGCGCCGTCGATTTGAGCTTGACGTCGGTCATTTACGTTCCTCTAATGCATGGTTCGTAAATTCGTAAAATTGATTGTTTAGATGATGCCCATCCACACGCTGGATAGATCAGGATATGCGGTTTAAGGGGCTGGATCTGAATCTCCTCGTTGTGCTGGACGCTCTGATCAGGGAGCGTAAAGTCACTGCCGCGGCCAACAGTATTAACCTGAGCCAGCCGGCCATGAGCGCCGCCGTCGCTCGGTTACGCGCCTACTTCAGCAATGAGCTATTTACGATGAACGGCCGCGAGCTCATTTTGACACCGCGCGCGGAGGGGCTTGCCCCAGCAGTCCGGGACGCATTGCTGCACATCCAGCTATCGATTATTTCCTCCGACGCCTTTAACCCAGCCCAATCGGATCGTCTCTTCCGAATCATGCTTTCCGATTACCTCACGCTCGTGCTTTTTAAGAGGATCGTAGAGCGTACTGCGCGGGAAGCTCCCGCCGTCCGCTTCGAATGTCTGCCTATTTGCGACGACCCCGAGGAGCTTCTCCGGCGCGGCGACGTTGATTTTCTGATTATGCCGGAAGTGTTCATGTCGAAACATCCTCGCGCAGCCCTGTTCGAAGATATGCTCGTATGCGTAGGCTGCGGCACGAACAAGCAGCTGTCAGAGCCACTTACATTCGAGCGATACTTGTCGATGGGGCATGTCGTGCTCAAATTCAGGCACACCCGGCAGCCCACCATGGAGGAGTGGTATTTGCTCGAGCACGGTTTCGAGAGACGTATCGAGGTCGTCGTACAGGGCTTTAGCCTGATCGCGCCCGTCCTATCAGGCACCAACCGCATCGGGACCATGCCCTTACGGCTGGCGCAGCATTTCGCAAAAACAACACCCCTGCGGATTGTCGGACTTCCGCCGCCACTTCCTCATCCCAAATTCACGGAGGCCGTCCAATGGCCCGCGCTTCACAATACTGATCCGGCAAGCCTGTGGATGCGGGAAATGATGTTGCAGGAGGCATCTCGCCTGGCGCCTTTGCTTGAAAGCTATTGAGCGTCTCGGGCACGACCATCCGACCTTGCAGTTTAAACACCGCCCGCAAGAATATGTCATTAATCAGCATGTTAGGCGCGCTCCGGCGCGTGTTACCGCTACGTTTTGGGGTGATCTCAGGCGAGTTGTTCGTCGAGGTTGTGTGGCAGAGCGATGCCAGCTGCCTTCAAGACGTTGCCCACTTTGGCCGTGACGTGGTGGTGACGGCGCGAGCATCCTTTCGATGGTGGCTTCCTGGAGGCGGTCGCGATCGCGTAGGAGCGGTTGCCATTCGGGCGCCAGGCCTTTGGCCCGGCAGAGCGGCGCAGTTCCTTGCTGAGTACGAGGGCTAGGAACGAGCAGAACACATGCCCGGGTTGGTACTGAATTGACTGCCGCCTCCGATTTCGCGTGCGAAGTCCCAGAAGATGTTTAGCTCCACTCAAATGCCAACTTTGCCGGCTTGCCGCGGCTTTTCACGCGCGGCCAGGCGAGGAGATGCCGGTCGACGAGGTCGATCCCAATGGACTGTGCCAGCCTCGCTCGGCTACTGGCGTGAGGCATCCTGGACGACACCGCCCTGCACCGACAACGTCGAGATGTTGGCAATGAAGCCGGTCGCGGTCGACACTGCGGATGTAGGGAATTTACCTCGCGCTTCCGCCTGAACGCGTGGCCGATCCGTTCACCCAATCGGCGCTTCATCCTGGGCCGCGGCTGAGGCCGTGGGGTGCGGCTACCCCGCGTGGATGGGATCATCAATCAACTTTCTCTCATTTATGAAAGGAAACTCCCCGCTTACGATAGAATCCATCAGCTTCATATATTTTCCGGCAGATGGATGTCGAACGGCAGAAATGTCTGTCCTGGTGTTTCAGCAGTGCCGGTCTCGATAGCCCGCGTCATCAGCGTTATCAGCTCCTGGGAAAGCCGGCGCATTGGCGTGGCGACCGCCATCGTGATGATGTTATCTGCGAGTGCCGCCCGAGATTCCGGCGTGATTTCATTCACGATCGCGACGAGATCGCGACTTTTACCCTCTTCCCGGACCGCGGAGATGGCGCCCTCCATGCCGCCGCCGGCGACATAGAAGCCGACGAGCTCGGGTTCCCGCTGCATGAGATCAAGCGTTGCCTCGTAGGTGACCTGCCGTTTCTCCAGGTTCACAAGCGGATCGAGCACCTCGAACGTCGGCGCGTTCTCACGGCAATAGGAGCGAAAGCCGACGTCACGGAGCTCGTGCCCCTGGAAACGATGGCTGCCGACAAACACCGCCACCTTGCCGGGCCGTTTTGCGACCTTGGACACCATCCAAGCGGCCGTGCGCCCCACCTTGCGGTTGTTGAGGCCGATATAGCCCTGTCGCACGCCGGCGGCGAAGTCGGAAAGCAGCGAGAAAACCGGAATGCCTTTGGCCTTGAGGTCCTCAACCGCTGCTGTAATTTTCGGGTGGTCCGGTGCCACCATCGCGATCGCATGGCAGCGTGCGCCCAAATCCTTGAGCGGTGCGATTAGGTCGCTCGGCATATGTGACGGGGCGAATTGGATGAGCGGAATGCCGTGGAAGGACTGGGCCAAATTGACCGACGCTTCGACCTCGCGCGCAAAGTCTTGGTAGAAATGCTGGGCCGGTTTTCTCAAGATGAAGCCCAGACGGTAGCACGGTAGGTCTCGCCGCAAGCGCTGCTTGATGAGCCCGGCAGCATGATAGCCGATCGCGTGGGCGGCGTCGTGGACCCGCCGCGCGGTCTCCTCGCGCACCGGATGGCGGGCGTTCAGAACCCGATCGACCGTTGCTACGCTGACTCGGGCTTCGCGGGCGAGATCGGCAATTGTGGGGCGCTTGGTCATGGGTCCTATTCTGATTGGTTTTTGACGCAGGCTGGCTCTCTGTCACCTAGCGCGATTCGACAATGCTTTCGGGTGGGCAAAGTGAAGACGCCCGCATACTGAATGATCGACAGCGTATTGGACTACTCCAGACGTAGACCGGCCGGGTATAACGGAAGGTTCATTCGCTTAGGGCGGCGATGATTTGCACTCACACATTTAGCGCTTCTGATACATGGTCCGTGAGGCGCCGTTTAGAGCCTGCGAGTCGATCGTTCAGGTCATGTGACCAGCTTGGCGAAACCGGTCGCGGTGCGTCGCCCTTACTCGGCGGAGGATAGCCGGTTTGATGCCTCGGCAAGCTGATGACCGCAGAAGGCGGCTTTCATCTGCGCTTGGTCCAATTCTCCTTCCCAGCGGGCGACGACGAGGGATGCCACTGCGTTACCAACGCAATTAGTCAACGCCCGGCATTCGGACATGAAGCGGTCGATGCCGAGTATCAGTGCCATCCCAGCAACGGGAACACTCGGAACTACGGCGAGCGTAGCAGCCAGGGTGATGAAGCCCGCACCTGTGACACCTGCAGCGCCCTTGGAGGAAAGCATCGCCACGAGCAGCAGCAGCACCTGATCGCCGATTGACAGGTCCGTGTTCGTCGCCTGCGCGATGAAGAGGGCCGCCAGGGTCATGTAGATATTCGTGCCGTCCAGATTGAACGAATATCCGGCCGGGATGACGAGACCCACAACCGAACGCCTGGCGCCCGCCTTCTCCATCTTCTGCATGAGCGAGGGGAGCGCGGCCTCCGAGGAGGACGTTGCGAGCACAAGCAGCAGCTCTTCCTTGATGTAGCGAATGAGAGAAAAGATCGAAAAGCCGTTGTAGCGGCAGACCGCGCCGAGAACCCCGAACACGAAAAGAAAGGCGGTGAAATAGAACGTCGCGACCAGCATCGCGAGGTTCACGACCGAACCGATGCCATATTTGCCGATCGTGAAGGCCATTGCGCCGAAAGCGCCGATCGGCGCGGCCTTCATCAGAATGCCAACGAGCTTGAAGACAGGCGCGATGAGCGCCTGAAGGAAGGAGACGACAGGCTTGCCCGTCTCTCCGGCCGTCGCCAGCGCCATGCCGAACAGAACCGAGAAGAACAGGACCTGCAGGATGTCGCCTTCCGCGAAGGCACCGACAATCGTTGGCGGGATGATGTTCATCAGGAAGCCGGTGACCGACTGCTCGTGGGCCTTTGCGGCATAGGTATTCACGGCCTGGACATCGAGCGAGGCCGGATCGATGTTGAGGCCGGCGCCAGGCTGGACGACATTGGCGACGATCAGGCCGACGATCAGCGCGAGCGTCGAGAAGGTGAGAAAATAGACCATTGCCTTGCCGGCGACCCGGCCGACCTTGTGAAGATCGTTCATGCCGGCAATGCCGGTCGCAATTGTCAGGAAGATGACAGGCGCGATGATCATCTTGACCAGCTTGATGAAGGCATCACCCAGCGGCTTCAGGCTCTCGCCGGTCCCCGGATAGAAATAGCCAATTGCGACGCCGAGGGCGATGGCGGCAAGCACCTGCGCGTAAAGCTTGGCATAGAAGGGTTTGCGGGGCGCGGGACTCGCGCCGCGGACCTGTGCAGCTGACACTGTTTCTCTCTCCCTGACCGGATCAAGGTGGCGTGACTTCTCCCGGGCTTCTCCCTATCGCGGCGCTCCGGTGGAACGCTGCACCAACGCCGCCGCAATACCCATGCCAAATGGATCCGCATGACCTGTGACGTTGGGCTCGCCAGTGATGGGATGAATGCGGTGGCACAAGACGGGAATGACAAGGCCGCCGTCCAGCACGCGCTTGATGTTCTCCGGCAGATTGCCGGTCGATCTCTCTGCCTTGCGGTTTTGCTGCACATCGTGGTGGGCTCCTCGGTTTGCCGACTTTGGGAAGGGCCGCATCGCTGGCACCAGAGCGGAGAATTGCCGTGTTCTTTGCCGCGCTGCCGCTGCAGCGACAGCTTGAAAGCGACGTCGAGACGTAGGGATTGACGCCGCTGGTGCTGACCGCGACGATGCGGTTCAGAAGTTCCGAGCACCGCCGAGAAAGCCGCGCTCGACCGCCAGCTTCGCGCCTTCACACGCGACGCCGCCGCCTTATCTGCGTCATCAATATCGAGGAAATGGCGGTTGCCGCGACCGACCAGTGTCGTCGGCATTGATTATCGCTCCCGCCCCTGGTTCGCAGGCGCTGGTCAATGGCACGGCCCGGCATTTTATACTCGGCGCGGTCAGCCGCTCGGGCACCGCATCGCCGGCGCCGTATTTCTGTCGTTCAACATCGCCGACAAAAATTAGAACTGATGAATTGTATCATAGGCCGCGAGGTTTCCTTTCACGAATGAAAGAAAGCTCGATTGACTATCCCGCCTCGCTCCGGTCTCTTGAAAATCAACGTGTGGTTGCCCCCGTGCAAGCCGAGAACGTGGCCAAGCTTCGTGGAGGGAGAGCCAAGCGATGCGTCAGGGGTCGACCCGCTTTGCACTCGACCACACGGCGGTGGCACGAGTTCACGTCAGAGCATTTTCGCGCTTGCCCGCGACGTCGCGGGCGCACATGCCGCCGGCATGCATTTCACGGCGCGAGATCGAGGATCACATGCACCACAACATTCCCAAATCAGAACAAAATGCCAGCGAGTGCCGCATTTCGCTTCCGGATGCGAAAAGGGGCTACCCAAAGTCCGAGACGAACACCGCGGTCCCTTTTGTGCCATCGCACGAGCACGCGCTTATCGGCATCTTCGAAATATCGAAAGTACTCACCGACCCCGCCCGGCTCGAAGTCACGTTGGCCAAGGTCGTCGATCTCCTGCCCTCGTTTGTGCAGATGCGGCACGGCATCATCGCTGTCTTCGACGCTGAGGGCGTACTGGACATCACCGTAGTCACCGGCTGCGACGAGAACAGCGATGAGCGCTCCCGGATGCGCCTGCCGCGCAAGGCAATCGATCTGATTGTGACGACGGACACGCCGCTCGTCGCCGAGAACATAGCGGTGCATTCGGCCTTCACTGCCGCTGACATAGAGGTGCTTGGGGCCTCCGACCCCGTGTCGTTCATCGGCGTTCCCATTCGTGTTGATGGGAACGCCGTAGGCACGCTGACTATCGACCGCGCCTTGGACAGCAGGTCAACGTATCGGCTCGATTATGATGTCCGGCTGCTCACCATGATAGCCAACATGGTGGGACAGACAGTCAAGTTGCACCGCTTCTCCGCGGGCGACCGCGAACGACCGACAGAGGTGGAAGATCGGCTGCAAACGCAATTCTCTGATGTCAAGCACCCTGCACCGCAGCGCAAGAAGGTTCACGTCAAGGGAATGATTGGCGATAGTCCGGCGCTAAGCGCGCTGCTCGAGAAGATCGCAGTGGTAGCTAAGGCAAAGACCACGGTTTTGTTGCGAGGCGAATCCGGTACCGGGAAGGAGCTGGTCGCCAAGGCAATTCACGAGTTGTCGCCGCGCGCCAAGCGGCCCTTCATCAAACTCAATTGTGCAGCGCTGCCAGAGACAGTCCTGGAATCCGAATTGTTCGGTCATGAGAAGGGTGCCTTCACAAGCGCGTTCAATTCCCGCAAGGGTCGCTTTGAGCTCGCCGACAAGGGGACGTTGTTTCTGGATGAGATCGGCGAGATCTCGGCCTCCTTCCAGGCAAAGCTACTGCGCGTGCTGCAGGAGCAGGAGTTTGAGCGCGTCGGCAGCAACCAGACCATCAAGGTCGACGTTCGCGTGATTGCCGCCACGAACAGGAACCTTGAAGAGGCGGTTGCAAGGAATGAGTTCCGCGCCGACCTATATTATCGCATCAACGTGGTTCCCTTGCTGGTGCCGGCATTACGCCAAAGGCGCAGCGATATTCCGCTCCTCGCAGCTGAGTTTCTCAAGAATTTCAACGATGAGAACGGCCGTACGCTGACCTTCGATCCGCGTGCGATTGAAGTACTGATGAAATGTGAATTTCCCGGCAACATTCGCGAGCTTGAAAATTGCGTGCACCGGACAGCGATCCTGGCGGAGGGACTATCAATCGGGAGAAACGACTTTGCGTGCTCCCACGACCAATGCTTTGCCGAGGCGCTGCGGAAGAGCAGATCGGGCAAGGCCGCGCTGCAACCAGCGCCAATCCTGCCAGAGGCAGTGAATCCGGCCACGCCGCCGGATGCGGCCGCTCGTTCGGCCGCCACCACAGTCCCGCCTGCCGGAGCAACCCACTCATTGGGCGCGAGGACCACCGACGCCGAGCGCGTCATTGCTGCCATGGAAAGATGTGGCTGGGTGCAGGCAAAGGCGGCGCGCCTGCTTGGACTGACCCCGCGCCAGATTGGCTACGTGCTGAGGAAATACGGCATCGAGGTCAAGCGTCTGTGAAAGCATGACTGACTCAGGCGGATTAGCTGAGACCGCTTAGCGGCTTGGCCCGCGCAGGGATGCAGATCCGCGTCCGCGTCAAGCCGATCCGACCGAGGACAGCCTGGCCGAATTCCCGTGGCAGCCGGCGTTGCGACCATCTTGTGAAAGGCGACGCTGCCATCGTCAATCCGTCCGCCATGTTGCTCTCGTTGCGAGCTCATACGGATGCCCCTGTGCGACTGAAACGGAGATAAAATATGTCCGATGCAAAACTGCAAGCTGTGCTTTCGTCTCTTCCGCAAGGGACGCGACAGTTAGATGCTCTGCCGTCCAACGGACCGGCGCCGGACAGAAGTTTTGTCAAGCTGAATACGAATGAGAACCCGTTTCCGTTGCCGCCAATCATAATGCAAAGTGCAGTGGCGGCCCTCCAACGCCAGTATCTGTATCCGGACGACGATAACATCAGCTTGAGGGAAGCAGCGTCCAATACCTATGGCGTATCCACGGATCAGGTCATCGCAGGCAACGGGTCGTCTGAACTGCTCGGACTCATCTACAGAGCTTTCCTCGCCCCTGGCGACAAGGTGGCGATGATATCGCCAGGGTTTTCGTTCAACCGCAAACTTGCCATGTTGCATGGTGCTGAGTTTCTCGAGATCGGATGTCAAACTCATTCGCTGCCAATGGAGCAATTGCTTTCCGGTCCGGCAAAAGACGCCAAGTTCATTCTGGTGGCCAATCCAAACAATCCGACCGGAACATTCCTCTCGATAAGCAATATCGAACGCCTCGTGGCACAATCGGATCGCCTGGTCGTCCTTGATGAGGCCTACGTCGACTTTGCACCCGATCACGGGCTGCGCCTCATCAACCGTTATTCGAACCTTCTGATCTTGAGAACATTTTCGAAGAGCTATGCCGCCGCCGGCATTCGCGTCGGTTTCGGTTTCGGTCACCCTGAGATTATTGGCAGGCTGCGCAACATCCAGAACGTCTTCAACATGAACGTGATCGGGCATGCGGTTGGTATCAGCGTGCTTGCGCATCGCGGCGCCTACGCAGAGAACCACAAGCACATCAGACATGAACGACAGCGAGTGACAGCCGCACTGTCGCAACTTGGATTTTCCGTAACGCCCTCCCACGCAAATTTCTTGCTAGCCCGTGTGCCAGCGGGACAGGACGGCTCATGGTGGCAAGCAGCCTTGGAAAGGCAAAAGATACTCGTTGCCTACTTTCCGGACAATGGTTTGGAACATTGCATCCGCGTCAGCATCGGCACAAAAGAGCAATTGGATGCATTTCTTGCTGCCGCTCGCGATATAGTTGGAAGCTTAAACATACCAAGCACCACGGGCAGGGGAGCGTCAGGCTCTGCCCGTTCGGTACGCTGACGCTAATCCGATATCACACATTGCTATCTTTAGACTTGCTTGGTCACCCAAGCGGACAACATTTTTCTTTAAAATCGGGGATAATATCGAGTGACAAACGTCTTTCCTTCAAACCTAGCCTTCGGCATCTTCGATCATCTGGACGAGGACGGCCTCGATATCGCCCGGCAGTACGAAGATCGCCTGATATTAGCAGAGGCGTGCGATCAGCTAGGGTTCTATGCCTATCATCTCGCAGAGCACCACTGTACCCCCCATGGGAGAGGTCCATCGCCGAATCTGTTCTTATCGAGCGTCGCCCAGCGCACCCGGCGCCTGCGTCTCGGACCCTTGGTGATGCTGCTTGCGCTTTATCATCCGCTGCGTGCGTTCGAAGAGATCTGTATGCTGGACCAGTTGAGCGGTGGCAGGCTCGAACTGGGCATAGGGCGCGGTGCTCTCCCGATCGAATTGAGTTACTTCGGGATTGGTGCGGACGCGGTGCCGGGCCGCTATGCGGAAGCCAGCGAAATTCTTGTTGAAATACTTTTAATGCCATGAAGGTTGGCACGCTGTGCTATCAAGGCCGCCATTTTGAGCTCAATGACGTTCCTTTGACGCTAAGACCTCATCAGCGTCCACATCCGCCGACATGGGTCGCCGCCAATCGACCCGAGTCCGCAGCCTGGGCCGCTGCGAATGGAGCAAATATCGCGTGTGTAGGACCTTCCTCTTCTGTTCGCAAAACTACTGATGCGTTCCGCGCCTATCAAGAGGACAACGCTGGCGCGGGCGATCAAGCGCCATTTATTGGATTGCTCCGCATGGTCGTGGTTGGGCGTTGTGACACACATGCCTATTCGCTCGCGGCACCTGCTTACGAACGATGGCTCAAGAGCTTCCAATTCCTTTACGAGCTTAACGCTATCCCCACTCCACCCAACCTGCCGCTGACCTTCGATGCGGCAGTCGAGAGTGAATTGTGCGTGGTAGGATCAGCAGCGTCTGTGCGAGAAGCTCTGCTCAGTCAGTTGGAAGAGGCAGGTGCTAACTACCTTCTTTGTCAACTGGCATTTGGGAATCTGCCGCTAGATGCTTCCCTATACACCGCGACGACCATTCAATCCGAAATCATGGCTCGACTTGGCTGACCGTGGAATTGGCGGTCTGATCCGAAGGTAAATCGTTGTAACAGCGCTCCCTCACATTGCTCGAGCGTGCACGTGGTGGGGATTGGGAAATCGTGAGGGAGGCCAAACTGACGACGAGCCGGCGGCACAGATTACCAGGTTTGTGCGTTGGCCGGCATCTGGGCACGGTGTGAGACTGCACGATCCTAAGGAGCTGATGGCCGAGCGCGCCACGGTGCCGGCACGCGTCTGCTCGTCGCGCTCGCGCTAGTCATTGCCCATAGCCGGCCGCAGAGGTTCTTCTCGACCGGGGCGGCGCCGGTGGCGGCTCCCGCATCCAGCTTCATCAGCGGCTCGGCGGTAGCAAAGCCGTCACTCGCTACGGCGCTGTGAGGGCGCGCTCGCGAGCGGCTTTAGTTGTGTGCGTCAAGTTCTGCAAAATGGCGTGGCATTGCGGTGACGTCGGCGTGTCCGCCGCGCAGCCCCCGTGTTTAGCGGAGCGGCGTGCACCGCGGCCGGATAACGACGCTGGAGGAAATCGTTCGCAGCCGGTCTTCACGATCCGCGCGAGTGCTTTGCATGAATGCTGCCTGCTTCCTCGTCTGCGGCGGCCCGAGTGTCCGCCGGCACGCCGAGTCAATGCCAGTACCACAAGGCCGGCAAGACGTCAGGTCTGGGAGCCAGCTTGTACGGTCGTATCGTATTCGGGAATGTCGTCGAAGGAGGCGTAGTTGAGATTGTAGAGTTTGGAATAGAGGCCCCCCGTGGCTATTAGCTGATCGTGGTTGCCAGCCGCAATAACTTGGCCATTCTGAAGCACGATGATGCGGTCGGAACCCCGGATCGTGGCAAGACGGTGGGCGATCACGAGGCCAGTACGGCCTTCAAGCAGCTTTATCAGAGCCTTCTGAATCTGCATTTCCGTGTAGCTGTCGATGTTGGCGGTAGCTTCGTCGAGCACGAGGATCTTGGCGTCGGCGACGAGGGCGCGGGCGAAACTGATAAGCTGGCGCTGGCCGAGAGATAAGTTGTCGCCGCGTTCGCCAAGTTGGGTCTCATACCCATCGGCGAGGCTCATGATGAAGTCGTGGGCGCCGACCGCCTTGGCCGCCTCGATCACCTTGTCTCGCGTGGCCTCTGTCTTGTGGTATCGAATGTTCTCGAAGACCGTCCCGGTGAACAGGAATGGCTCCTGCAGCACCATGGCGACCTGGCGGCCGAGCGATTCCTGAGTGAGATCGCGCACATCATATCCACCGACCAGCACTTGGCCCTGCTGAACATCATAGAAGCGGTGGACCAGGGCCATCGCACTCGATTTGCCAGAACCGCTCGGCCCGACCAGTGCGACCGTCTCGCCGGGATTGACCCGGAAGGAAACATTTTTCAGCACCGAACGGTTCGGATTGTAGCCGAAGGTGACGTCCCTGAACTCGACCGAGCCGTCCATTTCGGGCGAAAGCACCTCGGCATTGGGTTTGTCCTGAACATCGATCTTGACGTCGAGCACATCGGCCAGGCGCTTGCCTGAGGCCATGGCGCGCTGCATGACCGAATATTGCAGGGTGAGTGAGCGGATCGGGTCAAAGAAGCGCTGGATGTAAAATAGGTAGGCAACCAATACGCCCACATCTATGCGGCCATTCAGGACCATCGAGCCGCCGACCACAATAACGGCGGCCATGGCGAGGCCGGTGAGGCCATCGACGATAGGCACCATGACCAGTGCATATTTGGCAGCGATCAGGTGGGTCCTGAGGTTGGCATGGGCCTTGTCGTCAAAAAGGATGAAATTCACCTGCTGGCGGTCCATGGACTGGACGGTGCGCACGCCGTGAATGGCTTCGGCCTGCGCGCCGTTGACGACGGAATTAGTCTCGTGTGCAGCCATGAAGGCGGCGCGGGCACGCGGCAGCCAGACAATGCGGACGATCACCAGGACCGGCAGAACCGAGAGCGTCAGGAGGCCGAGGCGGAAGTCGAGCCACAGCATTAGGAAAACGATGCCGAAGAGAAGCGCAACATCGCCTACGGAATATACCGAGGTTTCGAGGAATTCCTGTATGGAGTTGACGTCGCCTTGCAGGCGCGACATGAGGCGTCCGACCTCGGTCTTGTCCATGAAGGAGAGCGAGACCTTCTGCAGATGGCCAAACATGGCGCGGCGGATGTCGAACAGGACAGTTTCGGCCACTTTCCCAACCACGGTTTCCTGCATGTAGCCGGCAGCGAAATTGACCAAAATCGCCAAAACGAACGCGCCGACGGCCGCAAGCTGGGCTGAGCGATCGTTCCTTGCCGGGTTCATGCCCTGGTCGATCGCGTAGCTGATGATCAACGGGATGAGAAGCTGCGTCCCGGTGAAGATCAGCATTGCTGCAATCGTGATGACTACCCTGGCCCGATAGGGACGGACGAAGGCCCAGATGCGCCGGAGGATGCTCTTGTCGAAAGCCCGGCCGAACATCTCCTCCTCGATGCGGTGCGAGCCGACAACCGCGCGCGGAGGGCGTCTGCCGTCGTCACGGTCGGCTTCGAGTTCGCCGGCGCGGCCCTGGGCCATCAGCGGGCGTCCCCATACTGGGTCATAATGTCATCACCCGGGCGCGTCTGGAGATCGTAAAGGGCCCTGTAGCGTCCCCGCTTCGCCAAAAGCTCTTGATGCGTGCCGCGTTCTACGATTTCGCCGTTATCGACAAAAAGGATCTGATCGGCATGCATAAGCGCACTCAGCCGGTGCGCGATGATGATCGTCACCCGATCCTTGGCGAAGCGCCGCATCGCCGCGCGGATGCGCTGCTCGGTGCCGGCATCGATCGCGGCCGTTGAGTCGTCGAAAACGACGACGGAGGGGCGCAGCATCATGGTGCGAGCAATCGTGAGACGCTGGCGCTGGCCGCCAGAGAGAGAGACGCCGCGTTCGCCCACGACCGTCTCGTAGCCTGCTGGGAGCCCGAGGATGTAGTTGTGGAGCTGGGCGAATTCGCCAGCGCGTTCTATTCGCTGTCTCTTCGCCCAGGGATCGCCATAAGCGATGTTGTTCTCGATCGTGGTGGTGAATAGGAATGCATCCTGCTGTACGACGGCGACCGCCTTGCGAAGCGTCGCGAGGGTGACATTACGTATGTCCTGGCCGTCCAGCGTGATGGCGCCACCGGTCACGTCGTAAAAGCGGGGGACCAGATGAGCCATCGTCGATTTGCCCGAACCCGGCGGACCGACGATCGCGATCGTCTCGCCTCTACGGGCCTCAAAGCTGAGGTTCTTCAAAATGGCGCGGTTTTCGGCGCTGGGGTACGCAAATGAGACATTGTGGAAGCGCAGAGTGCCGTCGCTTATCTCGAGCGGTCTGGCCTCGAGAGCATCCCTGATTGTGATCTCCTGGTCGAGGAGACCGAAAAGCCGAGAACCGCAGCTAGAAGCGCGGGCAAAGGCATTGACCATGAGGCCGATCTGGCGGACTGGCATTTGCAGGATTGTCATGAAGGTCAGGAAGGTCGCCACCGTTCCGACGCTGATCTCGCCAGCGACGAGCCTGCTGCCACCGATCCAGAGCACCAATCCCATTGCGAAAAAGAAGGACAAGGTCATCGCCGACGTGCTGGGCACGTAGATGTCAACTCGGTCGTGGGCGAGGTCGAGCGCGTTCTTGGAAGCGCCGTCGAACTTCAGCATCTCATAGGCTTGAGACGCAAAAGCGCGGACCACGCGGATGCCTGCGAGATTTTCCTCCATCACGCGGCTTAGTACCGAAAGCCGCTCATGCAGGTCGAGCCAGGTGGCGCGCAGCCTAAGCTGTGTGGCCGATGAGCGCCAGGCGACAAAAGGCACGAAGCTCAGCGCGACCAGGCCGAGCATGGGATCGGTCGAGATCATCATGTAGGCGCCGATCCCGATCAGCATGGTGAGCAGGAGCACGCGAACGAGCGCGGTGGAAAAATACATCCGCACGCCTTGGAGATCGAGCATTCCGATGGTGATCAGATCGCCTGAATGGACCCGGTCGTGAAAGGAAAAGCTGAGACGCTGGATCTTGTCGTAGTAGGCGAGCCGCAGTTCGTACGCGACATGATGCCCGACGGCTTCGGCAAAATAGTTCTGCGCCATCGTGAAAAGGCCGCGTAGCGCGCTGACGGCGAGCAGCAGGAGAGCCGGGGTCCAGAGCGCTTGTCCTGCCGCGGTCCCCGCGACACCGCCCCCAATGGCTGTCTGGGTCTGGTCGACAGCCCGGCCGAGAAGCTGGGGAATGAGCAACTGGAGGATTGCCGCCATGATCGTCGAGCCCATAGCGAAGGCGACCTGCCAGGGATGCCGCAAATTCATACGCGTGATGCGCAACAGCGTACTCAAATCCCGGCCCCAGGGCGCCGCTTCCACATGGGTCAACGAATTCAGAGCGTTCGTTGCGCTGCCGATAGCATCACTGCTCACGGGTGTATTCCCGACTGCATTTTGCGCCTTCGAGGCAAGCCGAAGGACCAATCATCAAAGGGGCCCGCCATTGTTAATCCTGTCCACCACCTGCAGCAGTGCCCGTTCCTATAAGCCGAGCCGCGGTTTCACTTACTGGCATGTCGATCACCGTGATTCCGCTTGCCGCAAGGAAACGCGCTTCGTTTCTGGTCAGCGTTTCCGCGTCCATTACCGCGCAATGTGGACCTCGGGAGCGCTTCATGATCTGCCTGGCGTAGGTGCGCAGCATCTGACCGTTGAAGCGGCAGCCAACGAAGAAAAATCCACGGGTGATGCGCCGTTCCTTCACCACGTCTGGGATCGGTGTCTGGATATCGATTTCGGTCAGGACTTCGACATAGTCGGAATCTGCGACGAGAAAGTTTTGCGCCGGCCTAATACTCCCGTGAGGTGTATAGAGAACCGTCTTTGCCCCCGATCGGGGGTCGAGTTCCCTCCCGGACAGATCGTAGGTTTTCGTCCAAATGTCCCGGATTTCGTTCGCCCGCGTGACGCCTTGTATCTCGACGACGTCCGTTCGGCCGGTCTCTACGAGAGCCGTGCGCATCGCGCTGTCGTACCAGCTGTCGACGATGAGGGAGAGCGGCAGCCTTGCGAGCCAGGCGTGGAGGACGGTCGGCGCCACCGGTGCTGCGAATATGTCGGTCATCCAAGCTTGAAGCGTCCGGCGATGCCGGCGCTGTTCGATGAACTGCGCAACCGACCACATATTGGTGCGGATCTTGGAAGGGGCTGGCGCCCGCGCATTGAGTGCCGCGGCAACGACCTCCGGCGTATGCGGCACAGGCGGTTCCGCACAGTTGAACCCAAGAAGACCCGGACCGAGATAGGGGATCACCTCATCGGCGGCGAGCGCTTGCTTCGCCAGGTCAAGCAGCTTTTCGGCAAAACTGTCCCGCACGATGACGAGGTGGCCCGATGTCGGGATCGTGTTCATGCTCGTTTCCTCGCGACGCCCCTTATCAATGGGCAGCATCAGTCATCTTCGGAAATCTTCCTTGCCTCGACGGTGATCGGCAGACGCGTATCCCGCGGAAGATCGGGTAGGAGGAGCCGCCACCCGTTCCTGAGCGTCACAGTCCCGCCCCACAACTCTTCCTTCTCAAGCTTGATGATCGGCTCTTCGAGGTCCTTCTTGGGGACGTACGCCGATAAGCCAGCATCGGTCCTGCGGATCATGACTTTCATCTGGCCGTCCCTTCATTGGTATTGCTTTCAGCACTGCCGGGATCCTCGGCTTTGTCGAGGCTCATCAGTTCACGGGCTCGCATGCCGACGACCGTGCCACGGTCGATCCATTCGACCGCATAGATGAAGAACTGCTGGAGAAAGGTGCCAATGTCGCGCACATATCCCTCGTCGCCCTTCCGCACGAGATTTTCGCCGATCTCCCTGCCAGGATAGGTACCGTCATTCTTTATGTGCCGAATGGCACGAACCCGCTCTCCCGGCATGAATCGTGGAGGCCTGCGGATTTCGACCTCCTCTTCGCGTCCGAGCCACATGTCGGTTCCCTGGTTTCTCTTGAAGCTGCAGGTTGGGAACAAGGCGCTCCAGGCGTGCTTTGGAGGCAGCCCCGACCATCTCGGCATCCCAATTGTCGGTCACGCAGGAACGCAGGTCTTCGGCACCGGACATACCGAGGCACATTGCTGCGTATCGAAGGCTCCCTCGCATTCGGTGCACTTTTGCGTGTCGACCACATAGCTCTCGCCTTTGAACTTGATCGCGCCGGAGGGACATTCGAATTCGCAGGCGCCGCATTGGGTGCATTGGGATGCGATGATCTTGAAAGCCATTTTAACTCCTGGTCCGAATGGATGAGACAGCTCAGGCCGTCGCCGCGAGTGCGGGGGTCCTAGACGCGGCGGCGTAAATCGCGCTGATTGCGGTCTCGATATAGTCATGGGCATATGCGTCGGTGGCTTGGATTCCAGCGTCGGCGAGCTGATCCTGCGGGCAGTTTCCGATCTTGGCGCACAGCACGATATCTATGCCTTCAAGCGCTGCGATGACGCCATCGAGAGCGGCTTCTCCGCCCCAGCCGCCGAGGCAATACTGTTCCACCTTGCGATGCCCGACAAAGCTGATCCCCCTCGACGAGGCTTGATAAACCTGGAATTCCTTCGCGTGGCCGAAATGTTCATTGACGCGGCCGCCGCCCTTAGTCGCCACCGCGAAGAGAAGGGGCTTGCCGGGGCCCGCTGCCTTAACCATTCCGATCGCTTGGCTCCTGGCCGTCACGTGATCACGGCGCTCCTGCACGACCAACTCCCGATAGGCCTTGCGCTTGCTGGCATCGTAGGTGACCGCGCCGGGAATCCGGTCGGCCGTGAATTCCTGGCCACGATCCTCGCCAAGCAGGCCGACGGCATCTGCCCGGCACTGCCGGCAGTGGCGCATCAACTGGGCGCCGCCTTCGAGACGATCCTGAAGAGCCTTCATCTCCATTGCGTTTGGGCCGCGCTGCCCGCTCAGTCCGTAGTGCGTGCCGTGCGCCGGGTCCGAAATCAGCGGCATGACGTTGTGCAGGAACGCGCCTCGCTCCTTGACCCATCTATTCACCTCAATCAGATGCTCATCATTCACGCCGGGGATCATCACCGAATTGATTTTGGTGAGGATGCCGCGCGCACTCAGCATCTCCAGGCCCAACATCTGCCGCTCGTGCAGGATCCGGGCGGCTTCGATGCCGACGTAGCGGCGATGGTCGTAAAAGATCCAAGGATAGATCTTTGCACCGACCTCAGGGTCGACCATGTTGATGGTGATCGTCACGTGATCGACATTCATGTCGGCAAGCTCATCGACATGGTCCGGCAGCGCGAGCCCATTCGTGGAGATGCAAGACTTGATGTCTGGGATTTCCCTGGCGACTCGTTCGAACGTTGCCTTCGTCTTCTTCCAGTCGTAACAGGCATCGCCCGGTCCGGCGATGCCGAGCACGGAAAGCTGCGGCACCTCGTTGGCGACCGCAATCACCCTGCGTAGCGCCTGGTCGGGCGTCAGCTTTTCGGAGACCACCCCAGGCCGGCTTTCGTTGGCGCAGTCATATTTGCGATTGCAGTAGTTGCACTGGATATTGCAGCCGGGCGCGACCGCGACGTGTATGCGCGCGAAATAGTGGTGCGCCTCTTCTGAAAAGCAGGGGTGATCCTTGATCTTCTCCCAGATAGCCGGATCCGTGTCGTTCGGCTTTGTCGACGAGCCGCAGGACGAAGACGCGCAGCCACCAGCTTTCACGGTGGCAAGCAACTGGTCACCTAATGTCGTGCTGAGGCTCTCAACCGAAATTGCCGGTGCGGACATCGAACGGCTCCGTTGCTGGGAATGTCGCAGTTCAAAGCGCAAGAGCTATGCCAGCTCAAAGAGCGGTTTTGGTTCACGAATTGGCTTTTCGTGTCGGATTCCGTCGGCTTGCCCCGGACACTTTTGTCGGGCTACCGACAGTGGACAAACAAATAGGGTCGCGAGGCTACCAGCCTTTGGGCGCGCAGAGTGTGAGGGAGACTACTCCGGGCTTACGTTTCACCAGCGGATGCCTAGAATTTCTTCACCTCGATACCATGCCGGCGCAGGGCGTAGCCGACTTGCCGCGGCGTGAGGCCGAGGATACGAGCCGCCCTGGCCTGAACCCAACCGGCCTTGTCCATCGCGTCGATCAGCCGGTCGCGTTCCGTCAGACGCGGGGGACAAGCGGGATCGTTCGGATCGCCGGCCGTAAGGGGAGATACCTTGCCCGCCGAGGCACCGATGCGACTGGCCGGCAGCTGCAATCCGACCGGCACTGCGTTGACCCGTGCGAGATCGTCGATGGCATTGCCGCCATTCGAGCGGTCGACTCCCTTCCAGAGGAGCCAGGAAAGGCACTGGCTCTTCTTACAGGCGAAATCGGATGGAGTGATCGTCCTTGAACGCGCAAGTGTGGCCGTCCTTTGGACGCAGTTCTCCAGTTCGCGGACGTTACCAGGGAAGTAGCATTGCGAGATCAGGTCAAGCGCCGACGGCGCGAAGGCGAGTGCGCGATCGTTCTCCTTGTTGAATCGGTCGAGGAAGGCGTTCGCAAGGCGTGGAATATCGCCGGGTCGCTCTCTGAGCGGAGGCAGGATGATTGGCACCACATTGATGCGGTAATAAAGGTCGGCCCGGAACTCCCCTTTTATGACGGCCGTCTCGAGGTCCTTGTTGGTGGCGCATATGAGGCGGACGTCGACCTGTAGCGTTTTGGTGCCGCCGACTCGCTCCAACTCGCCTTCCTGCAAGACACGCAACAGCTTGGCTTGAAAGGCCGGCGAAATCTCGCCGATTTCATCAAGTAGCAGCGTTCCCTCATTTGCCAATTCAAAACGACCGGCGCGCTGGGAGATAGCACCCGTGAAAGCGCCCTTTTCATGCCCAAACAGTTCTGACTCCAGAACGCTTTCAGACAGTGCGGCGCAGTTCAATTTGACGAAAGACTTCTTTCTCCGACGTGAGAGCTTATGGATGGCCTGCGCAAAGAATTCCTTGCCGGTGCCGCTTTCACCCCGCAGAAGCACGGTGGAATTAGTCCCTGCTACGACCGAGACGGTTTCGAGCACCTGCTTGAGTGCGGGGCTTTCCCCGACGATCCCGTCGATTTTGACGTCCGCCTGCCGGGCAGGGTGGCAGATCCTCCCCTCGTTGGGCGATTTCTCCGGTCTCCATTGCTCATGGACAGACCCCTGACGATCTGTACTCAGGATACGATGGAGACGGATGGTCCGGCCGACAAGGTTGGCGACCATCGTCAGGAAGTATGTGTCCTCGTCATTGCGAAAGTCGGTGGCGCCGTCTCCGGCCCGGTCGATCGACAATGTCCCAAGTATCTTATGATCAGCCTTTAGCGGGATACCGATAAAGGCAATTGGGATGGTGCCGCTGCCCGAAGACGTTTGAAGGTTAGCCTGAAATAGTTGGGACTTGCGGACGTCCGGTATGAAGAGCGGCGTCCCCGTAGCGACGATTTGATCTGTTACGGCCTGTGGTGTGACGCGGCGAGTGCCTGATTGAGGTGGCGTGGGTATTGCCGGCAGTTGCTGCAATTTCCGGCTCTCCTTCAGCGTCCAGGACGACGATTGCTCCCTGACGCATCTGCAGAAACGAAGGGAGGATGTTCACGACATTGGCGAGCGTAATCTCCAGCTCGCTGGGGGCGGTCAGCACCTTCGATATCTCGTAGAGTCCCCTGAGCGCGATATCTGCTTGGGGCATGCTTTTGATGGGCGGTTCAGGGCGGGTATCCCGAGGTCCTACCTCGTCGACCCGATCTTGCGGTACGTGAGCCATGGAAACACCTCAGGGGTTGTCGTCCAGAGTGCTCCTCCTTTTGAATCTGAATTCTGAAAGCACAGTATTCACGAGCCTCTCTTGTTGCGAGGCGATTCCAGCAAAGATAGGCTTGGCGTTGGTCGCGACCTCAGGTGTACCAAGATTGACCCTGTTGATACGGTGCGTGCCTCGGTCATCCGAATTTGAAGAGGACTCCGAAGCCGCCGCGTGGATAGTTCCACTCGATCTCGCCATTGGTCTCGCACAAAATCCGGCAGGTACCGCACTCCATGCAGCCGTCGGCGGTGATCTCCACTTGACCTTTGTCGTTCAACTCATAGCATTTCGCCGGGCAGACGTGGGTCAGCGCGAGCAAGTTCGCGCTTGGCGTCTCGTGCGGTAGCACTTTGATATGCGGACGGCCGGAATCCACCAAGTAGCGGTTCTGGTAAAGCTTGTCCTCGACACGTGACTTCGTCACTGCGATCGTCATTTCGTCTCCCCTCAGCGCCACGCCAATGCAAGGCGGACCGCGTCGCTGACCAGCCCCCAGCGCGAGCGCGCCTTGATGAAGGCCGCCGTCGTAGCCTTTTCCTTCTCGATCTTCGGCGTCCCGTCGACACGCATGAAGTTCTGCGCGGCTTGCGACATCAACCGCGGATAGGTCGTGAAATAATTGCAGGAATTGGTGTGGAGCAAGGCCGGCATGTCTTTGTATTTCCTTAGGTCCTTGACCACGAAGGACTTGTCCAGCATGGCTTTGTAAAGGGCGAGATTCCGTTTGGTCATAGGACCGTTGCGGCTCTTGACCTCGACGATTGCCTCAGCCGCGATGCGGCCGGAGGTCATGGCGAGGTTCGAACCCTCGCGGTGAATGGCGTTGTTCAGTTGCGCGGCATCGCCGACCACGACCCAGCCGTCGCCAAAGAGCTGCGGAATAGCCTTGTAGCCGCCTTCGGGAATGAGATGCGCGGAGTATTCTTTCACTTCCGAGCCGGCGATCAGCG
Source organism: Mesorhizobium sp. M0983 (assembly GCF_040318975.1). NCBI lineage: Bacteria > Pseudomonadati > Pseudomonadota > Alphaproteobacteria > Hyphomicrobiales > Phyllobacteriaceae > Mesorhizobium > Mesorhizobium sp. M0983. The sequence goes on along the minus strand of NZ_JAMYNH010000002.1, from coordinate 63,969 downwards.
GCCGGATCGAAGGATGGCTTTTTAAGGCGTCGAGGAGGACGTAAGGGCTCTCGACCATCGCGGCGAAATCGGAGACGAGGCAGCCAATGCCCAGTGAGATCGACTCCTTGTTGGTGTAGAGGAAGCCGAGCCCGGCCATGCTGCGGGAGGTCGTGCCCACCGCCTCTATCACGCAGCCTTCATCGCCCTTGAGGCCGAACCGCTGCTCAATGACCTCTTCGGGCAGGAAATGCATTTCCTTGACGGCGAGCGCCACGGTTTGCGGCTTCGGCATCTCGCGCAGGCCGGCCCGCGTGCCAAGCAGTCCGCAGACACCTTCTGCGAGAACGACCACGTCCGCGTAGATGGCTCCGCCGGCCCGGTCTGTGCGGACGCCGATCACCCTGCCCTTGGCGTCACGGATGAGTTCCGTCACGGTCGTCTCGCACAGAACCGTCGCGCCGGCCTCGCGCACCTTACGCGAAAACCATTTATCGAACTGGGCACGGATGATCGTGTAGCGGTTGGGCTTCGCCTCATTGAAGTCGTCCGATCGATAGTGAATCCCGGTGTGGGACGTGTCGTCCATCACCCAAAGCCGCTGTTCAACCAAATGCCGCTCGAGAGGCGCATCGTCCCGGAAATCAGGGATGATCTTCTCCAGCATGTTCGCGTACATGATGGCACCCTGGACATTCTTGGAGCCCGGGTATTCACCCCGCTCCAACTGCAGCACCGTCAGGCCGTGGCTGGCCATGGTGTAAGCAGCTGCGTTTCCGGACATGCCGGCACCAATAACAATGGCGTCGAATTTTTCCTCGATCATGTCCATCTCTTAGCTCGCAAGCTTATCGCGACTGTGGGGCGACAGCCGCCGGGTGAAGGCTTCCGTCAGTGCGGGCAGGAAGCGGATCGCGTCGGTGACGATCCCGAGGTGAGCGAAATCGAAAATCGGCGCGTTCGGGTCGGTGTTGATGGCCACGATGAGATCCGCCCCCTCGACGCCAACCCGATGCTGGACGGCGCCGGAAATCCCGGCCGCTATGTAAAGCTTCGGCCGGATGGTCTTGCCAGTTTGGCCGATCTGCCGATCAGCCGACATCCAGCTCTTCTGGACCAACGGGCGCGAACAGCCATGCTCGGCGCCAATTGCTCGCGCGAGATTCTTCACAAGCTGCAGGTTCTCCGCCGCGCCTAGACCGAGGCCTCCCGCAACCACGACGTCGGCATAGGCAAGATTTGACTTTGTCGACTGACTATCCGGCAGGAAACCGAGGACTTTGGTAACGATCTCGTCCTCCGCTACCGACAGCTTGTGCCGGATGACACGGCCGACCGGTTTATCCGCCCGCTGCGGCATGGGCATGACCCTCGGTCGCACTGTCGCCATCTGCGGGCGGAAATTGAGCGTATAGATCGTGCACAACAAGGAACCGCCGAAAGTCGGACGGGTCGCCGCCAGCGAACCGTCGGCATCCACATCGAGTTCGGTGCAGTCGGCCGTGAGCCCTGTCTGCAAGGTCGTCGCCACGGAACCGGCAAGATCCCTGCCAAGTGTGGTGGCACCGAGAAGAAGGATCTCAGGTTTGTGGGTATCAACCAGATCCGTCATCGCCTTGGTGAAAGGCTCGTTCCGATAGTCGGCGAGCAGCGGCGCCTCGACGATGTAGACAAGGTCGGCGCCATAAGCGAAGGCTTCGGCAACGGCGTTCCCCATGGCCTCTCCCGGCGGTCCAAGCACGACGCCCGCAAGCTGGACCTGAAGCTTGTCGGCTAACTTGCGGCCTTCACCGAGCAGTTCGAATGATACGGGATGGACCTGGCCGCGTTCGAGCTCGATGAAAACCCAGACGTGCCGGTAGTCCTTGAAATGCGCGGGCAGCTCCTTCTTTATGCCGGCCCGGCCGGCGGCAGGGCGAGGGGTTTCTCGGTTCGCGCTCGACATCGTCTGCTCCTTGCCGTCACGCGCCGCCGTTGAAGGCGAGCTCATGTTCCAGCGCCGGCTGGCGCGTGAAGATTGCGGTGATGAGTTCGTCAGCGACATCGCGCAAGGCCATCTCGGCGGTGTCGATTTGTGCCGCCTTTTCCGCCCGCGCAGGAGGGGCGAAAACGCGCTTAACGACCGTCGGTGAACCGCGCAGGCCGCATTTGGTGAGATCCTCAATGCCGGCGTCGGCCGCAGTCCATTTCAAGACCTGGCTGCGCGCGGCGCATAGGGCGTCCTGGATCGAGCCCCGGCGGATCTCGTTTGTGCCTTCCAGCATCGTGATGAGGCAAGGAAGCCTGCTCTTCAGCATCTGCGTGCCGCCTTCGGAGCGGCGCTCGACCTTGATCTCGCGCGCAGCAAGGTCAATAGAGGCGATCTTCGCGACATAAGTGAGCTGCAGGAGATCGAGGCGCTTGGCGATGCCGGGTCCGACCTGGGCGGTGTCGCCATCGATCGTCTGCTTGCCGGTGAAGACGAGGTCTGGCGTGCCGAACGTCTCGCCAACCTTCGCGATTGCCTGGGAAAGTGCGAATGATGTCGCAAGTGTGTCGGAGCCGGCAAAATAGCGGTCGGTCAAGAGCACCGCGCGATCGGCGCCGTAACCGAGCGCCTTGCGCAGCGCGTCCTCTGCCATGGGCGGCCCCATGGTGAGCACTGTGACCTCGCCACCATAGGCGTCGCGCAGTCTGAGGGCTTCTTCGAGGGCGAACAGGTCGTACGGGTTGATGATGGTCGGAACACCCTGGCGCATGATCGTGTTCGTCACCGGATGGACCCGTATCTGTGCCGAGTCCGGCACCTGCTTGATGCAGATTACGATGTGCATTGGCGGTTTCTCGAGGCTCCTGTCCGGATGCGGGCTTGGCGGTTCATCTCCTTGGTTTGCATCATTCGTGCCAACTGTTTTGCGTGTCCTCTATTGCTAGAACTTCGGTTGGTTGCTTCTGAGGACGCCGTGGTGATGACCGGATTTGTCGGCTTCTCGACATTGTCGCGTCGCACCCGTGTCGCGGTCATTCCTGTCCGAACCGCTTCAGTACGGAGTCGAACGGGACAAAGGTGCGGCCCGGCGTGGCAGCTTTGTTCGGGTCGTGGTCTTTGAGCACCTTGAAGACCCGATGCGTGAGCGGCGAGGAAATCGCGAAGTCCTCGTAAGCGCGTTCGAGCGTCGCGCGCACCCGCGCGGCAATCACCTGGTCGGGCAGACCGGAGAAATCTTCTTCGGCAAGGTATTGGCCCACGCGCTTCATGATATGGAGCCGCGAGACATTCAGCACCTTCGGGTCATAGGAGACGCCAAGGACTGCGAAGAACTCCTCCGCAGCCGACAGGCGCTTCAGTCGTGCGAGGATGTCGGTGACATCGATGGGGCGGCTGTCAGCGGAACAATTCATTGCATTCTCCCTGGTCGGAAAACTGTGGTGTCGGTGCGCTCGCGCACGGCTGACCTGGACCCGCACAGCTCCGCGAGGGATGCCTCGCTGCACATTCCATCGTAGAGCTCGACCAGTTGAGTTGCAGTGACGGTCGATTTGGTCTTGGCCGCCTCGCGCCGGACGCGGGCCACAATCGCGGCTGCCAGATCCGGGTCGAGATCGCGACCGCTTTCGCTCAGCACATGGGCAATCGCAGTGGCGCCGGAATGCTTGCCGATGACGATACGCCAGCAGCGGCCCACGAGAGCCGGATCGAGCCCCTGATAAGTACGCGAGTCGTTCAGCCCTGCGACGTGAATGCCGGATTCGTGGGTGAAAACATCGGCGCCGACGACCGGCTTAATGGCCGCGGTCTGCCGGCGGGCGGCCCAAGCCACCTGGGCGGCGAGGTCGGGCAATGCGGTCAACTCGATGCCGGTGTCCGCGCCGTCGAGGACCGCTATCGCGGCGGCCACCTCCTCGAGCGCGGCATTGCCCGCACGCTCGCCGAGCCCCAGGACAGTGACGGAGGCATGCCGCGCGCCTGCGCGGATCACGGCCAGCGTGTTGGCGGCAGCAAGTCCTAGATCGTTGTGCGCATGAAATTCAAGGTCGATTGGAGACTGCGACACGAGCTGGGCGACAAGTTCGAAGGCCGAAAAGGGGTCCAGAACGCCAACTGTGTCGGTTAGCCTGACGCGGCTTGCGCCGGCGCGTACAGCCGTCTCGATGACGCGGGCGAGATGATCCCGATCGGCCCGCGAGGCATCCTCGCAGCCCACCGCGACGAAGAAGCCGGCGGCGGCTGCGCGCCTGACCATATGCTCGATGACCTGGAGCGCTCCCGCTTTGTCGAGCCCGAGCTTGGCCGAAAGTTGGATGTCCGACGAAGGCAGCGACAGATTGACGGCCTGGACGCCGCTCTCGATCGCTGCATCGAGATCCAGCGACGTCATCCGGCACCAGGCCATGAGCCGAACCGGGAGACGCCGCGCGACCACGGCGCGAATTGTTTCGATCTCGTCGGCGCCCATGACCGGCGTGCCGATCTCGATTTCTGCGACGCCGGCCGCCGCAAGAGATTGGGCTATCTCCAGCTTTTCCGTCGTCGTAAAGGTGATGCCTGTTGCCTGCTCGCCATCGCGCAAGGTCGTATCGTTGAGAAAGACCTGACGGCTCATGAGCGACTACCGGTTCTTCCGGCGCGGGAGCATAGACCGAATTGAAGGTCTTCGGCACTTCGCTTGCCCGGCCCGGAATTGCGAACGCCACGCAGCCTCTCCACGATTGCGGGCATGACCTCGAGCACCCGGTCGACGTCCGCTTCGCCGTTGTCGCGCGCGAAGGAAAAGCGGACTGCCCCATGTGGCATGTTCATCGCCCTCAAGACATGGCTCGGCTCCAGGGAGCCGGAGCTGCAGGCGGAGCCGGCCGAACAGGCGATACCCACGCGGCTGAGGAGAATTTGGATTGCATCCCCTTGGATAGATTCGAAGGCGATGTTTGCGGTGTTAGGCAACCTCTCCAGCGTGTCGCCAGTGACAAAGGTGTTCGGGATGCGCTGGAGAACCCCGTTCTCAAGGCGATCGCGGAGCGACTTTACCCGTGTGCTCTCGTCGTCCATGAATTTCGAGGCGAGTTCGGCCGCCATGCCGAGCCCGACTATGCCGGGCGTATTCTCGGTGCCCGCACGCCGATCGTACTCTTGGTGCCCTCCCTTGATCAGCGCGTAGAAGTTGACGCCACGTTTTACGAAAAGCGCGCCGATCCCTTTCGGCCCGTGCAGCTTGTGGCCGGAGAGCGACAGCATGTCGATTGCGGTCGACTTCAGGTCCATCGGAAGCTTGCCGACCGCCTGCACAGCATCGGTATGGAAAAGGGCGCCCACTCCCTTGGCCAACTCGGCAAGCCTGGCCACGGGGAAGATCACACCAGTCTCGTTGTTCGCCCACATTATCGAGACGATTGCCACCTGTGGGGTGAGGGCAGCCATATAGGCGTCGAGGTCGAGCCGGCCACGGCAATCCACTGAGATCCTGTGCACTTTGACGCGGCGGGTGTTCTCAAGATGCGCGCAGAGCGTCAGCACGGCGGGATGCTCGACCGCGGACGTCACGATCTCGGTTCGGTTAGGGGCCGCCTCGAGCGCCGAAAGAAGCGCGGCATTGTCGCTTTCTGTCCCACCCGAGGTGAAGGTGATCTCATCGTCGAACTCCGCGCCGATCAGCGCTTGCAACTGCCTCCGCCCCTTTCTCACCGCCGCACTGACTGAGCCGCCAAAAGCGTGCGCCGACGAAGGGTTGCCGAATTGATCCGTAAAGAACGGCAACATCGCTTGCACGACCTCAGGATCGACCCGTGTGGTTGCGTTGTTGTCGAGATAGACAGGCTTCATAGGTGCGATCCTCAGTTGATCAGAATGACGCGAGCGCGAGACCGCCTCATTGAGCCTCTGGCGCATGCGGTTGATGATGATGGTCCCGAACCGGCAGCCGGCGCAGACGCCCGACAGTTTGAAGTAGACGGATCGGCGTCGACATGGACAAGTTCGCAGTCGCCGCCGTCAGCCCGCAGGTAAGGACGCCCGAACGCGACAACGTTATTGATAAGCCGAATTTGGCGCAGCGGCGCGATTTGACGGCCAGCAGCTCGGGTGCCACCAGGAACCGAACTGTTTCGGGAGGCGACGTTCTTTGCATCCTACCGGAAGCGATTGCCTGTCCCAAGATCGGCTTCGACCTTGCCTTGTTCTTGAGGACGGGGACATCTGTTGTGCTGGCCATATAAGCCTCCTCTGCCGCAATGAGTCCATCGGCGGCAATCGCTTCATGGACCCGCGCAGGCGCTTCGGGCGATCAACTAAAGGACTTGCCGCAGCCGCACTTCTCGCGCGCGTTGGGGTTGTCGAAGACAAAGCCGGAAGATTCGAGCCCGGTGACGAAGTCGACGGTCATACCGGCGACATGGGGTTGGGAGCCCGCGTCCACGAACAGCTTGATCCCATCTGTCTCAGTGATCGCGTCGCCCTCGCGCGACACGCTCTCCAGGCCCATTAAGTATTTGAAGCCGGCGCAGCCGCCGGCCTGGACCATGATGCGAAAGCCTTCCGCCGGCTCGCTGGCGCGGGAAAGCGCAGTCTTGACGGCGGCAACAGCGTTGTCGGTGAGCGTAATCATGGCTCCATTCTCCTGCTTGCGCATCACGTTGCATGCACCGTGCCAAAGCAAAAAACCGTTTCAACACAGCGCGACATCTCTGACACTGCTGTGGTTCTGGTGAGCCGGCTGGGAAGGTGTCGGCCAACCGACACGTACTGTCGGGTTTGTCGAGTCCGCCACACGGGGTGTTAGGGCTGAGTTCTTGGCTGAACTCACATTAAACCAATGACCATCGTACAAAAGACTTCTTCTGAGCTTGCTTCGGCGCAATTGGCACGGCTTTTGACAGTCCATTTGGCGAGGCGGAAAGAGACTGCCGATCCACAATCATGTCGTGGGTGCCCTCGCGATCGATGGGGCGAAGGAAGGGAGCAACATGTCAGGTCTGGGTCAGATACGCTTTCTTTGGCAAAGCAGCGCCGCCGTGGCATCCGAATGCCTGATTGGCCGATTGGCGTCGACATCCACAATCGCTCACCACCGCCCAGTGGCCGCCGACCGGCTTGATGGGATCCGATCGGCATGTGCCTGTTCGTGTCACTCGGGTCTCGCCGCTCAGACAGCACGCCCGGTTTCGGGCGAGTGCCGTCGACGTGCGCTCGCTCTCCAGCGACACTCTGTTCTTGGGCGAGCACCAGATCGGGATCGAGGATTACGGCGCGCCCTATCGGCTGAAGATCCCCCGGCAGGGCAGCTGATCCTCAACACGTAGGTGGAAGCAGGGGTAAGACATGGACCAGCGCGAGAAACCGTCGCCGGACGAAATCCGGCGGGCGTGGGAAGACAATCCGAAGACACGCGAGCACGATCTCGCCGCCCGACTGGGCGTTTCGGAAGCGGAACTGGTCGCGGCGCATTGCGGTCACGGATCGGTGCGCATCGAGCCGCGCGTCAGTGATCTGCTGACCGGCCTCGAAGCGGTCGGCGAGGTGATGGCGCTGACCCGCAATGATAGTGCCGTGCACGAAAAGATCGGCGTCTACGACAAAGTGGTCACCGGCAACCAGCATGCCATGGTGCTCGGCGACGACATCGACCTGCGCATCTTCCCGAAAGTGTGGGCGTATGGCTTCGCCGTCGAGAAGCGCGATGGCGACCACATCCGCCGCAGCCTGCAATTCTTTGATGCCACCGGCGAGGCGGTGCACAAGGTGCATCTCAGGCCCGCCTCAAACCTCTACGCCTATCAGAAGCTGATGGCAGAGCTCGAATCCTCGGACCAGGAGCCGATCATATCGGTCAAGGCGAGCGGTGCGGGCGATAACGCAGTGAGTCCGGACCAAGCCGCCACGGTCGAGGACCTACGCGAGCACTGGAGTCGGCTGAGCGACGTGCATCAGTTCTACGATATGTTGAAGACACTCAAGCTCAGCCGCTGCCAGGCGATGCGTATGGCCGGCGAGGACTACGCCTGGCTGCTCGACAATGATGCCGTTGGCACCCTGTTCCAACACGCGGCCGAAGACGAGATGCCGATCATGTGCTTTGTCGGCAATCGTGGCTGCGTCCAGATCCATTCCGGCCCGATCAAGTCGGTCAAGCAGATCGGGCCGCGGATCAATGTGCTCGACGAAACCTTCCACCTGCATCTTAGGACCCATCACATCCGCGAGGTCTGGGCCGTGCGCAAGCCGACGAGGGACGGTCACGTCACGTCTCTCGAAGCCTATGGCGCCGACGGCAAGATGATCATCCAGTTCTTCGGCACGCGCAAGGAAGGCGAACGCGAGCGTGGCGACTGGCGGTTCCTTGCCGAGAACCTGCCACGCATTCCCGGTCCGACCGCTGCATGAGGTAAGATCCAATGCACGCTGTTTTCCGTTTTCGCTCGGCGCTTGCGCCGGTGCTCTTCGTTCTGCTGGCCGTCGCTTTGCCTGCCGAGGCCTATGAGGGCGTAGCTGTCCTTTACGATCTGTCACGTACGATCTGTCACGGATCGCTCGATAGGCGGCTCGATCACCGAGAATCGTCTACGCGCTTAGAGGAAAGTCATCTCGTCGCTCGCAAGTCGACGAGCTACTACCCGAAAGCCGCGCTGAAGGTGCCCGATGTCGGCTACATGCGTCAGCTGTCGGCGCAGGGTGTTCTGTCGGTCAGTCCGTCCAACATTCGGGCCTTGCATGGCAAGGCGCCAAGGAAGCGGTCGATGTGTTGACGAAATCGAACGGGCCCTTCATCGAGCTGCCCGGGCACCACCGCCATAAAGGGGTCCTTGAATGATGCGCGTCGTCTGCCAGGCGCTCGGCGTCGATGCCAAAGGCCGAAAAGTTGGCGCTCGAGATGGATGCAAAGCTGAAGGCAGCCGAAAAGCAGACCGCAGCAATCAAGGAACGCAAGCGCATCCTGTTCCTGCTGTCGGCGCAAGACGGCAAGATCTTTGCCGCGAGCAGCGACACAGCAGGCGACGGCATCATCAAGCTGTTAATGCGGTCGAGTGTTTCTCCGGCTACAGCAGATGTCCGAGGAGGCGATCGTCACTGCCAGGCCGGACATGATCCTGCCGATGAAGAATGCCGGGCCGCCGATATCGGAGGACGAGCTGTTCGCGAACCCCTCCATCGCCTCGACTCACTGGCATAGGCCGCACGCTGATCAGCATGGACGGCTGCTGACCATGTCTGGGAGAATCTTGGCCTTAATCGGGCCGAGTTCAGCCGCCTGCTTGCCACGCATTTTCCGACGCTGGCGCCCGGCAACGCCCAAAACATGGAATGGAAGAAATACCGGAAGCTCTGCGCGGCCGAAGGTTTTTCGCTATGCACCGCCCCCAGTTGCCGGGAATGCAATGATTTCGAAAGCTGCTTCGGCCCGGAGGAAGGCGAAAGCCGCCTCACACGGATCGAGAACGGGATCGAGTTCGATCAAGACTGGCTTTCGCCAGCGGTACAAGGCCGCCAAGGCAAGGTCTATGCTTCGCTCGAGCAGCCCCAAGTACCTACCAGTCGCGATGGCGGCAATTTCGCCTTCGCCGGCGAATTTTCCGAGAAGAGCCGTCAGCTCGCGGAGATCGAGGCGGATCTCGCGATGACAGCGGCAACCTGGGCCACCGGATCGCCGCATAGGCGCTCTATTGCGAGAGGCGGTTCTCGTCGTCGATCAGGATGAGACGGGCCGGGGGAATGTCGGACCACCTCCACAGCACGAGGTTCATATCCTCGGCAGTCGCACCGGCAGCAAAGCTTCGGACAAGGAGGCCGTTGTAGCCGGCGCCAATCAGGCGCCGGGCAAAAGCCTGCGTCTTCGCCTCGCCGCTCGCCTTCATTTGATCACGCCATGTCATGTCGGCGAGGGTCGCGGCGTCCATTCCTTCGGCCGCAAGCGCGGCCGCGTCTCTGCAATCGAAAATGTTGTCGAGGTCGGCGTCATAGGAGACGAGCGTTGTCGGCTGGAGGTTGCCGACCTGGTTGGATTCCCGCAGCGCCGTCATAACGGACAGAGATGTGTAGAGCGCCGGCAGGCCCTTAGGATTGAACCGGCCGCCATAGAGCTCGGCGCCACGTCCCGACAGCGGCTCGCGGGCATATATCGGGTTCAATGTCCGATAGAGCTTGCCGTCATAACGCATGCGCAGGGTCAGGCGTGCACGCCGGAATCGACCGCATCGATATAGTCGAGCACGTCGTCGGCCCGACCGCTGCGCACGAGCTGCATCGCCGTCTGACCGGAAAATCCTGGCAGCGGCTCCGAGCGATACCAGGCATAGGCCATCAGCGCCGAACCGAAGCGCGGCTCGACCTTGTTGATGATCTCGATCATCTCGCGCAAGCGCCGCTGGGTCTTGTCCGACCGGACCCGATCCTTGCGCTGGATCGCGTCCTTGCCCAGCCCGGCCGTGCGAGCGATCTCCTCGCTCGTCGTCCGGAAGGCTTCCGCAATCCGGCGCGGGGCGAAAATCCCGTTATCCGCATATTGGGCCACGCCCATGGCTCAGACCTCGTCTCGACGCCAATGATTCTGACGCAATATAGCGGCAGAATGAGCGGAGTTCAAGAAGAAAGGAAATCAAAGCCCAGCTCGCAGATCGGGCGAGCCGCTGAGGCTTGCGCTCAACCGCGCCGCTCGCGATCCCGCCCTTGGTCCTGCGCAGGCCTGGAAGTCCCTCTTGTCCGGCCGGGCAGGGATGCTTGGCTGCAGTTGCTGATTCCTATCTTCGGTCTCAATCTGTGACCAGACGAGCGTCCCTTGATACACGTCAGCACCCATGAGGTCGATCACAAGGTTATATTGTTCCTGCGTCCCGAAGGATTCGGCGGAAACCTGTTGCACCGGACGGTCACGGTATCGGCATGAGCGGGCACGAAGGACCGTGGCTTGCCGAGGGAAGCGACGACATCTTGCAAGAGAACATGGTCATCAGTGTCGAACCGGGCATCTACTGGCGCCAAGGTGGCTACCGCCATTCCGACACCGTTCTGATCACGGCTGATGGCTACCGAAAGCTGACCGATTTCCCATCTGATCTGGAATCCATGGCCCTCGCCTGAGCGGCCCATCCCTTCAGCCAAAGGCGAGAAAAGATAAAACGCATAATGTCCGCCTGAGCCCATCCAACCGCAGCCGTGCCTCTTCGGCTGTGCAACCGGATTTCAGGATTTTCTGGAAGGTCTCGATCTTCCAGCGCATGGCCTACCAGTCGAGCTTCGCGATGGCATCGTCGTGGGAATGCACGGTCAGTTGGTGATCAGCTTCCAGCCGTTCCTTGGCGATGCTTTGGTTCCTCACGCTCCTGGGCGTACAGCACGTGAGGTCGAGCGCGGGATAGCGCTTCTGTTTGCCGATCGGCGGCAGGACATGGATGCGGCGGTATTTGATCTCGACCGCGTCTCAGGCTTGCCCTTGGCATCGCGAACCTCGACCTCTTGCAGCCCGCTGATCTTTTCCTCATTCATCTCCGGATGGTGTGCTCGCCATCACCCGCCAGGCGATCGACGCAATGGCTTAAATCCAGTGCAGCAGGAGCCAGGCTGAACAGCCCGGTGTCGCGGACTCGACAAAACCGACCGTGGATGTCGGTTGTCGGACGTTGTCCTAAGAATGATGGACAGATGGTCATCAAACTTAGCGGCGGCGGGCCCAGTGCAGGCTGGGCGTCGCTTGATGCAGCGCCATCGGTACGCCTATCCGGCACGCGACTTGCTTCAACAATTTTATCAGCGGGGCGTCAGCAGTGCCTAACGAGCTCTGCGGTGATTGACCAGTCTCTCAACCCTAACGGGGATAAGCGGCGGCTATGCTTTATGACCGCAGCGCGACGAGATGCCCCTTCTGATTGAATTCGCAACCGATCTCATCCGCTCTGGTACGCAGGTGGGCTGTGTCGCGCAACAGAATATCAAGCGCCTGAAGCCGGGACGTATCCATGCTGGTAATCGACTCTATGAACAGAGTGCAACCTCAATCGAGCGCATGAACGCCTGATGTAGAGAAAGCAAAATGGCGACCAATCCCGTTCCAGATCACGTCCCGCCCGAAATGGCGAGGGACTTCAGCCTGTTTACGTCACCAGGGATGTCACCGACGCCCAACGGGGATCCGCAAGCAGCCGTCGCTTGCGTACATGCCGGGCCGCCGATCTTCTATTCGCCCTGCAACACGCGCGATGGGCGGGGTACCTGGGTCATCACTCGCGCCAGTGACCAGCGCCGGGTGCTGCAGGATGCCGAAACGTTTTCGAGCCATCGCAGCATCTTCGCGTCCGCGCTTGGCGAAAACTGGCCGATGATCCCGCTTGAACTGGATCCGCCTGCCCATGGCGTCTTTCGCTCGCTACTCAATCCGCTGCTTTCGCCAAAGCGGGTGATGGCTTTGGAACCGGCTGTCCGCGAACGGGCGATCGAGCTGATCGAAAGGATCGCCGCGTCGGGCACAAGCTGCGACGTCATGAAGGATTTTGCATTTCCTTTCGCAGTCAGCATCTTCCTTCGCTTTCTGGGGCTGCCGGATGACCGACTCGACACATTTGTCGGCTGGGGGAAAGACCTGCTCCACGGTGACGATGTGAAACGCCCGGCGGCGGCCCGGACGATCGTGGCGTTCATCGACGAACTTGCAGCCATGCGCCGCGAGGACGCCGTTGACGATTTCATGACCTTCATCGTGCAGGCACAGGTCGAGGGCCGCCGGCTGACGGACACGCAAGTCCGCGGCATCGGCGTGCTTGTCTTCGTCGCCGGGCTCGACACGGTCGCAGCAGCTATAGGCTTTGACTTGGCCTACCTCGCGCGCAACCTCAAAGATCAGCAATTGCTGCGGAGCGAACCGGAACGGATCGTGCTCGCGGCCGAAGAATTGCTGCGCGTCTATCCGACCGTTCAGTTGATCCGCGTGGCAACGAAAGATATCGACTTCGAAGGCGCGCCCATCCGGAAGGGGGACTATGTTTCCTGCGCCACGATGATTGCCAATCGTGACCCGGCGGAATTCGAATGCCCCAACAAGATCGATTTGGAGCGGGAGGACAACCGCCACGCCGCCTTTGGCTATGGTCCCCACCGTTGCCTTGGCTCGCACCTTGCCCGGCGGGAGATTGTCATTGGCCTGGAGGAGTGGCTGGCGCGCATCCCGGCTTTCAGGATCAAGAGGGGTACGGCACCCATAACCACTGGCGGCCATGTGTTCGGGATCGAAAATTTGATCTTGGACTGGTCTTAGGCCCGCCCCGAGCCGGGGCACAGACAATGGAGGCAGCGCCATGCGCATCATCGTCCAAAATTCCAAATGCCAAGGTCACGCGCGATGCGCGGCGCAAGCGCCCGACATCTTCAAGCTTGATGACGAGGGTTACATCCTACCCGGTGACATTGAAGTTGCGGAAGGGGAGGAGCTGCCTGCATCGCGAGGCGCGCGATCCTGCCCCGAACGGGCGCTGGAACTCGACCGTACACCGGCTGCGCGGGTTGAATAGGACGTCATTCAAATCGAGAGTCTGGCTGGCTTGAATGGGATCGACCATGTGGCCGCACACTGGGAAAAGGACGGCGCGCGATCCCTGTCCCGGCACCGTCCTCATCCAACTGCGCAGGGGGGCATCTGTGCTCTGATGCGCAAACTGCAGGACGCGGGTTGGCGAAACACCTCTCCAATCACAGAATTGGGACAGAGCCGATGGACCAGGCGAAAAAAATTGCCGAACTACTTGACCGTGAGGCGATCCGCGACTGCCTCTATCGGTACTGCCGCGGAATAGACCGCGCGGATGAAGCGGCGCTCCGCAGCGCGTACTGGCCCGATGCGCATGACAATCACCGGGCCAATTGCGGCTCGGCAGAGGGCTTCATCCGGTTTGCGCTCAGCGTCTTCAAGAGCGGACCCCGCAACATCCATCAGATCACGAACGTCCTGATCGAATTCATCAGCTCGGCAGAGGCTGCGGTCGAGAGCTATTTCACCGCGCTGCAACGCGGACTGGACAACGACGGAGAAGTACGCCAGGCGCTCCTCTGCGGCCGATACTGCGATCTGTTTCACAAGAGGGAGGGGGAGTGGCGGATTGCCGAACGGACAGTGGTCTACGATTGGCTCGAAGAGCAGATCCCACCAGCGGTCGTTGAAGCAGAACGGTTCGGCAAGCGACAGCCTATTGGAGCACCGCATCCGCACGATCCGGTTTACACGCTTAAGAAGCGTCGCATTCCTTTTCGCCCTGACGCCTTCAAAGGTTTCGAGTGGGAGGCCGCATCGGCAGTGGGGAAAACAGAGTATACCAATTTTGCAATGCCACAGCGATCCCGGCGAAAGCCTGCCCGGTGAGAATGCGGCCGATAGGAGTGCCTTTTCTCTCCGCGACGGCGTGACGGTCTGCACCCCACGCGGCATCGTCCAACGTGTCGAGATACTCCTGTACCGAGCGGCGTGTGCCGCCATCGTCTCCCAGTCGACCTGCTCCGATCCATCGGCTGAGCGCTGCTTGTTCGCGTCCGCTCTGATGAGGCTGGCATCGACGGCGAAGCCCTCGTTGCCGACGAGATCTTCTTCGATGCAGCGGCGGACCGTAGTCTCGAACAACTCGCGCAGCAGATCGCTGTCGCGAAAGCGGCCGTGCCGGTTCTTGGAGAAAGTGGAATGGTCCGGGACATCACCCTCCAGGCCAAGCCGGCAAAACCAGCGATAGGCGAGATTCAGATGTACTTCCTCGCAGAGCCGGCGCTCGGAGCGGATGCCGAAGCAGTAGCCGACGATCAGCATCCGGATCATCAGTTCCGGATCGATCGAGGGCCGGCCGATCTCGCTATAGAACGGCCGCAGATGCGAGCGCAGTTCGGACAGGTCGACGAACCGGTCAATCGAGCGAAGCAGATGGTCTGATGGCACGTGACGTTCGATGCTGAACTCGTAGAACAGCGCTTCCTGCATCACGGTCCGCTCGCCCATCATCGACTCAATCTCCTTTTCCCAAGGAGACTGAATCAGATGGGATATTCGGCTTGAGCCCCATCTTCGACGGTGATGGACGGAGGTGCTGCGCTCCGAGCTGATGATAGAACGTGGTCTGCAGCTACAGCCACAAGCATCAGGAAAGGAAACGCAGCATGAAGCATTATGCCGGATTGGATATCTCGGTAAAAGAGACCGCCGTTTGCATTGTCGATGAAACTGGCAAGATCTGCCGCGAGGTCAAGGTGGTCAGCCACCCCGACGACCTCACCGCGGTTCTGAAAGATCCCGCCTTGCGCATCGAGCGGATCGGGCTCGAGGCCGGACCGTTGTCGCAATGGCTGTTCGAAGGCCTGGCCAGGGCCGGTTTGCCGGCAATCTGCATCGAGACCCGACACACTAAGGCATTCCTCAAGGCGCGGCCGAACAAGACGGATCGCAATGATGCGCGCGGCATCGCACAGATGATGCGCGTCAACCTGTTCCGCCCGGTGCATGTCAAGACGCTGACGAGCCAGAAGCGCCGCGCGCTGCTGACGGCGCGCAAGCTGCTGCAGGAAAAGGCCCTCGCCATCGAGAACGACCTGCGCGGTCTGATGCGCAATTTTGGGCTCAAGGTTGGCGTCGTCGGGAACGTCAGGTTTGAGGATCGGATTCGCGAGCTCGTCGAAGGACGCTGTGAACTGGCCGAAATTGTCACGCCGCTGCTGGAGGCGCGCTGCAAGCTGTAGGCAGACGGACCCGCAAGAAGAAGCGGTGGCAGAAAGATGTTGCTTTGCCGCGAGATGAACGATGGAAGCGGCGCCTGCCATGGGTGCTCCGCCAGCGCCGGGCTGTGCCGTAGGTCAACTGCGCCAGGATCGAAGCTGCCCTTATCGAACTGTCCATGACAGGCCGGCAGTGCTGCACCTGCCTATCAGACGCCCTCGGATTTAGGGGCGAGAATGAAATCGAAAACGGGCTCAGGCTGGCCAGGCATCGGCTCTCGCAAAGCAGCCGGGAAAGTTGTGGCCGTTTCGGCGTGTACCGCGAGCGCGGCAGGTGTCATTCCGACTGCGGCCTCAAAGGGCCGGCTCGGCAGAGGCGCCAACCGACGAAAAAGTGCTGCAGCTCTCCCCGCATGGCGCGCGGCAGCGACCCGCTTTCCCTCGCGCATCTTCACCCCGGCCGCCGCCAACAGGATCAATCCCTTGAAGAAAGGCGATGCTGAATGCTTTGTTTCGCAGCGTGCCAAAGAGGCTCCCAAGCCTCATGGGCTTCCCAGTAATAGCCGTGATTGAAAAGGTCGATACCCCATCGGAACCCGTTTGAGCTGAGTGATTCCTCGACGGCAACAACGGTCACCGGGTCGCTTTGGTAACTGTGACCCAGCGGGTCGCAAACCGGATGCGGATGTTTGCCAGGCAGGTATGCGTAGCCCGGGAAATTCTTTTCGGGTAGCAAGCGACGACGCGACATAGATCCCAGCAATCATGAAAGCACGTCGATGACAATTCATGTCATATGGAATCTGATGGGACACCGCCCTGCATTGGCTGCTGGGTCCTTCCATCCCTGAGATTTCAGCCTCCGCCGTACACGCACGACGCCGGACGTCTTCGGTGGCAGAGGCCGATAGCGCTTGACCGTCTTGAAGCCCGACTACTCGCGCACCGAAGACTGACGTGCTCTGCGACCAGCAAGCCCGGTCGCAGGGCCGAAGGCGATGCCAGGGTAGTTCGGATCGACCTCCGCCCGGAGCCAGTCGCGCCGGCGTTCAACGTGAGCAGTTTGATGACGGGAACGAAGCCGGGTCTCACTGCGGAGAGGCTGCTGCCGGCGGGGATTCGCGCGCCTGGTGCCTCATCGCCGCCGCGCCATCTGCTTAGCCCGCAAGGTAGGAAGCGGCGCTCAGCCGGCTAGAACCGGGCGAAGTGACCTGAGCTCCGAAGCTCGGCGAGCAGGATGATGGCCGTTCCGCGGTGGTCAACCCTCGCTTGCTCACTCAGCGGAGACGCATACCAGGCAGCCAATTCTGCCACCAAAACGGCGGTGTTCCCGCTTACAGATGCGCATCTAAGTTGTCCGTTCTTGTCCATCACGATTATTGCTGTGCCGGTCACGCCATATCCAATCGCGGCCATCCGCTGAACGCAGATATCGCCGTCGACACGAACATCGAAAAGAACCGATCCTGCGGTTTTCTCCGCAGCGTCAGCCACACGATCACAGAACGGCCGATGCAGGCCTTCGATATTTGCCGAGTGACTGCTCAAACAACGCCAATTCAACATGCTGCGCCACCATGGCTGCGAAAATGCGCGCCGGCTGGCACAATCGACAATAGGCCAGGGCTGACTATCCACGCACCAATCCCCTCCCGATGCCCACATGGCAACTGCGCTCTTGGCCGGCGTCCTCCCAAGCGCCGCCCTTCTTTTCCATAAGCGTTTCGGCTTGCCGGAAATTAGGGTCTCGGTGAATAAATCCGCATGGCTTTTCGGGTGGGTGCTGGCAGGAAGACTTATGCGCGGGCGAGGATGGATTAAGGCGTTGCGTCAGGACGACCCTCGGCAGGTGCGTGCGCATTGCGGAACTGGAGCGCGATCTCATGGCGACCAGATGAGGAGCGGGTCTCGGAATTATTCCTGGACGATTTTCGCGAGTCACATTCTTCCTGCCAATCGAAACCGGCAGATTGCGAATTTGGTGGCGAGTATATTTGTTGGGTGATATATAAATATCATTCAGAGGATATACAAATGCCGCTCTTCATTCGCGATCCCGACGTTGACGCTTTGGCCCTCGAGCTGCAGCAGATCACAAAGGCGCGTAGCAAGACCGAGGCCGTCAGAACCGCCTTGCGCCACGAGATCGAGCGCAACCGCGGCAGCGTCCCACTGCGCGAGAGACTGGCTAAGGTCAAGGAAATGGCACGGCGGATCGGGCCGGCCAATCCTGATTTCGACATGAAGAAATTCACTGACGAAATGTGGGGCGACGACTGATGTTCGTCGACGCGTCGGTGATCGTCGCCATCCTCAACGAGGAGCCTGGCGCGGAAGAACTGGAAAAACGGCTCGCGGCCGCGACCAGCCCGCTGTACGTCTCCCCACTCGTCCGCTTCGAGGCAGTTCAAGGTCTCGCGCGAGCGGCGGCTGAAGCCATCCAGAAGAACACCAAGCCCACGCCCGACATGTTGGCGCGAGCTCGCGACACCGTCGATGCTTTCATAACCGAGGTCGCTGGCAAGGAAATCATGATATCCGGCGATATCGGCAATCGCGCGATCGAAGCCAGCATGAAATATGGCAAGGCTGTGGGGCACAAGGCCGATCTCAATTTCGGGGACTGCTTCGCCTACGCATGTGCGAAGGCTCACCGCTTCCCGTTGCTCTACAAAGGCAACGACTTTTCGCAAACGGATCTGGCTTGAGTTCGCTGAGATCAGTGCGCTCACCCGGCAGGTCAGGGCGTGGCGCGATGACTTTAGCCTTGTCGCGCGGATTTCGCTATCGTTCGTCTCGCTTGCTTCCGTCTCGGCATGGCCCCTCTCAACGTCGTTGAAGGCAGGTGGAAGATATGTGAGGGGCAGTTTTGGGTGTCGAGAATGTGTCGGGTTGGCGTCTTCAACAACATCGGCAAGGCGCATAGAGTCTCAGTAGAAAATCAGGGGATGTCGATGACGCGCCAATCAATGGGCGCCGAGTTCCAGACCGACACCGACACCGAGGTCGTCGCGTATCTCTTGGCAAGACACTGCCGGGATGGCATGAGGCGGCAAGAGGCGATGCGTGCCATGCTGAAACGCGTCAGAGGCGCCTATGCGCTTGCCGTCCTCTTCGAAGATGATCCGTCGACCATCATGGCGGCGCGCAACGGACCACCGCTGGCGATCGGTCACGGCGACGGCGAGATGTTCCTGGGCTCCGACGCGATCGCGCTTGCTCCCTTCACCAATGAAATTACCTATCTCATCGACGGCGACTGGGCCGTTGTCGGCAATTCGGGCGCCCATATCTTCGATTTCGACGGCCATCCCGTCGAGCGTCCGCGCCATACCTCCAGGGCCGCGGCCGATCTGGCCAACAAGGGCAACCATCGCCACTTCATGGAGAAGGAAATTTACGAGCAGCCCGAGGATTTCGCAGCGTATCCGCTGAACGCGGTCGCGATCTCTTCGATGCTGTGGTGGCGACCAATCAGGAGCTGCTTCACCTCCTCAAGGCGCTCGGACACCAGCCATTCGCCTGGAGGCGATAACTACGTCAGCGACATCGACATCGAAAATGCGATCACCCAGCGAAGGGTGCAAATGTCGCTCCGCTGACGCTTCAAAGCCAAGCCCGCGCACCGTCACCGATAAGAGCTTTAGCTATCGCGTTGGGGGCATCATCGCGGCGCCTTCGGAACGTCGAATAGGCCCACCCGCGGCGTTCACACTCGATCTCGGCGCGGGTCTTCGCTTGTCTCCTCGCCCTGTCAGCGCCCTGCAAATGAGCGAAACCAAGCTGTCGCGCGCTCGCTTGTGGAGTGCGCCTTTCGGCCGCCATGCAAGGAAATCATCAACGCTCATCCAATCAACCGGGTTTGTGTCGGCGTCTGGCTGGCTGAATTCCACATACAGATGCAGTTCGTCCGGCACGAAGACGACCCTCCACGATCCTTTGATGTCATTGGCAAGGTTGTAGGCGAGGGCGGTCATGGCGGGGCACTCCTTTCGCCGTGGAGCGTGCCTATCTCACGGGAAAATTCTATCACCAGAAGTTGGTATTGACGCTCGCGCCTTCTCAGAAATGCAACGTCGGCGTGATGCCGAAAGGTGCAGCCGCGCTCCCCGCAAGGGCGCGGGCCTCGGCCTGTGGTGCTCATGCCATCTACTTCGATCCGCAAGATGGAATATGATCTGGATAGAAGGACGCTCTCGGTGTGGTTCGTCGCCAGCGGTAAACGGTACGAGTTTGAGGGGGTACCGCCGGAAACCTTTGCCGCGTTCCGGGCCGCGTTCGCCAAGGGCCGCTATTTCAACGACCACATCCGCAACAATTTCCGCTACCGTCTGGTTGCGAGCGATAGCGACCTAGTACTACAGTTGCGGATGTGATCGACACTTGTAGTGCGCGATGGCGGGGGATGTCACGGTAACGGCTTGTGAGAGACTGACGCGGTAGACGCACATGCATGAACACTTTGCCCATCAGCTACAAGCGCCATCGCTTCCCGCCTCAGATCATCGCCCGTGGGCGTCTGGCTCTATTTTCGATTTCCGCTGAGCCTGGGCCTTAGTCGAGGAAATACTGCTGGAGCGCGGCATAGTTGTTTCCTACGAAACAATCCGGCGTTGGGCAAAGAAGTTCGGCCCGGACTATGCACTTCGCCTTTATCGCAAGAAGCCCAGCCGGAATGACGCGTGGCATCTGGACGAGGTGGTCATCACCATCGCTGGCAGGAAACACTGGCTGTGCGCGCCGTCGATCAGGACGGTTATGTGCTTGACGAGATCGTCCAGGCTCGCCGCAACAGCCAAGGCTGCCAAGCGATTGCTGACCCGGCTTCTGAAGAAGCAGGGCATTGCGCCGAAGCGAATAATCACCGACAAGTTGCGCTCCTATGGTGCGGCGCGTCGCCAGGTCATGCCGAATGTCGAACATCGATCGCATAAGGGCCTGAATAACCGGGCAGAGAATTCGCATGTGCCGCTGCGAAAGCGGGAGCGAACGATGCAGGGTTCAGATCGCCGGGAAATCTGCAACGCTTCGTCTCAATCTTCTCCGCCATCCGAAATCTCTTCGTCCCACCCCGTTCCCAACGATCTGCATTCCAAATTCACCTGCATCGCCTTCAAGCGATCGTGGAATGGGAAGCTGTGTCTGGAACTGTGGTCTGAAATTCATCCGCGATGGCCAACGCATTCGCCGCGCCCGAACGTGACA
This sequence comes from Mesorhizobium sp. M0983, assembly GCF_040318975.1. Classification (NCBI taxonomy): domain Bacteria; kingdom Pseudomonadati; phylum Pseudomonadota; class Alphaproteobacteria; order Hyphomicrobiales; family Phyllobacteriaceae; genus Mesorhizobium; species Mesorhizobium sp. M0983. The sequence continues at coordinate 43,145 of NZ_JAMYNH010000002.1, read as the reverse complement.
TTGCCCCGGCACCAGATGCGATCCTGTGGCCGGCTGCGCAACCCGGACCAGCTTCGCCGGCCACCCCAGCCGAAGCGCAAACACCTAGCATGCACTAACATCCAACATGGATCACCCGATTGGGGCCGGCCAGTTGTCGGGCTCCGGCGAGGTCACTAGCGCTCGTAAGTAACCGAATCCGACAGCTTGTGTCGTTTTTGTCGGGTCCGCGACACACGGCTTGCTTAGCCAATCTCTTGTTTGCCTCGGGCTAAGCAGCTGAAAAGCAACCACAAATTTTCTTCTCCGGCCCAATCAGCCAAGTTGGCACGAGTCTTGACACTCTTGGTGCAAGGCGGCGAGAGCTGCCAACGGCATTCATGTCGCGGGCAGCCGCCAATAGAACAACGGAAGGAAAACTACATGTCAGGTCTGCCTCCCAAATGGTGCATCCAGGCGGTTAACGAAAGGCCATCCCCTGCCCCAGCGCGCCGTCGATGACCGCATCGGCGTCCAGGCGCTGCTGATCGGTCCGTCGCTGGAGGAAATCTCGACCGAAATGGCTGGCAAGGTGAAGATCACCAAGGTCAATATCGACGACAATCCGGAGATCGCGTCGCAGTTCGGCGTCCGCTCGATCCCGACGTTGATGATCTTCAAGGGCGGCGAAGTCGCCGACACCAAGGTCGGCGCTGCCCAAGACCGCGCTGGCGCACTGGATCAGCGGCAACGTCGCCTGACCGTCCAATAGATTAAGAGCCCGGCCTTCGTACCGGGCTTTTTGTGGCTGAATATCAGCTCGGCGGCGTGCCGTTTTCGGCGAGCACCGCGCCGACGAGATAGAGCGCTCCGCCGATCAGGATGCGCGGCGGCGTTTCGCTTGGGTCCCAGGTGTCGCGCAGCAGCATCAGCGCGTTGGCGACCGAACTCATGGGTTCGGCCGACGGCAAAATAGTACGAGGAAACCGATGCCCCCAACCACCCGTCGTCATGCCCTCCGCGCGCTCGCTGCCCTTTGGCGAAGCATGAGACTCTACAAATTTCTTATCAAAATGGCCGCAATGGTGGCCATCATCGTCGCTCACCGTATCGTCACCGGCAGTTGTATAGACCACAGCACGGCGTTCGCATGCTTCGCGGTGATGGGGGCCTTCAGTGTGATCGATGCATATTTCACGCCGACGGTCAGCCGGCGCCGCTCGGGAGAAGGCGAATGATCGACATTCCCCGCCTCGCCCTATCCGCCCGTCAGCCGTGGGCCACGACTTTGGCCCTCGGGTGGAAAACCATGACCAGTCGTCGCCGTTGCGGGTGAACACACGCGCCTCGCCGTTCTCTACGATGATCTGCGCGCGGTAGCCGTCGAATTTGACTTCGTGAATCCAGCCTTCGCCCTTAGGCGGCTGATCCACCAGGGTCGGTATTTGCGGGGGGCTGAACTCGAGCCGGGACGCGGCGACAGAACGTTTACTCATGCCGCGTGAATCTAATGATTGAATCGTATTTTAGGCGTCTCTGAAATGCAAAAAGCCGCCGCTCGGCGAAGGGTGGCAAGCGGCTAGATGGGGCGGAGCTATTAGTATCGTGCCTGGCGGCGAGTAACCTTGAGCGTCTCGAGCTGCATCAGCACCGTATTGCAGAGCCTGCCTATAACAGGCCCCGTACCGTCGTCGCGCTTTCCGAAGAAGTCCTCTGCCCACGGCAACCAGAGCGTCCTATCGAGGACAAAGCATGTTGCCTGCGGCATTCCGAATCACATGCGAGATGAGGGTTGCCGACTAATGGGTTTGGCAGGCATGAGTGGCGCCAACGGCACACGGCCGGACATATAACGCTAAATAGTACGAGTAAACCGATGCCACTCTTCACCCGTCGTCATGCCCTCTGCGGCCTCGCTGCCCTTTTTGGTGGAAAACACGCCCATGCTCGATATTCTGTATCTAGCGAGCCACCCGACTCAACGCGGGAGCCCACGAGTTCTTTTCGTGAGAAAATCGTGGGCGGCGAGCTGACCACGTTCGAAGAGCATCCTTGGCAGGTCGAACTCAATATTGAAGGGGATGGCTATAGCGTCATTTGCGGTGGAGCGGTGATCGGAGCGCGATGGATCCTCACAGCGGCGCACTGTGTAGCGGGTGCAACAGCCAAGCACGTCCAGGCCATAGTAGTCGATGGCGTTTCGTTGGATGTAGTGGAGATTATTGTTCACGAAAAATATAAGCATGATGAAGAGAGGCAGAAGGAATACCCACCCGCACATGATCTGGCGCTCGTGCGGGTGCACAGTACGCGACCCGCAGCGGTCATTCGCCTTGCTACCCCCACGACGCAAATTCCTATTGGCAAGGAGCTTATCGTGACGGGCAAGGGAAAGACAGAAGATCGAGAATCATCAGACCAGCTCCGAGAGGGCAAGGTCCCGTACGTCGACAACGAAACGTGCAGCCGCAAATATGATGGGATCCTTCCTGGGATGATGTGCGCCGGAAAGGAAAACGGCGGGCCCGATTCTTGCCAAGGGGACAGTGGAGGTCCTTTGATCAAACGCGATAGCCAAGGCAAGGCCATCTTGGTTGGAATTACATCGTGGGGGGAAGGATGCGGAACGACATACGGTTTGTATACGCGCGTGTCGCATTATTACGAGTGGATCATGAAACATACCGGTGACTGAGGCGGCGAGTCGGGATGCGTGCAGGATGGAAAGTTCACGTTGCCGCGTCTATCCGAATGCGCAGAATCTCCCAACAACCGGAGTTCGGTGTAACAGGTATCCTCACCATGTCCCATGAATGCTGTGCAGGCTAGTACTACAGTTGCAGATGCCGATGCCGTTTGTAGTGACAGATGATGGCCGCAGCCTGATGTCGTCGTCGCCATAGCGACCAGGCTAAGATGAAGGGCTTTTGTGTCGGTGGGAAGATGAGGATCCGGGCGAGGAGATAGCGGATCTCGGGGACGCTCGGGACGAGCGCAGCCATCCGGATCAGGCGGCGATTGGCTCCTTTGGACTCGTTTCGTTCGGTTTGCTCGATGCGCTGCGGCGAAGATCAGCCGATAGCTTCGAGAGGAATGCCAGGGCGGCCATGCACAGGCTCATATGGCGATGCCATCCGTGCCAGGACCGAGCCTCGCAATGATCAAGTCCGAGATCATCCTTGGCGCGCTCAAAACACTCCTCGATCGCCCAGCGCAGGCCGGCCACTGCCGCCAATTCGGCCAAGGAGGAAGCGGGCGGGGCGAAGACCAGGTAGTAGGCTTTTTCTCCGGATGTCGATCGCTTGCGGCGGACGAGAAGCCAGTGCTCGAAGCCGCCTTTTGACGTTCAAGGGCGGCGGATGCGTGCCCAGTCGTAGAGCCGAGGCCCTTTGGCGCCTTCACCTGCCGCATGACAGGCCCAGTCGTGGGGCTCGAACTCGCTGGCCAGTTCCTCGGGCGAGGTTTCCTCAAACAGACGATCCCCTCCAGGGCGCCGGCATCGAGCGCCGCCTCGACCATGGCGCGCGCCATCTTTGGCTTGGTTGCAAAATCGACCGTCTCCGGGATCGACGCCCTGGCACATCGCGCCCGATCCTTTGTCCATCTCTCCAGCAGATAAAGGCGACGATCAACCAGCGCTTGGCCGTAGCGGCTCGCGTAAGCCAAGAACACGCCGATCTGGCTGTTCTCGATCCGCCCCGCCGTTCCCGAGTACTGACGCGCGACACCGGCGGAACGATCGCCCTTCTTCACAAATCCCGTCTCGTCGACGATCAGGACGCCATCCTCATCGCCAACGCCTCCACCACCCGCGAACCTCGTCTCGGAGCCGGTCAGCGTCCCAGTGGCTGCGCCCCAACAGCGACTGCATCCGATACGGCCGCTCCGCTCGGACTGCTCGGCCATCAGCCAGCCTGTCTTGCGCTCAATGCCGGAAAGAAGGCCGTCAAGAAAATCTGCGCCCGTCTCCCGCAACTCACGACGAGGAAGCACCCGCGCAACCCGCGCCTTCAGCGCCGTGAGCTCCTGCTCCCAAGCCAACAACGACCCTGACCACGAAGCGACAGACATGGTTCCCTCCACAACCTGTCGAGTGAATCAGAACATCAAATGATCCGCAACTGTAGTACTAGGATGACCTGACCTGTCGGTGGCTCAATTCCTCCTGTCGCTCCAATCGGCGGTTGTTAGACGCTTTGCCGCTGTTGCGCTTAGGGTCGTTTACGATCCGCGCTCACTCGAAAAAGCCCCCCCCCGTGTCCCTCCGCCTGGTGCAAGCGCTTGATTCGGTCCCGTCCTCCTGGCAGTGCGGCGGGACTTTTTTGCGGTCCAGGTGGAGCGTCCGCGCGCGGGGAAGGGGCGGTGCACGCAGCACCCTTTTCTGATCCAATGTACGTCGCTGGCGCTGAAGGGTCTCAAGGTCGGTCTGCCGCCGGAGCTCAACTGCTGCTGGACTATTGCTCGACCGGAAGCGGCTCGTGCTGCGGCTCAGCGCGGTGGAACACCTGTCCAAGATCGCGCGCGTCGAACGTTTGGCCGCAGACTGGGCAGTAGACAAAGTGCTTCGACTCGTCCTCTACCGGCCCGTCATGCGGCCTGCCCTCATAGCCCGTCGCGATGTTGTCGGTTCTAATCCGGGGCATCGACAAGTGCCTTTCGTCGTTTTGGCGGCCGATACTTCTCCACCAACCGGACCTTCTCACGGTCGACCGTGACCAGCGGCCGAGGTCGATCGTCACGGTGCCCTCGTCGATGCGCGTGACCTCGCCCCTTTCAGGGCGATTTGCTGGCCTCGGTCACCTGGGTGTGGTCGATGATGGAATGTGGGAAGTCGTAACCCGGGATCGAGACGCTTACGCGGTCCTCTGTTACCCGCCTTAGAACCGTGGCCATGATGGCCACTGGTCGCCAATGCCTGTCCGCGAGCCATACCATGGATTCTGGTGCGGGCAGCGTCTTCTTCAAGAGGCTTCTAATATACGCCGTCCTAATACGACCGGAGTTACAAAATTGAACTTCATCGGGGAACACTCCTTCTGTCTGCCTGTTGGATTTGCCAGCGCATCCCGCGCATTCAGACAGGAGAAAGAAGAAGAAACGCATCCTTTTGGCTCCGGCCGTGCTGGCGGTGTCGGCCGGGCTTTCCTTTGCCCAGACGACCAGCGGAACTTCGAGCGGAACCTCGACGAGTGGAAGCTCGACCACGACAACAATGCCCAGCACAACGGATCAGGGCACCGGCACGACGAGCAGCGGGACCAACCTGTCCGGCGATCAGGCAGGGCTATCGCATATGAGTGATGGCATTGATGAGATAGTCGTCGTTCCAGGCGCATTTCTTGATGCGATGGCTGATGGGAACTTTGGCAGCATCGGCGGCCTGAAGGATGTTTCTGGCGAGGCGATTGAGAAGGGCTGTGTTGGCGGGGGCATTGTCCTTGCGGGCACGGCTGAGATCCTCATCGAGATGGACATCGAGCATCCAATGCAGGCCGTTCTCGATCTGCCAATGAGCTCTAGTGAGGTCGAGCGCCCGCTGCGGCGACATGAGCGTGGAGGCCATGAACAGGCGCATCAACGGCTTGGCCTGATCGCGTCGGCTGGTGATGCGGATGAAGGCCAGGTGGCCGGGCATCAGCGGCTCGGCCGCCGCCACGATCTCGGCCTGCCGCCACTCGTTGCGGCCGTGGCTGGTCTCGGTCCGCTCGGCAATGGAAGGGGTGGCGTCGGCCAGTTGCAGGTTGGCACGGCGCAGCCAATGACGACGGTTGCCCTTCAGCGCAAGCAGGTAATCGCCACCTCTTTGGGTAATGGCCGCAGCCATGCGGGTGTGGCAGTGGAGCGCATCGGCGGTGACCAATCTGCCCGTAAGATCAATGAGTTCGACGACCTTGAGCGCGGCCTCGACTTCGTTCTCACCATCGCTCGGCGAGACTGCCGCCAGGCACAGCCGGGTCTCGGCGGCGAAGGCCGACACCGTCAACGGCGGACTGGCTGCCAAGCCCTTCTCGTAGGCTCGCCGCAAAGCCTTGCCGTCAAGCGACACCACCTCGGGCGTCTCTCGGCTGGCTCGGGCGAAAGCTGCGGCAAAGGCAGCAAAGGCGCGACCAAAGGCCTCCGGGTCGAGCAGACGCAGCAGCCGCGAGAAGGTGTCGTGGCTGGGAGCTGCGTCATAGTCGATCAGCCGCGACAGCGCCTGCTTGCGCTCCTGCGCGAACAGGGCAAATTCCGTCGCATTGCTGGCGCCGCACAGGCTTGCTGCGATCATCATCACGATCAGGTCGCCAAGCCGGTGCGTGGCGTTGGGCGCGCGTGGATCAGGCACCGCGCCAAAGTAGCTCTCAAGGCAGGAAATGGCAGTCGCTCCTTCGCTCAACTGCCTCTCCAAAGAATCCTTTCTCAGCCTAAACTCAACCCCAAAATCGCCATATGCGATTCCCCTGGGCGATCAGGGCACCGACACGACCACCACCAGCGGCACCACAAATCCGAACTCGGCCAGGGACTGCGCGCCCGGCCAGCAGACTGGCAGCGCTCAGCAGGCGGCGCCTGGTCAGCAGGACACGGCAGCCAACACCGCCGCGCCGGGCCAGGTGAAAAAGACCGGTGAAGGTTGCTGATTGGCACATCGGCTCAGGTTGGAATCACCAGCGTGTGGCTGGCTGGTCTCCCCGACCGCCGGCTAAATCAACTCGGCTGGCGAGCAAGTTGCCGCCAGCCGAGCATCAGTTCAGGAACCTTTGCGCTTGCTTGTGCTTTCAGTGGGGCACGCCTGGCTTCTTTTTGCTTTCGGTCAGATAGATATCCGTCTGCTCGCGCATCTTGCCTGAAGGGAGTTGCGGTCGCGCTCAGAGGACAGGCTAACAGGTGATTTCGATCGATGCGCTGTATTGCCGATAGCGCTCCAGCGATTCGAACCCCCACATCGGACAGCGTTTTCGGGGTTGATGGTTGCGGCCGGCTTTGCAGTGGTTCCGGAGGAACGGAGCTTCCGCCGCGTTGCCCGGCCGGCTCAACCCACTACTGACTTCTGCGAGCCAAAGCCGGCGATCTCAACTCGTAGAAGTGAGCGGACCGTCTCGCCAGCTCGCAAAATTCGTTGGTGTCAAACCTGTAAAACGGCGGAACTCACGAACGGCGTGCGGTTGATCAAAGTAGGCCTCATTGACCTGACGCTGCAACAGCGTGGCATCCAACCCTCCTCTGCCGGCGTCATAGCTGAGGTTGGCGCAGCCATCTGGAAAGTCGCCCTAGAGAATTGGCGCAAATACGAAATTGAACGAAGGTTCGCAAGTCACGTCTAGGAGGCGCTTGCCGCGTCCCAGAGGGAGTTACATCTTTTTGTTGAAGATGGAGTCGGCGATGTAGCCGGCAAATGAAGAAGGCAACTCTACAACTGACGTGTTTGACTCTGCCTTGGGCTTGTGTCCCCGGTCAGCAGCTATACATTCAGAACATTGCCCTCGGAAGCGAGCCAGCTATGCTAACGTCACGCGCTGGTGGGTGCTCGGTCGGGAGATGCCACCGGCTATGATCGGACGACCCTCCACCTTCGCACCCGGGAACAGGAATTTGGAAGCTTCATGCGAGATCTGGCGCAAAGCGGGATCGAGATCTTGAAGATCTACGAACGTCCGACATTCCAGGAATTGGATGATCATCACTACCTGATCGATATGTCAGGTCATGCAAGTGACGAAAAAATGCTTTCATTTCTAAATGGACGCCGCCATCTTCCTATACTGGGGTCTTATCCCCGGTGCTATTGAGCGAGCGGTAGCAAATCCGGAAGCGTCGGAGAGGCGCATCTTTACGGCGTCGGTCATGCGGGTGAAATCCTCAGCGTCTGCGACGGCGAGGATACGATTTCGACGGCGAGCTCGATCGCATGATCATGGTTCTCGACCATTGCCGGCCTTTGCATTGCCTGCGGAGCCTGGCGCCCGCTTCTGCCCGAAGAACTGCCCGACCCATGTTGCGGCCGACCGGGTCGCTGCATGACTTGATAGGACAAACCAGGAGAACGGCACCATGTTTGCCCAACACTATACCCGGCTCAGCACTGGCCAATGGCCGCAGATCGAGTTGGAGAGAAGGTTCGACCAGCATGTGCTTGCCTGTGTGCTTTCAAGTGCGCTCGAGGAGATCGAGGCCGGCGAGGCGACGGCGACGGCGGCAACCGGCCTTTCGCGCGCCGAGCTGCGCGATGTCCTGGCCCGCAGTTTCCCTGCTATTCCTATCAACGCGTTTGTCTTGGAAGAGGTGAGCGAGCCCGAGCCGGATCTGGAGGAAGAACTTCTGCGTGGACTGCTGCTGGCGCATGCCCGGCCGGGCGACAAGGCGAGCGCCCGCTTCGCCAAGATCATCGCCCGGCGTGCCATGCGCAATGACCATCTCTGGCAGGACCTCGGCCTTTTTAATCGGACCGAGCTCGGCCGCCTGCTCGCCTCGCATTTTCCGACGCTGGCGGCCGGCAACACCCAAAACATGAAATGGAAGAAGTACTTTTACCGCAAGCTCTGCGAGGCCGAAGGTTTTTCGCTGTGCAGCGCGCCCAGTTGCCGGGAATGCAATGATTTCGAAAGCTGCTTCGGCCCGGAGGAAGGCGAAAGCCGCCTCACACGGATCAAGAACGGCACGGGCTAGGATTAAGAGCCGCTTTCGTCGGTCGTACAAGCGCCAGGGCTCGCGCCGCACCATATGTCTCTTGTCGAACGTCGAACTTTCGCCTTCGAGGATTTGAATGCTGTGCCTGCTGTCCGGTTGCGCCTATGCTCGCTTCGGCGGTCGCCTCATCATGGCGGAGCAGGACCCGACCCGCACCATCGCCGCCGAGCAACTGGTGTTCTCCGTGCCGTTGCTGCTCGCCTGCCTGGCCGGGCTCTATTCGGAGCGGGCCGGCGTCTTCGACACGGGGCTCGAGGGCAAGATGCTGGCCGGCACCTTTGCCGGCGCCTCGGCGGCCGCGGTTACAGGCTCGGCTCGGCCTGGGCGCCGCCGTAGCGACCGCCGTGTTTTTCGCGCTGGTGCACGGTTTTCGCCTCGATCACTCATCGCGGCGACCAGATCGTCTTCGGCGTCGCCATCCGTTTCACCGCTGCCGCGCTCCACCATCATTCTCGGCCAGGCCTGGTTCCGGCAGGGCGCGCGCCGGCGCTCTCCGAAGACTCGCGCTTCGAGGCGATCATTCTGCCCAGCGCCGAAGCGGTGCGCGGCGTGCTGGTGCTCGGGCCGGTCTATTCCGAGCTGATCTCGGGCCATTGGCTGCTGGTCTATGTCGCGTCCCTGATGGTGCCATTCACCTGGTTGGTGCTGTTTCGCACCCGCTTCGGCCTAAGGCTTCGCGCCGTCGGTGAAAATCCGGCCGCCGTTGGTACCACCGGCATTTCGGTGACCTGCCTGCGCTACCGCGCGGCATCTTCACCGGCGTTCTGGCGGGCAAGGCCGGCGCGTACCTGTCACTCGCCCAGAATGCCGGCTTCGTGAAGGACATGACCGCCGGCGAGGGTTTCATCGCGCTGGCACCGCTCATCCTCGCCAAATGGAAACCGGTTCCGGCAATGTTCGCCTGTCTGGCGAAGATAGCCATGGCCCGGAGGTGAAGCCGGCGAGGCGCTGGCGCTGGTCCATGCGAGATCGGAGGCCGACACGGAACAGGCTGCCGCGGCGGCGATCCAGTCGCCTATGCGCTCGGCGAAACGAAGCCTGCAACCGCCAAAGTAATCGTGCGGAGGATCGCGCCGCGCGGTGGACGCGATTGCATCTCTCGTCGCGCTGCGCTGCTGAGGCCTCTTCTGTCAGGCGGTATAGGTTTCGCGCTTCGGGCCGAGCACGAACACTGTCAGGGCGGCGAGGAACGTGGCAACCGCGCTGTAGACGACAGCGCCGGCAATCCCGGCATTGTCCACCAATAATCCGCCGAAAAAGGCGCCGGCTGCGATTGCCACTTGGAACGCTACGACCATCAGCACACCGGCGGTTTCGGCCTGCTCGGGAGCGGCGCCCCGCACCATCCACGTCTGCAATCCCACCGGCACCGCGCCGAAGGCAAAGCCCCATGCGGCAACCGCAATCGCCGCGGCCGAGGCCGATGCTCCCGCCGTCAGCAGCGAGACAGCGGCTATCGCTATGAGCAGCGGTGCAAGGGCCGCGACTGTCTTGAGACTGTACTCGGCCAGAAGCCCCCCGGCCAAATTGCCGAAGAATCCGCCGATGCCAAAGGCAAGCAACACAAGCGAGATCATCTCGACATCGAGCGCGGGAACCTTCTCGAGGAAGGCGCGGATATAGGTGAATCCGGCGAAGTGGCCGGAAGCGACCAGTAGGACGACAAAAATCGCGACCTTGATCATCGGGATCTTGGCCACATCCAGCAGGCTGCGGAAGCTGGCCACTCCAACCGGAGGCAGCCTCGGAATGGTTACGAGTTGCACCAGCAGTGTTGCGGCGCCGACCACAGCGGCGAGTATGAACGCGCTTCGCCATCCCCAGATATCGCCGACATAAGCGCCGATTGGAGCTGCACAAACTGTAGCGACGGAAACACCGGTGAGGATTATCGACATGGCGCGCGGCAGGAGGTGGCTTGGGACGAGCCGCATCGCCAGTGCTGCCGACAGCGACCAGAAGCCTCCGAGCGCTATGCCGAGCACGACGCGTGCCGTCAGGAGAACCGCCAGCGACCACGCGCCGGCCGCCAGAACGTCCGACAGGATCAGTAACAGCGTCATCGCCCAAATGACGATCCTGCGGTCCAAGCGCTTTGTGATGATGGCCATCGTCGGCGCCGAGATCGCCCCGACGATGGCGGTCGCCGTCATCGCCTGTCCAGCCGCACCCTCGGTGACACCGAGATCATGCGCGAGCGGCGTGAGTAGGCCGACAGGCAGAAACTCTGCCGTCACCAGCCCGAAGGTGCCCAAGGAAAGCGAAATGACCGCACCCCATGCGGGACCAGACGGCTGGTCGGGCTTTTCTGGGTCGTGCCGAACAGCGTCCATCACGCCTGCCGCGGATTGGGTCACGAACGAAGTCTCCACTTTGGATGTACCGCAACATGAGGTTGGCTGCCTTGACCCACTTAAAGACACAGGCGCTTTTCCCGGCGGCGTTGTACGGAGGAGGGGATGTTCATTGCCTCGCGATATTTTGTGACGGTGCGGCGCGCAACATCCATGCCGGTTTCCTTCAGCCGGACAGCGATGGCATCGTCGGAAAGCACGTCGCCGGGAGGTTCTGCGGCAATTATCGCTTTGATCTGATGGCGGACAGCTTCGGCGGAGTGGGCATCGCCGCCTTCGCAGGAAGCGATCGCGACGGTGAAAAAATACTTCAGTTCAAAGATTCCGCGCGGGGTAAGCATGTACTTGTTCGAGGTCACCCGGCTTACCGTCGACTCGTGCACGCCGATCTCGTCAGCGACGGTCCTGAGATTGAGAGGCCGCAGGTGAGCAACGCCATGTTCAAAAAAGGCCTCCTGCTGGCGCACGATTTCAGTCGCAACCTTAAGAATCGTGTTGGCGCGCTGATCGAGGCTGCGTATCAGCCAGTTCGCAGTCTCCAAGCATACGTTGAGAAATGCTTGATCTTTCGAATTTTGGACGGTGTGACGCGAGACTTCGGCATAGTAGGCTCGGTTGATCAGCACCTTGGGCAGTGTGGCCGGATCAAGTTCGATCTTCCATCCGCCTTCCGGCGAGGGCATGACCCAGACGTCGGGTATGATGGATTCCAACGGACCGGACTGGAACCGGTTTCCAGGCTTGGGATCGAGCGCAAGAATCTCATGGTACATGTCGAGAAGGTCGTCTTCATCGACACCGCAATGCTGCTTCAGTGCCTGGAAATCGCGTCGCCCAAGCATTTTAAGATTGGCAACCAAAGCTGCCATTGCCGGGTCGAACCGGTCTCGCTGGCGCAACTGGAGCTCGAGGCATTCTTCGAGAGTTCGCGCAAAAATTCCCGGTGGATCAAAGTGCTGCAAGGTTCCGAGAACCCGTTCAACATCAGCCTCCTGGACATTCAGGCTCTCGGCTAGCTCCAAAAGGTTGGCCCGAAGATAGCCAGTGTCTTCCAGATCGGCGGCAAGCTGGTGAGCGATCAGCCGCTCCTTTGGTGTGAACGCAGTGAGGGCGATCTGACCAGCGACATGGTCGTGCAATGTTTCGGCGAGGGTGGCAAACTCGTCGAGGGAAGGGCCATTACCCGACGGGTTGTTGGTCTTGTTGCGGAGTGACCCGGGCCCGGTCGGTCCGTCAACGGCGTTTGCACGTGGGCCGATAGGCTGATCCGCTCCCGAAATCGAAACATCGCCAAAAGACCCGTCATCGTTTGACGCAGATTCCAAGAGCGGGTTCTTCTGGATTTCCTGCTCCACGAACTGATGCAGTTCAGTATGCGCCAGTTGCAGCAAGCGAATCGACTCAATGAGTTGAGGCGATGCGACCATGGATTGCTTCTGGCGCTGAAGTAGGCTTGCTGAGGATTGCATGGTGAGCGCGACATCCTGTCGAGGAGCTTCTTGGGGTGGGTAATGGCACCAGGGAGGAAAAGTTTTCTAGGTCATGCGGCGGCCTTCAGCGTTTCGAGAACGTTTTGCGGGGATGAGACGCCATAGGGGTCGGCCTCGCAGTTGTCGGAGAAACCTTCCTCCTCGAACCACTGCTCCACCACGCCATTGTTGATCAGAGCGGCGTAGCGCCAGGAGCGCATCCCGAAGCCGAGATTGTCCTTGGCGACCAGCATGCCCATTTTGCGTGTGAACTCGCCTGAGCCATCGGGAATGAGCTCGACCTTCTGCAGGCCCAAGGACTTCCCCCATGCATTCATGACGAAGGCATCGTTGACGGAGACGCAGTAAATCGCGTCAATTCCCTCCTTCTCAAACTCATCATAGAGGTCTTCGAAATTGGGCAGTTGGTAGGTCGAGCAGGTCGGAGTGAAGGCGCCAGGCAGCGAGAATAGGATGACGCGCTTGCCGGCAAAGTAGTCGTCAGATGTCTTTTCTTCCCAGCGATAGGGATTTGGGCCCTGGACTGACTCATCGCGAACACGCGTGAGAAAGGTGACGAAGGGAACCTTCTTTTGAACGGTCATCAACTTGCTCCTCAAGAAAAAAACTGGCACGCTGGATTCTGGCAGAGGCTGGCGCAATACCGAGCAAAGGCTCGTATGCCGGGCATGAAATGAGGCCCTCGCGGCCGCAACTTCCTCTTGCCATCCGGATGTATGGGAACGTTTTGGCTGCTGGTCTTCGCCACCCGAACGCCATCGATCTGAGCGAGCTGGAGGCCGTCGAGCCGCTTGGGCAGTCTTTCCAGGGCTATGGCGGCATCGATCACTCGCGCTCGTGCCCGGGGAAAAGTGATAGCGGCCGGAAGTAGCCAATATCGGAAGCGTGTGGAGGCCTCAGATGTGACTTCACGCAAGAGACCCGCGTCACTCAACTGGTTCGGCGTATCGTCGATATTTGCCAGTGACCCGCCGACCTTGGCTTCGGTACCTCTTTGATCGGGCTCTTGGGCACTCACATGCTGATCAAAACCGGTAAACGGCAATTGCGCGAGCGCCATGTGTTGGCGTGCCGGCATCGGACCAGTCGTGCGCAAAGCGCCTGCCGAGCACGGACCTCCGGAGGAGACGATGTACCGATGTTCAGCGGGAACGGGCACCGTCTCCTCAGGCCACGATCTAGAGCTTCGGGTGTCGGGCATGGCGCTGTCGCTTTCATCGTGATTTGATGGGCTCTAACCAGGAGCAGCAAGCGGCGTGCCATTTCAAATAGACATGCTTTTGGACCGCCCCCTTTTTCTCGGAGGCGGTGTCTTCGCCAAGATCGGGCGCGCGCTATAACCGCCTAGTCACGACACCCAACAACGGTGCTGTATGGTGCGGATGTTCGGCGCTTCCGCCCCAGCTGGGCAAAGACGAACGCAGCCGAGCCGATGCACCACCTCGCACCGGCGGGCACTGCAGCGATTGCGTAGCGTATGCCGCTAGCGTGTTCTTGCGTGCGCAGGCACGGCTATTGCGAACACCCGCCTGTGGCAGCAACCATGAGCGCACGCTCTTCGGCAAGCGCCCTGTCCGAGAGGATCGCGCCGCCAAACGTGTCTATTTGCAACCCTCTTATGTTCGAAACTGGACCAGAATGTCGCAAGCCCGACCGAAAGGTCGCCCAGGCTCGTACCATCCGACACTGTTCTGTCGCCTTTGTTGGTCCACGACACCGGCCATTTCGCCGAGCTCTTGTCCGGCCTCAGGCTAAGCCCTGAATCTTTTCTTCTGCCGGGCCGGCCAAATTGGCACGAGTTTTGAAGCCTGTTCGTTGCTGGCCGGGCGCCGCCGACCGACCTTCATTTCGTGGATGACACCGCGATCGATGGAACGAAGAAAGAAAAGCAAAATGTCAAATCCGCATCAGATAGCATTCTAGGGAAGGGGGCCTCGGCGAAACCGCCCCTACCAAAACAGGCTCGCCGCCTTGGTCGAACAAAACTTGATGGCCGGCTGCGGCTCAAATGCCTGCCACACCCGCTTTATCCTGAACTCGAAGGCGCAGGATAACGTTCTGCATCTCGCCGCGGGGTATGCCTACGCAGTTACACGTTGGCCGATCTTGAAAAATCGAGGTCGGGCTACGCCGCGGAGGACGTCGTCTATATGCCGTCTTACGTCATTCGCTGCTCGCAGCGCCTGCCGGTCACCTTCCGCCCTTCCATCGCTTAAAGAGAAGTGCCACCATGCCCGAACAACCCTTGCCGACGCTGCCGATGTGGCGAGTCGATCACATCGAGCCCTCGCCCGAGATGTTGGCGCTACGCGCCAACGGTCCGATCCACCGCGTGCGCTTCCCGTTCGGGCACGAAGGCTGGTGGGTGACAGGCTACGACGAAGCCAAGGCGGTGCTGTCCGACGCGGCCTTCCGGCCCGCGGGAATGCCGCCGGCGGCATTCACCCCGGATTCGGTGATGCTCGGTTCGCCGGGGTGGTTGGTCTCGCACGAGGGGGGCGAGCATGCCCGGTTACGCACGATCGTGGCGCCGGCCCTCAGCAATGGCAGGGTGAAGCTGCTCGCGCAGCAGGTCGAGGCGATCGCCGCGCAGTTATTCGAGACGCTGGCGGCCCAACCCCAGCCCGCCGACCTGCGGCGCCACCTCTCCTTTCCGCTTCCGGCCATGGTCATCAGCGCTTTGATGGGCGTGCTCTACGAGGATCACGCCTTTTTCGCCGGGCTGTCCGACGAGGTGATGACGCACCAGCATGAAAGCGGCCCGCGAAGCGCGTCGCGCTTGGCGTGGGAAGAACTGCGCGCCTACATTCGCGGCAAGATGCAGGACAAGCGCCAGGATCCGGGCGACAACGTGCTGACCGATCTGCTCGCGGCGGTCGACCAGGGCAAGGCGACCGAGGAAGAGGCGATCGGCCTGGCGGCGGGCATGCTGGTGGCGGGGCACGAGAGCACCGTCGCACAGATCGAATTCGGCCTGCTGGCCATGTTCCGCCATCGGCAACAGCGCGAACGCCTGGTCGGCGATCCATCCCTGGTGGACAAAGCGGTGGAGGAAATCCTGCGCATGTACCCGCCGGGCGCGGGCTGGGACGGCATCATGCGCTATCCGAGGACCGACGTGACCATCGCGGGCGTGCATGTTCCCGCGGAGAGCAAGGTGCTGGTCGGCCTGCCGGCGACGTCGTTTGATCCGCGCCACTTCGACGACCCGGAAATCTTCGACATCGGACGCGAGAAAAACCCGCACCTGGCGTTCTCCTACGGGCCGCACAACTGCATCGGCGCGGCGCTGGCCAGGCTGGAACTCAAGGTAGTGTTCGGTTCGATCTTTCAGCGCTTTCCCGCGCTGCGCCTGGCGGTGGCGCCCGAAGAACTGAAGTTGCGCAAGGAGATCATCACTGGCGGGTTCGAGGAGTTCCCGGTGCTCTGGTGAGGCGCGGACGCCGCCGGGAATCGCGATCTTCTCCGCAATTCGCCGGCGCCCCTGGCGGGCGCCGGTCAGATCACCAGCCAACAGGTAACCAAGATGGATGTGCAAGAAACCACGGCAGCATGCCGGGACGCCTTCGCCGAACTGGCGTCGCCAGCGTGCATCAACGACCCGTATCCGTTCATGCGGTGGTTGCGCGAGCACGATCCGGTGCATCGCGCGGCGTCGGGCCTCTTTCTGTTGAGCCGCCACGCCGACATCTACTGGGCGCTCAAAGCCACGGGCGATGCGTTTCGGGGACCGGCGCCGGGCGACCTGGCGCGCTATTTCCCGCGTGCGCAGACCAGCCTGTCACTCAATCTGCTGGCGTCCACGCTAGCGATGAAGGATCCACCGACGCATACGCGTCTGCGCCGGCTGATCTCGCGCGATTTCACCATGGGCCAGATCGACAACCTGCGGCCGAGCATCGCGCGCATCGTCGCAGCGCGCCTGGACGGCATGGCGCCCGCGCTGGAGCGCGGGGAGGCGGTGGACCTGCATCGCGAATTCGCGCTGGCCTTGCCCATGCTGGTTTTCGCCGAACTGTTCGGCATGCCCCAGGACGACATGTTCGGGCTCGCTGCCGGCATCGGCGCCATTCTGGAAGGCCTGAGCCCGCACGCCAGCGATCCCCAGCTCGCCGCGGCGGACGCGGCCAGCGCCAGGGTGCAGGCCTACTTCGGCGACCTCATACAGCGCAAGCGCACCGATCCCCGCCACGACATCGTGTCAATGCTGGTCGGCGCACACGACGACGATGCCGACACGCTGTCGGATGCGGAGTTGATCAGCATGCTGTGGGGCATGCTGCTGGGCGGCTTCGCCACCACTGCTGCGGCCATCGACCATGCGGTCCTGGCGATGCTGGCGTATCCCGAACAGCGGCACTGGCTGCAGGGAGACCCCGTGGGGGTGAAGGCATTCGTCGAAGAAGTCCTGCGCTGCGACGCGCCCGCCATGTTCAGCTCCATTCCGCGTATCGCCCAGCGCGACATCGAACTGGGCGGCGTGGTGATCCCTAAGAACGCGGACGTGCGCGTGCTGATCGCGGCCGGCAATCGCGACCCGGACGCCTTCGCCGATCCCGACCGCTTCGATCCCGCGCGGTTCTACGGCACCAGTCCTGGCATGTCGACCGACGGGAAGATCATGCTGAGCTTCGGCCACGGCATCCACTTCTGCCTCGGTGCGCAACTGGCCCGGGTGCAGTTGGCCGAGAGCCTGCCGCGGATCCAGGCGCGCTTCCCCACGCTGGCATTGGCCGAGCAGCCGACCCGGGAGCCCTCCGCGTTCCTTAGGACATTCCGTGCGCTGCCGGTGCGGCTGCATACGCAGGGGGGCTGAGATGCGCGTCGTGGTCGACCAGGATCTGTGCGGAACCACCGGACAGTGCGTGCTGACGCTGCCGGGCACCTTTCGCCAGCGCGAACCGGACGGCGTGGCCGACGTGTGCGTGGCGACGGTCCCGCAGGCGCTGCACGCCGCCGTGCGGCTCGCGGCCAGCCAGTGCCCGGTCGCCGCCATTCGGGTCATCGAAAGCGACGCTGGCGATGACGAGCACGCCAGCGCCGATCCGGCGCCCTCTCCGGCGGAGGCCGAGCGGCGTGTCGCGAAAGACCAAGGCAATCCAGGAGACACGATGGGACGGTTTGAAGGCAAGGTGGCCGTGGTGACCGGCGCTGGCGCGGGCATCGGCAAGGCATGCGCCCTCGCCATCGCGCGGGAGGGGGGCCGAGTGGTGGTGGCCGACATTGATGGCTCGGCTGCCGTCGCCTGCACCGCGCAGATCGCGGCCGAAGCGGGCCACGCGCTGGCCCTGGCCATAGACATCGCCGATGCGCAGGCGGTGGCCGCGCTGTTCGAGACGGCGGAGCAGCACTTTGGTGGGGTGGACCTGCTGGTGAACAACGCGAGCGCCATGCATCTGACCCCGCGCGACCGCGCGATCCTCGACCTGGACCTGGCGGTTTGGGATGAGACGATGGCGACCAATCTGCGTGGCACGCTGCTCTGCTGCCGGCAGGCCATCCCACGGATGATGGCCCGTGGCGGTGGCGCGATCGTCAACATGTCGTCGTGCCAGGGGCTCAGCGGTGATACCGCGCAGACGTCCTACGCCGCCTCGAAGGCGGCGATGAACATGCTGTCGGCCTCGCTCGCCACCCAGTACGGTCACTCGCAGATCCGCTGCAACGCGGTTGCGCCGGGTCTTATCATGACCGAGCGTCTCCTCGCCAAGCTGGACGAGTGCATGCAACGGCATCTGCGACGGCACCAGCTCCTGCCGCGCGTCGGCCGTCCCGAGGACGTGGCCGCGCTGGTGGCGTTCCTGCTCTCCGACGATGCTGCGTTCATCACCGGCCAGGTCGTGTGCATCGACGGCGGCATGCTGACGCATGTGCCGACATATGCCGATGGTGGCAACAGCCGCGCCGCGCGGCCATCCGGCGACACCGCCGAAGCGGACGCTGCGCCAAGGAGGTGATGGACATGCTGCTCAACCCGCTCAACCGACGGCACCGGCTGCGATACGACGTCCCGGTCATGCCCGGCGCTTTTCCCCTGGTCGGGCATCTTCCCGCCATCGTCTGCGACCTGCCGCGCCTGCTGCGGCGCGCGGAGCGGACGCTGGGCAGCCACTTCTGGCTGGACTTCGGTCGTGCCGGACACCTGATGACCTGCCTGGATCCGGATGTGATCGCATTGCTCCGGCACAAGCACGTGTCCTCGGCGCTGATCGAAGAGATCGCGCCCGAAATCCTTGGCGGAACGTTGGTCACTTTGAACGGTAACGCGCACCGGCAGGCGCGCGATGGGATCAAGGCGGCGTTCCTGCCCAGGGGGCTGACCGAGGCCGGCATTGGCGAGCTGTTCGAGCCCGTCATCCAGACCCGGGTGCAGGCGTGGCGCGACTGCGGTGAAGTAACTATCCTGCCCGAAACCGGCGACCTGATGCTCAAGCTCACCTTCAGTCTCATGGGCATCCCCGCCCAAGACCTGCCGGAGTGGCATCGCAAGTACCGGCAACTGCTGCAGTTGATCGTCGCGCCCCCGGTCGACCTGCCCGGAACGCCCTTGCGGCGCGGCCGCGCCGCCCGAGACTGGATCGACGCGCAGTCGCGCCAGTTCATCCGCGACGCGCGCGCGCATGCCGCGCGCACCGGGTTGATCAACGACATGGTGAGCGCCTTCGATCGCAGCGACGATGCGCTCTCCGATGACGTCCTGGTCG
Source organism: Mesorhizobium sp. M0983 (assembly GCF_040318975.1). Taxonomy (NCBI): domain Bacteria; kingdom Pseudomonadati; phylum Pseudomonadota; class Alphaproteobacteria; order Hyphomicrobiales; family Phyllobacteriaceae; genus Mesorhizobium; species Mesorhizobium sp. M0983. Next base: position 23,972 of record NZ_JAMYNH010000002.1, on the reverse strand, counting down.
CTAACATCCGCTTGCTGCTGCTTGCCGGTCACGAGACCACCGCCTCGACGATGGCCTGGATGGTGATCGAGCTGGCACGGCAGCCTGAGCTGTGGGACGCCCTGGTCGAGGAGGCGCAACGCGTGGGCGCGGTGCCGACCCGGCACGCGGACCTGGCGCAGTTTCCGGTCGCCGAGGCGCTGTTCCGCGAGACGCTGCGCATGCATCCGGCGTCCTCGCTCATACCGCGTCGCACGACGCAGGAATTACAACTCGGCCAGCGCCGCATTCCCGCGGGCACAAGTCTATGCATCCCGCTGCTGCATTTCTCGACCTCGGCGCTGCTGCACGAGGCGCCTGATCAGTTCCGCCTGGCGCGGTGGCTGCAACGCACGGGGCCGATCGGGCCGGTGGACATGCTGCAGTTCGGCAGCGGCCCACACGTCTGCATCGGCTACCACCTGGTATGGCTGGAACTGGTGCAGTTCAGCATCGCCTTGGCGCTGACCATGCACAAGGCCGGGGTGCGGCCGCGGTTGCTGAGCGACGCCGAAAAAGGCCGGCGCTATTACCCGACAGCACAACCCTCCATGAAAATCCGCATCGGATTCTCATGAGCTGGCATCGCATACCCCGTGTGGCGAGGCAGCGGCGCCGGCGACGCGCGGCATTGCTGCACTCGGCGCGCGCGCTCGGTGCGACGCCGGCAACACTGCATCGGCTCGCCGCTCGCCGTGGCCGTCTGCTGTCAGGTACAAGGACATGAACGACATGCAGACCGGTTCCACGCTACACGACCACGGAACTGGCGTTTCCGCGCTCGGCGGATTGGGCGCGCAGGCGCGCGGCGCATCCGGCAGGCTGCTGCCGGAGATCTGGATGCAGGACGGCGCAAAACGGGTCGAACAGGCGCTGGCGCGTCTTCTCTGCGCCGAAGACGACGGTGAGACCGAGCTGATGGCGGCGATGCGCTACGCCACCTTGAATGGCGGGAAGCGCACCCGCGCCTTGCTCTGTATGGCTGCCGGCGCACTGGCCGACACGCCGGCGCACACGCTCGACGACGTCGGCGCCGCCATCGAGATGATGCACGCCTGTACCCTGGTCCACGACGACCTGCCCGCAATGGACGACGACGTGCTTCGCCGCGGCCTTCCGACCGTGCACGTCAAGTTCGGCGAAGCCACTGCGATCCTGGTCGGCGATGCGCTGCAGGCGCACGCCTTCCTGACCCTGGCGAGCCTGGATGCGCCGGGCGACAACCGTATCGCGCTCGTGCGCGAACTGGCGCAGGCGGTGTCCGCCGAGGGTGCCGCAGGCGGGCAGGCCATGGATCTGTCGCTGGTCGGAAAGCACGCCGAGCTGGACAGGATCGTGGCGATGCACCGGATGAAGAGCGGAGCACTAGTGCGCGCGTCCGTTCGCATGGGCGCGCTATGCGCCATCACGGAGGATGCCGCGCACGCTGGGCTGTACGGTGCGCTCGATCGCTACACCGCCTGTTTCGGCCTGGCGTTGCAGGTGATCGACGACATGCTCGACGCGACAGCGGATACCGCGACGCTGGGCAAGACCCCCGGCAAGGACGCGGCGGCGCAGAAGCCGACCTGCGCGTCGATCATGGGGCTGCAGGCAGCGCGCCAGTTCGCGCTGGATTTGTTGCGCGACGCCGGGGAGGCCATCGTCCCGCTGGGGCCGCGTGCGGAACGGTTGGCGCAGATGCTGCAGCGGGCCAACGTGAATCTGTCCGCGCCATACGCATGAGCGCGCCCGTCCGCATGGACTCGCCCTATGCTGCTGCGACTGGTCGGCGGGCGATGCACGCTGCTCTTTGTCCGAGTCCACGGCGCCGATCGCAGCGGTTGCCCGATCCTGGTCCTCGCCAACCGTCTGCAGAAGGAACATCCCGCGTGAACGCGCTGTCCGAACAGATCCTTTCCGAATTGCGCCACCTGCTGAGCGAGATGAGCGACGGCGGCAGCGTCGGTCCGTCCGTCTACGACACGGCGCGAGCTCTGCAGTTCCACGGCAACGTCACCGGTCGGCAGGACGCATACGCGTGGCTCATCGCGCAGCAACAGGCCGATGGCGGATGGGGAAGCCCGGACTTCCCGCTGTTCCGCCATGCGCCCACGTGGGCGGCGTTGCTGGCGTTGCAGCGTGCCGATCCTGTTCCCGGCGCTGCCGACGCAGTCCAGGCTGCAACCCGGTTCCTCGAGCGCCAGCCCGATCCCTACGCGTATGCGGTGCCGGAAGACGCGCCGATCGGCGCGGAGCTGATCCTGCCGCAGTTGTGCGGCGAGGCCGCATCCTTGCTGGGCGGCGTGGCGTTTCCGCGCCACCCGGCGCTGTTGCCGTTGCGGCAAGCGTGCCTGGTCAAGCTGGGGGCGGTGGGGAGGTTGCCGAGCGGCCATCCGTTGCTGCACTCCTGGGAAGCCTGGGGGACGTCGCCGACCACCGCATGCCCGGATGACGACGGCAGCATCGGCATCAGTCCGGCGGCCACCGCCGCGTGGCGTGCGCGCGCCGTGACACAGGGGAGCACGCCGCAGGTCGGGTGCGCCGACGCGTATCTGCAGGCGGCATCGCGGGCGACGCGCAGCGGCATCGAAGGTGTCGTTCCCAACGTCTGGCCGATCAATGTGTTCGAGCCATGCTGGTCGCTGTACACCCTGCATCTGGCCGGGCTGTTCGCGCATCCCGCGCTCGCCGAGGCGGTGCAAGGGATCGTCGCAGAGCTCGACGCCCGGCTGGGCGTGCGGGGTCTGGGCCCGGCCTTGCACTTCGCGGCCGATGCGGACGACACCGCCGTTGCGTTGTGCGTCCTGCGCCTTGCAGGCCGCGACCCGGCGGTCGATGCGTTGCGCCATTTCGAAATCGGCGAGCTGTTCGTCACCTTCCCCGGCGAGCGCAATGCCTCGGTGTCGACCAACATCCATGCCCTGCATGCGTTGCGACTGTTGGGAAAGCCCACCGCCGGCACCAGCGTCTACGTCGAGGCCAATCGCAACCCGCACGGTCTATGGGACAACGAAAAATGGCACGTTTCGTGGCTTTATCCTACCGCGCATGCGGTCGCTGCGCTGGCGCAAGGCAAGCCCCAGTGGCACGACGAGCGCGCGCTGGCGGCGCTGCTGCAGGCGCAGCGCGACGACGGCGGCTGGGGCGCCGGTCGCGCGTCCACATTCGAGGAAACCGCCTATGCGCTGTTCGCGTTGCACGCGTTGGACGGGAGCGAAGAGCTGACAGGGCGCCGGCGCACCGCGCAGGCGGTGGCGCGTGCGCTGGAGTGGATGCTCGCCCGCCACGCCGCGCATGCATTGCCGCAGACGCCGCTGTGGATCGGCAAGGAACTGTATTGCCCCACCCGGGTGGTGCGCGTGGCCGAACTCGCCGGGTTGTGGCTGGCGCTTTGTTGGGGGCGGCGCGTCCTAGTCGAGGGAGCAGGAGCGGCGGCATGATCCAGACCGAACGCGCGCTGCAGCAGGTGCTGGAGTGGGGACGTTCCCTGACCGGGTTCGCCGACGAGCATGCCGTGGAAGCGGTCAGGGGCGGCCAGTACATCATGCAGTGCATCCACCCGGGCCTGCGCGACACCAGCGCCCGCACCGGCCGCGATCCGCAGGACGAAACGCTGATCGTGGCGTTCTATCGCGAACTGGCGCTGCTGTTCTGGCTCGACGATTGCAACGACCTTGGCCTGATCGCGCCGGAGCAGCTCGCGGCGGTGGAGCAGGCGCTGGGGCAGGGCGTGCCGTGCGCGCTTCCCGGATTCGATGGCTGCGCTGTGCTGCGCGCTTCGCTGGCCGCGCTCGCCTACGATCGTCGCGACTATGCTCAGCTTCTCGACGATACCCGGTGCTACTGCGCGGCGCTGCGCGCCGGACACGCGCAGGCGGCAGGGGCGGAACGCTGGTCCTACGCCGAGTACCTGCACAACGGCATCGATTCGATCGCCTACACGAACGTGTTCTGTTGCCTGTCGTTGCTGTGGGGGCTGGACATGGCGACCTTGCGCGCGCGTCCGGCATTTCGCCAGGTCCTGCGGCTCATCTCCGCGATAGGGCGCCTGCAGAACGATCTGCATGGACGCGACAAAGACAGGTCGGCTAGCGAGGCCGACAACGCGGCGATCCTGCTGCTGCAGCGCTATCCGGCTATGCCTGTGGTGGAGTTCCTCAACGACGAGCTGGCCGGCCATACGCGCATGCTGCACCGGGTGATGGCGGAAGAACGCTTTCCCGCGCCCTGGGGACCGTTGATCGAGGCCATGGCGGCCATCCGCGCGCAGTACTACCAGACCTCGACCAGCCGCTACCGCAGCGACGCTGCGGGGGGAGGCGGCGGCGTGCGCGCGCTGCCGTCGGTCCGATCCGACGCAACGCCGTCGCCCGATGCGACGGATGGAGCGAGCATGAGCGACACCGCCCTGAGCCGGCGCAAGGACGACCATCTGGACATCGTGCTGGATCGGCGAACGGCGCCGGCCACGGTCGCCGCCGGCTGGGAGTACATCCGTTTCGAACACTGCGCATTGCCCGATTTGGACCTGACGCAGATCGACCTGCGCGCCTCGCTGCTGGGCAAGACCATGCGCGCGCCGCTGCTGATCAGCTCCATGACCGGCGGCATGCCACGCGCCGAGGTCATCAACCGGCATCTGAGCGAGGCAGCGCAAGCCTTGGGGATCGCCATGTGCGTCGGTTCGCAGCGCGTGAGCCTGCAATCCCGCAACTCCCAGGGGCTGACGCGCGCGCTGCGCCGCCTAGCCCCAGACATTCCCTTGCTGGCCAATATCGGCGCCGCGCAACTGCGCGAGGCCGACGGCCTGGACCTGGCGCGCCGGGCGGTGGATGCGCTGGAGGCCGATGGTCTCATCGTCCACCTCAATCCGCTGCAGGAAGCGGTACAGCCGGAAGGCGACCGCGACTGGCGCGGCGTCCTGGCGCAGATCGCTCGCGCCGCGCGCAGGGTGGGCGTGCCGATCGTGGCCAAGGAAGTGGGGTCGGGCCTGTCCGCCTCGGTGGCCTGTGCGCTCGTCGAGGCGGGCGTGGCGGTGATCGATGCCGCCGGCGCCGGCGGCACCAGTTGGGCCGCGGTGGAGGGCGAGCGCGCCCGCGATGCAGCGGACCGTGCAGTGGCGATGGCGTTCGCCGATTGGGGGATTCCGACCCCGGCCAGCGTGCAGGCGGTACGTCGGGCGCTGCCAACGGTGAAGCTGATCGCGTCGGGCGGGATCCGCGACGGCGTTGACGTGGCCAAGGCTATCCGCCTGGGCGCGGACATCGTCGGGCAGGCGGCCGGCGTGCTGCGCGCGGCTACGGTATCCACCGAGGCGGTTGTCGCGCATTTCGAGATCGTCATCCGCCAGTTGGCCGTCGCCTGCTTCTGCACCGGCTCGGCTGATCTGGCGGCGTTGCGTCAGGCGCGCTTGGTGCCTTCGGCGCATCTGCCCGCCGGTTGATGCCGGGGTCGCGTCTCTTTCGCATTCATAGGGCCACCGTCGGGCGCATCGGCGCTGAGGTTAAACTAGCCATTCGCTGAAGTGGCGGTGGCCATGGCAGCTGTTCTCGGAGGAACGCCGTTCGATGTGCTGCGCTAAAGCCTGGGAGATCCTCGAATGAACAATGATCTCTTTGCATATCATTATCTTCATGTATGATACGCGAACAGATCATTAAAGATTTGAGTTGCTCGTTGGGTGAGATACCTTTCAGTATCATCGGGCATTGGAATGGATCGTATAAGTATCATGGTGGAGTCTGAATCGGAAATTCTGCGCGAAATCGGTGGGCTTTTCAGCCAGGCGAGGCTGGCGGCTGCCATGACGCAGGAGCAGGTCGCTGATTTGGCGGGTATATCCCGTCCCCGCTATCGCGACATCGAAAAGGGAGCCGCAGCGGCGCGTGCGACGACGCTCATAAATGTCGCTCGCGCGCTCGGTCTGGAAATGATGCTGGTTCCGCAAGTCATGGTGCCGGCTGTCCGGGCTCTATTGCGTCCGCATGATGACGATCGCCCCGCCTTTGTTCCTCAACCTGACGATGACGATCATGGCTCCAGTCTTTCGCGCACCTAAGACGACCCAGTCCCTGGACGTGCTCTTGAACGCACTGAAGATCGGCACAATCGTTAGGACGCCGGGCGATTTCAATGCATTCAACTTCGATGAGGCCTACCGCGCGACGGGCGGCTTTCCGGTTGTCAGCCTGTCGTTCCGGGCAGCGACGGGAGGATTGCGGAAAGATCCGAAGCCTCTGGCGGGCGCCTTACCCGCTTTTTTCGCGAACCTTCTGCCGGAAGAGAAGTTGCGCGAGGCGATGGAAAAGCACCATGAAGGCAATGTGCGGCCAGGCAATGATTTCGATCTCTTAGCGGCGCTGGGCGCCGATCTGCCGGGAGCCGTACGGGCGTTGCCCAGTGACGGCGCGATTGCGGTTTCGCAGGATGCTTCAAAGGATAAGCCCAAGGCACGGTTCTCACTTGCCGGCGTGCAGATGAAGCTGTCGGTCATGAAGAACACTGGAAAAGGCGGCGGCCTGACCTTGCCGATGGACGACGAGCAAGGCCGGTACATCGCCAAGTTCCCTTCGACGGCGTTTCCAGGCGTTTCCGAAAATGGATTCGCCAACCTGGCGCTGGCGGCAGCAATCGGCATGGAGGTGCCCGAATGCGAACTGGTCGAGAAGTCCGATTTTGAGGGCGTTCCCGAAGAATTCAACACGCTGTCGGTGGGCAAGGTCCTTCTCGTCAAACGTTTCGATCGCGGCGCCGATGGCGATAGGATTCACATTGAGGATTTTGCTCAGGTCTTCGGTGTCTATCCCTCGCGCAAATACAAGGGCGCTGCTTACCATGACATAGCCTCGGCCCTTGGCGTGGCCGTCTCGACAACGGCGGCTCTCGAATTCGTCCGCCGCCTGGTGCTGACGGTCATCACCGGCAATGGCGACATGCACCTGAAGAACTGGTCTTTGATTTATCCCGGTAACGGCGACAAGCCGGTGCTTGCACCAACCTACGATGTTTTGTCGACCGTGCCATATATTCCCGCCGACGCCATGGCGCTTTCGCTTGGAGGGGAGCGCTCGTTCAAGGCGCTAGCAGCACCGCGATGGAAGGCATTTGCGAACCGCGCAAGGCTTCCGGAGCCGGCAGTCCTGAAGGCAGTGGTCGAGACCGTCGAACTCGTCAATGAGCACTGGTGGCATCTGCCTGAGCGCGACGTTGTCGCGGCGAAAGTGCTTGAGCGGATTGACGAACATGTCAAGGCGATGACGCCGATACTGAACTCCTGCGCCGATAAGTGAGCCGCGTCGCCTTGGGTTGGTGAAATGGCGGAATTGTCGCCCGTGGCTCCGGATGGATGCCGTGGATCGATGGTATGCCAGCGGCGCGCAGATTCCGCGCAGGTTCGATGAGGACACGCGAGACCAAGCACGTCAGCTCGCCGGAACAGAAGACTTCGCAGCATCCCCGCAATTAACGCTAGGGTCGAGATGATGTTCGCCCACCTCACCACAACGATGCGGTTCGAACGAATGCGGTGACTGAGGATCGCGATCCGACGCTTTGTGTCGCCATTGTCGGGTCCGCTACACGGCTTGTTCCGCCGATCCTTTCTTTGGCCTCAAGCTAAATCCCTGAAAAGCAACCATGAAAACTTCTTCGGTTCGATCAGCCAAATTGGCACGAGTCTTGAAATCCTTGGGTGCGAGGCGGCGACAGCTGCCCGACGGCATTCATGTCGCGGCAGCCGCGATGAATGGAACGAAGGAAGGAAAGCTACATGTCAGGTTTGCGTCAGATCGCCTTTTACGGCAAGGGCGGCATCGGCAAGTCCACCACCTCTCAAAATACGCTCGCCGCCCTCGTCGATCTCGGGCAGAGAATCCTCATCGTCGGCTGCGACCCCAAAGCCGACTCCACCCGCCTGATCCTGAACGCGAAGGCGCAGGATACGGTCCTGCACCTCGCGGCCGAGGAAGGTTCGGTGGAAGACCTGGAACTCGCGGACGTGCTCAAGGTCGGCTACAAAGGCATTAAATGCGTGGAGTCGGGCGGTCCCGAGCCGGGTGTCGGCTGCGCCGGCCGCGGCGTAATCACCTCGATCAACTTCCTCGAGGAGAACGGCGCCTACGACGATGTCGACTATGTCTCCTACGACGTGCTCGGGGACGTGGTGTGTGGCGGTTTCGCGATGCCGATCCGCGAGAACAAGGCCCAGGAAATCTATATCGTCATGTCCGGCGAGATGATGGCGCTCTATGCCGCCAACAACATCGCCAAGGGCATCCTGAAATACGCCCATTCGGGCGGCGTGCGGCTCGGCGGCCTGATCTGCAACGAGCGCCAAACCGATCGCGAGCTCGACCTCGCCGAAGCGCTGGCTTCCAGGCTCAATTCCAAGCTTATCCACTTCGTGCCGCGCGACAACATCGTCCAGCACGCCGAACTCAGGAAGATGTCTGTCATTCAATATGCGCCGGACTCCAAGCAGGCCGGGGAATACCGGGCGTTGGCCGAGAAGATCCATGCCAATTCGGGCCAGGGCACCATCCCCACCCCTATCACCATGGAGGAGCTCGAGGACATGCTGCTCGACTTCGGCATCATGAAGACTGACGAGCAGATGCTTGCCGAGCTTCAGGTCAAGGAAGCGGCCAAGGCGGTCGCACAGTAACGACCGCTGCCGAACGAGGCGCGGCCTTGACCTGGCGCGCCTTTCAAAGAACGGCGCCTCGTTGGTGAGGCGTCACCCTGAACCTTGAAAGGGGTCCCATGAGCCTGGAATACGAGAATGACGGCGCCCTCCATGCGAAGCTTATCGAGGAGGTGCTGTCGCAATATCCTGACAAGGCGGCGAAGCGCCGCAAAAAGCACCTGAGCGTCGCAAAGAGCGGCGACGAGGCTGGCGAGGAAAGCGAGGTCCTTTCCGAATGCGAGGTCAAATCGAACATCAAGTCCATTCCGGGCGTGATGACGATTCGCGGCTGCGCCTATGCCGGCTCGAAAGGCGTGGTGTGGGGTCCAGTCAAGGATATGGTCCATATCTCGCACGGCCCGGTCGGCTGCGGGCAATATTCCTGGTCGCAACGCCGCAACTACTACGTTGGCACGACGGGCATCGACACGTTCGTGACAATGCAGTTCACCTCCGATTTCCAGGAGAGGGACATTGTTTTCGGCGGCGACAAGAAGCTGGAACAGGTCATCGACGAGATCGAGGAACTGTTTCCGCTGAACAAGGGCGTCACCGTGCAATCCGAATGTCCGATTGGCCTGATTGGCGACGACACCGAAGCTGTGTCCCGCAACAAGGCCAAGGAGCACGAAAAGACGATCGTGCCGGTGCGCTGCGAGGGCTTCCGCGGCGTCTCGCAATCGCTCGGCCACCACATCGCCAACGATGCGATCCGCGACTGGGTGTTCGAGAAGAAGGACATCGAGTTCGAGGCCAGCCCGTACGATGTCAATGTGATCGGCGACTACAACATCGGCGGCGACGCCTGGGCTTCGCGCATCCTGCTCGAGGAGATGGGCCTGCGCGTGGTCGGCAACTGGTCGGGCGACGCTACGCTGGCCGAAATAGAGCGCGCGCCGAAGGCCAAGCTCAATCTCATCCATTGCTACAGGTCGATGAACTACATCTGCCGGCACATGGAGGAAAAGTATGGCATCGACTGGATGGAGTATAATTTCTTCGGCCCCTCCCAGACCGAAGCCTCTCTGCGCAAGATAGCCAAGCATTTCGGGCCGGAAATCGAGGCCAAGGCCGAGGCGGTCATCGCCAAATACCGGCCGTTGGTCGATGCCGTCATCGCTAAATACCGGCCGCGCCTCGAAGGCAGGACGGTGATGCTCTATGTCGGCGGGCTGCGCCCCCGTCACGTCGTCACGGCATATGAGGATCTGGGCATGGTGATCGTCGGCACTGGCTATGAATTTGGCCATAACGACGACTATCAGCGTACCGGCCATTACGTGAAGAAGGGCACGCTGATCTATGACGACGTGACTGGTTACGAGCTGGAGAAGTTCATCGAGGGGATCCGTCCTGATCTCGTTGGCTCCGGCATCAAAGAAAAGTACCCGGTCCAGAAGATGGGCATACCGTTCCGTCAAATGCATTCCTGGGATTATTCCGGCCCATACCACGGCTACGACGGCTTCGCCATCTTCGCCCGCGACATGGATCTGGCCATCAACAACCCGGTCTGGAACCTCTACGACGCCCCCTGGAAGAAAGAAGCCGAGCCGTCGGCGGCGATCGCAGCCGAATGAAAACCTGGCCTCCCGGAAGCCGGGAGGCCGTTGAACGCCTGTGGCCCTTTGTCCGCGGGAGACCTGAAACGTTTCGACGTCCCTGTGCCGCCGTATAGCGAGCCAGATGGAGAAGAGGTAACCACCCATGCCGCAGTCGGCTGAAAAAGTTCTCGACCACGCGCCGCTGTTCCGCGAGCCGGAATATAGGCAAATGCTCGCCGAGAAGAGGCTGAATTTCGAATGTCCGCACCCGGACCAGGTCGTTACCGACCAACGCGAATTCACCAAGACGTGGGAATACCGCGAAAAGAACCTCGCTCGCGAAGCGCTTGTCGTGAACCCCGCCAAGGCCTGCCAGCCGCTCGGCGCGGTGTTCGCGGCCGCGGGCTTCGAGCGAACCATGTCCTTCGTCCACGGCAGCCAGGGCTGCGTGGCCTATTACCGCTCGCACCTGTCGCGCCATTTCAAGGAGCCTGCTTCGGCAGTTTCCTCCTCGATGACCGAGGACGCGGCAGTGTTTGGTGGCCTGAAGAACATGGTCGACGGGCTCGCCAACACGTACCAACTTTACGACCCGAAGATGATCGCCGTCTCGACCACTTGCATGGCGGAGGTCATCGGCGACGACCTGCACAGCTTCATCGAGAACGCCAAGGACGAAGGCTCGGTCCCGCGCGACTTCGACGTGCCCTTCGCCCACACGCCGGCCTTTGTCGGCAGCCATGTCGACGGCTATGACGTTGCGGTCAAGGGCATTTTGGAGCATTTCTGGAAGGGCGAGGAGCGAACGGAAGCCGAGGGAACTATCAACATCATTCCGGGCTTCGACGGCTTCTGTGTCGGCAACAATCGGGAAGTCAAACGCCTGCTCGATCTGATAGGCGTGTCCTATACCTTCATCCAAGACGCCTCTGACCAGTTCGACACGCCGTCGGACGGCGAATACCGCATGTACGACGGCGGCACAAAGATCGAAGACGTGAGGAAGGCACTCAACGCCGAGGCGACACTTTCGCTACAGCATTACAACACCCGAAAAACACTGGAGTATTGCGAGGGGGTAGGGCAGGCGACTGCCTCGTTCCATTACCCGCTCGGAGTCCAGGCCACCGACGACTTCCTGATGGAGGTCTCCGCGATCTCAGGCAAGCAAATCCCCGAGGCAATCCGCCTGGAGCGCGGCCGACTTGTTGACGCCATGGCGGACAGCCAATCCTGGCTGCACGGGAAGAAATACGCCATCTACGGCGATCCTGACTTTGTCTACGCCATGGCCCGCTTCATCATGGAGACGGGCGGCGAGCCGACCCATTGCCTCGCCACCAACGGCACCTCGGCATGGGAAGCCGAGTTGAAGGAACTGCTTGCATCCTCGCCCTTCGGCAAGGACGCTCAAGTCTGGGCGGGCAAGGACCTCTGGGCGATGCGCTCGCTGCTCTTCACCGAGCCGGTGGACCTGCTGATCGGCAATTCCTATGGCAAGTATCTGGAGCGGGACACCGGCACGCCGCTGATCCGGCTGACGTTTCCGATCTTCGACCGCCATCATCACCATCGGTTTGCGCTTATGGGCTACCAAGGCGGGTTGCGCGTCCTAACGACGATCCTCGACAAGATCTTCGACAAGCTCGATCGCGAGACAAGCGAGACAGGCGTGACGGACTATTCGTATGACCTCACCCGCTAAGAGTGGGAGCCGGCTCTTCGGTGAGGCCGGTCGTCTTCCCCATGGACTTTGGAGATCGACGCAATGTCCTCGTTCAGTGCCAAGATCCAGGATGTCTTCAACGAGCCCGCCTGCGAGCAGAACCGCGGCAAGGACGCCAAGACGCGCAAGGAGGGCTGTTCGAAGCCGCTGACCCCCGGGGCGGCTGCCGGCGGTTGCGCCTTCGACGGCGCCAAGATCGTGCTGCAGCCGATCACCGACGTCGCGCACCTGATCCATGCGCCGCTCGCCTGTGAGGGCAATTCCTGGGACAACCGCGGTGCGGCTTCGTCCGGGCCAACGCTTTGGCGCACGAGCTTCACGACCGACCTCACCGAACTCGACGTGGTGATGGGGCAGGGCGAGCGCAAGCTTTTCAAAGCGATCCGCGAGATCAAGGAAGCGTATGGGCCGCCGGCGATCTTCGTCTATCCGACCTGTGTTACGGCGCTGATCGGCGACGACATCAACGCCGTCTGCAAGCGCGCGGCGGAAAAGTTCGGCCTTCCAGTCGTGCCGGTCAATGCGCCGGGCTTCGTCGGCTCCAAAAATCTCGGCAACAAGCTTGCCGGCGAGGCGCTGCTTGATCATGTCATCGGCACGGTGGAGCCCGACGATGCCGGCCCTTACGACATCAATGTCCTTGGCGAGTTCAACCTCTCGGGCGAATTCTGGCTGGTGAAGCCGCTCCTTGATAGGCTCGGCATCCGGGTGCGCGCCTGTATTCCGGGCGACGCGCGTTACCTCGACATTGCTTCCGCGCACCGCGCCGGGGCGGCTATGATGGTGTGCTCGACCGCGCTCATCAATCTCGCCCGCAAGATGGAGCAGCGCTGGGACATCCCGTTTTTCGAGGGCTCCTTCTACGGCATCACCGACACCTCGGAAGCGCTCCGACAGATCTCTCAGTTGCTCGTAAAGAAGGGTGCCGATCCGGAGATCCTGGGCCGCACCGAGGCATTGATTGCAGAGCAGGAGGCGATCGCCTGGAAGAAGCTCGCGGCCTACCGGCCGAGGCTCGAAGGCAAGCGCGTGCTGCTCAACACCGGCGGTGTCAAGTCCTGGTCGGTCGTCCATGCGCTGATGGAGATCGGCATTGAGATCGTCGGCACCTCTGTCAAGAAGTCGACTGTCCAAGACAAGGAGCGCATCAAGCAGATCCTCAAGGACGACAACCACATATTCGAGCAGATGGCGCCGCGCGAGCTTTACGCCATGCTCTCAGAACAGAAGGCCGATATCATGCTGTCGGGCGGGCGCACGCAATTCATCGCGCTGAAGGCCAAGACACCCTGGCTCGATATCAACCAGGAGCGCCAACACCCTTACGCCGGCTATGACGGCATGGTGGAACTCGTACGCCAGATCGACCTCGCCATTCATAACCCGATCTGGCGCCAGGTGCGGGAGCCGGCACCATGGGATTGCCAGTGTGCGGTGAGGGAGGAACTGCCGCGCACGAAAAAGGAGACCACGACCTTGCATGTTGTCCAGGAATTCACCGGCACGACGGCCGACGATTTCGGCGAGTGTTGAGGAAACGATGGTCCGCATCCTTCCCCAGACCAAAGCGGCGGCGATCAATCCGCTGAAGTCGTCGCAGCCGCTCGGTGCCGCCTTCGCCTTCCTTGGTGTGGACGGCGCAATGCCGTTGTTCCACGGCAGCCAAGGCTGCACCAGCTTCGCGCTCGTGCTCTTCGTGCGGCACTTCAAGGAAGCCATCCCCTTGCAGACCACGGCGATGGACGAGGTGGCGACGATCCTCGGCGGTGCAGACCATCTGGAAGAGGCGATCCTCAACCTCAAGGCCCGCACAAAGCCAACGCTGATCGGGGTCTGCACGACGGCGCTGGTGGAAACCCGGGGCGAAGACTGCGCAGGAGACATCGCCAATATCAGGCTGAAGCGCAGGGAAGAACTCGCGGGTACGGAGGTGGTGCTAGCCAACACACCGGATTTCGACGGTGCGATAGAAGAGGGTTGGGCCAAGGCGGTCACCGCGATGATCGAAAGGATTACGCGGCCTGGCGAGCAGGCGCGGCAGTCGAAGAAGATCGTGATCCTGCCTGGCTGGAACCTCACTGTGGCTGATATCGAGCATTTGCGTGAGATGGTTGAAAGCTTCGGACTGAAGCCCGTGATTCTGCCGGACGTCTCCGGCTCGCTCGACGGGACGGTGCCCGACCGCTGGGTCACGACCACCTATGGCGGCACCAGTGTCGAGGATATCCGTGAACTTGGCACGGCCGAGCAATGCATCGTCATCGGTGAGCATATGCGCCGCCCGGCCGAGCTGCTCCAGAGGTTGACCGGCGTGCCTTACGTGCTGTTCCGGTCGCTGACTGGATTGAAGGACGCCGACAGGTTCGTCTCGCTTCTCTCTGCGGTTTCGGGCGCGGGGGCGCCGGCTGGGGTGCGCCGTCGCCGGGCGCAGTTGCAAGACGCCTTGCTCGACGGACATTTCCACTTTGGAGGCAAGAAAATTGCGATCGCTGCTGAACCAGACCAACTCTACCAACTCGCGAGCTTCTTCATCGGAATGGGCTCCGAAATCACCGCGGCGGTCACCACGACCGCTATGTCGAAAATTTTGGAGGAAGTACCGGCGCAGTCGGTTCAGATCGGCGATCTCGGCGATTTGGAAGCTCTTGGCGCCGACGCTGATCTTCTCGTCACCCATTCCCATGGCTACCAGGCGGCGCAGCGCCTCGGCATTCCGCTCATGCGGGTCGGCTTCCCGATCTTCGATCGGCTCGGCAGCCAGCACAAGCTCACAATCCTCTACCAGGGGACCCGCGACCTGGTTTTCGAGGTTGCCAATATTTTCCAGTCTAACTGGCAGGCGCCGACACCTGAAGAACTTGATCCCCTCCGCAAGCGAGAAACGCCAGATGGCCCCCGTCCGCCGCCTCTCGCTCGTCACTGACGAGGTTCACGCACTGAGACCGGAACGCCAAGCCGGCGCATTGCGCGTGGCGATCGCCACGCAGGACATGAAGAACCTCAACGCCCATTTCGGTTCGGCCAGGCGCTTTGCTGTCTACGACGTGGGACGCGAGGAGTGGAAACTCGTTGAAGCCGTAGCCTTCGATGACGTTTCCGACGAGAGCGGGAAGCATCGGACTGAGGGCGACGACCGCATCACCCCGAAGGTGGAGGCGCTGAAGGGCTGTCATCTCCTGTTTTGCCTGGCGATCGGAGGGCCTTCGGCAGCCAAGGTTGTTTCGGCAAAAATTCATCCGATCAAAGTGCCGCACCCCCAAACCATCCAGGAGGTGCTGTTGCGCACGCAGATGATGCTCAGGACGTGTCCTCCCCCTTGGCTGCGCAAGGTGCTGACGCAGGCAGGTGTCGCTGAACACAAACCGTCCTTCGAGGACGAGGACTGAAATGAGGAGTTGGCGAAATGTCTGACGCCGTGGTTAGCCCTGATGTCGCCGAAGACGAGGCGGCCCTTGCCACACCGTTCGTGAAATGTCTCGTGCGGCTGGTCCGGGCTCATGATTCGCACGGGTCTTGGGAAGGCAAATCGGACGCCGAGCTGCTGGGCGACTTCATCATCACCAGGGAACAGCGCCGTGCGATCCCGATCATCGGCGATCCCGATCCGGACGTGCTGTGGAGGCTCGAGATGTTTTACACCGCCGTCGGGCTTGCGATCGAGGAGCGCTGCGGCCTCATGGCATCGCCGATGATGGAGATGAGCCATGAGGGCTTCGGGCGCGTGCTTTTCACGGCCGGGCGGTTGGTCGTTCTGTCGAAGACCCTGCGCGACGTCCACCGGTTCGGCTTCGAGACGTTCCTGAAACTGGCCGCGGCCGGTACCAAACTGGCCGGCGATGCGACCGCAGCCATTGAGGTTCATCCCGAGGTGGCGCGGGCGTGATGGAACTGATTTTCGATCAAGGGGATCATGTCAGGCCTTGAGGACATGCGATGGCCAGCCCTCTCAATCGAGGCTGTCGAGGCCGATGTGGTTCTTGGGGTAGCGCTGATGAAGCCACTGGTCCTGATCTGTTCGCAGGATCCGGAGTTCTATCTGGTCCACAGCCACATTCTGGAGGTGGACGGCTTCACGATTCAACTGGCCGGCGGCGTGGAGGAGGCGCTTGCATTGGCCAGTGAACGGGAGCCGAAGGCCGTGGTGCTGGACTGCCAGCCAACAAGCGCGACAGGCTCCACAATCTGCGCCCGGTTCAAGGGGGAGCCCCGGACCGGCGGCCTGCCCGTAATTGCGCTGATCGCGCCCGGCGCCGAGAACCAGCACCTGGATCTCTTGAAGGCTGGTATTGACGAGAGCTTTATGCGGCCCTTCGCGCCGGCCAAGCTGCTCGACTGTCTACGAACGAAGCTGGCGCTGCCGAAGCCGGGTTCAAACGGGATTGAAAACGGCGGATGGATCTCCTGTGGCGACCTTGAGATAAGGCTCGATGCCCACCGGGTTCGGGGCAATGGCCACGAAGTCCACCTTGGGCCGATCGAGTTCAACCTGCTGCGGCTTTTGCTTGAGACTCCCGGCAAGGTCTTCACCAGAGACGAGCTGATCAGCGCGGCCTGGCCGCCCAATATCCATGTCGGTGTACGCACCGTGGATGTCCATATCAGCCGGCTCAGAAGGGCTCTGAAGGCGGCCTCCCCCTCCAGCGTCATTCGTACCGTCAGGTCGGCCGGCTACTCGCTCGAGTGGCCGGACGGCTGAATAGCGAACGGATGTAGTGCCACCCCCCAT
The DNA here is from genome assembly GCF_040318975.1 of Mesorhizobium sp. M0983. Taxonomy (NCBI): domain Bacteria; kingdom Pseudomonadati; phylum Pseudomonadota; class Alphaproteobacteria; order Hyphomicrobiales; family Phyllobacteriaceae; genus Mesorhizobium; species Mesorhizobium sp. M0983. The sequence continues at coordinate 7,293 of NZ_JAMYNH010000002.1, read as the reverse complement.
CTCCGTCGTGCTGAGGGCAAATCTTGCGGCTCGAAACGCGCCTACAGGTACGACATATTCAGAAAGAAGCAGTCAAATGGCTTTCAGAAGTGTACTCAGTGTGACGGGAGCTGACCACTCCGATCAGGATGTCAGGACAGCTGCCAGCTTGTGTGCCGAAGTCGGCGCGTATCTTTCCGTACTGGTGATGTCGCCTCCGCCGCTCATTATGCCTTCTCCGCTGCTCGGCGATGGCATCCCCGAGTGGCCTGGGCAACGCGCACAGGCCATCGCCAGACTGGACAAACGGTTTAGGCAGATCGAGAGATTTTCACAGGACATGGCCAGACTGGAAAAAACATCCAGGGAAATTCAGACACTGCTGAGAGCCACGTGGCTTTGCTATGACGTCGATACCGACTACTGCGATGAGGCCATCATCGGTGAGGTGGTGCGAAGACGGGCGCTCTGCGCCGACCTGACAATCGTCGGACCCTCGCTTCTCAACGACGATAGGCTCGGACCTTTTGCTATCAACGGCAGCTTGTTCGATACGGGAAAGCCGGTGCTTTTCGTCCCAAAGGGCGCTGAGGCGACCCTGTCGCCGCGGCGCGTGCTGGTCGGCTGGGATTCGCGAGTCGAGGCGTCCCGCGCGGTTCGCGAAGCGCTGGATCTCCTATGCGGTGCTGAGGACGTTCGTGTCACGCTGGTCGATCCGGAGGCGACATGCAACAGAAACGGCGCCGATCCCGGAGCCGACATCGCTGCCTATCTCACTCGGCACGGTGCCCGGGTGTCGGTTGACCGGCTGCCGAGCGCCGGCAAACCGGCGGCCACGGTGCTCGCGCAGCACGCAATCGACATGTCTGCCGACATGATCGTCATGGGCGCTTATGGCAATCGTCGGCTGCGCGAGCGGCTCTTCGGCGGCGTGACGAGATGGATAGTTGGCAAGCCGCCATTGCCGCTGTTTTTGGCTCGCTGACGGGTTCTGAAGCAGCACCGACGCTGTTCGAAACTCTACTCACTGGGTCACTATCCTGATGCCAAGTCGGAGAAGGATCGCGGCAAACGTGCAAGCTTCGCGAGCTTCTCGGAGCCAATCTGCACGCGCCGTCGCCGAGTACATCCCGGACGTCTGTTTGATAGCGCGCGTTCGCGGGGCTGCTCGCTTGAGTTAATCCGTGTGCGGAGACCAACGGCTGGACAGAGGTATTGGCACTCCTCAATACAGTCAACACCAGGGCTTCGCAGGTCGGCGTCAGGTCAAGAAAGAGAGTCGTTTCAGCGCGGCAGGCCGAGTTCGGACCCGTAGCGGCATCGCATGGGCGCTATCCCGATCTCCTCAACTTTGGCCGGGAGCTGAACAACGCGATGACCGTGCCGTGGCCGAGGCCCTCAACTGCGAGTCGGGACGGTCGGGCTCTTGCCGGAGTCGGCGGGAATTGATGGCATCAATCACGTTGTCATCGCCTGGGATGGTAGCCGGGTTAGCAGCGAGAACGGCCGCGTCTTCAGTGTTTTCTGTCTGCCCGGCCAATCGCGTGGCGACCGAGCGGCCTTGAGGCTGGTCAAAATTCCGACAACGCTCACATTCGCACCAGGCGGTCCCTGCAGCGCCTGAGCACAGGGAACATAGAAAATATCGGCAGAAAGCAGGAACCCCGGAGAGCTCACCAGCCGCACATGCCGGCACTCATCCTGGCGCCACGATCATAATCGTCGAGCTGACGACGGTGGTATTGGCGAGCCGAAGCTGGACCGGCTTCGTCGTGAAAAAATTTCCAACCAGCCAGGAATTCAATCGCAAGACGGGCGAGGGGGCACAGGCCGCGCTCGGATGGAGCAGCCCTTTGCAATCGCAAATGGCGAGATCCGCTGCCGCCTGAGGGCCGGAACGGCAAGACGCTCAAGCCGGTGGCGTGAAGCGGACGATGATGACGGGCCTGGCGGCAGCCAACGCAGTCATGATGTCCATCTGCTCGGTCCCGTCCCTCGGCCCGAATACATGTGTAGTCATCCGTGGCCAGGCTTTCGTGCCGGCCCGAAGCGCCAAAGGCGTGTCCAAAACCAGACAGCGGCAGGAAAACATGTCGACTTCAATACAAACGGCCAGCTTGGCTTGGAGCTTTTCTAAGCCATTAATGCGCTTACTGCCCGCTGAGCGTGCTGGCACGGCCTTTGCGAAGTGTGATGCGGCAACACTGAGTGAAGGCTGGTTGCACGCAGACGCGCGTGACTCTCCTTTGCTTGAACCCGTGTGCCCCTTCCTGAGGGGGAAACAAGCTCGCGCATAAAGTCGCGCAGCCTTTGGCAATAGTTTTGGAGAGCAACATGGTATTGCAGATGGAGTCACCGGCTCCTTCGATCCAAGTGGAGAACTGGCTGCGTGGCGAGCCCCTCACGAACTTCCAACCCGGCAAAGTATATATCGTCGAATTTTGGGCAACTTGGTGCGGACCATGTGTGGCGGCGATGCCCCATCTGGTGCAGCTCCAGGAGAAATACAAGGACAGCGGACTTGAGGTCGTCGGTGTCGCGGCCAGTGAAGATGCTCCAACGGCCGTCGAGGCCCAAACCAAGTTGGACGCGTGGTTGACCGAAAAGTGCTCGAATCTGAACTTTCGGATCGGGTTCGACTCCACAGGCGAAATGAAAAAGCTTTGGATGGAGCCCAGCTTTTCTTTCTGGATTCCGACCAGTTTCGTGGTCGACCGAGACGGCCACATCGCCTTCATCGGTGATCCGGGGCAACTCGATGAGGTTTTGCCGAAAGTCCTTAACGGCAGCTGGCGCACCAGCGATGAAGCGAAAGCCGCCGATAAGGAGCGTATCGCCGAAAGCGAACCCATAGCGCGCGAACAAGCGTTGACGAAGCCGATCAATGCTAGATTTCGGGCGGCTGTGAAGACAGAGGATTGGAAGACGGCGCGCTCGGCAATCGAAGAGGGCATTGCCTTGTTGCCGGACAACCTCAATTTCCGCCTGGCTCATGCGAATCTGGTGCTTCACAAAATGCACGACATGTGGACCGGCTTGCCCCTCATGCACCAATTGGTTCGCGACGCGATCGACAGAAACTCCGAGGACTGGATGATCGCGGCGCTAGAGCAACTCTTCCAGCCGAACTATGATCATTCGCGCTTTCCATCTGCTGAGCGCTTCGCGATGGGCAAGGAGCTGTCCGAACACATCCTGGCACTCAATCCCCCGCAAGGCGACAGCCCAAAGTTCTGGTCTTATCCGGCGGTCGCTCGTTACTATCATGAGAGCGGCAACAAAAATCGCGCGATCGAGTTGGTCGAGCTGGCACTGAAGTCGCTGGACGGTCCGGAGCCTATCCCTGACGAACTGAAGGAGCACCTTCTACCGGAGTTGCTACAGGCCTTGGCCAACTACAAGGATGAGAAGGTTTGTCACGGCGCTCTCTGCGCGGCACCGCAAAAGAATTTTTTGCCGAAGGTGTCAAAGCGCCGCCCGTAAAAGGGGGTGACGGTTGGAATGTATACTGTCCAATTCGTCCATTTCGCTGGCGCGGCCGCAGCAAGTCGGTTCCATGCAGCACAGTGTGGATCGCTTGCAGCGGGTTCGAGGCTCCAATCTTGCGATCACCTCCGGCCGCATCACGGCGGAAGCGATGCTCGACGCGAATTCCGGCCGGGGTGGAAGACCTCGCACTCGAGGACGCGTTCAAGGTCGGCCACTGGGACATCCATTGCGTGGAATCGGCCGCCCCGAGCCGGGCGCCGGCTGCGCAAGTCTGCCCGAAGTAGGCGTCCCCGAAAACAGACATCGTGCTTCGAGGAAGAGGACTGAGATGAGGAGAAGGCGAAATGTCTGATGCCGCGGTCAGCCGGGCTATCAACGAGGACGAGGCGGCCCTTGCCATGCCTTCTGTCAGATGCCTCGTGCGGCTGATCCGTGCTCAAGACTCCTACGGCTCGTGGGAAAGGCAAATCGGACCCCACGCTGCTGGCCGACTTCACCGTCACCAGAAAACAGCGCCGTGCGATCCCTGTCATCGGAGATCCCGATCCGGACGTGCTGTGGAGGCTCGACATGTTTTACACCGCCGTGGGGCTTGCGATCGAGGAGCGCTCTGGCCTGGTGACACCGCCAATGATTGAGATGAAACCCATGGGGGCTTCGGACGATTGCTTTTTACGGCCGGGCGGTTGGTCGCTCTGTCGAGACATCCACCGGTTCAGCTTCGAGACGTTCAGGAAGCTCGCGGAGGCCGGTACGAAACTGGTCGACGATGCGACTGCAGCCATTGAAGCCTATCCCGACGTGGCACGGGCGTGAAGAAACCGATTTCGAGGAAGGATTTATGTCAAAGCTAGATGAGATGAGGAAGAAAGTCCGAAAGCTTCAGCTGCGCGCGGCAATTGCCAAGATGAAATTGAGCGACCTCGTAGAGAAGCTCCCGGGAAAATGGACGGAGATAGTGGAAGTTGCCGAGGAAGCGTCGGCCGTTTTTGCCGAGTTGGATAGTGCCAGGAGAGAGCTCGCTGCAATGAAGAAGTCACGATGACGAGCACATTCACCACTCGCGACGGCTCCGGATGGGTGCCGGAATATCTCACCGCTATAGACGGCACGACGTGCATCGGCTGCGGCCGCTGTTTCAAGGTCTGCTCGCGCGAGGTCATGCATCTTTACGGCGTCGATGACGCGGGTGAAATCCTCGGCGCCTGCGACGGTGAAGACGACGATTTCGACGGCGAGCTCAATCGCATGATCATGGTCGTCGACCATGCCGGCCGCTGCATTGGCTGCGGAGCCTGCGGCCGCGTCTGCCCGAAGAACTGCCAGACCCATGTTGCGGCCGACCAGGTCGCAGCATGAGCTGAGAAGACAAAACCAGGAGAACGGCGTTGCCCTTTAGAATGTTTTGTCGCGTCCTGGGGCTGGTGCTGTGCAGCACCGCACTGACTGTCTACTTCGCTTCTCATTCCATAGCCACAGTAGTCGTCACGACGCTGACTTGTTCGCTCCTCCTTCAGCTGGCGTATTTCGCAAGCGTGCTCTTTCTGATCTGGCGGTCTGGCTGCGTTAGCCGAGCTGGCCAAAGGGCTGAGCATTTCGACAGTTGGAAGGAAGTTGGATCCGAGCCACCAGACCTTGATGAGGTGACGAATGAATCCGCAGATTTGCTCCAGCGCGATCAAATGCTGGCCATATCGCTGCTGCTGCCTTGAGGGGCCTTGACAAGGTCAGTGCTTAGGCTAACGCCACTTTCGATGAACCACGGACATTGGGCTGATCATTCAACAACAGGTGTGCTTGACTTGGGCGGAGGTGACCGCATCCCGGGACGTCTAATGGCGCGAGATGCAGCTATTTGGGTTCCGTAGGCATGAGAGCCGTCGCAGCACGCCGGGATGCGGGCTGCTTCGTCTCCGTGCGAGGCGCTGGAAATGATGATGAGGCTCTTCTGCAACATCTCATAACGCAGCTGTCGTCAAATCAAACACGCCTCTTGGACTGACTGGGTGCATAGCTCATTCAACGCGATCATGTGTTGCTGAGAAGACATGCTGGAAAGGTTCGAACGCTATCCGCTCACATTCGGACCCACGCCCATCGAGAAGCTCGACCGCCTCGCCAAGCATCTGGGGGGCAAGGTGGAAATCTACGCCAAACGCGAGGACTGCAACTCCGGTCTCGCGTTCGGCGGAAACAAGCTGCGCAAGCTCGAATACATCATCCCCGACGCGATCGCGTCAAACGCTGATACGCTCGTCACCATCGGGGGTGTGCAATCCAACCCCACGCGGATGGTCGCCGCGGTCGCCGCCAAGATCGGCATGAAATTTCTCCTGGTCCAGGAGAGCTGGGTACCACATGAGGACGCCGTCTACGACCGGATCGGCAACATTCTCTTAAGCCGCATAATGGGAGCAGAGGTGCACCTGGTCGTCCAGGGCTTTGACATCGGCATCCGCCGCAGTTGGGAACAAGCGCTCGATGAGGTCAAATCAAGGGGCGGCAGGCCTTACGCGATTCCGGCGGGGGCCTCAGTTCACAAATATGGCGGCCTTGGGTACGTCGGGTTCGCGGAGGAGGTGCGCGCCTAGGAGAAACAGCTTGGATTTGCCATCGACTACATCATCGTTTGCACGGTCACGGGCTCGACGCATGCCGGCATGGTCGTCGGATTTGCCAAGGACGGTCGGCAGCGCAACGTGATCGGTATCGATGCCTCCGCCACCCCCGCCCAGACCAAGCGCAGGTGCTAAGTATTGCCCGGGACACTGCGAAGCTCGTCAAGCTTGCACGGAAATCGTCCAGGATGACGTGGTGTTGCTCGATGGGTACGCGTCTCCCTGTTTACGGCCTTCCGTCCGGGGAAACCAAGGAGGCCATCCGCCTGTGTGCGCGGCTCGAGGGTATAATTACCGATCCCGTCTACGAGGGCAAATCGATGCAAGGGATGATCGACCTCGTCCAGAAAGGTTGATGGCGCGTACATGAATAGCCGCACTGCACATGATCGAGCCTCGCGCCGACCGGCCACAGGCGATCACGCTCGGCGCCGACAAAGCCTACGACGCGGAAGACTTCGTCAATGAGCTACGCTCGATGAGGGCGACGCCGCACGTGGCGCAGAACATGAGCGGCCGCAGTTCCGCGACCGACGGGCGAACCACCCGGCATAGCGGCTATGTTGTCAGCCAGCGCATCAGGAAGCGCATCGAAGAGGCATTCGGTTGGATCAAGGTCGTGGCGGGCCAGCACAAGACTAGGTTCCGCGGCCGCGACCGTGTCGGATGGGCCTTCACCTTCGCAGCCGCGCCCTACAATCTGGTGCGACTGCCAAAGCTCATGGCGGAGACCGGCTGATGGCCAAGGTTCCCGGCTTCGCCAAGGCCTTTCCCGGCCGCTGGCGCATCGTCGAGATGGATGTTTGGGATAACGACTTCCTCGATCTCGTTGAGGAAGCGCATCTGACATTCAAGGGTTCGGCGGATGGCGAGATCGCCTTCGGCGCACTCAAGGGCTTCCTCGATGTCCGATATGGCACCCGCGATGGCTCAGCCTGCGCGGAGTTCTCGTGGGAGGGGCATGAAGAGAACGACCCAGCCTGTGGCCGCGGCCGGGTTGTCTTTGGCACTGCAGGCCGCCTTGTCGGCCGCATCTACATCCACAACGCCGACGATTCAGGCTTCGTTTGCGAAAGAGCCTGACTTCTTCAACAGCCTGCTAGTCTAGTTTCCGTCCACAAACGCCAAATCATTGATCTTATTGCTTAAATCGTAATTTTGCGAAGGCAAGGCCCGGCGGTTTCAGGTACACTTTGGTCTCATGCCA